>NZ_JBTNCJ010000002.1:0-578806 GCF_054512635.1 Pantoea sp. XAF26B01_ASV70
ATGGCAGATAAAGACAACGAAAACAAAGCGTTACTTGAACCTTTTCTGTCAGTGACAAAAAACAGCGGTGAAGTTATTCAGCTTCATCCCAACAAGAATAATACCGTTCAGCCTGTCGCTTTAATGCGTCTTGGGCTGTTCGTGCCGACGCTGAAATCTACTGCACGCGGTAAATCCGGTGCGATGGCATCAACGGATGCGACGAAAGAGCTGAAGAATCTGACGCTGGTGAAAGCGGAAGGCTACGAAAAGATTACCATTACCGGCGCGCGGCTGGATATGGATAACGATTTCAAAACCTGGGCGGGTATTATTCAATCGTTTTCCCGCTATCCGACCAAAGGCGATACCGTCACGCTACCGTTTATCGATTTTGTGAAGATGTGTGGCATTCCCTCTGCCAACTCTTCAGCTGCCCTGCGCAAGCGTCTTGATGCCTCTCTGCGCCGCATCGCGACCAATACGCTCTCTTTTGAAGGTAACGGCAAGGCCTATCATACCCACCTTGTTCAGTCTGCTTATTACGATCGCGAAAAAGATATTGTGCGCATCCAGGCCGACCCCAAGCTGTTCGAACTCTATAACTTCGACCACAAGGTCCTGCTTCAGCTCCGTGCAATATCCCGTCTGAAGCGTAAAGAGTCTGCGCAGGCGCTTTACACCTTCCTGGAAAGCCTGCCAACCAATCCAGCGCCTATCTCGCTTGCACGCCTGCGTATGCGCCTGAACCTCGGCTCTAAGACCACCACGCAGAACCATGTCGTGCGGCGCGCGATGGAGCAGCTGAAAGAGATCGGTTATCTGGATTACTCAGAAGTGAAGCGTGGCCGCTCAGTCTTTTTTATTATCCACAGCCGTACGCCTAAGCTTGATGGCATCAGTAATCTGGAGAGCATCGATTCGCTGGATGAGATCGAGTTTGATGATTAACTCCTCATGTTCACTGTAATCAGTATTCCTGCGTGGCAGTGTCACTTTCTGCGTTACCGGTGACATTGCGCCATCCACTCTTCATTCACTGTAATCAGTACTCTCCGGGGATTCACTGTGATCAGTAACGTTCACTGTAATCAGTAACCGGGCCGCCGTGCAAATGTGTGTTCAGACCCTACCCCCCTTCAATGCGCCTGATAACAAGGTCTTATAAGTAAGTTAGTACTTACTCTCATATTGGTTAGCACTCACTAATACCGTGTTTACTGATTACAGTGAATGCCCTGACTTCGGTTGGCTAAGCCTCTCTCTGCTGATTACAGTGAATCCTTTTTACTGACTACAGTGAATGCCTTTGCTCTGCCCTGTTCTCAAAGAGCATTACTGGCTGGCCAGCAAATCAGGGTTGGATGCGGTTTACCATGAGGGGTCTGCTCAGCGTGATTCACATGATACGTATGACCTGAATGACACACGTAACCAGAGAGAACAGCGTGACACTGTTACTGATTACAGTGAATGTTTGCTGATGGGCGCTACCGTCGCCTCACCATTGAATCTCTTTAACGGCTTTCCGAATCGCTACTGATTACAGTGAATGTTATTGCCAGATGCCCGGTCTGAGGCGAGTCATAACTGCCATGGCGGGATGCTAATCTTGTACTGATTACAGTGAACGTTCTGCTGATTACAGTGAATGTTTGCTGCGGTGTACCTGAAGGCATCGTGCATTCTACTGATTACAGTGAACGTTAAAGTGAACCTGCTGACGGCATTGCTGATGTAAACGATACGGGGCTGGTGCATGACTGGCTGAAGGGCGACAGAAGAAGCCGTTGCTCGCAAGGTCTGGTCACTTCATGACTCGGAACAACGTCGGCACACTCTGATGCAGAACAGAATCGCCTCTGTCTACTTACTGCTATCTACTGACTCATATTACGACCCCGTCGGCACGCCCTGATTCAGAACAGAATCGCTTCTGTCTACTTACTGCTGACTACTGACTACAGTGAATGTTTGCGCGGTTGTTCTCCTTCTAATGCCTCTTCTGTTTGTGATGTTACTGACTATAGTGAATGTTTACTGCTTTCTGGATTTACTGATTACAGTGAACGTTTATGGGCTTTACGCTTCTGTATCGCAGACCAGAGTTGGTTGTGACGTTGCCGGTGTATATTCCCTCTCCAGATTCCGATGCTTTTATCATCCGCTGAGGATTTTTCAACCCATCCTTACTGACTACAGTGAACGTTTACTCTGCCCTGCTCCCTCTTCTGGCTCCTGATCGGCAAGTTTACTGATTACAGTGAACGTTGCTCTTCACAGAGCTGAACACGTAAAACGCTACTGACTATAGTGAATGTTGCAGTGATGCAGTGGCAAAGATCAGCACAGCAACCTGCAGTCACTGCCTGAAATCCATTTATCAATGTATCCATCGCGCTTTCGCCTGCTCCATAACGTCACCGAAAGAGACACAAGCTTTACTGACTACAGTGAACGTTTGATCTCAAGGTTCGTCTTCTGTGTTCTCCCCCTTTCCCGCTCAATGTACCCGGTTTGTCTGATGATTTTTTAAACCTGTTTGCTCACTACAGTGAATGTTCTGCTGATTACAGTGAATGCTGACCGCAATTAACCTGCAAAATATATTCGGCCAGACGAAATAATGTGATGAAGCTCACCAAAACCCGTGTGGTTACATAAAAACGGAGATTATGTTGAGAAGATAATTTATTGCCTCACGTGCAGGATTTCTGTATAAAGTCATAAATCCTACATGTTTGGAGCAACTATGGCTAATGATGACAAGCAGGTGATGAAGGTTGCGCAGCGTTCAGAACGCATGCTGCTAAGCCTCACCGAGCAAATTCAGGCGCAAAAGCAGGAACTGCATGAAAATACCTACTATCAGGTCTATGCCAAAGCGGCGCTGGCAAAGTTGCCCAAACTGACCCGAGCCAGTGTGGATTACGCAGTCAATGAGATGGAAGAAAGCGGTTATCAATTTGATAAACGTGCGGCCGGTTCTTCCGTTAAATATGCTATGTCGATTCAGAATATTATCGATATCTATCATCATCGTGGCGTGCCGAAGTATCGCGATCGCCATAGTGACGCTTACACCCTGTTTGTCGGTAATCTGAAGGGCGGTGTCTCCAAAACGGTTTCAACCGTCTCGCTGGCACATGCGTTGCGCGCACATCCCCATCTGCTTTTTGAAGATTTGCGCATCCTGGTTATCGACCTTGATCCGCAGTCCTCAGCAACCATGTTTCTGAACCACGAGCGCTCCGTCGGGCTGGTGGAAGCGACTGCGGCGCAGGCAATGCTGCAGAATGTCTCACGAGATGAGCTGGTCAACGAGTTTATCGTTCCGTCGATCATTCCGGGTGTGGATGTGCTGCCAGCATCGATTGATGACGCCTTTATCGCCTCAAGCTGGGATCAGCTTTGTGCTGAGCATCTTCCGCAACAGAACGTTCACGCCGTGTTGTATGACAACGTTATTGCCAAACTGAAAAAAGATTATGACTTTATCTTTATCGACAGCGGCCCGCATCTTGATGCCTTCCTGAAGAATGCGATTGCAGCGTCAGATCTTCTGATGACTCCGGTGCCACCGGCTCAGGTAGACTTTCACTCGACACTGAAATACCTGACTCGTCTTCCGGAACTGATTGCGATTATCGAAGACTCCGGCGCGACCTGTCGGCTGCAGGGTAATATTGGCTTCATGTCGAAGCTCTCCAATAAAGCAGACCACAAACTCTGTCATAGCCTGGCAAAAGAGATTTTTGGTGGCGACATGCTTGATGCTGCCCTTCCCCGCCTTGATGGTTTCGAACGTTGTGGCGAATCCTTTGATACGGTTATCTCCGCCAATCCTTCGACCTACGTCGGCAGCAGCGAAGCGTTGAAGAATGCACGATCCGCCGCAGAAGACTTTGCTAAAGCCGTCTTCGACCGTATCGAATTTATTCGCCTGAACTGAGGTTTGTATGAGCGCAAAAAGAATTACGATTGGCAGAACCTTCAGCCAGACTCCACTGGAAAATGACACGCCAGACAGCCAGCACAACCAGACATTCGTTCTGGCAACGGGCAAGCGCGCCCTGTTTCGCTTTGAACGCATTGCCGCCAGCGACGTTGAAAGCAAAACGTTCGTCACAATGGAAACCAACGGTCGCGATCAGGCAGGCCTGACACCTGATTCGCTGCGCGACATTATCCGGACCATTAAGCTGCAGCAGTTCTTTCCCGCTATTGGCGTGATGCGCGATGACCGCATCGAAATCCTGGATGGCTCACGTCGTCGTGCAGCCGCACTCTACTGCAAAACCGGCCTGGACGTGCTGATCACTGACGCGGCCATCACCGCTGATGAAGCCCGCCGACTGGCGCAGGATATTCAGACGGCACGGGAACACAATCTGCGCGAAGTGGGTATGCGTCTGTTAACACTTAAAGATGGCGGTTTGTCGCAGAAGGAGATTGCTGAAAATCAGGGTTTGTCCCAGGCGAAAGTGACGCGTGCCCTGCAGGCCGCCAGCGTTCCATCAGATTTGATTTCACTTTTTCCTAATCACGCTGAGCTGACCTATCCCGACTATAAAGCGTTGTTACAGGCAGCGGACAAGTTGAGTGAGTCGGGGCAAAGCGTTGAAGCTCTGATCAAATCCATTTCCAGGGAAATTGATGTGGTCTGTGCCCGTGAAGGTCTGGCCGAGGACGAGCTTAAAAATCATATTCTGCGTCTGATTCGACAGGGCAGCCAGACTCTGATCAAAGAACCGGAGAAAGATAAAACCCAGGCGACTGCGCTCTGGTCTTTTGCTGATAAAGATCGGTTCGCCCGAAAAAAGGTACGCGGACGGATGTTCAGTTATGAATTTAACCGGCAGTCGAAAGAGTTGCAGGAAGAGCTGGATAAAGTTGTTGCGGAGACCCTGAAAAAATATCTCAACCGTTAACGTATATGCACTCAAATCAGCCAGCGATAAACGCTGGCTTTTTTTTCGATTTTTGTAGCGAGTCGTCGTTAAAAGAGATGGCGGACACCCAAATTTCAGGCTGAAATCGCCAGATTTTTAAGTGTGAATTCCTGCTTAAGATATTGAAATATAATAAATTTATTTATTATCTCTTGCTGAAAAACTGCATGAAATCGCCACTTCGCTGAACTCTTTCGCCAGATACCTAGGCCCCTTCCAAACCGCACAGGTCACTATAAACAGAGATAACGTTTTTCGTCTGATGCTATCGTTGATGAATCTCATCGCCGTTAGCGCGCATCCGACGGTCAGAATATTGCAAGTAATGATTTTCCGGGGCTGGTTCATTAGTGACCAATCAACCCCCACTGAACCTCAGTAACAGCGTACCGGCTTCACACACTCCGCTAAACCCTCTGCCTGGCCTTTCTCCAAACATTAGCTAGCCAGCGATATTTCGTGATTAACTGTTTGTTTTTAATATAAAAGATGCAAGAATTTCAGCCTGAAATCGCCATGCCTGCAGTTAAACGCTCCCACGTTTCAGGCCTGAGGGCGAACGGATAAGATCAGAAAAGAGGCGTATCTTGAGAGCAGTAAAGTCCTGAACAGAGAGTGAAAAAAGATACTCAGAAACTATCCCTCACTTATCCACAGAAAAAGTGGATAACTTTTTCTGCGCGATAAAATTTTTTTTGAAGAGGTGCGATACAAGATGCAGCTTTGGCAGGGAACTCCATTAAAACCTGATCAGCGCGAAAAGATTGTCACAGTCTGCTCATGACGGAAAGGTAGTTGCATGGCATCAGATTCACTGTATTGGGTAAAGCAGATGAAATCGGCAGCTTACGGACGAAGAGCCCCTATCGGCCTACCTGATAAAAGGCGATGGCTCACTGCACTGCTGTTTACAGTGAATTGCGAGAAATAACGTCTGTATGGCATTGAACCGGGTTATAAGTGGCTGTTATCAGCATACAGCGTAGTTGCTGATGCGCAGAGAGTGCTGACCACTGCAATCAGTAATCAGACCGATGTGAAGTGACGTAATGCAATGATGATCTTCCACGGCAGCAGCGAACCTATGCAGAAGAAAACCGGGCCAGGCCCGGTTTTGATATGAATCAGGCTTCAAGCCAGGCGGTGATTTGCTTAACCATGGCATCCGTTGAGATGCCATAACGGTCATGCAGCGTCGGTAGTGCGCCTGCTGCAAGGAAAGCATCCGGCAGCGCAATCTGTTTAAAGCGCGGTGTCACATGGTTTCGCATTAACAGGCCGGCAATAGCTTCGCCTAAGCCACCGGTTATCGAATGATTTTCAGCGGTGATAACCAGCTGGTTATGATGCAGTGCTACTCCCGCCTCACGCAGGATGGTCTCTTCATCCAGAGGCTTAATCATGGGTGAGTGAACCACACCGACCTCAATCCCCTGCTTCTCCAGCGCTTCAGCGGCCTCAAGCGCCCGCATGGTCATCAATCCGCTGCTGATAATAACGGCATGCTTACCGCCGCGCAGGCGCTGAGCCTTACCGTGCTGATAGCGATAGTCATATTTATCCAGCACCAGCGGAACCTTACCGCGCAGCAGGCGCAAATAGACCGGACCCTGATGTTCAGCGATAGCCGGTATCACCTGGCTAATCTCCAGTGCATCGCAGGGATCGATGATAGTCAGGTTCGGCATGCCACGGAAGATTGCCAGGTCATCAGTCGCCTGATGACTCGGTCCATAACCGGTGGTCAGGCCCGGCAGTGCGCAGGCGATTTTAACGTTCAGATTCTCTTCGGCGATGGCCATGCAGATAAAATCATAAGCGCGGCGGGAAGCAAAGACGGCATAAGTGGTGACAAAAGGCATAAAGCCTTCACGCGCCATACCTGCTGCGGCGCTCATCAGTAACTGTTCCGCCATGCCCATCTGATAAAAGCGTTTCGGAAAAGCCTCTGCGAACAGGTGCAGATCGGTGTATTTACTTAAATCAGCCGTCAGACCGACCACATCTGAGCGCTGCTCTGCCAGAGAGACCAGGGCATGTCCAAAAGGAGCTGAAACCGTGGGCTGGCCTTCAGCGGCGATCGAGGCGATCATGGCGGATGTGGTCAGACGTTTTTTTTGCGGTTGTGAACTCATCTCAGACTCCTTGCTCAAGTGCTGTCAGGGCTTTGTCCCACTCATCGGCATCGACCCGAATAAAGTGGGTTTTCTCACGACTTTCCAGAAACGGCACCCCTTTGCCCATTCGGGTATCGCAAATGATGACGCGCGGCTGGGGTTCGGGCCAGCTGCGAGCCGCATCAAAGGCGGCCTGCAAAGCAGAGATATCGTTGCCATCAACCCGCTGGGTGTACCAGCCAAAAGCCTGCCAGCGATCCACAATGGGTTCAAAAGCGAGAATCTCACTGCTATGGCCGTCAGCCTGCTGATTGTTGACGTCGATAAGGGCGATCAGGTTATCAAGTTGCCAGTGTGAGGCGGACATTGCCGCTTCCCAGGTAGAGCCTTCATTCAGTTCACCATCTGAAAGCAGGTTATAGACTCGTGCCTGCGAGCCTTTCTGTTTCAGCCCCAGACAGGCACCCACGGCAATACCTAATCCATGACCCAGTGAACCGCCGGTAATTTCCATGCCTGGGGTATAGGCAGCCATGCCGGACATCGGCAAGCGGCTCTCATCAGTCCCATAAGTTTCCCTTTCTTCTTCAGGTATCACGCCTGCTTCCAGCAAGGCGGCGTAAAGGGCGATAGCGTAATGGCCAATCGACAGATAGAAGCGATCGCGCTCTTCCCACTCAGGTTGATCCGGCCGGTAATTCATGGCGTGGAAATAGCTGACAGCAAGCAAATCGGCGGCACCCAGCGCCTGACCGATATATCCCTGACCCTGAATCTGCCCCATTAATAAGGCATGGCGGCGAATATTGGTGGCTCGTTGCTGCAATGAGAGCACGTGTGAAGCGTGACGAGAGTCAGTCATATTACCTCCTGATTAACGATTAACGTCCGCTGCCCGGATGCGCAGCACGCATAGCGCGCCACCCAGCAGGACGGCAGCAATAAAGTACATTCCGGAAGCGGGCGTACCGGTTGCGGTGGTGATGGTGCCTATCAGCCACGGTGAGAAAAAACCGGCCAGATTAGCAATGCAGTTCACGGCGGCGATGCCTGCGGCGGCAGAGACGCCACCTAACAGATTGGTCGGCAACATCCAGAACAGCGATGAGGCGGAAAGAATGCCCGCAGCGGCAATACAAAGGGAGAGCAGTGACAGGGAAACGCTATGGCTCAGCAGAGTTGCCAGCGTCAGTCCGGTGAGTCCGATCAGCATTGGAACAATCAGATGCCAGCGGCGTTCACGATAGCGATCGCCACTGCGCCCGGCCAGCAGCATAAAGATAATGGCGCAGAGGTAAGGCAGACTGGTCAGCAGCCCAATATGCAGCGGTTCACTGACGCCTGAGTTTCTCACCAGCGTCGGTAACCAGAACGTCAGGGCGTACTGACCCATCACCACACAGAAGTAGATCAGCGCCAGCAGCCACAGACGACGGTCGGCGACAAAGGCTTTTACCGTGCCATGACAGGCTTTCTGCTGATTATCCTCATCCAGATCGGCACGCACCCGGCGTTTCTCATCTTCGTCCAGCCAATCTGCCTGTTCAACACGATCCTTCAGAACCAGCAGTACCACTAATCCCATAACAAGGGTGGGGATAGCTTCCAGCATAAACATCCACTGCCAGCCTGCCCATCCGTGAAAGCCTGCAAAGGTCGCCATAATCCAGCCTGAGAGCGGGCCGCCAATCATCCCTGAGAGTGGAATGGCGACAAACCAGAGCACGGTCATACGTGCGCGACGGTGTGATGGAAACCAGTAGGTCAGGTAGAGCAGTAAACCTGGCGCAAGACCGGCCTCGGCGACGCCGAGCAGAAAGCGCAGCAGGTAGAACTGCCATGCGGTTTCTACAAAGGCGAACAGGGCTGAGATGATTCCCCATGTGATCATAATGCGGGCAATCCAGCGGCGTGCGCCGACACGGTGCAGGATCAGGTTACTCGGCACCTCAAAGAAGAAGTAGCCGATAAAAAAGATCCCGGCACCCAGTCCATACACGGTTTCGCTGAGAGACAAATCATCCATCATCTGTAATTTAGCGAAGCCCACATTGACGCGATCAAGATAGGCGCAGAGATAACAGAGCATCAGCCAGGGCATCAGGCGCCAGGCAATTTTGCGATAGGTGATATCGCGCGCAGCAGAGGCTGCGCTCAGATTAAGCGTGGTCATGGTGTTCACTCCCGAGGTTACCCCGCCAGGCGTGCGGGCAGGGAAGGGCGCTATTTAATGGATCAGCATGCCGCCGTTCACATCCAGCGTGATGCCGGTGAGATAACCGGAGAGATCGCTGGCGAGAAACAGCGCAGCGTTGGCGACGTCACTGGCGGACCCAAGGCGGCCGAGCGGAATTCCGTCGAGAATGGCGTGGCGGCGTTCATCCTGTAACAGGCCACCAGTGATGTCCGTCTGGATCAGACCGGGCGTCAGGGCATTAATGCGTATCTGGTCAGGGCCAAATTCGCGCGCCATCGCTTTAGTCAGGCCCAGAACGCCCGCTTTAGCGGCACTGTAGTGCGGGCCGCCGAAAATCCCGCCGCCGCGCTGTGCTGAGACCGAGGACAGGCAGATGATGCTGCCGCCTTTCTGCTGCTGCATGGTGGGGATCACCGCCTGAGACATCAGCAGCGTGCCGCGCAGATTGACATCAAGAATACGGTTGTAATCCTCGATGCCGATTTCCAGTGTTTTAACCGGCTGAGTAATACCTGCATTGTTGACCAGCACATCAATACGGCCGAAGTGCTCAAGAACCTGGTCGATGGCACGACGAACAGAGAGGGGATCGGTTACATCGGTGGCCAGGCCGAGATGCCCGTCACCACAAGACAGTGCGCTGGCCTGGGCGGCCTGCAGATCTAAATCGAGCACTATTACGCGCGCGCCATGCTGAGCAAAACAGGCGGCTGTGGCCCGGCCAATGCCGCGCTGAGAGGCGGCACCTGTAATAATCGCAACTTTATTTTCGAGTAACATTGTCTACTCCAGAAAAATAATTATTAGTGGTTCGGTATCGCTACCGGCAGGGTCACGATCAGAATTGATAAAGCGGCTAATATTGGCAATGCAAAAAAATTCATTTGATGCTGAATGAATTTGTTGGTTTGATGCAGTTAACAATTCTGCGATTTAAAAATGGGCACACATCACAAAATTCCAGTGTGGAGAGGCGGATGGAAAAGCAGTCTGATCACTTACCTTCGATTAAATCACTGCGGGTTTTTGAGCAGGTGGCCCATTTTGGTAATGTCGCGCGTGCGGCCGAGGAATTAAGTATTACGCCTTCGGCGGCCAGTCATCAGCTGGCAAAACTGGAGCGTGAACTGGGCTGTATTCTGTTTAATCGTTCGGCAAAGGGCGTAGTGCTGACGCTGTCGGGTGAGCATTACCTCAGGGAGATTGGTCCGATACTGCTGAGTCTGACGCAGGCGACTGCACGCATCAGTAACGAGAAAGCCCGCAGCAACCTCAGGATCCACTGCGCGCCCAGTTTCGGTCTGCTGTGGCTGTTGCCGCGCATCCATAAATTTCGCGACAGCTATCCCGAGTTCCAGCTCACGCTCTCCTGCTCTTACGAGAATTTATCTTTCAGCCGCGACAATATTGATATTGCGATACGCCATGGATTCCCGGACTGGAACTCATTCGAGATTAAAACGATCCGCCACGAAAGAATGTCGGTGCTGGCCTCGCCTGAGTATCTGAAAAAACATCCTGTTAATCAGGCCGCTGATTTAATTCATCATGCGCTGATATTATCGGAGTCGCCGCTTATTCAGTGGCCGCAGTGGTTTGCTTCTCAGCAATTACCTCAGCCAGATAAAGAGTGGTTATTTCGCTTTGATCGCTCTTATATGAGTCTTGAGGCGGCGATGTTAGGCCACGGTCTTATATTTGAAAGTGAATTGCTGGCGGAGGATTATCTGCGCAGTGGAAAACTGGTCAGAGTCTTGTCCGAACAGGAGAGTCTGCCCGTCAGCGCCCATCATCTGGTCTTCCCGCGTGGATTTGCCCAGTTTCCCCGCGTCGCGCATTTCCTGAGCTGGATCCAGCAGGAACTGAAAGTGTTAACCTAATGTTAAAATAACTTTCACGACGTCATTATTGCGCTGGTTTATTTATCCGGTTAACTATCCCTGTTATAAAATCGCATTGCTAAAGCTAACTTTTAAATACCGTCTACACTTCTTTACCCACTCGGTAAATATGTTCCATTTCTATTCCGTATGAAATTTAATCAAACGGATGTTTAACTAATTAATGGCAGGGATATTATGAGTACGAATACACCAGACTCTGGTGAAGCGGGCGATCACGCGCCTGCGGATACGGTACGCCAGCGCATTTTTTTAGTGGTACTGGTTGCCACTATGGGCGCGCTGGCTTTTGGTTATGACACCGGGATAATCTCGGGTGCGTTACCCTACATGACCTCATCACCCGATCAGGGTGGACTTGGACTGAATTCATTCACTGAAGGGCTGGTAGCCTCTTCGCTGGTGTTCGGTGCCGCGATAGGCTCTTTCCTGAGTGGTTTCTTCTCTGACCGGTTTGGCCGGCGTATTACACTACGCAGCCTGGCGGTTATTTTTGTGCTGGGTTCACTGGGAACAGCGCTGGCGCCTTCTGTCAATGTCATGGTGGCAATGCGCTTCCTGCTGGGGATTGCTGTCGGTGGCGGTTCCTCTACCGTGCCGGTGTTTATCGCCGAAATTGCCGGACCGCGCCTGCGTGCGCCGCTGGTCAGCCGCAATGAGCTGATGATCGTTACCGGACAGCTCATTGCTTATGTTGCCAGTACGCTGCTGAGCTATCTGCTGCATGATGAGCACCTGTGGCGCTACATGCTGGCAATTGCCATGGTGCCGGGTCTTTTGCTGTTTATCGGCACGTTCTTCGTTCCCGCCTCACCACACTGGCTGGTCGCGGAAGGGCGTCTGAAAGAGGCTAAAAAGATCCTGAAATATCTGCGTGAAACGCCGCGTGAAGTGCGCCATGAGATGGCGCAGATGAAGAAGCAGGCGAGGGCGGCGGAACGTGGGCCGGATGCGAAAACCCTGATCCGTGAAAAGTGGGTGATTCGCCTGATGGTTATCGGCGTCGGTCTGGGCTTTGTCGCCCAGTTCACCGGGGTAAATGGTTTTATGTATTACACCCCGATCATCCTTAAACAGACCGGACTTGGCACCAGCGCCTCGATTGCCGCGACCATCGGTAACGGCGTGGTCTCAGTGGTGGCGGCGATTGTAGGTATCTGGGCGGTCAGTCGCTTCCCGCGCCGGACGATGCTGATTACCGGCCTGTGTCTGGTGGTCGCTTCGCAGATTATGCTGGGCAGCGTGATGACCTTTATCGCTCCCAGCCTGATGCAGAGCTACCTCGCCCTGGCCTGTATTCTGCTGTTCCTGTTCTGCATGCAGATGTGCATCTCGCCGGTCTACTGGCTGATGATGTCGGAGCTGTTCCCGATGCAGCTGCGTGGCGTATTAACCGGCGGCGCTGTCTCACTACAGTGGATCTTTAACGCGATAGTCGCCTTCGGTTTTCCACCGATAATGGAATATGCTGGTAGCACCACCTTCTTCATCTTTGCCGCGATTAACGTCGGGTCACTGTTCTTCGTGATGGCGATGGTGCCAGAGACGCGGGGCAAAAGCCTGGAAGAGATTGAGTCACACATGAAAGAGAAGTTTGGTGAAAAGCCAAAAGAGGCTCAAGCCTCGTGAGTCTCCCACCGGATTCAGCCCACCGGCTGAATCCGGTTTTACCTCCTTATCGCCTTATCTTGTTATCTTCTTACTTACATACCGTTGCACCGCATTTTCCCGGTCCTTATCCTCACTAAATCCCAGCAGACAACATTCACTGTAATCAGCCATTTTTCCTCTTTTCCTCGATTAATTTTCAAACAGGTCTGGCGATTTCAGGCTGAAATCGCCAGACCCTGACTGAATAAGCTGTCGTTATTGTCTTCAGAAACTACCGGTTAAGCGAAGCATGACCGCTGACAAAGATTGCCTCAGGCTCTGCGCTATACTCATTTTTCATCTGCTCCGCACGCTGACCGGTACGCACTATGAAAATTTCAACCACCACGGCAGTTTTTGCCGCATTGCTGACTGCTGCGCCATTGCATGCTGAAAACACACCAATCTCCTCCTGGTGGAATGGATTCACTGACGATGTTGCGCAGACCTGGAACGCGCCTCAGCATACCGATCTCTACCTGCCATTTATCAGCTGGCACGCCCGCTTTATGTACGACAAAGAAAAAACCGATAACTATAACGAGAATCCCTGGGGAGGCGGTCTGGGCATTTCCCGCTACAGCGACAGCGGCAACTGGAGCGCGCTTTATGCAATGGCTTTCAAAGACTCACACAATGAGTGGCAGCCGATTGTCGGTTATGGCTGGGAGAAGGGCTGGTATCCAGGTTCGAATCAGGACTTTCGTCTTGGCGCGGGATTAACCGCCGGTATCACCGCACGCGAAGATTTTGGTAACTATATTCCGCTACCGATTATTCTGCCGCTGTTCTCTGCCGGTTATAAGGCGCTGAATGTACAGTTCACCTATATTCCGGGCACGTACAATAATGGCAACGTGCTGTTCGCGTGGTTTCGCTATGCATTTTAATTTTTCAGGAAAGGATTTATGACCCGTAGGTGGAAAACCGTCACCCGCAGGCTCTGGCGTCTTGCGATTGTGTCTGGAGTATTGTTACTGCTGCTACTGATTATTCGAATCTATGAAGCGGAGCGCGGGCCGGAGTTACATCGCTGGCACACCTGGGTCCCGCATGAACTGACAGTGGAACAGCTTGATAATGCGACCTATGCTGACTACCTCAAGGCCGAAAATCATCTGTTCGACGAGATGAAGCAACAGGTCAGTGACCGACTGGATGCGGAAGAAAAAACGCCACTCAACCGATACTATGCTGGCAGCATGATCTATCCGGGGCATTTCGCGCAGGACTGGAACCGTTCCTATATTCTGCAACCGACGGGCAGGCCGCGCGGTGCGGTAGTGCTGTTACATGGACTGACCGACAGTCCTTACAGTCTGCGGCATGTGGCAGAGGCTTACCGTCAGCAGGGTTATGTGGCGGTGGCGATACGGTTACCGGGTCACGGTACGGTGCCTGCGGGTCTGACCGATGTTGACTGGCAGGACTGGATGGCCGCCACACGCCTGGCGGTGCGGGAAGCGACCCGGCTGGCGGGCACGCAGACGCCGCTGCATCTGGTGGGTTTCTCGAACGGCGGGGCGCTGGCGGTAAAATATGCGCTCGACAGCCTGGGCGATCACACGCTGCGTCGTCCGCAGCAATTGATTCTGTTATCGCCGATGATCGGTGTGACTCGTTTTGCCCGGTTCGCAGGTGTTGCCGGGTTGCCCTCTGTTTTCCCTGCCTTTTCGAAAACGGCCTGGCTGAATATCGTGCCGGAGTTTAATCCGTTTAAATACAACTCTTTTCCGGTTCACGCTGCCCGGCAGACCTATTTGCTGACGCAGGCGCTGCAGAAAGAGATCCTGCAATATGCGCGTAATCAGCAGCTCTCCGGTTTCCCGCCCGTGCTAACCTTTCAGTCGGTGATGGACTCCACCGTCAGTACGCCTTCGGTCATCCGCTCGCTCTATAATTATCTGCCAGTGAACGGCAGCGAACTGGTGCTGTTCGATATCAATCAGGCGGTCAGCGTCAGTCCGTTATTCCGCCACTCCTCATATACCGCGGTTAATCAGCTGTTGCCTGCAGCGCGTCGGAATTACTCATCCACGGTGATCACTAATGCCTCCGCCACCTCACTGGAGATGGTGACAAAAAGCGTTCCCGCGGGAGAGATGCAGGAACGGATTCAGCCGCTGGCAATTGCCTATCCTGCGGGTCTCTACTCGCTGTCGCACGTTGCGATTCCGTTCCCGGCCGAGGATGGGTTATATGGCAGTGCGCCCGCGCAGAAGAATGAGTTTGGTATCAGTTTTGGGACGTTGTCACTGCGCGGCGAGAGTGCAGTACTGATTGTCGGGCTGGACTCAATTATGCGCGCCACCTCTAACCCGTTTTATCCTTATATGATTAACCGAATCGATCATCACATCAGTTGTAGCGACAAGCCGCAACTTGCGGCCTGCCTCAGCAGTTTCTGAATCAGTACAGCATCAGGCCCGCATCGTGCGGGCCTGATGTTAAATAGCGTTCAGCTTTTCCATCACATCATCCGACAGTTCCAGGCTGCCGCTGGCAAGATTCTCTTTAAGATGTTCCGGGGAAGAGGTGCCTGGAATCAGCAGAATATTTGGCGATCGCCGCAGCAGCCACGCAAGTGCGAACTGCATCGGCGTGGCATTCAGGGATGCAGCCACTTCATTAAGCTGATCCGACTGCAACGGAGAAAAGCCGCCCAGCGGGAAGAACGGCACATACGCAATTCCCTGCTGCGCCAGCTGATCCACCAGCTCATCATCCTGTCGATGCGCCAGGTTATACATATTCTGCACGCAGACAATCGGCGTCATCGCCTGAGCTTCTGCGATCTGCGTGGCGGTAACGTTACTCAGGCCAATATTGCGAATCAGTCCGCGTGCCTGTAACGCCATCAGCGCCTCCAGTTGTGGCTTCAGAGAGCCTTCTTTGGGCCTGGCCGGATGCAACATACTGCGCAGGTTCACCACTTCAATCACATCCAGCCCCAGGTTGCGCAGGTTATCTTCAACTGCCTGCGTCAGCGCCTCTGGCTCCATCGCCGCCAGCCAGCCGCCTTTGGCGTCGCGGCGGGCACCCACTTTGGTGACGATGCAGAGATCCTGCGGGTAGGGATGTAGCGCCTTTTTAATCAGCTGGTTGGTTTCGTGCGGACCGTAAAAATCGCTGGTGTCGATATGATTAACGCCTGCCGCGACAGCGTCGCGCAAAACCTGGATTGCCCGGGCTTCATCTTTTACCGGGCCGAACACGCCCGGCCCGGCCAGTTGCATTGCGCCGTAGCCAATACGGTTAACTTCACGATCGCCTAACGTAAAAGTCATGGTGGTGTTTGACATGAAAACCTCCTGCGTGAATGTAGATCAATTGTAACGGTGATTCAGCTGTGCAACTATCCGGTGAAATCAGGACAGACTGTACGGGGTGATGCACAATGGCGATCGATATGGCGCTGCTGGATGCCGTCGTGGCGGTGGCAAAAGCGGGAGGATTTCGGGAAGCGGCACGCGTCACCGGCAGCAATGCGTCACGCCTGAGCGATGCGGTACGACGGGCGGAACAACAGCTGGGCATTCGTCTGTTTCACCGTACCACCCGCACCGTGGTATTAACCGAAGCGGGCAGGGCGCTGATGGAACGTCTGCTGCCCGCGATCAATGAAGTTAACGCCGCGCTGGATGCGGTTAATCGCTACCGTAACACCCCTGGTGGCACGCTGCGGCTGAATGTGCCGGTCAGTGCAACCCGGCTGGTGCTGCCCGCGCTGGTGCCGGAATTTTTGCAGCGTTATCCCGACATCCGGCTGGAAATTGTGGCGGAGAGCAGCGTGCAGGATGTCTTTCGAGACGGTTGTGACGCCGGGATTCGTTATGATGAGCGGCTGGAGCAGGATATTGTGGCGATGCCCATTGGCCCCAGACAGCAACAGTTCGCGCTGGCGGCTTCTCCGGCTTATCTGGCAGAACATGGCCGACCGGAACATCCGCGCGACCTGATCCATCATCGCTGTCTGCGTGGCCGTTATGCCAGCGGCATCATGGCTGACTGGACCTTCAGCCACGAGGGCGAAGAGATCAGCGTTGAAACCAGCGGGCCGCTGGTGGTTTCGGTCGGTGGCGCAATGGATCTGGCGGTGGAGGCGGCCATCGCCGGAAGCGGCGTGATATATCTGTTTGACGAGTGGCTCAGGCCAGCCCTTGACAGCGGCAGGCTGGAACCGCTGCTGCAACCCTGGTGGCTGACTTTCTCCGGTCCGTGGCTCTACTACAACGATCGCCGCCTGATCCCCGCTCCGCTTCAGGCATTTATCGACTTTGTCCGCGAAAAAAACGGGCGCGAAAACAAATCAGCTATACCAGCTAAACCCCTGTGGTACCCGTGAAAATCCGGCATGTCGCAACGCGTTAAGCAGCGGTGACTGCGAAACCGGTTCACCATCTACCTTCTCCAGCGTGAAACTCGCGGGCTTTTCACGCTTCAGTGCCAGGCCCAGCGCCGCCACCGCGATCTGATGCAGCGCGGGATCGTCGATGAATGTCAGCAACTCTTTGCCTCCCGGCGTCAGATAAAGCACCAGCGCGCCGCCTGCAATCACCACGCGTCCCCCCTGACGGCGGGTCGGGCGGATGCCGCTGGCGTGGAGCGGCCAGCTCAGTAACGCGCCAAACGGATTCGCCGGGTCCGGTGCGGCCAGCGCCACCGCCTCTGTCGCGGTCAGCGGCTTTTCTGCCAGCTCCCGCAGCCGCTCAATGGTGTTATGGTCGGCAAATTGCGCGCCGCCCGCACCAGCGACAAACCGGCCACGCAGCAATCGTCCGGCATCTTCCATGCTGCGTAATACCGGCTGTAACGCCGGGAATCCTCCCGGGATCTGCTCCGATATCGCGCTACCCCGGCTGATCACCCCATAACGGTCGAGAAGATTTTCCACCAGCGACAGGGCCAGCCGGGCAGGAGCAACCTCCTGTCGGTTAACCCGCGACCAGCGACCAGCCAGCGTGTTGACCGCCGGTCGGCGTGCAGAAAGTGCGCCCGGGGTGAAGCGCTGACCAAAACGGGTGCGCAGGGAACGCGCGGGACGTGAACGGGTCGCGCCTGGCGTGGTCAGCAGCCCACGCACCGCAATCCAGCTATCGGCAGTGACATAGCCCTGCCACACCAGTTGCCACAGGGCAGCATAAATGTCGGTGGTTTGCGTCTCTGCCTCGTCCATCTGTGCCATGATCTCATGAACAAACCACGAGCCACCCCGGCTCAATGCGTCGAGAGTCGCCTGCTGAATCGGCGTCAGAGGCTGCGTAGTGTCAATCATCGGCAGTGTTTCAGCGGCATATTCCGTGAGGTGCAGCGAGATCAACCCATCATTCTGACCCAGCGCTTTGTGTCCGCACCAGATAACCTCGCCACTGGCTAACAGTTCATCGAGCATCTCGGGCTGATAGTCGGCTATCCTGGCGCGCAGGATTTGTGACTCCCAGAGCGAGGCCGGTAGCGGCACGCCCGCAAGTTGCTCAATCACACGTAACAGCCCGTTAACCCCGTGATGCTCTTCACGCTGCGTGTTAAGCACACCGTGACGCTCCAGCAGCAGGTTGATCCAGGCGGCAGGTGGAACAGGCCGGGTTGCTTCACGTGCTGATTGCAGTGAACGTAAGCGTAACCGTTTGAAGATCTCAATGGAAACCCACTCCGTTTCCGATGCGCCCTCTGGCGAACCCATATTGAGCAGGTTGCCCTGCTGATGCAGGGAAAGCAGCACCTCATTCACAATGGCGATACCCAGACCAAAATACGTGGCCAGCTGTCGGGCAGTGAACAGGGTATGGGTTCGGGCGTAGCGGTTAATGAGATCGCGTAGCGGATCGGCCTGCGGCTCCAGAAATGTTTCGGGTAGATCGTCAGGCAGTACAACGGCCAGTGCATCGCGCAGGCGGGCTGCATCTTCAATGATCGCCCAGCGCTCTTCACCGGCAAGGGTGACCGTAATCATTCGCTGCGCGGCAGCGAACTGCGTTATGGCTTCCGCGATCTGCTGGGCGTTGCCACTGAAACGTGCCGCAATACCGGCAACCGGGAGCGGGCCAAGATCGCGCAGCAGATCGATAATGCCTTCGGCGTGTTGTGCCTGATAGCGGGAATCAATGCGCTGCAGTTCCTGTTCAACCTGCTCAACGACGTCAGGTGCCAGCAAATCACGCTTGCTGGTCTGGCCGAGCAGCTCACCCAGCAGGTTACTGTCGAGCGCCAGCAGTGAGGCGCGCCGTTCTGCCTGAGGGGCGTCGCTGGCGTAAATAAACTCTGCAACATAGCCAAACAGCAGCGGCGCGGCAAAAGGGGAGGGCTGTTCGGTCGTCACCTCGACCAGCTTTACCTTTCCCTGTGCCATCTGTTCCATCAGCTGGTGCAGGGCAGGCAGATCGTAGACATCCTGCAGACATTCGCGTGCGGTTTCGATAAGGATTGGGAAATCGTCATACTGTCGTGCAACTTCCAGCAACTGACCGGCGCGCAGCCGCTGCTGCCAGAGCGGCGAACGTTTGCCCGGATTTCGCCTCGGCAGCAGCAGAGCGCGTGAGGCACATTCACGGAAGCGGGCGGCAAACAGCGCCGACTGACCGACACTCTCAGTGACCTCCCGGGTCAACTGGTCAGCGTCGAACATAAACAGGTCAGCGCCGGGTAATACTCCCTCACTGGCGGGAAAGCGGGCCACGATGCCGTCATCGCTGGCCGCAACAGAAGCATCAATGCCCAGGCGTTGCTGGATTCGGGCGGCAATCGCCAGCGCCCAGGGCGCATTGACCCGCTTTCCCCAGGGCGAATGCAGGATCACCCGCCAGTCGCCGATTTCGTCACGGCAGCGTTCGATCAGCAATGTGCGATCGTCCGGCAGTACGCCGGTGACGGCGCGTTGTTCAGCCAGCAAAGCCAGCAGATTCGTGACTGCGCGGGCATCCAGCCCCAGCGCACGCAACTGCTCCTGCGCGTCCGCCGGTGAAGCCGCACTCAGATGACGCAGAAACAGCCCGAGGCTGGCACCCGAATCGGCCGAGCGGCCCACACCTTCTCCGCGCCAGAAAGGCAGACGAGCCGGACGGCCTGGCGCAGGCACCACCAGTACCTGGTCGTGGGTAATCTGCTGAATCCGCCACGACGTTGCGCCCAGGGTAATAATGTCATTGACCCGCGACTCATAGACCATCTCTTCATCCAGTTCGCCGACACGACGTGAGCCAGCCTGCTCTTCGCCTTCCGGCAGGATGACGCTGAACATGCCGCGATCGGGAATGGTGCCGCCGCTGGTCACGGCCAGATGCTGAGCGCCGGGTCGCGGCGTCAGCAGTCCGCTCTGACGATCCCACACCAGCTGCGGCCGTAGCTGAGCAAAAGCGTCTGAGGGAAACTTACCCGCCAGCATATCGAGCGTGGCATCAAACAGCCGACGCGACAGAGTGCGAAACGGATCGGCCCGACAGACCTGCGCATACCAATCATCGACCTGTAAGGGATCCATTGCGACGGCCGCCAGGGTTTGCTGCGCCAGAATATCGAGCGGGTTACGCGGCGGAGCCAGCGCATCGAGCTGGCCCGCACGCATCGACTGCAATATGACGGCCGAATCCAGCAGATCGCGCCGGGTGCGCGGAAACAGGATGCCGGTTGATACGCCGCCAACCTGATGTCCGGCGCGTCCCACGCGCTGCAGTGCACTGGCGACTGAAAGCGGTGCGCCCACCTGGATCACCAGATCCACCGGTCCCATATCAATGCCAAGTTCCAGACTGGAAGTCGCCACTACGCAGCGCAGTCTGCCCAGCTTCAATGCGGCTTCAATCTCGCCTCGCTGCTCCTTCGAGACGGACCCGTGGTGCGAGCGGGCAATAAGATCGTCACTGTCGTCCGGTTCTGCATCCCGATCGCCAGCGGTTGTCTGCTGCGCCAGATAACGCGCATTGAGCCGCGCAGTCAGCTTTTCCGCCAGGCCACGCGAATTCACAAACACCAGCGTGGCGCGATGGGACATGACCTGCTGCAGAATGCGCGCTTCAATGTGCGGCCAGATCGAACCGCTGGCAGAGGTGGCTTCCCCGGTCAGGTCATCGGGGCTGGCGATATCGGTCATATCTTCGACCGGAACCTCGATGGTCAGGTGCAGCGTCCGATCGGCGGCCGGATTAACGACCTGAACGGGCTGACAGCCGCCAAGGAAGGCGGCGACCCGCTCAACCGGCCGTACCGTAGCGGAAAGCCCGATACGCTGGGCGGGCTGTGGCAGCAGCGCATCCAGCCTCTCCAGGCTCAGCGCCAGCTGGGAACCCCGCTTCGATCCCGCCACCGCATGCACCTCATCGACGATGACCGTGGTCACGCCCTGCAGCGTCGTTCGCGCTTTTGAGGTCAGCATCAGAAACAGTGATTCGGGTGTGGTGATCAGGATATCGGGCGGGCGGCGCACCAGCCTGGCGCGCTCTGCACCGGGCGTATCGCCTGATCGCATTCCGATATTCAGAGTGATCTCTGGCTCATTCAGCGCCTGCCGCTCAGCGTAAACGCCTGCCAGCGGCAGATTCAGGTTGCGCTGTACGTCCGCGGCCAGCGCTTTAACCGGTGAAATATAGAGAATGCGAGTGGTCGTTTCACGTGCAGGTGAGGGCTGGGTGGTTCGGAACTGAAACAGCGTGTCGATGGCGGTGAGGAAGGCCGCCAGCGTCTTCCCTGAACCGGTCGGGGCGATCACCAGCGCATGCTCTCCGCTGGCTATCGCCTGCCATGCCGCCTGCTGCACCGGCGTGGGTGCAGCAAAGGTGGCAGAAAACCAGCGTCGTGTGGCGGATGAAAACCGGGCTAAAACCGCATCAGATTGGGATTTCGACATCATACTCACGGTATCACGCAGCAACTGCGCCTGAAATTAATCCGTTGAGTGTAAGTGAAAATTGCCGTTTGTGGATGACGCGGCAGATATCTGGCCGCGTCGGGCGGATTTATTAACTGGCCGCTCCGGCTAAAGCGCGACCTCTGATCGCCAGCAGCGACACCAGTGCCAGCACGATGATAGTCATGCCATAGAACCAGGCGGTCTGGTTCAGCCCGATATGGGGCGCTGCCATTCCGGCGGCAATCGCAGGCAGGGCAAAGGCGAGATAGCTTTTGATCAAAAAGGCGGAGAACAGTCCGGCGCGTTCATGACTTTCAGCTAACTGCATAATGATCTTCAGCACGCTGGAGAAAATCGATCCAAATCCCTGACCCGCAATGGCAGTGCCGAGATAGAGCCAAGCCACGCTGTGCAGAGAAAGGCCCGCAAGAGTGACGCTGACGCCCGCTATCAGCATCAGCGTACCGATAACCAATGCCCGCGCAGGCGGTAACGGGCGAAAGAGAAATACTGCTGCCGTTGCGCTCAGCATCAGCGTCGCCACAATCGAGCCGCCGATAAAAGGCGAGGTCAGGCCGGTTGCGTTCGCCACCATTGAGGGCATCAGTGAAAGGTAAAATCCGCCCAGCATCCAGGTTGCGATATTAACCGGCGTCACCATTAACAGCGGGCCCAGCGCGCGTCGCGGTATGCTGACCTGAGGTCGCAGTGCGGCCAGAACACCCGGCTGAGGCGCAATGGTTTCTGGTATTAGCGGCAACAGCGCCATGGCAACCAGCATCAGTATCAGCAGCAGCGCGTAAAGCGTCACCGTGGGAAAGGGCGCAAAGGTGACCAGTATGCCGCCCGCCAGCGTGCCCAGCGTCATCCCCAGAAAGGCGGTGAATGAGTTCAGCAGTGGCCCACGGGTTTTACTGGCGTCAATCAGGCTGGCACCAAAGGTCGGTAAGGCAATACCGGTTGCAAAGCCCTGCACCAGCCGGGCGGCGATTAAGGTCGCCGCAGAACCGGCAGACATAAAGATCACCAGCGCGACCGCATTGATCGCCAGCGCCAGCAGCATCAGCGGGCGGCGGCCGGTATAGTCGGACACTTTACCGACCGTCAGCAGCGCGGCCAGCAACGCGAAAGCATAGGCACCAAAGATCAGCGTCAGCATGGTCGGCGTCAAATGGAACAGGCTGCGATAAAGTGGGTAGAGCGGCGTTGGCGCACTGCTGGTGGCGGAGATCAGCGCCGCACCGGTAAAACTGAAAAGCGTGGTGCGGGCAGCAGCCTGAGGCGTCAATGTGGGGTTCATGAAATTACCTTAATGCAAAGTATTAGCTTTTAATAAGGTATACGGCTATCTGTGCCTTAATGCAATATCTTTGCTTTAACCTATTTTGCTGTGTGACTTAGTGTCACCCTGTGGTAAGCTTTGTGTTACTAAGTCACACATTGGAGGAGATATGGCTTCAACAAGACTTCGTCAGCAGGGCGGGGCGGTCGTGCTGACTATCCCCAGCGAGATTGCTGCCAGAGCGGGCTGGACCGTTGGCATTGAGCTGGACGTCACCGCAGAAGGCGAATCCGTGAATATTGTGCCGGTAACGCGTGTACCACGCGGTCGCCGCACAGTTGCTCAGTTGCTCGCCGGTATCGATCAGCATGAAATTCAACAGTATAACGAAGAGGCCGCCGACGGGCTGAACGACGCGCCGCAGGGCAGGGAGCATATCTGATGGTTTCAAGGAGAGTGCCGCAGAAAGGCGAAATCTGGCACGTTAATGGCGATCCGGTTGAAGGGCGAGAGTTTAAAGGGCCGCATTATTACCTTGTTATCTCGCAACGGGAGTTGGTTGCGGCTTTGGGAACGGCAGTTTGCGTGCCGGTAACAAGCGGCGGCGGCGCATCACGCTCACAGGGCGTGACTGTTTATCTGGACGGTAACAGCACAGATACCGGCAAAGTGACCGGCGTGGCGCTGTGCTATCAGGTGCGCTCGCTTGACCTGACTGCGCGCAGGGCAAGCTATGCCGCCACAGTTGAGCCACATGTTATGGATGAAATATTGTCTTTGGTCGTAGACCTTATCGACCCGCGGTAAATCAACACTGGCTGAAAGTTAAAACTTAATAATTATAAATTCCTGGAAAGCATAAAGGGCTGGCCCATATTGTAATCGTGTGACCTGATGCAAGCGTTACAACCCCAAATGGGGCCCGTTTATGCTAACTCACATCCGCTCTCCCTTCGCCTGCGCTTTGTCTCTCCGGGCCGCTTTCCTGCGCTCTTCTCTGTCCGTTTCCTGATACGTGTTGTTATGTGCTTTGCGGGTTGTTTATCAATAATATTTCGGCGAGTCTCACTGTTAATAACAATCAGGGAGCCAGATGATGAAGATAGCTGAGATCGATCATATCCATCTCTACGTTGAAAATATTGAACAGGCAGAAAAGTGGTACAACGAGATCCTGGGCTTTGAACGCGACCCTTCCCTGTACTTCTGGTTTGAACAGGGTGGGCCGCTGGTCATAAGAAATAACAGGGCATCACTCTCTCTTTTCCTGCGAAAATCTCAGCCACCAGGCCATACGGTGGCTTTCGGGGTGGCAGCATCATTTTTCAACGAACTTATGCCTGTACTCCGTAAGAATAAAATCCCTTTCAGCGTCAGTGACCACGACGTGTCGATGTCCGTCTATTTCAGCGATCTCAGTAATAATAAAATTGAAGTGACCTCTTACGACTACCTGCATGCAAAGCAGATACTGGAGAGCTTTGCGTAACGCTATCGCAGTTTGCGCTTAGAGGCGTGACTGCAGGCGCACTGTGATCTCCGCTCCGAAAGTATAAGTACTTCACTCATCAGCACGCTGGAGGAAGTTAAGCCTCCAGGCCCTGAACGGCGATTAATAAAGTGAGTTCTTCAATCGCTCAGGCAGCGCTTTGTCGTAGGCATCGCCATCAATCTCTGCAATCTGTTTGAGGATCGAACCGGTGCTGGGCAGCGACTGCCGTGAGATCTGCGTTTCGGCATCCCATAATCCGGAGCGAATAATCGCCCGGCTGCACTGAAAGAAAACGCTCTCCACAGTGATGCGCAATACGGTTTTTGGCAGCTGATTGTTGATGGCAAAGCGCTCAAGTAGCGCCGGGTCGGTGCTGATCGCTGCCGTGCCGTTCACGCGCAACGTCTCGCCAATGCCAGGGATGAGAAAAAGCAGCGCTACCCGATTGTCATGCAGAATGTTGCGCAGGCTGTCGATGCGGTTATTGCCGCGTCTGTCGGGTAATAACAGGGTCTTGTCATCTTCGATTTCGATAAATCCGGCCGGATCGCCGCGCGGTGAAACATCCAGTCCCTCAGGCCCCGACGTTGCCAGCGCCACAAAAGGCGAGGCGGCGATAAACGGACGATAGGCGGGATGAATATGATCGGTTTCTTTAGCGACAGAGGGCCGGGCGACCGTGCCGTAAAGACCTTCAAGTTCGGTAAGTTCAGTGATAATGCTGCTCTGTTCAGACATTTTTGCACTTTCCTTTCACTATTCAGATCCTCATAACGCTGAAGGTGAGACTACACAGACCCGACGCGCCAGTTTAAGCAGCACTTTAACACCCATGCAGCGTATTCAGAACCCGTGCGCCACCCTTTATGGCAATCGCCCCAGGTGAATCCGTCTTCCCGCCGCGAAAACAGCTTATTACCTGGGGCGGCAACCTCTTCCCACCCTTTACCAAAATCAGAAGCACAACACAACGTAGTGACAGCCTCTGATGAGAGATCCATATTCTGCATTCAGATGAGCACGAAAACCGCGCCTTGTGCACTGAAATTAGCCGCCGTTCGTTAAGAGTATTAACAGAGTTGGTGACAGCAGAACTTGCTGATATAAAGAGTAAAGATTGCTTATTCAGCACCCAAAAGGAGCGCAGGATGGTTTGGGAATCAGAGCGGCTGCTCTACAGATATACTCTTCGCGAGGATCTTGACGACCTTTTCAGAATTTATGGCGACCCCGAAACGCATAAATTTAACCCGCGAGGTCCATGGCCCGACAGAACGTATGCCATTCAGGCCATAGAGCGCATATTACAGAGCTATCAGGAACAGGGTTTTGGCGACTGGACGATATTTGAGAAAGCCCATCCGGATAAAATTATTGGTTTTGGCGGTGTTTTCAGAAGCCAGTTTGACGGTCGTCAGACGAATAATCTCGGTTACCGGTTTGAGCCAGCTGCCTGGGGAAAAGGGTATGCCACCGAGCTTTCCCGCAGAGCCATTCGCTACGGATTCGAAGAGGCCGGGCTGAGCATCATTACGGGTGTGACGCGCGAAAACCATCTGGCTTCGCGGCGGGTACTAGAAAAAGCGGGCCTGACCTTTTTGAAAAAGGTCGACGATCCTGAGGGGTTGCCTCCCAGCCTGATGTACACCCTGACACGACGTGACTGGCTTGCGGCTGGCAACATCGTTACCGAATAAGTTTGATCTTTCCCGTTTGTGATTCAGGCGTGGCGAAATCTGCGCCACCTTTTCGCGCAAAGTCCCTTTAAACCCTCTCTTATCCCGCGATTAATACTCCGCTGTGTGGATTACTTTAGCCACCTTAATCAGGGGGAGGCTTTATGGATATTCGTACAATTTTTATTTCAGCAGTCATGGCAGTCAGTCTTTTATGGATAGGCGCATCAGATAACCATTCGTCACATCTCACCGCCGAGCCGGTTAAATCTGTCCTGAGTAAGCTGCAGCCTTGATTCTCAATCCTCCGATAGCACACATTAGCGCCTGCTCAGCCTGAGATGCGGTACACTGCCGCTATCTGTTAATGCAACTTCGTTGCTTTAACCATGACCTTGAGGCTGATAAAAGCGGGAGAAAGAGATGGCGAGGGAGATGATTCGGCAGGGTGGGCGCAGCGCACGTATTCAGGCGGAAGTGCATAACACCGTTAACCGCTTGCTTGAAACGCTTGATCGTTCAGCTATTACAGTGCCGATGATCGCCGAACAGGCGGGTGTGACACCTTCCACGATCTATCGGCGCTGGGGCGATCTGTCCCAGTTGCTGGCGGATGTGGCCGTGGCACGGATGCGGCCCATTGCAGAACCGGAAGATACCGGATCGACGGCCGGCGATCTTACCGCGTTCATCCAGCAGTATGCTGAAGAGATGTCGTCCAAAGTCGGTCGTGAGCTTCTGGCTGATGTGATAGGAAGTCAGGCTGAAGTGGCGAGCCAGAAATGCTGTGGGTTTACCTATCAGCATCTTGAAACACTGAAAAGTCGGGCCGAGGCACGCGGCGAATCAGGCTTTGACGTTGATCGCATCATCGATGTGGTCGTGGCGCCGGTGATGTTTCATATTCTGTTCGGCGACCGCGACATCTCAGCAGAATACTGTTCGTCTCTGGTTCAGCGGGCATTTCAGACAGTAGTCAGCGCTGAATAAAGGGCAGGGCGGCTTGCGTGATCAGATGCTGCAAGAGTGCTCGCGCCGGATCGTCACCCTGATCTGAGCGGGCGAGCGCGATACCCAGATAGCCGGGCATTGGCAGCCGGTGTGATTCAATCACCAGCGTCTCCGGCAACCCTGCGCGGGTGCGCAGGGTGATGCCCAGCCCGGCCTGTAATGCCGCCCAGATCCCGCTAAGACTGTGGCTGGTGAACACTACCCGCCACGGAATACCTGCCTTATCCAGCACCTCGATGGCGCGCGATCGCATGACACACGGCGCATCGAATGCCACCAGCGGCAGCGGCTCGCCGCACTGCAGATATCCCGCCAGATCAAACGCCGGATGCTGTATCCAGGCTAACGGACACTGACCGATCAACTGCGTGCCAGCCTGCTGCTCTGCCTGCCACAGCAGCGCCAGGTCCAGTTCATGACGGGCCAGTGCCGTAAGCAGTGGCAGATTTCTGTCGACGCGTGCGGTCAGCATCACATCCGGATGCTGCCGGTTGAACGCGCCGAGAATGGCCGGCATCAATGCCTCGCCAAAATCCTCCTGCATCCCGATGCGTATTTCGCCCTGTAACGCTTCGCCTTTCACTGCCCGCAATGTCTCATCGTTCAGCGACAGCAGGCGTCTGGCGTAACTCATCAGCTGTTCACCGCTGCGGGTCAGCTGCACATGACGCCCTTTTTTCATCACCAGCGCCGTGCCGCATTGCTGCTCAAGTTTCTTAAGCTGCGCACTCACGGCCGAGGCAGACCGGCACAGATGCTGTGCCGCCAGGGCAAAGCTGCCGGCATCAATGCCCGCGACGAAACTGCGCAGCGCATCCATATCGAGGGACTCCGGTACCTTGTTCATTATTGTCCTGTAATTATGGATGGTAAGAGCTGATTAATTTGATTTTCAGGATTGAAGGCCTGAGTGACACTCTGTCTCACCACTGAGGAGTGTGCAATGAAAAAATCGCTTGATCGGGAAACACTGGCGCAGCGCGCGCCAAAACTAGCCGAACTGACACAGCAGGTGCTGTTTGGCGATATCTGGCAGCGCGAACTGCTGTCACCGCGTGAACGCAGCCTGCTGACGCTGGCAACGTTAACCGCGCTGGGGCGGGTCCAGCAGCTGCCGTGGCACATCGATTTCGCCCGGCAAAATGGACTGACGCAGGATGAGCTGGTGGAGAGCTTCACCCATCTGGCGTTTTACGCAGGCTGGCCCGCCGCCGTCACCGCGCTGGGTTATCTGGAGGATAATCACTGATGCCCTATACCCGAATTACCCTGCGTCAGGGCTACAGCGAGGCGGCTCTGCATCAGATCTCCACGCTGCTTCAGCAGGCGCTGGTCGCAGAATTTGACGTTCCTGAGCATGATTGCTTTCAGGTGATTGAGATGCTGCCCGCCGGACAGCGGGTATTTGATCGTCACTATCTCAGCGGCGGGCGTAGCGATAATTTCGTGCTGTTTCAGGTGACAGCAGGCCGACCGCGAACCCGACAACAGAAGCAGCAGTTTTATCATTCACTCTGTACGACGCTTCAGGCGGAGATGGCGATCGATCCTGACGACGTGATGATCATCATTCAGTTTAACAGCACCGAAGAGTGGAGCTTTAGCGGCGGCCGGATGCTGGCACAGGAGGCGTTATGATTATCATGCACTACCGTTTTACCCTGCCCGCTGACTACGACATAGGCATCATCGAACAGCGCATCAGTCTGAACGGAGCCCTGCTTGATGGCTTTCCAGGGCTGGTGGCCAAGGCGTATCTCTACACCTGCCGTGATGATGACGGACAGAATGAAAACCGTTATGCGCCGCTCTATTTCTGGCGGGAGGCGAGTGGTATGCAGCGTTTCCTGCAAAGTCCTGGCTTTGCGACGCTGGTCAGGGATTTTGGCTGGCCGATCATCGAAAGCTGGCTGGCGCTTGAGGGGCAGACCCACATGCCGGATCTGGCCGATGCCCGCTTTATAACGCTGAACCGCTGGACGATTCCACCGCATTCAGACCTTACGACACTGCCGGTAACAACAGGGATCAGCGCCTGGGATGTGAGCCGCTGGCAGGGAGTAGACGTTAACGCTTCACACCAGCGCCCCGCTGGCGAGCAGGAAGTCTATCGCATCGGTTATCTGGCGCGGGGCGCAGCCGCCGCGGATCTGCAGCTCTAGCATCGGGAATGTCGCTGCTTTCTACTCACAGGGCAAAAATGGCTTCAATCTCTATGCGCAGGTCAGTGGAGAAAAGTCCGCTGACCTGTACCAGTGAGCTGGCGGGCAGATGCTCGCCGTAGTTGCGATAAAGCACTTCCCGCAGCGCGGTGATCTCTGTGAAAGAGGTGATGAATATCGTGACCTTCAGCAGCGCTGCGAGCGACGTATGCTCAGCTGCGGCAACCGCCCTGAGTTGATCAAAAATAGCCTCTGCCTGTTCAGCCATATCTCCCTGCTGAGCCGCCGTACCGAAAGCGGTCAGCCCAGAGACATACAGCGTCACGCCATGTTTCACTGCGTGGACATAAGGCGCTTTTACTTCGCCCAGTTGCGGATAATTTTTGCGTTCTGGCATCGTCATATTTTCCTCTTTTAAGTGATTTCATACCATACAGGCTACTGGCATTAAAGCAGGCTGAGAGTCGATAGCGGGTTGTGTTAACAAATCGGCAATAGGCAGAAGAGGTGATTGCTGGTGGTTAAGGCGATCTTTTGACGATTTCAGTCGATTTCAGTCGATTTCAGACATCAACGCCGGTCCTGTGTTGCGTGCTATATACAATACATTGAATAGCATGACTACCTTCTGATTTTAAACCTATCAGGACGATGCCTTGCCATCCAGATTCAGTAACGTGGATAGGGTGGATAAATATGTACACGATTTCACTCGTAGGTTATATTCATCCTATGACCCTCGGAAAAGAGAGGGGCAGTTCTAATCTTACGGTCTGTGAAATTTTTTAATCAACGATGAAATCTGGATGGCTCTACCGGCAATCCCTTTGATTTTACCCGTCCTGTCTAATCGGAAATCATGTATGAACTCAAATCAAACCATGTCCCAGAAGCTTGCCAGAGACAGTCTCGGAAATGCTGCCGCCTTCGAAGGTGGAGTATACGTAACAAAAAACGGCGTCTCTGAACTCTTCATCCAGACTGCTGCTGAGCGTCAGGCTGAGATTAGAGAGATCGAGCAGGAAAGAAACATAAACGCCCTTTTCAAGCTGGCCTTGCAAGCTAAAAAGGAAGTCGCTGATGGCAAAGGCATGACCCCTGAAGACGTTCTGGGAAGGTTACGTGCCGCAAGAAAATAATAGAGAGGCTTTGAGTGTCAGAACAATATCAGCTGGTAATCGCGCCTCTGGCTGAACAGTGTCTCAAGGACATTGAGTCCTATAAGAGCGGAACAGTTGGGGCGCAGCAAGCGGCTGCATTTGTCGATAATCTACTCATGGATTCAGTCGACAATATCAGTCAGGATCCTGAAAGGTATCGCTACAATGCTTATCTTTCAGAGCGCGGGCTTTTGTTACGCGAACGTCTTGATGTTGAAGGAGAGTATCGTGTTCTGTACGATTTCGTGGACAATACTATCCAGATTCTTCTTTTCGTTAGCATGAAACAGGATTTCGGAAATTTGCTCTACAGATACAACATATTGAAATGATGCTCAGAGCCCGCTAATGCGGGCTTTTTCATAATGAAAGCTTATGGACGTAAGTGCCACTGTCAGCATCCCCGTTTTAGTTTCACTCAATTTTTGAGATTTCCGGATTCTCAGCCATCAGCCCATATTCTTCCGGCATCAGGTTATCAGGGATTCATAAGCCCGCTTACCTGTTAGTCGTAGACAAAAAACACTTTAATTTCAGATGTGTAGGGATAAGCCAGGACGGGCGCGGCCATAATGATGACCAGCGCGAAATCATATGAATAACGATATGAACACGCCCGTCAGAAATCAGCGTTTCAGCAATTGCTGGCAGGCGAGGTTATCCTGCACGGCGCGCTGTTGCTCATCAGGTGTCAGTTGCTGCCAGCGAGCAATCACGCTGCTGCCCAGCCCCGGTTTATAAGTGATTTTTTGCAGCGCATAATCAGAGTTGCCGCCTTCAATGACGTTCTGCATCTGCCGGTCGAGGGGCTGCTTACTATCATGATCAATCGCGCACAACACTGCGACGTAATACGCCTTATCTTCCTCACTGTCGTGTGGGATAAACCACCAGGCGGCCAGGGCGAGGATCAGCAGCAGGGGCAGGATATATTTTGCTTTAGCCATTTTAGTCACCGGTTGAGTGCAGTTAAGTCAGCCGGGTATGGCCAGACGCAGGGCGCGTATCCTGCCACAGTTTCCGCTAACCGTTTACCTTGTTCAGCCGCTGTTGAGGCAATGTTCAGTTTGCTGGCGCTTCAATCAGCGTTGTACTGATTTGCGCACCCGGCATCATCTGCTGTAATCCCGAAACCAGATCGTCGCTGGCCTGTTGCAGCGCGGAAAGCGGCATAGCGGGCAGACTTTCCAGAATGAACCACATCTGCTGCGCGCTGGCATCCAGTCGGGTTCTTACACCCTGACGCCAGTTCCAGCGGCGACAGGTTACGCCCTGATCGTCGCGCCAGATCACTTCGCCTGGTTCTGGCGACTCATAAACCACCTCGCCCTCTTTAACGGTATCGAAACGTTCACTGCCGTCAGCTATCACCAGGCGTGGCTCGCCAGCATAGGCCTCGATATTTTCACCTCCGACCGGCAGCGCATAACGAATGCTGATGGCGTTATAGAGATCGACAACCGGATCGATGGCAGGCAATGCGCCATCCCGCAGCACACGCTTACGCAATGCTTCTGCCGAACAGGGTTTACGTTTCGCTTTGGCACCAAAGGCTTTAAACACCTCAGCCCAGGCGGCGAGATGCGCGTCTGCCCACGCCGCATCATCACTTAACACCTGCTGGCATGCGCTCTTCAGTGCATCGCTGGCAACGTCTGGTCGGGTAATCGGTGTGGCTTCCACCACAATACTCATGGCACGAAAGCCGGGAGCGAGCGAGAAAACAGCGGGATCGATTGACGGGTGAACGGATAACATCGGATACTCTCTCAGTGACTAATTTATTTCATAGTAATGACCGATGACCAAAAAAGTCAATATAACGACCGATGCGGGTGCCGATGTCGCCAGTGTCAATCAGGCTGTTTCGGACAGCATCAAAAGCTGGCGTAAAAGTCAGAAACTCTCGCTGGATGAGTTATCGCGCCGGGCTGGCGTCAGTAAAGGCATGCTGGTGGAGATCGAAAAGGGTGCCGCCAATCCCAGCATTGCCATTCTCTGTAAAGTGGCTGCCGCACTGGGCGTCTCGGTGGCAGATATCGTCAACGTTGCGCATGCGCCTGACGCCTGGCTGATTGAGAACAGCGAAATGCCCCGGCTGTGGCAGGGCGAGCAGGGCGGTTATGCGCAGCTGCTGGCGGGAACCCGTGGGCCGGATATGATCGAGCTCTGGCGCTGGCAGATGTTTGCGGGCGAAGCTTTCCGTTCTGCCGGTCACTCCTCAGGCACACTCGAACTGTTGCATGTCGAGCAGGGCACGCTCGCCTTAACGGTGGGTGAGCAGACCCTGGTGGTGCAGCAGGGCTGTGCAGCCGTAGCCCGAACCGATATGCCGCATGCCTATGCCAGCGCCGATCACCTGCCGGTTATCTTCACCATGACGGTGGCCGAACTGCAGCGCTGACGGCGCTATTCTGCGGCTGTCGCTTCGCCTGGACACGCCAGCAGCAGCGTTTTCAGCAACCTTTCCAGTTCGGCACGATCTGAAGCGCCAAGCGGGGCCAGCACCGCCTCCTGCGTAGCGGTATGGACGCGGAGTGCATGCTCAATCTGCTGCTGCCCGTGCGGCGTCAGCCCGACCAGCATGCTGCGCTTATCCTCTGGCGCGGCAATACGCTCAATCAGATGCTGCTGCTCCAGCCGGTTCAGACGATTTGTCATCGCACCGGAAGTCACCAGCAGCGCCTGGTAGAGCTGGGTGGGCGACAGGCGAAAAGGCGATCCCGCCCGTCGCAATGTCGCCAGCACATCAAATTCCCCCTCCTGAAAACCAAAAGGCTCCAGTGCCTGACTGCGCGCTTTCGCCAGATGTTTCATCAGACGCAGCACCCTGCCGAAGATCCGCATTGAAGAGGCGTCGAGATCGGGCATCGCGTCGTCCCACTGACTGACAACGAAATCAATATGGTCATGCATAAATTACCTTTAAATATTGTGGTTATGTTGTCGGGTTGTGCGCAGCCTCTTAACACCGGGGGGAATTTATCTTAACGTTAAGATAAATGGTGGCAGCCCGGTGCTGTCATCGTCAATCCTCTGTTAAGGCGTCGATGATGAAAAATAAGGTGTTGTTCCCCATTCTGTTTGCCGTGATCGCTTTTCTTATCGGGCTGAACCTGCGCCCTATGCTGGCGATTATCGGCCCGCTGTTCCCGGTGTTGCAACTGCAGGCCGGGCTGACGGCAACGACGTTCAGTCTGCTGACTACGCTGCCGGTGGCGATGATGGGCCTGGCCGCACTCTCTGGCCCGTGGCTGATCGCCCGCATCGGGCCGGTAAAGGGAATCGCCGCCGGTTTGCTCTGTCTGACGGTCGCCTGCCTGTGGCGCGGCGTTACGCTTACTCCCTCTCAGCTGCTGCTCACCGCGCTGGCGGGGGGCGCAGGGATTGGCGTGATACAGGCGCTGATGCCCGCTCTGATCCGGCAACGCTTTGCTGAGGCCGCGGCGACGCTGATGGCGCTGTTCAGCACGGGCATTATGGCGGGCGCGGCACTGACTGCTGCCGGTGCTGACCCGCTGTTTTCATGGCTGGGCCTGCAACCCGCGCTGGCGCTTTCCGGCGGGTTAACGCTGGTCACACTGATGATCTGGCTGACTTTAGTCAGGCGATCGCCGCAGGTGAGCGTGGCCTCTGATGCAGCGACGCTGCCTGTGCGGCGTACCCTGTTGCTGATGCTCTTTTTCGGCATTGGCACGGGTGCTTATACGCTGGTGCTGGCCTGGCTGCCGCCATTCTATATTCAACTGGGCTGGAGTGCTCGCCACAGTGGCTATCTGCTCGCCGCGCTGACGTTAACCGAAGTGGTGGCAGGATTCATTGTCTCGGCGACGTTACATCGCTTTCCCGATCGCCGTCCGCTGCTGCTCGGTGTGCTGGCCCTGTTGCTGCTGGGGCTGCTGAGTCTGGTCTTTTACCCGGGCACGATGCCGATACTCTCTTCACTGTTACTGGGTACGGGCATCGGTGCGCTCTTTCCGCTGTCGCTGATCGTCACGCTGGATCATGCGCGCAGTGCCAGAGAGGCGGGCATTCTGCTGTCACGCGTGCAGGGAGGCGGATATCTGATTGCGGCTCTGATGCCGCTGCTGGCAGGCTGGGTGCGTGATAGCGGCACGTCAATGACCCAGGCCTGGCTGATCATGAGCGCTGGCGTGGTGCTGTTGATGGTGATTGCCCGACGCTTCAGACCTCAGAACAGTATCAACTGAACAAAGCCGTTGCCGATCAATGTCGATCTGGCATGCTGGAATAAAACCCCTGAACCCGGAGTGCATTGTGAAAGTGATTGGTCTGTTAGGCGGTATGTCGTGGGAGTCTACCGCGCTCTATTACCGCATTCTCAATCAGCAGGTTAAGCAGCGGCTGGGCGGCCTGCACTCGGCGGAGCTGGTGCTCTATAGCGTGGATTTTCAGCGCATTGAGCAACTACAGGCCGCGGGCGAGTGGCAGCAGGCGGGAGAGATACTGGCTGAAGCGGCACGCAATCTGGAACGGGCTGGCGCGCAGTTCATCGTACTCTGTACTAACACCATGCATAAAGTGGCAGCACAAATCAGCGCCGCAACGGGCATCCCGCTGCTGCATATTGCCGACGCCACCGGACGGCGCATTCAGCAGGCAGGGGTGCGTAAGGTCGGATTACTGGCGACGCGATTCACCATGGAACAGGATTTCTATCGCGGGCGACTTCAGCAGCAGTTTGGTCTAGAGGTGATCACGCCGGATAGAGAGGATCGGATTTTTGTGCATGAGGTGATTTACCACGAGCTTTGTCTGGGCGAGATCAATCCCGCGTCGCGTCGCCGTTATGGTGAGATCATGCAGCAGCTGGTCGCGCAGGGGGCGGAGGCCATTATTCTGGGTTGCACCGAAATCACACTGCTGGTGGATGCCACGGATGCCAGCGTGCCACTGTTTGATACCACGCTTATCCACGCGGAAGAGGCTGTTACCCAGGCGCTGGCCTGACGTTTATCCTGCACTTAGCCTTGAGGGAATCGCATGAAAATTGAAAATCTGCCGTTTGGCCTGACCCAGTGGGATCAGATTGAAGAGACGATTCATCCCGGCGACCAGGGGCAGGCGACCTGGCGAACTGTGAAGTTTAACGATATCCGGGTGCGGATGGTCGACTATTCACCAGGCTATGTCGCCGATCACTGGTGCACAAAGGGCCATATTTTGCTGTGCATGGCGGGTGAGTTGCACACTGAACTGGCAGATGGTCGCCGTTTCGTGCTGACACCGGGCGTCAGCTATCAGGTGGCGGACGATGCTGAACCACATCGCTCCTTTACGTCCACAGGCGCGCAACTCTTCATCGTTGACTGAGTTCACCATCAGCCTCTCTGGTGATCACCTGCTGGTGAATCCTCGCGTCGTTGACACTTTTAAAAGTAAACTGAATCAGCTTTATAAAAATCAGCAAAATTAATGGCTTATTTCATCAGAGTTATCTGGTTCTGACAGGAATAATTTCCATCAGGTTGTATGCTAGAAGCCTTATAAGAACGTTTTGCATTCACCTGAGGTGGGGAAGCCTGTGCTGATAAAAAAGAAGAAAGTTCGTTCGCATACCGAAGATCGACTGCTGGCGCTGGTGCTTGCCACTACCGCCGGCATCCTTAATGCCATGGCGCTGGGCGCGTTTGGATTTTTTCCATCGCATATGACGGGTAACACCTCGCAAATCTCCCAGGAAGTGACCACCAGCGACCTCCATACCATGCTGTTTTTGATGGCACTGATTATTGCCTTTGTGCTGGGCTGTACCGTTGCCCGGCTGGCGGTGGTAGTGGGGATCAAACATAAGTTACGCACCATATTCTGTCTGATCATTCTGGCGGAAGGGGCGGCACTGACGGCGGCATCAATCTTTGAGATCGTGTTCTACCGGCCAAGCTTTAACGGGGAAGTGCTGTTAATGCTGGGCTTTTTAATGGGGATTCATAATGCGACCTCAACGCAGCTCTCCAATGGCCGCGTCAGATCGACCCACATTACTGGCACGCTGACCGATGCGGGTATTGCGCTGGGGTCGTGGATCTTTGCCCATACGTCCCACGCCGTGCATCTTGAAACCGACGATCGTCGCTTTTTCCAGAAGGTTCTGCACACCCATCTGACTACCGTGTTTTCATTCCTGAGCGGCTGTATTGCCGGTCTGCTGCTGTTCAAAGTCTATGGCTTTAACGCCATGGTTGGACTGGGGATATTTCTGATGCTAGTGGCACTGACGGCCATCGCTATCACCGTGCAGCGTACCCGCAGAAGCCTCTACTGAGAGTAAAACCTCCCGCCCGATGCACACAGCGCATCGGGCGGGTTGCTTACTGCTGCGTTCGGGTTGGCCGCACCACGATTTCGTTCACATCTACCTCTTCAGGCTGTTCAATGGCATAGCACACGGCGCGACCAATGGCGTCCGGCTGCAACGCGATAGCGCGATAGTGCTGCATCGCCTCGACGGCTGCCGGATCGGTAATGGTTGATGCCAGCTCGCTCTCCACCACACCGGGATGGACACAGGTCACCCGTAGCTGACTATTCTCCTGCCGTAATCCGTCGGAAATCGCCCGCACCGCAAACTTAGTGGCGCAGTAGACGGCTGCGGTGGGCGACACGGCCAGCGCCCCTATCGACGCGACGTTGATGATGTGGCCGCGCTGGTGGGCCAGCATGGTCGGCAACACTGACGCAATGCCATACAGCACCCCTTTGATGTTTACGTCGATCATCTGTTCCCACTCTTCCACCCGCAGCGACGCCATCGGTGACAAGGGCATAATACCGGCGTTATTGATCATTACATCCACCCGGCCCCATCTCTCCAGCGCATACTCAACGAACTGCGTCATCTCTTCGCGGCGCGTTACATCAAGCGCTTTGATCGCCACCTCTGCACCATTGAACTGCAGCTCTTCAGCCAGCGCGGCCAGGCGGCTTTCCCGCCGCGCACCCAGCAGCAGAATGACATCTGTTTTCGCCAGTTCACGTGCAATGCCTGCACCGATGCCGCTTGAGGCGCCGGTAATTAAAATCACTTTCTGAGTCATTTTGTTTCTCCAGTCAGGTTGTCACTGGCGATCATACGGCGACTGGATTATAAAGATAATCCACCGAACGCTTTACGCACTGGTAACTCAATCTGACCAATGAATGCCGATAAAAATGCTCTCGAAGTTTTTGTGATTGTGGCGCAGACGCGAAATTTCCGGCTGGCCGCAGAACAATTGGGTGTTACGCGTCCGGCGATCAGCCAGAGTCTGCGGCGTCTGGAAGACCGGCTTAACATCACGCTGATGCAGCGCACCACACGATCGGTTCAGCTGACAGAAGCCGGACAGCGGCTCTATGCCGAAGTGGCGCCGGCGATCAACCAGCTCAATCGCGCCGTGACCGATATTGCCGAACTGGCTGCTGAACCTCGGGGCCAGCTGCGGCTGGCGATCTCCTCGATTGCAGAGCGGATGCTGGGGGGAGAACTGCTGGCGAGCTTTATTACCGCTTACCCGCAGGTTGAGCTGGAAATCACCGTCACCGATGAGGAGTTTGATATTGTCGGGCAGGGCTATGACGCGGGCGTGCGGCTGGGGGAGGTGATTGCTCAGGATATGATTGCGGTGCCGGTATCCACCGCGCAGCGTCAGGTGGCGGTGGCGTCACCCGCCTATCTGGCTCGCGCAGGCACGCCGCAACATCCTCAGGATCTGGTCAATCATCGCTGCATCGGCTGGCGAAAAGGGCCTGGTCTGGCCCCTTATCGCTGGGAGTTCGCAGAGCAGGGACGCGAGTTTGATGTTGCCGTCAATCCGCAACTCACCACCAACGACATGGGGGTGATGATCCGCACCGCCTGCGCCGGGGGCGGCATCAGCTTTGGCATGGAAGAAACCTTCCAGCCTTACATCGCACGTGGCGAACTGGTGACCCTGCTCGACGCATGGTTGCCTGCCTTTGCCGGCTTCTATCTCTATTTTCCCAGCCGTAAAAACCTGGCCCCTAAGCTGAGGGCGCTGATCGATCACGTCAGACTTTAGCGACAGAGTGCACGTCTGATTTAGCGCTGATATTGCTGATCGCTGACCTGCTCCAGCCAGTCTACCGGCGAGCCGTTCAGTGACTCAGCGATAGCAATATGCGTCATGGCGTTATCCGGCGTTGCACCGTGCCAGTGCTTCACGTTTTCCGGGATCCAGACGATATCACCGGTGTTCATCACCTGAATGGCTTCACCCTCACACTGAATCCAGCCCTGGCCATGCGTGACGATCAGGGTTTGCCCGAGTGGATGGGTATGCCATGCGGTGCGGGCACCCGGTTCAAAAGTCACCGTTGCGCCACCCACGCGGGCGGGTTCGGTTGCCTGGAATGGTGCATCAATCCGAACCGTACCGGTAAAATATTCAGCAGGTCCTTTACGCGAAGGCAGCGATCCGTTGGCGATAATTTTCATTACTCACTCCTGTTGTTAACGTGTCATGCACAGTGTAACCGGCAAGCCGGAGCGTGATTAGCCCGCTCAGTCGGCAAACGGTTATGAGCCGGGCTCATTAATTGCCTGACAGTTTTTCAGGCTGTCATGTTGTAACGGGTGATGATGTTGATTTTAGAGTAGGGCGCGGGCGGTTCTGAGGCGGGCAAAAATCCATGAAACGCCAGCAGCGTTCTGAAGGCGTGCAGCGCATCAAGCTGTAAATTATGCCCGATTAATGCATCAATTTTACCAGCCTGCAGCAGTGCACGATTCTCACGATCGAGATCGTGACCAATAAAAGCGTTAACCGTCCGCTTTTGTTCGGCAAAAGCGCGCAGTATGCCGGGATTACCGCCACCGACTGTGTAGACCGCATCTGCATCCGGATGTCTCTGCAAAAACTGTGTCACAGACTGCTGCATCCGGGCGTCAATGCCATAACCGCCTGCCACCACGCTCACCTGATGCTGGGGCGCAAACACCTGCATTGCTCGCTGAAACCCCTGAATTCTCTCGTGTTCGCCAATGAAATCGTGACTGCCGGTCACAGCCACAATATGCGAACGACTCACCCGCAGCCATTTTGACATCAGAAAAGCCGCCACTTTACCGGCATCAAAATTATCCATGCCGATATAGCGCAGGCGCGCGCTGCCGGGCAGGTCACTCATCATGGTGACCACCGGAACGCGTTGTTTCAGCAGTGATTCAAGGGTGGGATGAAGTTCACCAGAACAGGCTGCCTTAAGAATGACGCCGTGACTATGCAACGCTTTTTTATTCAGCAGCGCGTTAATCGCCTCCGCAGTCAAATTCGCGCCGAAGTGGAAACGAAGCTGAAGTTTAAAGGCAGTAAAACTGGCAATCTGACTGCTGAACGCCTCACGTATCAGTGGCTGAAAGCGGTCAGGTGTATGCATGATGACGTCGAAATAGATCGTTCTTCCCCTGGCGAGTCCCGCTTTTTGCATCAGTTCCAGGTCCGCTATCGCCTGCTGGATTCGGTGCTGGGTCGTGGCATGCACGTTGCCGCGCTGATGCAGGGCCCGGTCGATGGTCGCCAGACTGAGTCCCGACTGGGCAGCAATCTGTTTCAGGGTAAATTTAGCCATGTGCTGCTCGTGACACCAGAGGATGACGATAGTTTTATCATACTGCTGGCCATTGTCAGATGATCATTTGTGAAAGGCTGGTCAGCACATATCAGGCCGGGAAAGCTGCCCCGCAGGTTATCGCAACAAACAGTGAGTCGTAAAAGTGTTTATAACACATTCAGCCAAAAGTCTGTTTCCGCGATATATAACTATCCAACTCTCAATATACATGGGCATAAATAGATTACAGCGGTTGCTACCACGTTTTGGCTATTTATAGCTTCAGGGCTGCATGGGGTGAAAATAAAGCAAGATAATATTCTGAAGTTGTATAGTTAATAACCTTTTTGCCGCTTCGCTTATATTTCCCACCCTACGGCTTTTTTGTTTTTTGGCTCCCGCTAATGATAGACTGTATATGCATACACCATCGGGAGGTCGTGTGAAGTACGACAACGATAATGAAATCCGTGCGCTGGTTGGTGCGGTAGTCAGTGATTTGATCAAGGCGGGAGAGCCGGTTCATTTCCACGACATTACGGACGCGCTGTTTCGCCTGAGCGAAGAGACGCGTGACAGCAGGCTGAAAGCATTGTGTCAGGAAGCGATAAGCTTTTTCACTCGTAAGATGCATTAAGGTTGCCAGGCCTGATGCCGGGCGTTGTCCCGGCCTGTGTCATGATAGCGTCCCTGCTACCTTTGACATCGGCGATCATAAGAGGCTTTGCATATTGCTCGCAGCCATTAAAACGGATTTTTTGTGAGTCGTTTGTTTTTTATTCAGCGAGACGGTTGATGACCTCATTAAAAATGTCAGTCAGATCTTTCTGTTGATTATTCATTAGGGGTGGCGAATTTCTGATAAAGAAGTTCGCCTTTTCATTGGCAGGTCTTATTAAGCCTGAATGATCATCATCTGGCATGATTGCAAAAAAGCGTTATCGTCGGGATCAAATCCCTGCTACATCATTAACCTGCAAAAGAATTTTTATATCGGATAATTTCTGTGTGGCATATCGGGTATACAGCGAAAGTGAGGGAAGGAAACAAAAGCGGGCGAGGGGGAAGAGTATCCTGCGTTACCAGAGGTAACGCAGAATGGCGTATCAGATGCCGGTATCGTCTGGCGTGCGGCCAACCACGATTTCCAGCGTTTTGCGTAACACATCCAGCCTGACAACATCTGAAGTGCATTCCAGTTCAGCGATCAAATAGAGGATGATCGCTTTATTGGTTACACGTCCCTGATCAGCAACAATGTCACGAATCACTGCGCCCAGCAGTTCAGTTTCCGGAGCAAGCTGATCGCCTGCGCTACGGAAGTAGTCAATGATTGAAGAATCTGATGATGAATGCTGCATGATTATTCTTTCTCTGAGGAAAATGGGTCAGATGCAATGGTTGAAGTCAAAAACGAGTGTAGGCGCAGTTTTCGTTTTGCCCAGCCCGCCTTAAAAATTCTGTTCAGGTCTGCCGCTTCGCTTAAAATTAGCCGCATGTATCAGGTACGCAGTACGCTCAATCAGTGCTTTTTCGAACCTTCAGGCGGGCCATCACTGTTCATACGATGAGCCGTGTTATCACGTTCGGCACCGTCGCCCTGCACGCGTTTGCGCGCGGCAACCATACCATTACGGACTTCAGTGATGGCTTTGCGAATCACTGACACTTTCACGGCGTCGTCAGCATCAGCAGCCATCAGTTCGAGCTGTGCGATTAAGGCGTTGCTGGATACCGGTTTGTCTGACTTGAGTAATGTCAGAACGGCTTCGCCGATCATAACATCTGTCAGTTTCTCATCTTCACTTCTGTACATACTGGCTTCTCTGATTGCGAATCAATGGCCATGCTGCGGGTCCGTATGCGTCAGCGGGTGCGACTTAGTGCACCCGATACGGGAAGCAGAACTGGGCTTTATTGCTAGGATAGATCTTCCTGGGTGATGGCTGAAACAGGCGTCCTGATTAACATGCACGACCGTGAGAGGGCATTAATCTTCGCGACGAAACAGCATCGCAATGAGTTCATGCAGATGACTCTCTTCTTCTGGCGTGGCAGCCAGTTCAAGGCGACTCAGCAGTTTACTGCAAATCGTTTTCCGACTAAGGCTATGACCTGCGCGCAGAATTTCCACCACAACCGAACCCAGCGTCTCCTGTTGCGACGGTGAGCTGGCCTGATTAAAGTAACGGGCAATATCGCTGATCGTTTCCGGAGCTTGTCCGTTCTGACGCATGTTGTTGTCCTCAGGTGATTTAAATGTATGCACTCTGGATGCGCAAGTTATACATCTTTGCAAAACTTGTACAGAATTTTGGATTTTTGGGATTAATTTTTTTGTGCAAAAAGTGCTAAGGCTTTTAAAACAGGGTGTTACGAGGAGTTTGTAGCGAGGTAAAAATTGTACCAGATTCTTGTATCATTCACACCCCACCGACGCTCCGACCTGAATATTAAGGCCGGAGAGGAACGGCACACCTGGGTTAGTGTTTAAAGAAGATGTCATCGGCAGAGACAGGAGCAGCGGGCTCTTTGCCAGTGGTTTTGGCAAGCCAGTTCGCCGGGGCGGTGCTGCGGGAACCGATGGTTTTGAACCCCATCAGCCATTGAAGCGCATGCTGCATCTGCTCAAGGCGAGTCTCATTAACTTCAGAGTCAGCCATGACCCTTAGTTCATTAATCAGCAGTTCAACATTCACTTCCTGACCGGCATTAAACAGGTTCATTGCGGCTTCGCCAATGATGACATTCGCTTTTTCGTCGCTGGAAAAATACAAATTATCCTCCTGGGTGATTGCGGTAAGTAACATTAACTGTAGCAAAAAAATTTACGAAGCTTAATCAATTCAGCCTATCAATAAGATTATTTTAATTGTCGGTCTGCTATGCGTGTCATGTGAGTGCCGCCAGGTGTCAGAGCGCTTTTCGGTCAATTGCACAGCCAGGATGGCCTTTTTGTAATCCTGTTATCGCTTTTGCGGTTTACTCAACCACAGATGAGAAAGGCGTAAAACCCGGTTATAGCTATACATCACGCTTTCCATAAACTTTCCATCAATGAAATTAACTTTTTACATATCAATAAGTAAAACACCTAGCTTACAAAACTTCACATTCGGGCCCGGACGCTGAAGAAACTTCACAACCCTTCGCTGTTACAAAGGTATAGCCTGTGCTATAAAAAATAGCCTATGCTAATTGTGTTCTGTTTTTAATCACCTCTGGAGATCGCCCTATGGTCCCGAAAAGAAAAATAACCATGATGCTACTGAGTGCGCTACTGACAACCCTGATGGCGACCAGCAGCTATGCAGCAGAAAAATTTAAGGTAGTGACGACGTTTACGGTCATCGCTGACATGGTAAAAAACGTGGCGGGCGATGCGGCCGAAGTCACTTCCATTACCAAACCGGGTGCTGAAATACACGAATATCAGCCGACGCCCGGCGATATCAAACGTGCGCAGGGTGCGCAGTTAATCATGGCGAACGGGCTTAATCTCGAACGCTGGTTTGAGCGTTTTTATCAGCATCTGGATGGGGTGCCGGAAGTGATTGTCTCTGCCGGGGTAAAACCGATCGGTATTGGCGAGGGGCCTTATAACGGTAAACCGAATCCGCACGCCTGGATGTCTCCGGACAATGCGCTGATCTATGTCGATAATATCCGTGATGCGCTGGTGAAATATGACCCGGCGCATGCGGAAACCTATCGTCAGAACGCAGCTGCCTATAAACAAAAAATCACCGCAGCGCTGGATCCGCTTCGCCAGCAGATTGCCGACATCCCGGAGGATAAACGCTGGATGGTGACCAGCGAAGGCGCATTCTCCTATCTGGCTCGCGACCTGGGCATGAAAGAACTCTACCTGTGGCCTGTAAATGCTGATCAACAAGGCACGCCGCAACAGGTGAGAAAAGTGATCGACCAGGTGAAGAAAAATGCGATTCCGGCGGTGTTCAGTGAAAGCACCGTGTCGGATAAGCCAGCCCGCCAGGTCGCGCGGGAAACGGGTGCGCATTACGGTGGGGTGCTTTACGTCGACTCATTAAGCAACGCTCAGGGACCGGTGCCGACCTATCTGGATCTGCTCAGAGTCACCACGGAGAGGCTGGCACAGGGCATTAAAGCGGGAGAGAAAGCGCAATGACAGACACCATCGTTGTTTCGGATGTCACCGTGACCTATCGCAACGGTCACACCGCGTTGCATGATGCCAGCTTCAGCGTGCCGGGCGGATCGATTGCGGCGCTGGTGGGCGTCAATGGCTCAGGCAAGTCAACCCTGTTCAAAGCGCTGATGGGCTTTGTCCGGCTCGCCAGCGGCAGCATCTCAGTGCTCGGCATGCCAACCCGTGAAGCACTGCGTCAGACTCTGGTCGCGTATGTGCCGCAGTCGGAAGAGGTGGACTGGTCTTTTCCGGTGCTGGTGGAAGATGTGGTAATGATGGGTCGCTACGGTCATATGGGCCTGCTGCGTCGACCGAAACCGCACGACCAGCAAATTGTCAGTGATGCGCTGGCGCGGGTCGATATGCTGGATTACCGGCATCGTCAAATCGGTGAACTCTCCGGCGGACAGAAGAAAAGGGTATTTCTGGCGCGCGCCATTGCCCAGCAGGGCAGCGTTATCCTGCTGGATGAGCCGTTTACCGGCGTGGACGTTCAGACTGAGGCCAGAATCATCAGTCTGCTGGGTGAGCTGCGCGATGAAGGCAAGACCATGCTGGTCTCAACGCATAATCTGGGATCGGTCACGGAGTTCTGCGATTACACCGTGATGGTTAAAGGCACCATTCTGGCCAGCGGCCCGACCCGCACCACCTTTACTGCCGCCAACCTTGAGCGTGCATTCAGTGGGGTGCTGCGTCATGTGATGGTGAAAGGGCTGGACGATCAGATTATCACCGACGATGAGCGGCCTTTTATTGCGCCACGTACGGCACCTGAAGACGGGAACTGACCATGGAACTGTTACTGGAGCCTTTTGGTTATCACTACATGCTCAACGCGATGTGGGTCTCCGCCATGGTCGGCGGCCTGTGTGCGTTTCTCTCCTGCTACCTGATGCTCAAAGGCTGGTCGCTGATTGGCGATGCGCTGTCGCACTCCATCGTGCCGGGCGTAGCGGGTGCTTACATGCTGGGACTGCCCTTTGCGCTGGGCGCGTTTCTCTCAGGTGGGCTGGCGGCGGGCAGTATGCTGTTACTCAATCAGCGCACCCGCTTAAAAGAAGATGCAATCATCGGCCTGATCTTCTCCTCCTTCTTTGGTCTGGGTCTGTTTATGGTGTCGCTCAATCCGACCGCGGTAAACATTCAGACCATTGTGCTCGGCAATATTCTGGCGATTGCGCCCGCAGATATACTTCAGCTGGCGCTGATTGGCGGGCTGTCGATCATCATTCTGCTGTTTAAGTGGAAGGATCTGATGGTCACCTTCTTTGATGAGAATCACGCGCGCGCCATCGGACTGCGTCCTGAACGACTGAAAGTCCTCTTCTTTACCCTGCTGGCAGTCTCAACCGTGGCGGCGCTGCAAACCGTCGGTGCATTTCTGGTGATCTGTCTGGTGGTGACGCCAGGCGCGACGGCCTGGATGCTCACTGACCGCTTCCCGCGTCTGCTGATGATTGCCGTAGCGATTGGCAGTATCACCAGTTTTCTCGGTGCCTGGGCGAGTTACTACCTGGATGGCGCAACGGGCGGCATCATCGTGGTGGCGCAGACGTTGCTGTTCCTGCTGGCGTTTGTTTTTGCGCCCAAACATGGCTTGCTTGCTAACCGGCGTCGCGGCCGCCATCGTCCCGAAAAGGAGCCTGGCTGATGTGGATCTTTGAACCTTTCCAGTTCGCTTTTATGAACAGCGCGTTGCTGATTGCGCTGGTGGTGGCGGTCCCCTGTGCGCTGCTGTCGGTCTTTCTGGTACTGAAAGGCTGGGCGCTGATGGGCGATGCCATGAGCCATGCGGTATTCCCTGGCATCGTCCTCGCCTGGATGGCCGGGCTGCCGCTGGCGGTGGGCGCGTTTGTCGCCGGTCTGTTCTGTGCCGTTGCCAGTGGATTTCTGCAGGACAACAGTCGCATCAAGCAGGATACGGTGCTGGGAATCGTCTTTTCCGGCATGTTCGCGGTGGGATTGATCCTCTATATCGCCGTGAAACCGGAGGTGCATCTTGATCACATTCTGTTTGGTGACATGCTGGGCATTACGGGCGCTGACATAATTCAGACCTCGCTTATCGCAGCGGTGATCGTTGGGGTCATTGCGGTGAAATGGCGTGATTTTATGCTGTTCAGTTTTGATCCGCAGCAGGCGCAGGTCTCTGGCTTACCCGCACGCTGGCTGCATTATGGGCTGCTCTGCATGGTCTCGCTGACCATTGTGGCGACGCTGAAAGCAGTAGGAATTATCCTGTCGATTTCCCTGCTGATTGCACCCGGTGCTATCGCAATTCTGCTTACCCGCCGCTTTTCACATGCGCTGCTGGTGGCGGTCGTGGTGTCGGTGCTGGTGTCGCTGAGTGGGGTCTATCTCTCGTTCTTTATCGACAGCGCGCCAGCACCCACGATCGTGGTGCTGTTTGCACTGGTGTTTATCGTGGCGATGGTGATTTCAGGCCGCAAAACGCGACAGCTTGAACGTCAGCGGCTTAATGCCAGCTGACTGGCTATCGCGGCTGTCTCTCAACCGCGATAGCGCACCGCATCAATCAAACGTGTAAAGGCGCTGGTGTGCTGTCTGCGGCTGGGATAGTAAAGATAATAACCCGGAAAAGGCTCACACCAGTCAGCCAAAACCTGAACCAGACGGCCACTTTTAAGGTGTTCCGCAACGCTATCCTGCGGCACATAGCAGATCCCCATCCCGCTCAGTGCGGCATCAATGCGCGACGCGAGATGATTAAAAATTAACTGACCCTGCGTTTTGACCCTGATCTCCTTGCCATCACGCATAAACTCCCAGTTATAGAGGCCACCCAGCGTCGGCAGCCGCAGGTTGATGCAGTTATGATGCTGTAAATCATAGGGAGTCTCAGGTCTGCCGTGCTGATCAAAATAGCTGCTGGCTGCCACCACGCACATATTCCAGTCCGGCCCGATGCGTACCGCCACCATATCCTTTTCGACCTGCTCACCCAGTCGCACGCCTGCATCGAAACGGCCGCTGACAATATCGGTCAGACTGTTATCCACCGACACTTCAACATGGACATGGGGGTATTGCTGAAGAAAGGGCCTGAGCAGCGGCCAGAGTGTAGAGGTGAGCGCATGTTCGCCTGCGGTGATACGAATGTTGCCGGAGATTTTACCCTGACTGTCAGTGACATTGACCAGTTCAGACTCAATCTCGCTGAACAGCGGGGCGAGGGTAGTGATCAGCCTTTCACCCGCTTCTGTCGGGGCAACGCTGCGAGTAGTGCGCGTCAGCAACCGGACGCTAAGACGCTCTTCCAGAGCGCGAATCGCGTGGCTCAGTGCCGACTGCGACACACCCAGCTTCGCCGCTGCCCGGGTGAAGCTGCGCTCTTCTGCTACCACCACCAGATAGATTAGATCGTTAAAATTTTCTTTCAGCATAGGCCCTCTGACCTGTTTGATCGGTTATCCCGGTCGGGACAGGCCGATTTATCGACGTTAACTACGGCTTCGCTACCCGACCTGCTATCAGACCCGAAATTGCCTTTCAGGGTTACACATTTCGCGGCAGGATTAATGAGGCGGACAGATAAACCCTATGAACGACGGCTATAAAAGCTTTTTTCAATAAAATTAATAAAATCATTTAGATGAGCGTTGTATGAACACATATTTATCCCGATTCAACCTCGCTCCGCCATTCAGATAACACTTACTTTTCCCGGCTTCCCCGCAAAATTGCCAAAAAGCTGCTAAACCTTAAAGCAGAGATACGCGCGTAAAGATTAGGGTTATCACGATTTTCCCCCGATTCGAACCCCGTCAGAAATAAACCTATAAAAAATTAAATCTTTTGGCCCCCAACAATGGGAAGCAGACAATGTCGGAAAAAATATCGCTAACAATGCAGGTTAATGGTCAGTCGCAGCAGATGCAGGTCGATCCCCGTGTCACCCTGCTTGATGCGCTGCGTGAGCATCTTAACCTGACCGGCACCAAAAAAGGGTGCGATCAGGGGCAGTGCGGTGCCTGTACGGTACTGATTAATGGCCAGCGGGTGCTGAGTTGCCTGACGCTGGCGGCTCAGGCGGATGGCGCCGAAGTGACCAGCATTGAAGGGCTGGCTTCCACCGAAGGTGAGCTGCACCCGGTGCAGCGCTGCTTTATGGAGAATGACGCCTTCCAGTGCGGCTACTGTACACCGGGTCAGATTATGTCCGCCGTCGCCTGCATCAAAGAGGGCCATGCGGGTTCAGAAGATGAGATCCGTGAGTATATGAGCGGCAACCTTTGCCGTTGTGGAGCATATCCGCACATTGTGGATGCGATTAAACAGGCCGCAGCAGAGATGGCGAAGGAGTCCGCATGAATGAATTCAGCTGGAAAGTCGCGCAGTCGCCTGAGGAAGCCGCAGCCCTGAAACAGCAGTCTGGCAGCCAGTTTCTGGCAGGGGGCACCACACAACTCGATCTGATGAAGTGTGGGGTCTTCACGCCGCCGCAGCTCATCGGCATCACTGGATTGACCGGGCTTAAAAACCTGCAGTTTGACGACGATAAGATCACGGCCGGCGCGCTGGTCACCATGAGCGGCCTGGCAGATCATCCCGCCTGCCAGCAGAACGCGCCAGCCATCTACGGCAGCCTGTGGCAGGCCGCGTCACCGCAGATTCGTAACATGGCCACGCTGGGCGGTAATTTACGCCAGCGTACCCGTTGCGCCTATTACCGCGATCCGGCGACCTTTTCCGCCTGCAACAAACGCAATCCGGGTTCCGGCTGCGCCGCACTGGATGGCGTTAACAGCAATCATGCCATCCTGGGCGCCAGCGACAGCTGCATCGCGGTCTATCCCGGCGATCTGGCGGTGGCGCTGGTGGCGTTTGACGCCATCGTGGTCCTGCAGAATCAGCAGGGCGAAACCCGTCGCATCGCGATTGATGATTTCTTCCTGTTGCCGGGTGACACACCTGATCGTGAGCACGATCTGCGCGATGACGAAATTATTGTGGCCATTGAAGTGCCGCAAACCGAGTCACTGCGACACTCACACTACCTTAAAGTCCGTGACCGCAGCTCTTATGAGTTTGCTGCAGCTAGCGCGGCCGCAGGCTTCACGCTGGAGAACGGCGTGATGCGTCAGGTCCATATTGCGCTGGGCGGCGTCGCCACCAAACCCTGGCGGGTCAGGTCGGTGGAGCAGGCGCTGGAGGGCCAGCCGTTTAATGAAGAGACGGTCTTCCAGGCGGCAGAACGGATTACTCAGGAGACGCAGGCGCTGACCCACAACGCCTATAAAGTAAAACTGGCGCCGCGTGTGATTGCACGTGCGCTGATGGCAGCAGGAGAAACCGCATGAGTGACGTAAATGACAAAGCACGTCGGGAGTTACTGAAGGCGACGGCGGCGATCTCAGCGGCGGGCAGCCTGGGTCTGAGTATGCAAAGCGCCAGTGCCAGTGATACTGCCACGGCGGAACCAGAAACCACCGATCCGATTGAGGGACTGGGCGCCGGGCGCTCGCGGGGTGACGGCAAAGTAAAAGTCACCGGTGAGGCGCGGTATGCGGTAGAACATCAGCCGGGAAATCCGCTCTATGGCGTGGTGATCCAGTCTACTGTTGCCAGCGGCCGTATCAGCCGGATGTCGACGGAAAAGGCGCAGCAGGCCTCGGGTGTGGTGGCGGTTTATACCCATCTGAATAGCCTGAAGATCAACAAACCTACCGCGATTGCAGACGGCGGTGCGGCGCAGTCAACCTATACCCCGATTCAGGACGATGTGATTATTCACAATGGCCAGAACATCGGTCTGGTGGTGGCAGAGACGTTTGAGCAGGCAACTTATGCCGCCTCGCTGGTGGAGATCGACTATGAAACCTCGCCTGCACTGATTTTTGCCACCGATGAGGGTGTCGAACCGAAACCGGTATCGAAACAGGATATCGATATGGGCGATGCACAGGCGGCGATGCAGCAGGCCGAGGTGCGTCTGAGCCAGCGCTATACCACGCCGCGCGAATACAACATGCCGATGGAACCGCACGCCTGTGTCGCTGAGTGGCAGGATGGACGCATGACCGTCTGGGAGCCGAGTCAGTGGGTGGCAGGCGCGCAGGTGGAAATCGCCGAGTGGATGGGCATTGACGTTGAAGATGTGCGGATTATTTCGCCCTATGTCGGCGGGGGATTTGGGTCCAAGCCGGTGCCTTACACCCACGTCGCACTGGCCAGTGTGGCATCACGAGCGCTGAAGCGTCCTATCAAAGTGTCGCTGACCCGACCGCAGACCTTTACTGGTCTGGGCGGACGTCCCGCCACCTCGCAGCAGCTGGAACTGGGTGCCTCGCGTGACGGCAAGATCCAGGCGATTATCCAGCGCAGTTTCAGTGAAACCTCATTAATCGATGTATTTGCTGAGAACTGCAGCAAAGTCACCGCCCGCATGTATGCGGTGGGCAACGTCTCCGCCCAGCATCAGGTCAGGCCGATCAATACCGTGACGCCAGGCTGGATGCGTGCGCCAGGCGAAAACCCCAGCGCCTTTGGTCTTGAAGTGGCGATGGATGAGATGGCCTATGCCCTGAATATCGATCCGCTGGAGTTGCGTCTGCGCAACTGGGCGGACAAAGATTATCAGCTCGATCTGCCGTGGAGTTCGCGTCGCCTGAAAGAAGCCTATCAGAAAGGGGCTGAAGCCTTTGGCTGGGATAAGCGCATTATGACGCCGCGGTCGATGCGCGAAGGGCGTGAACTGATTGGCTGGGGCATGGCCTCTGGCACCTATCCGGTCAACAAACTGCCTGCCGAGGCAAAAATCATCCTGACCCCACAGGGTAAATTTGTGGTGCAGTGCGCCGGTGCGGATATCGGCACCGGGACCTATACCATCCTGGCGCAGACCGCTGCCGACATTCTTGGCGTCGCCTCCACCACCATTGAGGTTCAGCTGGGTGATACTGAGCTGCCGCGTGCCGGTGTCGCAGGTGGATCGCAGCTGGCGGGCAACGTGACCGCGGCGGTGAACGATACCGCCAGACGAATGCGCGACCAGCTGCTGAAACTCGCCAGCGAGCTGCCACAGTCGCCACTGAATGGCACTCCGGCATCTCAGCTCACGCTGAAAGGCGACGGGGTTCAGCATAATCTGCGCAGCGGTCTGGCGGTCTCATTTGCCCGGCTGGCAAGCCTGGCACCGGCGGAGAGTCTGACGGTGAAAGGCGGCACTTTCCCGGACGATCTGTCACAGAGCGAGCGCGACAAGATGGTGCGCAACCTTAATGACATGAGCCGCCCTGAAAAATTCTCGGCCCACAGCTGGAGCGCGCAGTTTGTGGAAGTGCGGGTCGATGAAGATTTCGGCACTATCCGGGTCAAACGGATGGTGGCGGCGCTCGACAGCGGTCGTCTCTACAACCCTAAACTGGCGCGCAGCCAGTGGATTGGCGGCATGATCATGGGCGTCGGTCAGGCGCTGATGGAAGAGGGCATCGTCGATCCACGCAATGGTCGGGTGATCAACAACAACCTGGCGGACTATCTGGTGCCGGTTAACGGTGACATCCCGAGCATTACCACCATCAACGTTGGCGAGCCCGATTTTGAGGCGACCACCATGGGCGGTAAAGCCGTGGGTGAGCTGGGTATCGTGGGCGTGGCGGCAGCGATCAGTAATGCGGTGTTCCATGCCACCGGTAAGCGGGTGCGCGACTTACCTATTACTCTCGATAAGATTATCTGAGCCTGTTCCTGACCTGCTGCCAGCAGGTCGATGTGAGGATATGCGGGCGCGGGATGAAACCTGCGCCCGTTTTTCACGCTTAGCGGAGAGAAAGAGTGAAGATAGCGTTGATTGTGCTGGCCGCCGGGCTGAGTCGCCGTTTTCGCCAGCAGGCGGGTGAGCATAAGCTGCTGGCCGATCTGGATGGCAAACCGGTGCTGCAACGCACGCTGGAGCAGGCCGCTGCCAGTGGTCTTGACCTGTTTGTGGTCACGCGCCCGGACGCCGCTGCGCTTAAGGCGCTCTGCTCGCAGGCTACCCTGGTGCTGTGTGACAGCGGCGGGCTGGGCGAATCGATCGCCGCAGGAGTCAAAGCCAGCCGTGACTATGACGGCTGGCTGATTGCGCTGGGCGATATGCCGTTTGTCACGCCTGAAAGTTACCGCGCCGTCAGCGCCGCGCTGGCTGACGCGCCGATCGTCAGACCGTGGATTGACGGCAGGCCGGGCCATCCGGTGGGCTTTCAGCACCACTACTACCCGATGCTGAGCACGCTACAGGGCGATGCCGGGCCGCAGGCAGCGGTGAAGTCATTCGCCGTTCGGCTGCCGCTTCAGGATCGCGGCTGTTTGTGTGATATCGATCTTCCTGCTGATCTGCAGTTAATAAAGGAATTTTCATGATTACGCTGGATCAACGTGTGATTAATGCGGCACTGAGCAGCTGCCAGGCGGGTCAGCAGGTCTGGCTCTGCACGGTGCTGCGCACTTATGGATCTTCGCCGCGCGCGCCTGGCACCCTGATGACGGTCAACGAAACGGGTGCTTACTGCGGATCGCTGTCGGGCGGCTGCATTGAAGAGGATTTTCTGGCGCAACTGGCGGCAGGAGCCTATCGCGCCAGCAGTCAGCGGGTGCGGTACGGTGAAGGCGGAATACGTCCTGACGTCAGCCTGCCGTGCGGCGGCAGCCTGGAGATCGTCATTGAGTTTCTGCCGCCCGATGATGCCACGCTGGCGCTGCTGACGGCCATGCAGCGCGCGCTGAGCGGACAGCAGCCGATGGTGAAAATGATACGACCCGGCGAACGTGCGCAGTGGGAAGTGCTCGCCCCTGACAGGGTGTTGCCTGCGCTGGATGCCAGTGAGCAGCAGATGTTACTGCCGGTTGGCGCGATACCGGAACTGCTGATCGCGGGCTACTCGACTGTGGCATATGAGTGCATCCGGCTCGGGCAGATGCTGGGTTTTCATGTGCGGGTCTGTGAGCACCGACCGGAGATGCTGACGGAGCTGGAGAGCCACTTCAGTGCTGCGGACAATGTGACGCTGGTGTCACAGCATCCGGCGCGCTGGCTGGAGCTGAACGGGGCGCATGCAGCGGTGGCGATTGTGGCACTGACCCACGATCCCCGCATTGATGACCTGACGATGATGGAGGCGATCGCGACACCCGCGTTCTATATCGGCATCATGGGCTCGGCGAAAAACAGCGAGAAACGACGGGCGCGACTACAACAGATCGCCGGCATGGATCGTGCCGAACTGGACCGCATCCATGCGCCCATCGGCCTGCCTATCGGCAGCAAAACCCCGGCGGAGATTGCGCTGTCGGTGATGGCCGATATCGTCCGGGTGAAAAATCGCGGGCTGTCAGCCGCCTGAGTCCGACGTCGCCTCCGGTGCGAGCCGGTAGAGGTAGCTGCCCGAATAGGGGATCGGCAGGAAATCATGGAACAGCTGCCGCAATGTCTGTTCAGGATCGACATCGCGGAACAGTTGCGGATAGAGCGTGGTGGCGAAGAATTCTGTCGCTACCACGTGCCACGGACTGAGGTAAAAGTTGTGCCAGATTGCCCCGGCATGACCGTCCCGCAATGCCGTCAGCTGCTTCAGCGCATTCTGCTGACCGGTCAGCGCCAGCAGGCTCTGCCGGGTCTGCGCTGTTGTGACGGCGGGGCCGAGTTTTAAGGCTCCCGCTTCATCGGCGCTGCCGGTGCCGGTGGCGAAGTAAAAGTCGGGCTGTGCCGCAATCACACTCTCCTCACTCAGCCGTCCGAACACGCCTTTGATCTGCTGACTGGCGATGTTGTCGCCCCCGGCAAAGCGCAGCAGCTCACCCAGATTGCCATTCACCGACGTCACGCAGCATTCACTGCGCCGCCCGAGATGCAGCTGCAAAAGAACTTTAGGTTTAGCTCCGTGATAGTCCGCCAGTCGTCTCTCAATGCGCTGCATGTGGCTGCGGTAAAAGCGATTGAAGTCAGCAGCCCGCTGGGGCTGATTCAGCACCTCGCCCAGCAGGGTCATGCTGCGCTCGGTATTTTTCAGCAGCTCAACCCGCAGATCGATCCTCACCACCGGGATATGCGCCGCGCTGAGCATCTTCTCCAGCACTGCTCCGCTTTCACTGCCGCGCGCCAGCTGCGGCAGGATCACCAGGTCCGGTTTCAGTGCGATCACCTGTTCGGGATTCATGTCATTGACGCCATCCAGACCCAGTACCGGAATGTCCTCCATCTGCGGAAACTTGCGGGCAAAAATCTGCCAGGTCTGGGGATCATACTTTTTCAGATCCTGTGGCCAGCCAGCGATATGCTGCAGCGGATTGCCGGGCGTCAGCAGCGCGACGCTGTAGAGCATCCGGCTTTCACCCAGTACAATACGCTGCGGATGGTCGGGTATCTCTACTTCGCGGCCGGTGATGTCGGTCAGCGTGCGGGCGTGTGCGCCAGCGCTGGCCAGTATCACGCTCAGCATTAATAACGCACAGCGCAGCGATTTAAAATTCAACACGGGCCTGTACCATCAGATTGCGGGTTTCACCTTCACGGACGCGCAGGTTGCCGCCGCTTGAACTGTAATAGTGCTGGTTAAACAGGTTATTGATGTTCAGACGCAGCTGCGTTTTTTCACCGAACAGGCGGTTGTTCCATGCCACAAAACTGTCTGCCACCACATAGTCGGGCAGGGTGAAACTGTTATCGGGATCGCCCGCACGGCTGCCGACATAGCGAGCACCACCACCGAGCCGGAACGAGCCGGGCAGGCTGCTGATTTGCATCTCATGACTGAGATAGAGCGCACCGGCATGGCGCGGCGCATTCTGCAGACGATTGCCATTGTTATCCGGATTAACCCGGTCATTAACGATCTCTGCCTGATCATAGCTGTAGTTCGCACTTAAATCCCAGCCGGGTGCAATTTCGCCGTTCAGCTCAAACTCAGCGCCGGTCGATCGGGCTTTATCAATGGCCCGCGTGCTGCCATTAATATTCAGCGACATCGCTTTTTCGTCTATCCGATAGAGCGCGACGGTGGCGAACAGTTTCGGCGAGAGTTGCCATTTACTGCCAACCTCCCAGCTGGTGCCCTGTTCCGGTTTGCCGACATTGCCATCATCATCCACGTCGGTTGACGGGGTGAACGACTTACTGACGCTGGTGTAGAAAGAGAGGTCAGGTGTGAGTTTGTAGATCACCCCCGCCTGCGGCAGAAACTTATTACCCTCATCATTCAGGGTTTCCACCTGCGGATTAAATCCGCGCGAGGCGCGCTGTTCATAATGCTGATAACGACCGCCCAGCACCACAATCCAGTGGGGTGACAGAGAAATGCTGTCTTTGGCGTAGAGTGACCGGCTATGAATACGGTTCAGGTTATTGGCGGCTGCGCTATTTTCCGTGCTGGCATCCGTGACCGGTGACAGCAGGTCATATTCAGGCGTGTAATAGTTGAACTGGCGGTTGACCTTGCCCTGATACTGATGGGCGCGATAAGTCTGGTTCATCTCATAGTCGGTGCCCACCACCAGCGCGTGCTGCATACCCAGAATTTCGGGATTACCCAGCAGATCCCAGCTCAGATATTTGGTTTTGTGGTTAAACCCGCGATTGGCATCGGCGCGACGTGTGACCACGCCGCTGCTGGCGTTCACCGCCGTCACGCGCACTTCATTGTTGTCATAACGCCGCTGGTTCCAGCCCAGGGTTAACCGGGTGCGCCACTCATCATTAAACTGCCAGTCATAATGAGCATTCAGGGTTTTGTTATGGCCCCAGGCGTGATTGGCTTTGTCATCCAGCCGATCTTTATAACCGATGTCGATCGGCTTGCCGTCGATAAAGGCCGTGCCGCGATCGTAGGGAATGTCATAGCGGTAGTCGGCATAGCTGATCAGAAAACTTGCCTGCTCGCCATACCATTGCAGAGAGGGTGCCAGCAGTGTGTGCTCTTCACTGCCAAAGTTGCGCCAGTAATCCTGATTTTGCTTTTCGGCGATCAGGCGGAAGGCGAAGCCGTTGCCCAGCGGGCCGGTGACATCCAGGGTGCCTGCACCGCCACCTTCACTGGCGTAACGTCCGCTGACGCTGGAGTGCCAGCTGTATTGCGGCTTTTTGCTGACTACATTGATAATGCCGCCCGGATTCTGAATGCCATACAGCAGCGAGGAGGAGCCTTTCAGCACCTCAACCCGCTCGGTCGTGGCATCGAAATTCAATCCCTGACTGCTGCGGATGCCATCCCGGTAGATGGAGCCATCGGCGTTGCTGCCAAATCCGCGTCGTACAAAGCCATCTTCGGTGCCAGCCAGCGTGTTCGCTTCAGTCACACCGCTGACGAAGCGCATCGCATCCGCCAGTGAGCTTGCCTGGTAATCGTCCAGCTGCTGCTGCGTGACCACGCTGACCGACTGCGCCTCATCGATCCGCGCGGTCGGCATTTTACTGGCAACGCTACTCTGGCTGGCGCTGTAATTTCCCTCTGAACTGGCATCCGCGGTCACGGTCATATCCGGGGCGCTGTCGGTTGCTGCATTGACCTGTGGCAGCATGATGCTGCTGCAGATCGCCACGACCAGAGCGGGGTGCCGGGCCGGATATCGTGAGTCTTTGTTTATCATTTTTCTTTTGGTGTCTGTAACTGGCAGTTTCTGAAGCAAATACGCCCTGCATGACGGTCTGTCACTCAGGGCTTCCCTGGAGGTGGTCTGCAATATGCAGCGCTTTAAGCAGAGGAGAATCGCATCAGGGGTCAGACATCATTTCGTCTCCCGGACGACAATACTTCTCATCTGTAATTGAGAATCATTCAAACATCCGATATTGTAGTAGTAAACATAATTTGAATAGAATTGACTACATTTTTTCCGTGTCGTTTATCGCTGCAAAAATGTTGGCTGGCAGTTTTATTTAATTGAAAATAGTGAATATATTTTCATGGGGAGGTGAGGTTTTTGGTTAAATCCACATCTTCTTCAGGTGAAATATAAAGCAGCATGACGTTTTTACTACATCTCCCGGCCCTGAAACTCTCCATTTAGCCAGACCAGCAATGAGTCTTTCACACATTTAACCCCAGTTGCAGGTGCAGCATGAAACAGAGCAGGCCCGTTAAAAACAGAGTGGATGTGGTGGCAGAACGTCTTCGCGCCCGTGAAAAGCAGCTTTCACCCCGCCTGCTGGCGGTGGCGCGCTATATCGATCAACAGCGGGAAACGGTGCTGGAGAGCACCGCGATGGAGATCGCTGTGGCGAATCACACCTCTGATGCCACTGTAATCCGCGCGATTCAGGCGCTGGGCTTTAGCGGACTGCGTGACCTCAAACAGACACTAAAGGCCTGGTTTGGTCCTTCGCTGACCTCTGAAGATAAGATGATCACCACCGTCAGTGAGGTGACCAGTGATGTGAACAGCGCCATCGACTTTGTGCTGGAGGGCCACCGTCACGCCTGTGAGGTGCTGTCGCAGTCAATGAATCGGGTGGCGGTAGCGGATAGCGTGGCGCTGCTGGGCGAAGCGCGGCAGGTCGCTATTTTCGGCATCAACGCCTCTGGTATTCTGGCGGACTACAGCGTGCGGCTGCTCAACCGTATCGGTCTGCCCGCCTTTTCCCTTAACCGTGCCGGAATTGCGCTGGCAGAGCAGATGCTGGCGCTACAGCGTGGCGACGTGCTGATCATGATGGCGCAACAGTCGGCGCACCGGGAAGGGACAACCGTGGTACGTGAAGCGAAGCGGCTGGATATTCCGATTATTCTGCTGACCAACGCCACCGACTCCTTTTTCGCCCGCGAGGCGGATGTCGTAATCAATGTGCCGCGCGGCGGCGAGAAGGGACGCATTCCCCTGCACGGCACGATTATGGTCTGTCTGGAGATGCTGATCCTGTCCGTTGCCTCAACGCTGCCACAGCGTACCGTTAAGACGATGAAACGGTTACAGGATCTTAATCGCGGGCTGAAGCCCGCCAGCAAAAAGTAGCCAGTGTAACGACGCCGTGGTGGGTTCCCGGTATTTCACCTGAACCGGCACGGCTGATCTTTAAGTCAAATTTCTCCGCTTTGCGAGCGCGATCCCGTATTTTCTGCCACCCCTTTCCTCAGCCGTCTACGCTTACAGCTTGCTGCGCCAGCCGGTGCGGTTCTTACTGATACTGACTTTCATTTGATTTGTGCGGAGCTGCTGATGAAACCCCTTCACGCGCAATACCTTTTCTGCTGTGCCACCCTGAGCCTGCTGTCGCCGCTCCCTGCGATGGCCTGGAGCGACCTCACCGTCTTTGGCGATAGCCTGAGTGATGGCGGGAACGTCGGGCGCTTTACCTATGATGGCGCGACCCATCCGCTCTATGACGAGATCGTAGCGCAGTCGCTGGGTGATAACCTGCGCCCTTCATCGCAGGGCGGAAGCAACTATGCCGAAGGTGGCGCAGTTGCGGTACCTGCAATTAATCCCCTGTTTAACACTCAGGATCAGCTTGATAACTACCTTGCGGCGCGAGGCGGACGAGCTGATTCGGACGGTCTCTATATTCACTGGATTGGCGGCAATGATTTAGCGGCGGCGGCTCTTGCCCCTCTCGCTGCCCGGCAGATAGTGGATAACAGCGCCAGTGCAGCGGCCTCACAGGTCAGCCGGTTGCTGGATGCCGGAGCCGGAACGGTGATTGTACCGACGGTACCTAATGTAGGGGCAACGCCCGCCCTGCTGCAGGCGATTCTGCAGGTGCTTGGCCCAGCGGCACAACCTGCCACGGCGGCGCTGTTTCAGTCGCTGAGCACCACCACTACGCCTGACCGTGCCGCAAGAGAGCAGGCGATTGAAACCGCGCTTGGCGAGGCGGCCGGACAAATCTCTTCAATTCCGCTGATCCGGGATGCCATTGCACAGCAGCTGATTGCCGCCTGGCAGTTACTGAGTCAGGAGGCGGCGGCCCTCACCGACCGTTACAACCAGGCTGAAGAGCAGGGGCTGGTGACCGCACGCGGGAACATTGCGCGAGTGGATATCAATGGCCTGTTTAATGAGGTGATCGATAATCCGGGCCTGTATGGACTCACGAATACGGCCGGAATGGCCTGTCCGCCAGGTGTCTCGGCGATGGACTGCACCTCCTCGACGACAGGATTTTCGCAGTCACAGCAGTATCTGTTTGCAGACAGACTGCATCCCAGCCCGGCGGTCCATGCGCTGATCGCCGATTACATTCAGTCGGTGCTGAATGCGCCGCTGCAGGTAGCTGCACTGAGTCAGGCGCCGTCGATGCTGGTGGGCGATGCGCGCAATACGCTGGATGGACATCTGCAGCAGCAGCGTCAGCAGCCCGCCAGTGCTGGCGAGTTTACTGTTTTCGGCGGTTATGCCGGGCAGCAGCGTGATTTCCGCGGCGACAGCCTGCAGGATGGCGATGCGACCAGCGCCAGCGGCACCGTGGGTGTGGGCTATCAGCTGACCGATCACTGGCAGGCCGGTGCCATGCTCTCTACGACCTCGCAACGTCAGGATCCCTCGTCGCGCTTTGATTACCGTTTACGCGGCAATCTGGTGGCACTCTGGAGTCAGTTGAATTATCTCGATCGGGGATGGATTAATGCGGACGCCCATTATGCCGATCTCGACTTTGATGATATTGAGCGTCAGATCAGGCTGGGACCGGCGACCCGCACGGAAAAGGGCAACAGCAATGGTAAGGTGCTGGGAATGCGGCTGCAGACCGGCTGGGATTTGCCGCTGGGTAGCTATGTTTCTACTGGCCCGGTGGCCAGCTATGCGCTCGACTACACCCAGGTCGATGGCTATAAAGAGGAGGGCAACAGCAGCACCTCAATGCGCTTTGGCGACCAGACGCTGCACTCTCAAATCGGCGCAGTGGGCTGGCGTATCGACAGCAAAGATTTGCTGATCAATCCCTGGGCGCAGGTCAGCTACAATCACCAGTTTGGTGACAGCGATTCGGCGGTGACCGCCGGACTGAAATCGACCCGCACCGCCTTTACCCGCAGCAGCGATTCCAGTGATGATAACTGGATCGATATGGCGGTGGGTGCGAGCGTGCCGCTTGGCACCTCGGTGAATGCCTTTGCGGGCGTCTCGGCGGTAACAGGCAACAGCGACATGCATCAGGTGACATGGAACGTCGGGCTTAACGCCCGCTTTTAACGGATCTGCTTTGCGGAGTGAAAAGCCCTGCAGACGTTGTCCGTCGCTCTCATAATGATAGCGGCGGGCGACGTTGCAGCAGATCTGAGCGTTCATCACACCCCGGATGCAGTCGGGTATAACTCTCTTCTGTGGCGTACCTTTTTCACGCTTCGATCAAAGCCTGCGCCTCCAGTTCGCGGACCCGCGGTATCACTTCGCGGCCAAAGAATTCGACCTCTTCATGAAAGTGCAGAAATGCCAGCAGCAGCAGATCCACTCCGGCCTGCTTCAGTTCGATAATACGTTCAGCAATCTGCTGCGGTGTGCCAATCAGATTGGTTTTAAAGCCGTCGTTGTACTGCACCAGATCCTCAAACGACGATTTCGCCCAGTTCCCCTCTCCTTCGGGTGAGGCACTGCCAGCATTTTTGACCTCATGCTGAAAGCCTTTTACCGCATCCGGGTTGGCTTTGCTGATGATCTCATGAAGCACCGCCTGCGCCTGCTGTTCGCTCTCGCGGGCAATCACAAAACCGTTCAGCCCGATTCTGACCTGATGCTGATGACGTCCGGCTTTTTCACGGATATCCGCGACCTGCAGACGAACGCCGTCCGGGGTATTACCGTTGGTAAAATACCAGTCTGACACCCGGGCGGCCATGTCGCGCGCCGCGCGTGAACTGCCACCCTGGAAAATTTCCGGTAGCGGTGACAACGGCTTGGGTTTCATCACGTAATCGCGGAAGCGATAGAAATCGCCGGCAAAGCTAAAGCTCTCTTCACGCCAGATGCCGCGCAGGCAGCGAATAAACTCTTCTGAACGCAGATAGCGCTCTTCATGATCGAGCCAGGGTTCACCAATTGCTTTGAACTCGCCCCGGAACCAGCCGCTGACAATATTAACGGCGATGCGTGGACCATAAAGATGGCTGATAGTGGCAATCTGCTTTGCCGCCAATACCGGATTCCACGGGCCGGGAAGCAGAGCGGCAATCACTTTTAATTTCGAGGTGTGGCTGAGTAAATCCTGCGAGAATGTGACCGATTCATGCTGGTTATCTGCCCCATATCCGGCAGTAAAGCGAATCTGCGTCAGCGCGTAATCAAAACCCGCCTGTTCAGCGATCTGCGCCAGTTTGCGGTTGTATTCGGCATCCCAGCGCGTACGCTGCTCTATCTGACTGATCACCAGTCCGCCCGAGACATTCGGCACCCAGTAGGCGAACTGTAAAGGTTGGTTCAGTGACATGATTTTCTCCTGGCATATAGCTGGATTAATGGAACAGTAAATTTTTCCAAACTTTCAGATATAAAAGAAAAGACTTAGCAGTAACCGTGCCAGAGATTAAATAATTGAAGTTAAAGGATTAAAATCCAGTTTTGCATAAGCGAGCTGTTGCAAATGCAGCAACACGTAAACAGCACGGTTGCTGATGCAGCAGCGCTTCATGACCGCGCGTAACTGCGGCGAGGCCAGGGGCACTGAACCCGGCGGTATTCGCAGATAGCCGCAAAGCGATGTGATAACGTAGCGGTTCTGTTGCAGAGCCGGAGGGCACTATGATTGTCAGACAGGCATCGCCCGAAGAGGCGCACCATTTATGGAACATCAGAAATCTGGCCATCCGTCATGGCTGCCAGCATGCTTATCCACCCGACGTGCTCGCCGCCTGGACGCCAGACCGCATGCCCGCCAGCTTTCCCGCAATGATCCGCATGAATCCCTTCTTCGTGATTGATGGTCCGGACGACGTACCGGTTGCTATGGGATCGCTGGACCTTGCCGCCGCCAGCGTGGAAGCCATTTTTACCCTGCCTGGGTTCACCGGACAGGGAATGGCGGGCCTAATCATCAACACCATCAAAGCGGAGGCGCTGCAGCGTGGCTACCGCCGGTTGACGCTCGCGTCGACGCCGAACGCCGTGGGTTTTTACCAGCAGCATGGCTTCCGGCCGCTGGGCGAAAGTTTCTATCCGTCAAAGCTGGCGGGCAGCGATTTGCGCTGTACTGAGATGGCGATTGATCTGTGAATGCCCGCTGCCGTCAGGCTGGCAAAGCAGAGCAAAAGTTTCCGGTGCAAAGACTTCGCAAGCCCCCGCCGGTAAGGTATAGTCCGCGTTTTTTGGAGGAATCATGCTGACTGACTCATCAACTCGTCTTAATAAATACATCAGCGAGAGCGGCATCTGCTCCCGTCGTGACGCCGATCGTTACATCGAGCAGGGCAACGTTTTCATTAACGGCAAACGCGCCACTGTAGGCGCGCAGGTATTTGCAGGCGATGTGGTGAAGGTCAATGGTCAGCTTATCGAGCCGCGCGATGAAGACGATCTGGTGCTGATTGCCCTGAATAAGCCGGTGGGGATTATCACCACCATGGAAGAGGGCGAGCGCGATAACATCAGCGATTTCGTCAATCACAGCAAGCGCGTCTTCCCGATTGGCCGACTCGACAAAGATTCTCAGGGCCTGATTTTCCTTACCAACCACGGTGATCTGGTCAACAAGATCCTGCGGGCCGGTAACAACCACGAAAAAGAGTATGTCGTTACGGTCGACAAGCCGATCACCGATGAGTTTATTGCCGGAATGAGCGCAGGCGTGCCGATGCTGGGCACGGTGACCAAAAAGTGCAAAGTGAAGAAAGAAGCGCCATTTGTCTTCCGCATCACGCTGGTCCAGGGGCTGAATCGCCAGATCCGCCGCATGTGTAAGCATTTTGGCTTTGAAGTGACCAAGCTTGAGCGCACCCGCATCATGAACGTTAATCTCAAGGGATTGCCGCTGGGGGAATGGCGCGATCTCACTGACGACGAACTCGTTGAGCTGTTTAAACTGCTGGAGAACTCCTCTTCAGAAGATAAACCTGCGAAGAAAGCTAAAGCTCCGGCGAAACCGGCCGCCGCCAAAAAACCGCAGAAGAGTGCGGCGAAACCTGCTGAAAAAGCGGATGCTAACGGTGCCTCACGCAAGCGCTTTGTCCAGCCGGGACGTAAGAAGAAAGGGCGCTAATGCTGGTCCGATGCAGAGAGCGACTTTCCTGCTCTCTGCATCTGTATTCAACGGATTATCACGGAATGATCCGGGCCGCCCGGAAGCGGGCAAACAGATCGCAGAACATCTTATCCGTTGCGCGATAACCGTGGAATCCCGCCCGCCGCAGCTTGCTGCCATCGCCAAACATGTCGTAATCCCAGCCAAAAACAAAATCAGCGAAGACACCATCACTGAGCGCCAGAATATCGGGCTGGAGTAGCGCGTTTGCAGCGGCGATTTCCCGCCACAGCGCACGATAATCCTGAAATAGTTGCCGTAACGACAGCGAAACCGGCGGCGCGATCTCCAGTTCAAACCACGCTGCAATGACCGGCCATAGCTCACTCCAGCGCCAGAGATCGCCATTATTGATATTAAAGGCCTGATTGCGTGCGTCAGAAGTGCGTGCGGCCCAGATCGTCGCGTCGGCCAGCAGAGTGGCATCGGTAAAATCGACCATACTGTGCCAGGTTTCCGGCGAACCGGGAAAGCGTAAGGGCAGCCGCGCCGCGCGACAGATTGAAGCGTACAGCGCCAGGCTCAGCGCCAGGTTCATGCTGTTGCCCGGCCTGTCACTGCCGACCACACCGGGCCGCAGCGCACTCCAGTGCCAGGCTTTACCTTGCTGTTGTGCGCTCAGCCAGTTCAGCTGCGCGGCGTTAAACTCAGCACCCGGTACGCCAGGATCGCTTTCCCGCGCCGGCGTTTTAAAGCGTCCGAGATGGGCGCCATACACCTTGTATCCCTGCATCAGACTGACATGCTCAAGTGGGGCGACATCCTCCATGGTCTGAACCAGATTCTGCAGCATGGCAAGATTCGGCCCGACCATGGTTCCCCAGTCAGAAGCATTCAGCCAGGCGCTGTAAAAGATATGCGTGACGTCGGTGAGTGATGCCAGCCGTTGCTGGCACTGCTGGCTATCGCGCAGATCAACCGCAATCACCTCTGTGCCGCTGACTGCATAGTCTGACCGATGCGTCAGTGCTTTGACCTGCCAGTGGTCTGCTACCAGTGCCTGACTCAGTTGCTGACCGACAATCCCGCTGGCACCCGCCACCAGCGCAACCTTCTTATCCTGCGTCGTTTTCATGATCATTGCCCTGTTAAGAGAGAAGCTGCATTCTCACCTGCGTTTATTTCTGATTAAATCCCCTGAACCGGATGTCACTTATCAGGAAAATCAATAAATGCAGAACAAACTGAATGCGATTCAGACCTTCATCCGGGTTGCTGAAGCGGGATCTTTTTCGGCGGCGGCCCGGCAAAACGGCATGAAGCAGTCGGCGGTAAGCCAGCAGATTGCCGCGCTTGAAGAGGCGCTGGGGGTTGTGTTGCTGCACCGCACCACCCGCAAAATGGCGCTGACGGAGCAGGGTCAGCATTATCTGCAGCAGGTCAGGCAGCTGCTCAGCGCGATGGAAGAGCTGGAGCAGCAACTACGGCCTGAGTCGCAGCCTCTTCACGGCAAACTCTATATGCAACTACCGAGCGGCATCGGGCAGCGGCTTATGCCGCATCTGATTGCATTCCAGCAGGCGCATCCCGCGCTGCGTCTGAATATTGCGCTGGAGGATCGCCTGTCGGATCTCATTGGTGAAGGCGTTGATGTGGCAATCCGCCTCAGCGAATCGCCGCCCGCTACACTGGCTGCCCTTTCACTCACCACGGTTGAAACCGTGCTGGTGGCTTCCCCTGAGTGGATAGCGCGAAACGGCACGCCGCAAGCCCCCAGTGACCTGCAGCACCATCCCCACATACGTTTTAGCGGCGTGTCGCCCGATGCGCCGCTGCAGCTGGTGTCCGCGACCACGAGGGTGTCTGTGCCGGTAGAAAGTGCTTTTCGCTCTAACAACAGTGATGCAATGATGCAGGCCCTTGAAGCGGGGCTGGGGATCGGTGGGTTACAAACACTTATCGGCGCAGACGCGCTGGCATCCGGCCGACTGGTGCGGGTTTTATCGGACTGGCGGCTTCCCGACCGCTATCTTTATGCAGTTTTCCCCGATGCCCGCTTTATCCCGGATAAAGTGCGGAAGCTGGTCACGTTGTTAACTCAGGAGCTGGTGCGGTTGCAGGGAACAGGGCAGGGCGAGACCTAACGCCCAGGCTGTTTTACTGATCCGCATGGTGCAGCAGAACCCAGAAACGCTGAAGACGCTCGCGAAGCTCTGACAGGCGAGCCCGTAAGGCTGGCATCCTGTTTCATTATCGATGCCTCCGGTTTCCCCTCGCTGACGAATTTAAAACGCTAACCCCTCTCCCCGATCCGATAGTCCGTTTCATGCCTCCGGACAGATTTTAATGGGGGTCACATTCAGACCAACGACACTTTTCACCCTGATCAGGGCGTGGCAGGATAAGCGCAATCTATCAAGGAGTGTGCCTGATGTTACTGAAAGGTATGAACGATCCGCTGCTGAAAGCGTATCAGCATCCCAAATCACGGATGATGATCAGTCGTTTCAGGGGGCTGGCGGGGGATCGAAGACTCAGTGACTGGCAGGCGTTCTGTATTCTGGTCACCGGCTTTACCAATTACTGGTATGTGCATGCAGGTCACTACACCATTAATGTCACACTGACTAAAACCCGCCAGTTCGACTTCCTGCAGGACTTTCTGCATTTCACGGTTACGCTGGATGGGTTAATTGGTGATGAACATTTTCGTAGTCCGGACTTTGTGCTGCCCCATTACGATGTGCCCTACGAATTCTGCCGCTGGCGTAACAAGCGCGGCTATGATGCGTTAACTACCTATATCAGCAAGCAGGGTGTGAAATCCCATAAAGGGATATTTGTCGCCTCAGAAGGGGCTTCCCCGGAAGAGCAGGTGATGAAATGGGAAGGTGTGGTCAACGTCTATGACAAAAACTTTTTTAGCGTGACTAACTTCAGCACCACCCAGGAATTTCTGATCAAAGACATCAGTAGATCCATACAGGAAGGATTACTGAAGCACTTGAGTTTTTACCGCGATCTGTTTCACTATATCTTCCCCTCACCAGCGGAGGCGCGGTTGCAGGCGCGCGATGACAGGCGCTATCTGGCGAAAAGATAGCGCCCGGGCATCTTCAGATCAGGTCAATGGGTTCAGCCGGGTCTGCTTAAACGTTGCAAACCCGGTGGTCAGCTGACCTCTCAGCGGGGTTTACCACTTCATCTCGCCGGTATTGACTTTGGCGCTGAGTTCCAGTGAAGCCGGTTCTGCCAGTTTCGGCCAGGCGGCTTTCATGGCGGTAATCACCTGCGCTGAGGTTTTATGTTGCGCCAGCGCCGCTTCAAAACTCTTCAGATAATTCAGGGTGAAATCCACCGCTTGTGAACCGGCCGGACGGGCACCAAGATAGTGACCCGGAATCACGTTCTTCGCGTTCAGCGTCTGCATTTCGGTCAGGATATGACGCCATTCAGCGCGGCTCTGAACGGTCTGAGTGTCAGCCGTCCAGACATGAATGCCCGAGGAGAGGGCGGTACCGCCCAGAATGGTGCTCGCAGACGGGATCCAGATATAAGCGGCGTATTGCTCCGGATGACGCAGCTCCAGCACCTCGCCGTCGACGCTAAAGCGGGTCTGATGGGTCACTTCAGGCACAAACACCTTATCCGGCGCGCCCTGCTTCATCTGTGGACCCCAGTATTTCAGCTTGGCGTCATGCGTCTGCTGGATATGCTTCACCACCGCCGGCGCGGCAACCACCTTCACGTCCGGCCAGGCTTTAACAATTGGCTCCAGACCAAAGTAGAAATCGGGATCGCCAGAAGTGATCACAATTTTCTTTAACGTTTTTCCGCTCTTTTTAATCATCTCTGCCAGTTTCTCACCGTCCTGGGTGCTGAACTGGGCATCAAACAGAATCGCTTCGGTTGGCCCGGTAACCAGCGTTGAGGAGACGGCAAAGATGCCCTTTTCCTGCGGATTATAGGTTTGCAGTTGCAGGGTGGCTGCGCTGGCGGAGGCCGAGGCCAGCACCAGCATCACAGGTAAAAACTTAATTTTCATTGAGGATCCTCAGAGATAAATGCCCGATTCAGGCAGGCGTAACGGGCGATGTTCAGTATCAGTGGCGCTATTCTACGCATCTGGCTATCTGTTAGAATTCCCGCAATCAGAGATGCTGAGTTTCATAATCCGAACAGGTGGAGTGGATGGACAGAGTCACGGCGGCAGCCGTTTTCAACCGGATATGTGAACTGGGCAGCCTGAGTGCCGCCTCACGATCGCTGGGGATCTCCCGCCCGATGGTCAGCCGTTATCTGGAGGAGATGGAAAAGTGGGCGGGAACGCGTCTGCTGCATCGCTCTTCTCGCCAGCTGACCCTTACACCTGCCGGAGAGGCGATCCTGCAAAAAACCCGTCAGCTGGCCCTGCTCTCAGAGGCGATCCAGCAGGAAACCACCCAGGGCGTCCCGGCCGGAACGCTTCGCATCGCCTGCGCCCACTTTACGGCTCTTCATCTTGTCGGCCCGGTGATCCCCGATTTTCTGGCGCGTTATCCGGCACTGCGCATCGAGCTGGAAATTAACAATCAGCCAGTAAGCCTGATTGGTGAGCGTATCGATCTCGCTATTCGCATCACCGACTCGCCAGAGCCGGGGGCGATCGCACGCCGTCTTGGCGAATGTCACTCGGTACTCTGCGCCTCAACTGAGTATCTTAAGGCGCGGGGTAACCCGGAAACCCCGGACGATCTGGCTCAGCATAACTGCCTCTACTACAGTCGATTTGCCGGACAGAGCTGGCATTTTACGGCGGCTGGCGGGGAGAAAATCGCGGTTGCCGTCAGAGGAAATTTCAGTGCGGGTATCTCCTCACTGTTGTGTGACGCGGCGATAGCGCATTGCGGGATAGCGATGGTGCCTGAGCAGGAGGCTCGTCACGCACTGGAAACAGGGAAGCTGGTAAAATTACTTCCCGATTATGAGCCGCAACGCATCGGCATATGGGGGCTTTACCTGTCGCGTGAGCACCAGTCTGCCGCATTGCGGCTGATGCTGGATGAGCTGCAAATCACAATCCAGAGCCGGTGATCAGAGGGGAGAGTAACCGATTAAAATGGAACCTTACTATGAGTGATAATCAAACCCTTTACTGGAACCCTATGGTGCCAGAACTGACCGTCACTGACTTTACCGCTTCGCTGCATTTTTACACCGTGGTGCTGGGTTTCAGTGTGAGAATTCAGCGCCAGCAGCCTGATTTTGCTTACCTCTGCTATGGAGAGGTGCAATTGATGATTGAGCAGTTCCACCCGCAGGGCTGGAACATAGCCGATCTGCGCTGGCCGCTGGGGCGAGGTATTAATTTCCAGATTGAAGTCGATGATGTTCAGGCTGTGCTGATGCGTTTGCAGCAGCATGCCGTTCCGCTCTATCGGCCGCTTCGGGACAACCACTATGACATCGGCGAGACCACCGCCTGTCAGCGGGAGTTTCTGGTGCAGGACCCCGATGGTTATCTGCTGCGTTTCAGCCAGTATCTGGAATAAGCTGAATGTTTTTGGCAATATTAATCAGCAGGAGAATGGCTTAAGTAAAATAGACATTCTCTTCGGATATTTTATATTGACTGTTCAATCATGATCAACGGAAGCCTTTAATAGCAGCGTAGTAAAGTCATCTAAAGCGCGAAGAGTTACCTGCTGTTTACCACCGTCACATTAATCATGACCTTTTCCACTAACGGAAGGCGCTATGAATAGCGTGTTAACTATTGCAAAGCGTCATTAAGTCACAGGCAGCCATGATTTGCTGCTACAAGGCCATAATAAAAAATGAATGTAAGAAAGAAAATTTATCCAGCGATGGTCTACACTCTCGTTAGCTGGCTGGATTAGGATTATTCTTAACAAAAGTTTTTTAAGGGATTTCATTGGGCTAAGCGTTCGTACATTTACATTTATTCGTTCACTCAGCACTTAATCTTTGGGAATGTGAGCCGATAACAGGTGATACATACTCAGGAGGACGCACAATGAAATCTTTTTTATCTGTCGGCATTAGCACGTTGCTGATTGCCCTGGCCGGACCGGTTATTGCGGATTCAGATTCAGGCATGCTCACCTTCAGCGGAGCCATTACTAATGGTTCATGTAATATGAATGTCGGAAAAAATCCTGTCGTGTTTGACTGTTATGATCCCGCCCGTGGTAAGGCTGTGGTCACTACTGCTGACCTGATGAATCCCGAATCGCTGACCAAATTACCTCTGGAATTAAAAATGCACTGGTTTAATCCTGAAAAGAGCAAAGGGATACTTTACGTTACCTATCTTTAACGCTTCTCTTGAGGTTTTATTCTGAACGACAGTGCAATAGCTTAGCAGCAACGGTGATATGGAATCTAAAGATATAAACCCATAGCTCATACAGGGTTTATCATTAAGTCACCAAGAGCCAGTGAAGTATCTTTTGTGAAATTTTTAAGTCAGCATCGGGGAATTCAGTTTGCCGGATTGATCATCAGATAGTGTGCGCATCTTATTAAACCCCTGCATAATTGAGGGTTAACACGCGTTGCATCTGTTGATATGAAAAAAAACCACCTTTGCTGTCAAAGGTGGGTTTAATTTATAAAAAGCTTGCGTGAAGATCAGTAAGAGTCAGAAGAGCGCTGAGTAAAATATTTCGTGTTCTGACGCTTCTCCTTTTTACGACGCAGCACCAGGCTGGTGGTAATAATCAGCAGCGTCAAACCGCCGGTTGCCAGTAATTCAGCCTGATGTTTCGCATCAAACAACATGATTACCAGCACCGTGACGATAAACAGGATAGTGACCCACGTCAGGCCAGGAAATAACCACATCCGGTAACTCAGGACTTCACCCGCTTTCTCGCGCTTTTTACGCAGCACCAGGTGGGACGCAGCGATCACCAGATAGACCAGCAGTGCAATCGCTCCCGACGTGGCCAGTAAAAATTCAAACACCACGCTGGGCGCCAGATAATTGGCGATCACCGCCAGAAATGCAGCCGCGGTAGAGAGCAGCACAGCAATCCACGGCGTGCCGCTGCGATTGGTACGTGAGGCAGCCGCCGGTGCATCTTTGCGGCGTGACAGGGAGTAGAGCATGCGCGATGAGGTATAAAGCGCAGAGTTAAGACAACTGCACACCGCCATCAGTACCACCAGATCGACAATCAGTCGGGCGTGCGGGATGTTCATCGCCTGTAACACCGTCTGCCATGAACCCTGTTCAACCAGCCCTGGCGCATTCCACGGCACCAGCGCCACCACAAAGAAAATCGACAGCAGATAGAACAGCGCAATACGCCAGATGACGGAGTTAGTCGCCTGAGTAATCTGCTTGCCGGGATTCTTCGACTCTGCGGCGGCAATCGTGACAATTTCTGTGCCCATGAAAGAGAACATGGTGGTCAGGATGGCAGCCACGACCGCGCCGATACCATTCGGCATAAATCCGTGAGTGTCATAGAGATGCGACAGGCCGCTGGTATTGCTGTCAGGCAGCAGACCAAACACTGCCGCACCTGCCACGCCCAGGAACAGGATGATGGCAACGACCTTGATCAATGCAAACCAGAACTCAAACTCACCATAATTTTTCACGCTGAGCAGATTAGTAATGGTCAGCAACAGGGTGATAGCAAACGTGAACTGCCAGATGGCGACAGCGGGGAACCAGGCATGAAGAATGGTTCCCGCTGCGTTGGCCTCCAGTGGGATCACCAGCACCCAGAACCACCAGTAGAGCCAGCCGATGGTAAATCCGGCCCAGCGTCCCAGCGCTTTATCGGCGTAGGTTGAGAACGAGCCTGAATCGGGTGAGGCGACGGCCATCTCGGCCAGCATCCGCATAATCAGGACCACCAGCGCACCGGCAGCGGCATAAGAGATCAACACCGCGGGGCCCGCTTCAGAAATAGCATGGCCGGAGCCAACAAATAGCCCGGCGCCAATCACGCCCGCAATTGAGAGCATACGCACGTGGCGCGGTTTCAGGTTTTGAGCCAGCGAATCTGCATTCGCACTCTGAGTCATCGTCATGTAAACGTCTCCTGTCGACGTCCGGCCTGGATGGCCGGACGAACGGGGATGAACTTGCGTTAACGCGTCAGCGAAATCAGGCCGGGACGACGGGATGTCCGGCGGGTGCGACACAGTGATCGATCACCGTGGAGAGAATGGTCAGCGCCTGGCTGAACTGGGCATCCGGAATGGTGAGCGGGTAGAGGAAGCGGATGACGTTGCCTTTGGCTCCGCAGGTCAGCAGCAGCAAGCCCTGTTCCATCGCCATCTTCTGAACCGCCTGCGCGGTGCTGGCCTGATAGAACTCCATCGCCACCATCGAACCCAGCGCACGCACTTCAGCAATATCCGGATGTTTGCGTTGATGTTCCTGGAGTTCTGCTTCAAGCCGGGCACCGAGATCAACGGCGCGCTGGCAGAGCTGCTCCTCTTCTATTACATCCAGCACCGCATGGGCCGAGGCGATAGCCAGCGGGTTTCCGGCATAGGTTCCGCCCAGACCACCTGGTGCAGGTGCATCCATCACCTCTGCACGACCGGCGACCGCGGAGAGCGGCATCCCGCCTGCCAGGCTTTTCGCCATGGTGATGATATCGGCCTTCACCGGGTAGTGTTCCATGGCAAACAGTTTGCCGGTACGCGCAAATCCACTCTGGACTTCATCCGCAATCAGCAGAATGCCGTGACGGTCAGCCAGCTCCCGCAACTGCACCATAAACTCTGCAGGTGCCGCATGGAATCCACCTTCACCCTGCACCGGCTCCAGCACGATCGCGGCGACGTCATGAGGCGCAATGTCCTGCGTAAAAATTTCTTCAAGGCTGGTCAGTGCCGCCTCGATGCTGATCCCCTGAACCGCGCTGGGATAGCGTGCATGGAAGACTGACGGCGGCATCGGGCCGAAATCTCGCTTGTAAGGCGCCACTTTTCCGGTCATCGCCATGGTCATAAAGGTGCGGCCATGGAATGCGTTACCAAAGGTAATGATGCCGTGACGGCGGGTATAGGCACGCGCCACTTTTACGGCATTTTCTACCGCTTCCGCCCCGGTGGTGAAGAAGGCCGTTTTCGCCGCACCGGCGATGGGAACCCGCTGATTAATACGCTCGGCCAGTGCGATGTAGCTTTCGTAAGGGGTGATCTGGAAGGCCGTATGGGTAAACTTTGTTAATTGATCGGCAATCGCCTTTTCAATGCGTGGATGGCGGTGGCCGGTGTTCAGTACCGCGATGCCGCCCGCGAAGTCGATCCAGCTATTACCCTCCTGATCCCATAAGGTGGCGTTCTCTGCCCGGGCAACGTACCAGTCGCACAGCGTACCGATACCTTTGGGGAGAGCCTGTGCTTTGCGCTGCTGCAACAGGTTATTTTTTTCGCTCATTTATTCCACCTCGTTAATATGCGTGTTTACAATTCCCGACAAACACGTTTATTTATGCCTGAGGCGTGGTGAGTTGCCAGAGCCAATTGTCAGAGGAAAGGTGGAGCCAATTGCGACTCTTATACGCAGATCATCTATTAGCGCGGTTACAGTTTTTAAGAACTGGCTCATTACATCAGCGGCTGCTGAACTGCATGCAGGCCGCGATCGCTGAAGAGGTGTTTCCGCGCGGAAGCCGTTTACCGCCAACCCGCGATCTGGCGCGCGAACTGGGCGTGTCGCGAAACACGGTTATGCATGTTTATGAGAGCCTGATGGCGCAGGGCTATGTCACCGCGCGGACCGGCAGCGGCACCTGGATTGCAGAGACGCTGCCGGAAAACTCTCTGCAGAGTGATGCAATTGCTGACCTTCAGGCGGTAAAGGCGCAACGACCGGCGACGCTGTCGAAGCGTGGCGCCAGTCTGCTGGGGCACGCGACAGCATCGCCTTACCAGTGGGGCGCGTTTGTCCCCGGCGCGCCCGATGTGACCGAATTCCCCCACAAGCTGTTCAGTCAGATTCAGGCGCGTCTGAATCGCGAACCTGACGTTCACCGCCTGGTCTACAGCAGCGGCGGTGGCTGTCCCGATCTGCGCCATGCGCTGGTGGATTATCTGCGGGTGGCACGCTCAGTGCGGGCCGATGCTGACCAGATCCTGATCACCGAAGGGGTTCATCAGGCGGTTGATCTGGTGACGCGGGTGTTGTGCGATCCTGGCGATCGGGTCTGGATGGAGGAGCCCGGCTACTGGGGAACACGCAATCTGCTGCGCATGAATGGCCTGAAGATTCGGGCGATGCCCGTGGATGAGCAGGGACTGGTGCCGGACAGCGGCCCGGCACCAAAGATGGTGTTTGTGACGCCCTCTCATCAATATCCGCTGGGTGTGCATCTAAGCCTGGCCCGTCGTCAGGCATTGCTCACCCTTGCACGTCGCCATCAGAGCTGGATTGTGGAAGATGACTACGACAGCGAATTTCGTTTTTCCGGCCAGCCTCATCCCTCACTACAGGGGCTGGAAGCGGATGCGCCGGTCATTTACATGGGAACGTTCAGCAAAACGCTCTATCCCGCGCTGCGCATTGGCTACATGGTGGTGCCGAAACCGCTGGCACAGCCGTTGCGCATCGCCGCGGCAGAGCTCTATCGCGGCGGACATCTGCTGATTCAGCGTGCGCTGGCGGAGTTTATCCGGCTGGGCCATTACATGGAGCATATCCGCCGGATGCGCCTGCTTTACCGCCAGCGGCGGCAGTTTCTCTGCAGGCTGATCGAGCGCTATCTGGGGCCAGCCTTTTTACCGGCATTCAATCATGAAGCGGGACTGCATCTGGTGATCCCGCTGCCAGCAGGCGCGGATGACGTGGCGATAGCCGCGGAGGCGCTAAAGCGCGGCGTCAAAGTACGGCCACTTTCGCAATATTATATGCACCCTCAGGAGGCGCGCGGATTGCTGCTGGGTTACGCCTGCGTCAATGAGCGGCAGTGTCAGGATGCGTTTGGCACACTTAAAGCCTGTCTTGCGTCCGCCGGAATGGTATTCACTCCGCAGCGCTAGCGGGTTCAAGGGTGCTTTTTTTGAAGGAGGGCGGTTTTACTGCCGCCTCTGTGCTAACGCATTGACATTTAATCAGAGTCACCGAGAATACTCCTCTTTGCGCCCCGACCAGACAATACTGGAGTCTATCATCGCCTTTAAACCCTTTACTGCACCGGCCCGTGCGGCTATTAAGCGAGGCGCCGCGCTGGCTGCCGCGTTGTTGCTGGTCAGTTGCGCATCTGAGCCGCCGAAATCGCTGGTTACACCTTTTCCGCCCGTGACGAAACAGCCGCTACCGACGCCCGGCAAGCCAGCACAACCTCATGCGCAGGAACCGATGCGGGGCGTCTGGTTAGCCACGGTTTCGCGTCTTGACTGGCCGCCCGTTGCCTCGGTGAATGGCACCAGTCCGGCGCAGCGTATCCGCCAGCAGCAGCAATCGCTGATCGAAAAGCTGGATAAGCTGAAAAGCCTGGGCATCAATACGGTGTTTTTCCAGGTTAAGCCTGATGCCACTGCGCTCTGGCCCTCAAAAATCCTCCCCTGGTCAGATATGCTGACAGGAAAAATTGGTGAAGATCCGGGCTATGATCCGCTGCAGTTTATGCTGGATGAGGCGCATAAGCGCGGTATCAAAGTCCATGCCTGGTTCAACCCTTACCGGGTGTCGGTAAACACTAAATCGTCTACCGTCAGCGAACTCAACCGCACGCTGTCACTGCATCCGGCCAGCGTTTTTGTGCTGCATCGCGACTGGATCCGCACTGCAGGCGATCGCTATGTACTCGATCCGGGTATCCCTGAGGCGCGTGACTGGATCACCAGTATTGTGGCCGAGGTGGTGGCGCGTTATCCCATCGACGGTGTGCAGTTCGATGACTACTTCTATGCGGAATCTGCCGGTTCACTGCTCAACGATAATCAGACCTTCAGCCGCTACGGTCAGGGGCTTGCCAGCAAAGCGGACTGGCGGCGTCACAATACTCAGCAGCTGATTGAGCAGGTGTCACGTACCATCAAACAACTGAAGCCGGACGTGGAGTTTGGTGTCAGCCCGGCGGGCGTCTGGCGTAATCTGTCGCATGATCCTGCCGGTTCCGATACCCGCGGAGCGGCGGCGTATGATGAAGCTTTTGCCGATACCCGCCGCTGGGTGCAGCAGGGCTTGCTGGATTACATTGCACCTCAGCTCTACTGGCCTTTTTCCCGTCAGGCGGCCCGATACGATGTGCTGGCAAACTGGTGGGCAGAGGTCGTGAAACCGACTAAAACCCGGCTCTACATCGGCCTTGCTCTCTATAAAGTGGGCGAGCCGTCAAAAGTTGAGCCTGACTGGACACAGCAGGGCGGCGTACCGGAGCTGAAAAAGCAGCTCGACCTTAATGAATCGAACCCCAATATTGATGGCACGATTCTGTTCAGAGAGAACTATCTGAATCAGCCGCAGACTCAGCAGGCGGTAAGCTATCTTAAAAGCCGCTGGGGAGGCTGAGAAACGCCGCGACAGCATGACCAGTGCGGTTAAGTTTTTCCTTGTGACTTGCTGCTATTCTTGCGCTTTATATGGGAGGAACCATGAGCGAACTGATTGATATTTTTACAAGTCACAAAAGTGAACGCAGTTTCACTGAGCAACCTGTCGATGAAGCTGTGCTGGATCGGATTATCAGTACCGCTTATCGCGCACCGACATCAGTAAACTCGCAGCAGGTTTCTGTGGTGATCACGCGTGATGCCGGACGTCGCGCACAGATCGCCGCCATTGCAGGCGGTCAGCCGTGGATTGCCAAAGCACCGGTGTTTATCACCTTTGTGCTGGATATGCATAAATCAGCCGTGGGAATGGCCGCTGTCGATCAGCAGCAGATCGCCCATCAGAGCATTGAGAGTATCGTGTCGGGTTCTACCGATATCGGTATCGCGCTGGGATCGGTAATGGCGGCTGCGCGTGCCGAAGGTCTGGGAATTGTGCCAATTGGCGGTATCCGTCGCGACCCACAGTCGATGATTTCACTGCTGGAGCTGCCGCCGCTGACCTTCCCGGTAGCGGGTGTGGTAATCGGTCACGTAGACGAACCGGCTCATCAGAAACCACGTCTGCCTCTGGCAACGTTCCGCCATGATGAGACTTACCAGACGCAGGGTCTGGAGCAGCAGATTGCAGCCTACAACGATGAGATGGTTCAGCACTGGAAGACGATTGGTCGTAATGACGGTGAGAGCTGGAGCGAAAGCGTCAGCGGTTACTATAAAAACATCTACTTCCCGAATGTACTGCCAGCACTGCTGAAGCAGGGTTTTGGCACAGATAAATAGTTCGCTCTCGTTATTGAGTGAATAGAAAAAGGCCATCCGTAGCGTTTACGGGTGGCCTTTTTCATTTTGTTACTATAACGAAAGGTGACTTTCCACGTCGTAACACATAATTTCCCTTTTAACCGAAGCGCAACTGCCTCTAACACTTACCTTCCAGGGAAATAACATGTCTCAGCGTTCACTCTACGCGCTCTGTTTAATGAGCTTTTTTCTGGCCGATGTCCGCGACGGCCTGGGGCCATTTCTGGGCATCTTTCTTACGGAGCGACACTGGCAACCCGACGAAATCGGTCTGGTAATGACCTGTGGCGGTATCGCCGGATTACTTGCCACGCTACCGGCAGGGATCGCCGCCGATGCGACCCGTCATAAAAAAATCATTGTGCTGCTGGGCTGTCTGGTGATTACCGTTGCCACACTGCTGCTGTGGTACAGCAATCAGACCTGGACGGCGATGGTCTCGCAGGTTGTAGCAGGCCTGGCTGCGGCGTTTATCGGCCCGACTGTGGCGGGGATCACCTTAGGGCTCACGGGTCAGCGCGGCTTTAACCAGCAGATGGGACGCAACGAGGCGTTTAATCATGGCGGGAATACGATTGCTGCATTGCTGGCCGGTTTTTCAGCCTGGTACTGGGGCATGGGTGCCGTTTTCATTCTTATGACGGTAATGGCGGTTTTCGCTGCTTTCGCTACGCTGGCAATTCGCGGAAATGAGATCGATAACGATGTGGCGCGCGGTTATGAACCGCATGAAGAGCGTCAGCCAGCGCTGCACTTATCAATGTTGTTGCGAAACCCGGCGCTGATGATCGCCGGTTTGACGCTGCTGCTGTTTCATCTTGCCAATGCCGCGCTGCTGCCGATGCTGAGCATGCGCGTCGCCTCGGCAGGCGGCCAGGCGGCGATCAGTCCGGGCCTTTACGCGGCGGCAACGGTGGTGATTTCCCAACTGGTGATGATCCCGGTCGCGCTGTGGGTATCTAAACGCGTTGATACGCACGGCTATCGCCTGTTTATCATGATCGCCCTGATGATATTACCGCTGCGCGCGGTTCTCGCCGCCGGCTTTGCCGGGCCGATTTTTGTCATTCCGGTTCAGGTTCTGGATGGTATTGCGGCTGGGATTCTCGGTGTGGCAGTGCCAGGCTATATTGTCTCCCTGCTGCGGGGTACGGGGCATGTTAACGCCGGGCAAAGCGTTATTATGCTGATGCAGGGCGCAGGTGCAGCGCTGAGTCCCGCCATGACGGGCATGATCGCCGCACGTTATTCCTACAGCACCGCGTTTGCGGTACTCGGCGCAATTGCGCTGGCAGCGCTGATTCTATGGTGGCGCACCGGTAGCGCCCCAGCCGCCCGTCTGGCCTGATCAAATACAAAAAAGGCTGCCCATTGGGCAGCCTGTTCTGGCAAATCCGTTTGCGACCATCCGTTATTTATACAGTTCTGCGGTCATGTGAACACGGTTGTTGGTGTTCGCTTCCGTAATTTTATACTGCGCACCCTGTTCCTGAGCCTGAGCAGCAATTTTTGATTCTGCGCCATCCAGTGTGGATGAGGTGACAGAAACGCTCTCGGCAAAGCTGCCAAAAGAGATCAGAGAAAGAGTTGCGAGTGCGGCGATTGAAAGTGCTTTTACGTTTTTCATGGTCATATTCCTGAGTTATGAATTGGGAGGATGTTTGCCTCCGATGGGAATAATAGTAACTCAGGTTATGATATCAATATTAACTATTAGTGCGGCAATGGTGATCGTGCTAATTGTTTATCTGAGGATCAGACAGCGACTGTGCCGTCTCCGTTATCAACGCCCTGAACCAGCGATGGGCAGGATCGTCGCGATAGCGTGCATGCCAGCCCATTTCAACCGGAAAGGTGCCCAGGTCAACCGGCGCGGGAATGATTCTGAGCCGCTGATCGCGTGAAAGGTGCTGACAGATCAAACGCGGCAGGGTCGCGCAGTAGTCCGTGACCGCAATCATTTCCGGCACGGCCAGAAAGTGTGTGACGGAGACTGCAACCTGACGACGCAGGCCTCGCTGTTCAAGCGCCTGATATAAACCGGCGCGCATACGGCCAGGCGGCAGAACGTTGACGTGCTTTAGCTGCTCATATTGCTCCGCGCTGAGGTTTTCGCCCACCAGCGGATGATCGGCGCGTATCACGCAGGCCAGACCTTCATTCATCAGGTGCTGAACGACGAGATTGTCGGGCGGCTCCACGATACGGCCCAGCACCATATCGGTATTACCTGAAATCACACCGGTTTCAGTGACATCATTACCAAAAGGAGTGAGGCGGAGTCGGATGCCGGGCGCACAGCTCCTCAGGCGGGCCACGATGGCAGGCATCATGATGAATTCTACATAGCTGTTTGGCGCAAGCGTGAAGAGCCGGGTGGCATGAAGCGGATCAAAGTCCTGCTGGCCAAGAATAACCTTGTCGATCGATGACAGCGCAGCACCGACCACCTGAGCCAGCTGTTCCGCTTTCGGCGTCGGCCGCATCCCGTAACGTTCGCGGATAAATAGCGGATCGTTGAGCGTTTCACGCAGCCGGTTTAATGCATTAGAAAGCGCCGGCTGGGTTATGCCAAGCCGTTCCGCTGCGCGGGTAACGTTGCGCTCCTCCATCATGACCAGCAAAACTGGCAGTAAATTCAGATCGTATTTCATTAAGCTATAATGCTATGTGAATAACTGAAATTGAAGAAATAAATTTCATAAATATTCGTAACCCCGCCATGATTAACGGGTCAACGCAGAAGATAGCGGCTCAGACGCTGGTTCTGACTATCCTTACACCTGAAACCGACTAACTGTTATATGGAGCGGAAATGAAAATTTTAATGGTTTTGACCTCGCATGATGAGTTGGGCACCACTGGCAAGAAGACCGGTTTCTGGCTGGAAGAGCTTGCGGCACCTTACTATGCATTTCTTGATGCGGGCGTAGAGATTACCCTGGCTTCACCGAAGGGCGGACAGCCTCCACTCGATCCAAAAAGTGATGAATCCGATTCTCAGACTGATGAGACCCGCCGCTTCCATGCCGACTCTGCTGCTCAGGCAGTACTGGCCTCGACCGTCAAGCTTGATACTGTTGATCAGGCAGCGTTTGATGCCGTTTTCTACCCAGGAGGCCATGGTCCTTTATGGGATCTGGCAAACGACAAACACTCCATTTCGCTGATTGAGCAAACCCTGCAGGCGGGCAAACCGGTTGCGCTGGTCTGTCATGCTCCAGGTGTCCTGCGTGATGTGAAAAATGCTGATGGCACGCCTCTGGTCAAAGGAAAGAAAGTTACTGGCTTTACGAACAGTGAAGAAGAGGGCGTTGGCCTGACTGACGTGGTGCCGTTCCTGGTTGAAGATGTGCTAAAACAGAACGGCGGCCTTTACTCACGCGGTGATGACTGGCAATCCTATACGGTTCAGGATGGTTTGCTAATTACCGGTCAGAACCCAGGTTCTTCAGCCGAAACCGCGAAGGTTTTACTGGCAAGCCTGACGAAATAAAGATCTTTACAGCATGCTGAGTTTTGAGGGCGCCTGCGGGCGCTTTTTTTATTACTACCGCTAAGTGCCAGGGCAGATAGTGACCTGCTTAATTATTCAGGTTGAATAGATTAGGGCTCAATTTTTCTTAACATTGATAATAAATTTACGGGCGTTTCAGATCTAAATGATTGCCTGAAAAATTCACTGCAAATATAAACATGTTTTTAAAACCAGTGTTGACATCGTTTTTTATATCCGTAAAGTAGAATTCATCAGCGGCGTGCAGTTGCCCTGATAGACTGAAAACCAAAGGTGTTATGTGTTAAAGGTGCCGACAAGTGTTTGAGTTGAACTTGTCGGTGGTTCTGTTAAACATTGTTCTTTAAAACTGTTCGTTAGTTAAGATAACCCTGTTAAATGGAGTCGAAGTAAGTCTTTAAGAAGTATGTAGTATCGCGTCGCGATGATGTAAGGCCTCGTAGTTCTGAACGTTACGTTACGACAGGATACGATTGCGGTTTAAACGTCGTAATGAAAGTAAGGCAACGCATCAAAGAGTATATATCGCGATGGGGGTGTGCAGATTTATACGGGCCTGACCTGTCTTTGTCTCCTGAAAGACTATCAGGTGGTTGAAACCGCTAATAATAGTGACATTTCAGTATCGTGATCATTATTATCCGCAGGATCTGTTCATAAATAGCAGTACCGAAGTAGTACCTATCAATTAAGTTAGTTAATGGTAAACGTAAAATCTGTAGTACCTTAAAAGCCCTGGCTATTTCAGTCAGGGCTTTTATCATTTTACGTTGTCTGTCAGTTCTTTTCAGAACGTAAATATGAGTAATTAACATTATCAAAGCAGCTTTTATCGATAATATTTAAAGTGATTCACGCGCGATTTATTCTCCTGCTATTGTTTCCTCAGTTCAACACTCTCTTTCCTGATCTCCCCAGCATCACTTTTACCCCGCTATCGACATAGTAAAGCGCGATTTTGCCTTTTCGACGTCGGACAGAATGCGATATAACGCCCCGTTATCCTGTCTGTTGCTTAAACAAAATCGCAAAACAGTGAGCCGCAGTCCGCTATCTCTGTTAATACACCACCGTTTTAGCCACGGACGCCAGTCGTTCACGCAGCCACTCATGCCCTTTGTGATGATGGGTTCGGTTATGCCAGGCCATGATTTTACTGAAGCCGGGGATGATCAGCGGTGCTGGCAACATGACCAGACCCGTAGTGTCGACCGCAAGTCGTTTCGGTACCACGCTTACCAAATCAGTGACGCGCAAAATTTCCGGGAGCACCAGAAAACTGCAAACTGAGAGCGTTGCACGGCGGGCCTGGCCAATCGCAGCCAAAGCCTGGTCGGTGACCCCATGAAATTTTCCGACGGGCCACGAAACCAGCGCATGATCCTGCGCACAGAACTCACCCAGCGACAGCGTCGCACTGCCCGCCAGAGGATGATTTTCACTCAGCAGACAAACATATTCTTCATTGAACAGTTGCTGCGTATGCAATGTCGGCGGCGTGGTCTCTGGCGTCAGCAACGCCACATCAACGTCCCCATGTTCAAATTGTCCTGACAGGGTCTTATCTGGCAAAGTAATGATGAAAACATAATCAACCCAAAAAAGGAAAATACATCCGTTATAAATTTTTAAATTATTGAAAAATAAGCTCTATATCCAAAATATACTGAAGAAAGACTTACTCAGCATGGTGATAGATGACTGATGGATATCTCACATCAAAACTATTCATCTATAAGATTTAATTAGTAATTTATATGAAAATATCTCTTTTCTGGAGTCTATAGCCTTCAGGGGCCGGGAAGGGTTTTTTAATGGATTTTTAATTTACCCATCGCAAACCTTTTCTGTTTCAGATGGCAAAAAAATCAATCTGCGTCATAGTCAATATTCACCGAGTTATTGCGCTATAGCTTTCTTTTGAAATTCATCTGCGCCTGTTAAGTGCGCTATTCAAACAGAGGTTAAAATGTCTGCAGAATCTCCAGAGAATATCTCCAGCGATCTTTCTCAGTTCGTCGGTACGCATTTTGTCTATACCTATGATAATGGCTGGAAATATGAGTGGTACGCTCGCAACGAAACCACCTGCGACTACCGCATTCATCAGGGACTGGTAGGTGGCCGCTGGGTGACCAACCAGAAAATGCACGCGATTCAGTTCGCCCCGGGCATCTACAAAGTAGACTGGCATGAACCCACCGGCACCTGCGTCAGCCTGCTTTTTGATCTGAATCGCACCCTGGTTCACGGCACAATTTTCTTCCCGCAGTGGATTGCCGGTGAAGGTCAGCATCCGGAAAAAACTATCTGTTATCAGAATGATTTCATTGAAGATATGCACCGCTTCCGCGATGAAGGGCCGGCCTATCCGTATGTGATCATTCCAGAGTTTGCGAAAGTGACCTATATGAAGAATGAAGGTCCAGATAACGATGAAGTGATTAATCAGGCACCTGGACAGATGCCTGCTGACTATTTTGATGGTAAGTAATTAAGCCGGTCACCCGCCCCTACGGGCGGGTAGCTTCTGCCTGACGCGCCAGCGTGCGGGCCAGTATTGAGGAGTAGAGTGGTTTCCCTCCCAGAAACTGCGCCAGCAGCGTAGCGCCCAGACAGGTAATAATCATCGGCAATATCAGCTGATAGTTATCGGTCATCTCCAGCACCAGCACGATACCGGTCAGCGGTGCCCTTACCGACGCCGCAAACAGTGCTCCCATCCCCGCGATAGCAAAAGTGCCCGCTTCCAGATGATAAAACGGGAAGAGGTCCGACATGGCCACCCCAAAGGCTGTGCCGAGCAGCGTACCCAGCGCCAGCATCGGCGCAAAAATACCGCCTGGCGCACCTGAGCCAAAACAGAGCAGGGTGGTCACCAGCCTGACCAGGAAGATGACCAGCAGCAGGGCGAACGGAAAGACGCCATGGACCGCCTGTGGAATCAGTTCTGAACCGCCGCCTGCGCCAGGAGCAAACAGCAGAGCCAGAATACCGCAACTGCCGCCCAGTAATGCACCGGCCAGCACCACGCGCGCCGTTTTACCTGCATAAAAGCGGGCAAAAAGGTCCTGCGTGATAAATATCAGGCGGTTAAACAGGACGCCGACCATACCGATAATCATCCCGAGCACCAGATAGAGCCACAGCGTCTGCACGGGCGCATCAGCCAGCTTGCCGACGGAGATCACCGCCTGTTCGCCGTTGAAACAGCGGAACACAATGCTGGCCATAATCACACCGGTAAACACGGCTTTAATTGAAATCAGGTTATAGCGGAATTGCGGACGCATCTCCTCGATGATAAACAGGATGCCCGCCAGCGGCGCATTAAACGCTGCCGCCAGACCAGCCGCCGCGCCGGTTGCCAGCAGCGTATGGCGTGCCTCATTGCTGCGCATCCCCAGAATATCAATGACCATGCGGCCAATGTTCCCGCCCAGCTGCACTGTCGGGCCTTCCCGGCCCAGCACCATACCGGCACCCAGCGTGCCCATGCCGCCAAAGAACTTCACCGGAATCACCCGCCACCAGCGCACAGGCCTCAGCTCTTCCAGCGCCCCTTCAATTTCAGGGATACCGGAGCCACCCGCTTCGGGAGCAAAGCGCCTGACGAGAAAATAGCCCACCATCGCCAGCAGAGCCGAGATGGCAAAGGCGGCGGCGTAGAGCATCCAGCCCTGAAACTGCGATGGTATAAGCGTGTCAGCACGCCACTGCTGTATTGTTTCAACGGCCCGGGCAAACGCCACGCCCGCCAGGCCAACCAGCGTACCGACCAGCGCGGCACAGAACAGCATCGCCAGCGGTGTTTTATCACGATAGAGCAGGGCGCGAAACATCCGGCTGCGCGCCGCGATGGAGCGGGGAACATAAACCGGCTGCGGTGATTCTTCATTCATTGAGAGACATTCTTGTTCAACCAGACCAGCGCCCCAGTTTACTGAGTGATAAGGTGAAAACAAACGTCAGGATCAATTTCATCGGGGTAAAGGGTTAATTCGTCTGTGGTGGACAAACCACTTGCGCCATGCGTTCGCGGTAGGCTGGATCATCCTGGTTTTTCAGCGCCTGAGCCGCCGCGGTCAGCGTGACCTGATTCTGCTTCTGGTTCTGCTTATCGTTAAGAAACGTCTGACGCAGTTTTTCATCGGAGATGGCTGGCGATAGCTGGCACTTCTGGCGCAGATCGTCAGTTATCTGCTGCTGACGCAGCGCAAACTTCAGCGTGTCGTAGGGTGCGGCTGCCACAATCAGCGGGCTTAACAGCGGCAGAATAAACAGCGTGTTGCGGATCACGTTCATGATGGTCTCCTGACTGCTGAGGACAGGATCGGGTCTTCGGCAGTTTTCAGTTGATATTAATCGCATTGAGTGATTAGCCTGAGCACAATATCCCCGACCGACTGCGGCAACGTCGCCACGGTCGACGCAATAATCATAGCAATACTGGCGTGACAGGGAGCTGACATGCAGCCACATTCCACTGAAATTCTCACCGCTGACTGTTGTATCGTCGGCGGTGGCCCGGCCGGATTAATGCTGGGTTATCTGTTCGCCCGCGCAGGCCTGCGCGTGGTGGTGATCGAAAAGCACGCCGATTTTCTCCACGATTTTCGCGGTGACACCATCCATCCCTCGACGCTGGAAATTATGCATCAGCTCGGTCTGCTGGAATCTTTCCTGACGCTGCCGCATCAGCGTGCTGAAAAGCTGGAGGCGGAAATCGGCGGACAGAGTATTACGATGGCCGATTTCTCACGCCTGCCGGTTCAGTGCCGTTTTATCGCCTTTATGCCGCAGTGGGATTTCCTGAACTATATGGCTGAACAGAGCGCCCGGTATTCGGGCTTCAGCCTGCTGCAGTCGACCTCTTTTGAGTCGCTGAACGTTGAAAATGGCAAGGTCAGTGGTGTGATAGCTTCCCGCGGGAATCAGCAACTGCACATCCGCTGTAAACTGGTGGTCGGTGCAGATGGCCGCCATTCACGCGTACGCGAAGCGGCAGGACTGACCGGACAGGAGTTCGGCGCAGCACGCGATGTCATCTGGTTCCGCTTAAGTAAACAGCCGCAGGATCGCGATCTGGGTATGGGGCATAAAGGGCCACGCCAGAACTTTATTGTTATCGACCGCGGCGACTACTGGCAGTGCGGACTGACTATTCCGAAAGGGGAGTTTGAAGCGAAACAGGCCGCCGGACTCGACGCATTTAAAGCGGAAGTTGCCGCACTGTCGCCGTTCGGGCCTGCGCGCATGGCGGAAATCGAGAGCTGGGAGGCGTTCAAACTGTTGTCGATACGTATCGACCGCCTGGACAAGTGGGCGAAGCCCGGGGTTCTCTGCATTGGTGATGCGGCGCATGCTATGTCGCCGATTGGTGGGGTTGGCGTAAATCTGGCGATTCAGGATGCGGTAGCGACGGCGAATCTTTTGACCGATCCCCTGAAGCGGGGAGAACTGCAGCTGCGCGATCTGGAAAAAGTGCAGAAGCGCCGTCAGTTCCCTACCGTCGCCACACAGTTTTTGCAGATCAAAATGAGCCGCAGCAAAGCAAAAAGAAAACCTACGGGAAGCAGCAAGGTTCCCGCGATTATCCAGCGCCTGCCGTTTCTGCGTTTTGTACTGGGACGCCTGATCGGTCTGGGCTTCAGGACGGAGTCGCCGCAGGTTGCGCGCATGAAAGAAGAGCGTTAAATGATTTCGACAGCGATCAGATATCATGCGACACTGTTTCACTGTGAAAGTACTGTCAGATTGAGCCGCTATTTATCTGATAATTGGGCGCTAATTGAGCATTCCTGAGCTAAATTATTTTCGATTTTTGCGCCTGCATAGGAGAGGTTTCAGTGCATAACGAGCAAAATGGCAGCGACGTAAAACGTCTGAGTGCGATCAAGGCACTTTTGTCCCCGGATGAAGCCCGGGATAAGGTGCTGGAAAGATTCGTTAATCTCGCCAGCCAGGTGCTGGGTATTTCTGGCAGCTTCATTTCAATTATTGACGATCATAACCAATATATTAAAGCGTCCCGCAACTTCGATCTTAAGCAATCGACCCGTGATGAATCTCTTTGCCGCCACGTCATTGATGGTGAGGGACATCTGGTGGTGTATGACACCCTACTGGATGAGCGCTTTGTCACGCACCCGTTTGTGAAAGGCGATCCGCATATTCGTTTCTACGCCGGTGTCTCGCTGCAGAACCTCGACGGTGCGGTGCTGGGCACGCTCTGCGTCACCGATACCCAGCCACATCCCTTTACGGATGAGAAACTCGCTACGCTGCGCTCACTGGCTACGCTGGTCACCTCATTTCTGGATGCCTGGAACAACGCGGGTTTTGCCGACGTCATTACGCACCTGCCGAATCGTCCACGCCTGATTCGTGATATTCAGCAACTGACCCTTGTCGCACCACAGAGCCGCTTCCGCCTGATTCTTATCGACTGCCTCGACATCATTCGCGCCTATGAGCTTTCCCGTGCGGTGGGCATTGCGCCGATGGAGAAACTGCTAAAGCAGATGGCGCAGGATGTCGCTCACCGGCTCAATCTTCCGGAGAATGAAACGCTCTATACTTTCGCTCCAGGCCGTTTTGCCATTGTTCAGCCCTACTCGGGTCGTTATACCGCACATAACATGATCGACCTGTTTAAGGGCATGAAGGCCGATCTGGCGGAAAATATCACGCTCGACCTGGATGTCTTTACCGGTGAAACAGAGTTTGTACCGGGCCAGATGGATGCCAATGAAACGGTGCGACAGGCCGTGAGCGCGCTGCATGAAGCGGTTGATGAGAACATCAGTGCAATGTGTTTTGAAGAGAGTTACGACTCGCGGCGCACCGATGACTTTATGATCATGAACGATCTGGCTCAGGCGCTGAATAAAGACGAAGAGCTTTACCTGGCCTGGCAACCGAAAGTGTGTCTCAAAAGCGGTAAAACGGTCGGGCTGGAGGCGCTTATCCGCTGGAATCATCCTGAACGGGGCGAGCTTTTCCCTTCAGAATTCATTCCGTTAGCAGGTAAAACTAACCTGATTTCCGATCTGACCAACTGGGTTATCGATCACACCATTGAGCAGCTTGCGCGCTGGGATCGCGAATACGATCTGATTCCGGTTTCGATCAACGTCAGCGAACGCGACTTCGCAAAGCCCGATTTTGCCGATCGGCTGGTGGCAAAATTAGCGGCGGCTCAGTTACCCAATTCTATTCTGGGCATTGAGTGCCTGGAGAATGAACTGATCACCAAAACCAATGTGGCGATCAGCGGGCTGGAAGCGCTGAAATCACACGGCTTTGTGATCTCGCTGGATGATTTCGGCACCGGCTACAGCAACATCAGCTATCTGCAGGATATCCCGCTGGATGTGATCAAGATCGACCGATCCCTGATCTCGCGTATGAGTGAAGATGATGCATCAAAAATCATCGTCAGATGCATTATTCAGATGCTGAAAGAGCTCAATTACACCGTGCTGGCCGAGGGCGTTGAGACGGAAGCCACCCTGACGTTGCTGAAAACTTACGGTTGCGATCAAATCCAGGGCTACTTCTTTTCAAAACCGCTGCCAGCCAGCGATATTGAACACTGGCTTTATCAGAAGTGATGCCAGGAAAATGGCCCGCAGCGATCGTTGCGGGCTCTCTTATTACTCACTGCCGGTGGCGTAGCGCTCAACCGGCGTGATGCTTTTAATCAGCTTGTTATCAAACAGAAATTGCTCGTAAGCCTGATAGCGTGCGCGATCCAGTTTTGCCGGATCGGCAGCGAATAGCGGCAGGGCAGCACGCCATGCCTGATGATTCAGCGGCGTGTTCAGCTCCGGATGCGCGCGGGCAAAGGCCTGCCAGCTCTCCTCCGGGTGCGCCTGCAACAGCGCATTACCCTTCTTCAGTGCCCGCAAAAACTTTTTGATTTTCTCCGAGTGTGCCTCATCACGGTTGGCGACGATGATCAGTTCGTCATAGGCCGGAACACCATAATCCTCGACGTTGAAGACTACCGGTTTTTTACCGTGCTGTTTCATCTCCAGCGCTTCGATATTGCGATAGCCGCCGATAACCGCATCCACCTGCCCGGTCATCAGGGCGCTGGTGAGCTGGAAATTGACGTTAACCAGCTTAACCTGATCGGCTTTAACGCCATCATGGTTCAGCATGGTCGCCAGCGTCGCCTGTTCAATGCCACTGACGGAATAGCCGATACGTTTCCCTTTTAAATCGGCTGGTTTTTTTACCGTTTCGTCTAACGTCATCAGCGTATTCAGCGGACTGTTAATCAACGTCCCCACACGCATCAAGGGCAATCCCTGATCGGCGAAGAAATGCAGCTGCGGCTGATAGGTAATCGCTAAGTCCGCCTGCTTTGCTGCCACCAGACGCGGCGGCAGCGCCGGATCGGAAGGCGGCACAATGTTAACCTCCAGCCCTTCTGCCGCAAACGCGCCGGTCTGCTGGGCCACCATAATGGGTGCGTGATCGGGATTGATATACCAGTCGAGCACCAGTGTCAGTTTCTCCATCGCCTGAGCCTGTGTGGCTAAGGTGGCGCTGAACAGCAGGGTAAACAGAGGCATTTTTGTCATGGGTTTTCTCATTGGTATGGTCATTAATGTGTCTCGGGTGCCCAGGTAATCAGGCGGCGTAGCAGGATGTCGAGGGTCAGCCACAGGGCCAGCGTCATCAGCACCAGAATAAACAAGGCGGCGAAACAGAGGTCGCTCTGCATCCGGGCGTTGGCATTCAGCATCACGTAGCCCAGCCCTTCGGCCGAGCCGACCCATTCACCGATGATTGCGCCTATTGGCGCGACGGCTGCCGCCATCCGCAATCCTGAGCCCAGGGCGGGCAGCGCGGCTAACAGCCGGACATGGCGCAGTTGCGCTGCAGGTGATGCGCCCAGCGTGCGGGCCAGATCGAGATAGCCGGGCGTGACGCTACGCAGGCCATCAAAAAAGGCGGAGGTCACCGGGAAGAAGATTACGAGGACGGCCATCGCGACCTTTGCGCCCATGCCGAAACCAAACCAGAGCACCAGCAGCGGCGCCAGGGCAAAAACCGGAATCGCCTGGCTGGTGATCACCAGCGGCATCATCCAGCGCTGCAGCCACGGTGAAAAGGTCATACCCAGCGCCAGCACGCTCCCAAGCAGCACGCCGAGGGCCATGCCGCTGACGATCTCGGTCAGGGTAATCAAAGTGTGATGGCCGAGATAACCTGCGTTTTGCCACAGTGCGATGACGACCGCAGCGGGTGAGGGCAGCAGAAAGGCCGGAACCGAAGTCAGCGTGGCGAGCCACCACAGCGCAATTAGTCCGGCAAACAGCATCACTCCACGGTGAAGACCGGCAAAACCTTTGTGTAATCTCATCCCGCTATCCTGCTCAGCTGCTTCAGCAATGCGGCCTGACTCTGCATTACCTGTATGTCGTCTGCAGCCCGCGGTGGCTGGCCCGCCAGGGGCGGGCAGGTTTCAATTCCCGCAGAACCGATCACCAGCATGTGGTGACTGAGCCGACTGGCTTCAGCGGCGTCATGGGTAATCAGCAGCACGGTGTGTCCGACCAGCACTTCTGCGGCCAGCGTCTGGATCTGAGCGCGGGTGAGTGCATCCAGTGCGGAGAAGGGCTCATCCATCAGCACAACGGGCTGACGGGTGTAGAGGGTGCGGGCCAGCGCGGCGCGCTGACGCATCCCGCCGGAAAGTGTCGCGGGTCGCGCGTTTGCAGAATGGCTAAGACCTACCCGCATCAGCAGATGCTGCGCCCAGTCGCGATCGGCGCTTTCACCTTTCAGGCGACTGGCGAGGCAGACATTTTGTTCAACCGTCAGCCATGGATAGAGCAGATCCTGTTGCCCCATCCAGGCGATGCGTCCGGTCAGTGGCAGGCCGTCGCTGCCGCTGACCTGCCCGGCGGTGGGTGGCGTCAGACCAGCAATAACCCGCATCAGGCTGCTTTTTCCGACGCCGCTGGCACCCAGTAAAGCGGTAAAAGCACCGCCCGCGATCTCCAGATCAAGCTGGCTGAAGAGTGGCTGCTGGCCATAATTCAGGCTGAGCTGGCGAATTGAAATGCCTGGCGGCACCGGACTGCACGGCAGGTTCATGAGCTGATCCGCTGGGCGGCAGCATGGTTGAGACCCATCTGCCAGAAAGCGGCTTCCAGCCGGGTTGCAGTGGTGAAGATCGCCTCCAGCGGGTGAAACCGGTGTTCACCGGCACGCTGCCGGGCCAGGGTTTCAAACAGTGAAAGTGAGGAGCGAACGCCAGCCAGATAGGCTTCGTCGCCGTAATTTTCTATCCATGCCGCGTAAGGATTCCCCTCAAAGCGGGTTGCGGGATCATGCAGTAGTGTCAGGCCAATTTCAGCGTAACCGGCAACGCACGGCATCAGCGCGGTCAGCAGCTCCAGCGCATCCCCGGTGTGACCCACGTCCAGCACGTAGCGGGTGTAGTTGAGCGTTTCCACGGCTTCGGGTTCACTCGCCATAGCCGCCTCGCTGATGCCCCATTGCTGGCAGTAAGCCTGGTGAAGTGGCAGTTCGCTGACGATAGCGTTAAGCGATGCCGTTGCGCTGCGTAAGGCTGCAGGCTCGGAAAGTTTGCTGATCAGCAGGCCCCAGGCACGGGCGAAGTGCAACAGAAACAGATAATCCTGGGTGAGATAGTGGCGGAAGGCGGCGGGTGGCAGGGTGCCCTGACCGAGTTGCCGCACAAAATCGTGCCCGATATAGGCGTGCCATTGACTGCCCGCCTGCTGGCGCAGACGACCATAAAAGCCGGTGTCGAAAAGCGGATGTGACATAGGATCTCCAGTAACAGGGAGATCCGGGCATACGGTCTGGAACAGGGAATGTTGCAGGAGATGACGCAGAAAATCTGCCGACCCGTCCCTTCGCTGGCATGACCCAGATCAGGTTCAAAGGGTTCGGCTTACGCCATCTCAGCCCATTACAGGACACCCCTCGGAGACATTGGTTATACGATAATTACTGCCGGAGTACAACGGCAGTAATAAGCGTTCTGTTCCGGCGTTGCTGTCGCGCCAGTAACAGCATGACGATAGATTTTAAGTGACGTTGTCACTCAAGATCCGCACCATTACTGGCAATGACTTTTTTGTACCACCAGAAGGATTTCTTCCGCGTGCGCGCCAGCGTGCCGTTACCCAGGTCGTCGCGGTCAACATAGACAAATCCGTAGCGCTTGCTCATTTCACCCGTTGAGGCGGCAACCAGATCGATACAGCCCCAGCTGGTGTAACCCATCACTGGCACGCCATCCTCGATCGCGTCGCCCATGGCGCGGATATGTTCGCGCAGATAGCTGATGCGGTAATCATCGTTGATCTCGCCATTTGATTCGATCTCATCGCGCGCGCCCAGGCCATTCTCCACCAGAAACAGCGGCTTCTGATAGCGGTCATACATCATATTCATCGTGATGCGTAAGCCGAGCGGATCGATACCCCAGCCCCACTCACTGCGCGGTACATGCGGATTGGTCAGGGATTTCACCACATTGGCGGCGCTGCTGTTCTGCTCATTCATCTCTGCCGAGGCGCAACGTGAGGCGTAATAGCTGAACGAGACAAAATCGACGCTGTTTTTCAGAATGTCGGCATCGCCGTCAGCGATCTCAAGCGTCACACCTTTTTCACGGAACACGCGCGCGGCGTAGGCCGGATAGGCCCCACGCGCCTGCACATCAATAAAGAACAGGTTTTCGCGATCCTTTTCCAGCGCAGCCCAGACATCTTCCGGCTTGCTCGACCAGGGATAGAAGTTGCCGCCTGCCAGCATGCAGCCGACCTGGTTCATCGGATTTACTTCATGCGCGATGCGCGTTACCAGCGCGCTGGCGACCAGTTCATGATGGGCCGCCTGATACTTTACCTGATCCTTGTTCTCACCGGGTTCGAACACCAGACCGGCGCCGGAAAACGGGCTGTGCAGCAGGATATTAATCTCATTGAAGGTCAGCCAGTATTTCACCAGGCCATCAAACGCCTCAAAGCAGCTGCGGGCATAGCGGGCAAAAAAGTCGACCATTTTGCGATTGCGCCACGAGCCATATTCAGTCACCAGATGCATCGGCACATCAAAGTGACAGAGCGTGACCAGCGGTTCGATATTATATTTCCGGCACTCCTCAAAGACCGCGCGGTAAAAGGCGATGCCTTGCGGATTGGGCGTCAGTTCATCGCCATTGGGATAGAGACGGCTCCACGCAATCGACGTGCGGAACACGCTGAACCCCATCTCCGCCATCAGCGCAATGTCTTCCGGATAGCGGTGATAAAAATCGATGGCTTCATGGCTGGGATAAAATTCATCGTCACGCAGGGTAAAACGCTTTTCCAGACCGAGTTTGACCGGCATACGGTGCGGGCCATGTGGAATCATGTCGACGGTGGTTAAGCCCTTTCCGCCTTCACGAAAGCCGCCTTCACTCTGGTTGGCGGCCAGTGCGCCGCCCCATAAAAATCCTTGCGGAAACCTTGAATCAGACATGCAATCCTCTTTTCCGGGTCAGCGTGACCCTTTCCTTTAGTGGCTATTAATCGCGTTAGCGCGTTCGGTAACGGGCGCAGGTTGCGTTGCGCTTTCGGGTGCGGTTTTGGTTTCGGGTTCGGTTTCAGGAATATCTTCAAAACCTAACAGCAGCGTCAGCACAAATGACAGCACCACAGACAACACCATGACCGCACCGACCCAGACAATACTCATGGGATTGGTGGGATCGAAGAACTGTACGCTGGTAAACAGGCCGGGAGAGGCCATGGAGTGGCTGGCCAGCCCGCCAATGCCCGCGACCGCGCCGCAGATAAAACCACTGATCAGACAGGCGATCAGCGGTCGTTTTAAGCGGACCGCAACGCCATAGAGCGCCGGTTCTGAAATGCCGGCAATAATCGCTGATGCCGCCGCTGCCAGCGCGGTCTGGCGCAGTTCACGGTTTTTGGTCCGGAACGCCACCGCCAGCGACGATCCCCCCAGCGAGAGGTTGGCACCAATCTCTGACGGCATCACCATGCCCTCTTTGCCGGTTTCGGCAATGGTCTGGATGATGGTGGGGGTGAACACCCGATGCATCCCGGTCATCACCAGCAGCGGCCAGATTGCGCCCATAATCGCGACGGAAAGCCAGCCAAGATAGCCATGCACGGTGTAGACCAGCGCGGAGATGCCGCTGCCGATCCAGATACCAATCGGACCAATCAGCACAATCGCGATGGGTGCCGCAATCAGCACAATCAGCATCGGTTTCAGGAAGTTTTTAGTGACGGCAGGGGTAATACGATCCACGCCGCGCTCGATGTGCGACAGGATCCAGGTCATCACCAGCGCCGGGATCACCGTATAGGTATATTTCACCGCGGTCACCGGGATGTAAGCAAATTCCACCGCCTGACCCTGTGCCGCTTTCGCCATCAGTTCAACAAAGTTGGGATGAACCAGTACACCGGCAATGGCGATCGCCAGCGACATGTTCGTTTTGAATTTCAGCGCCGCAGAGGCGGCCACCATGATCGGCAGGAAGAAGAATGCGCCATCGCCAATCACGTTGAGGATGACCAGCGTTGATGAGCCTTTCTCAAACACGCCCGCCATATCCAGGATCATCGCCAGCAGCTTAACCATTGACCCGCCAATAATGGCCGGAATCAGCGGCGACATGGTGCCCACCAGCGCATCAAGAATACCTGCACCGATGCCTCGCAGCGTGATTTTACGTTTCACGGGTGCAGTTGATGTCGCTGCGGGCGATCCCAGCTCCAGCACCGCCTGATAAGCCTGTGACACGTTGTTACCAATGATCACCTGGCATTGAGTGTCGTTGTGCACCACGCCCATAACGCCATTGATCGCCTTGAGCCGGGGATAGTCGACCTGGTTTTCATCTTTCAACACAAACCGCAGGCGGGTCATGCAGTGGGTTACGGCTTCGATATTGGTGAGGCCGCCTAGCGCATCGACGATGGCGCGTGACACCTCGGCATAATTTCTGGGCATGATCGCTCTTCTCTGTAGGGTAAATCGGTTAAAGTTTTTATGTTTTTTCGCCTGCGGGCAGGTAAATAGGAAACCGGTTTCACAAAATCATGAAGTGCTTTCACAGCGCCGACAAGCGCCAAAATCATCCAGATCTCTTTTTTGTGAACTCCATCACCTGATGCTGCCAGGTAACCTCATACTAAGACGGGGTAAATATTTCCAACATTGAGAGGCTTAGGTAGACTGCAGGACGACGCAGCAAAGGAGCATCACCATGGCAACGATTCAGGAAGTGGCAAACAGGGCGGGCGTCTCTAAAGCGACAGTGTCACGTGTGCTCTCGGGCAATGGCTATGTCGGGCAGGAAAAGCGTGAAAAAGTACTGAAGGCGATTGCCGAAACCGGATACCGGCCCAATCTGCTGGCGCGCAACCTGGCGACAAAAACGTCTCAGACCATTGGACTGGTGATCACCAATACGCTCTACAGCGGCAGCTACTTCACTGAACTAATGGCACACTCCGCGCGCATACTGGAGCAGCAGGGCCGCCAGCTGATTCTGGCGGACGGCAAACACACCGCTGAGCAGGAAGAGGCGGCGATTCAGTTTCTGCTCGATCTGCGCTGTGACGGCATCATTATCTATCCGCGCTTCCTGAGCATTGACGCGCTGGATGCGATTATCTCCCGGCACAAACAGCCGATACTGGTGATCAACCGGCGGCTGCGCGTCAACCATAGCTACTGCATTTACAGCGATCAGCACGCCAGCAGCGCCACGGCGGTGAGCCATCTGCTGAATCAGGGGCATCGCGAGATCGCGTTTATCACCGGTTCACTCGATTCGCCGACCGGCGTCGAGCGACTTTCCGGCTATCACGCTGCGCTGGCCGCACAGGGCATTGAAGCCGATTCCCGGCGAATCGTGACCGGTAAATGGACGGCGCAGAGCGGTATGGCGGCCGTGGACCAGCTGCTGGAACGCAGGGTGACATTCAGCGCGCTGGTGGCGAGTAATGATGAGATGGCGATTGGTGCCATCAAACGTCTGACTGAATGCAACATCGCGGTACCCGGGCAGGTTTCGGTGATTGGCTTCGATGATATTCCGCTGGCGCCCTTCATCACGCCGTCGTTATCCAGCATGAAACTGCCGGTCACCGAGATGATCGATGAGACGATTAACCGCCTGCTGACCATGCTGGATGGCGGAGACTGGCATACTCAGGCACCCTTCACGGCCAGCCTGATGATGCGGGACTCCGTTACTAAAGGCCCCGGCCGTTCTGCTTAACCTGCGGCGATCTGTATCACCTCTATCGCCTTTTCCCTGAGCTGCGCTGCCGCCGCCGCATCCAGCGTCTCATCGGTAATCACGTGCCCGACCTGATAACCGGATGAAAGCGGATAAGGGTGAATCTGACCAAACTTGGAGGCGTCGGTCAGGGCATAGCTCTCAGCGCCTTTCGCCAGCACGGCATCCACCACATCACAGCGCAGCATGTTGCGGCCGGTAAAACCGGTCTCCGGATGCCAGCCATCCACGCCAACAAATGCCCGGTGAAAATGAACCTGCTGGATGGAATACCGCGTCAGCGGGCCGACTACTGACTCACTGCTTTTCTGCAGCAGGCCACCGAGCACAATCACCTCACAGGTGGCTTCCCGAAGAAGCTGGGCAATATAGTGACTGACGGTAATCAGCGTAAGATCGGCGCGGTCAGCCAGCGCACGCGCCAGCAGCGCATTGGTGCTGCCGCCTTCGATGAAGACCGATTCACCCGCCTGAACCAGGCTGGCCGCATGTCGTGCCAGCGCCTGCTTAGTGAGATAGCGGGTATTCATGCGGGTGCCGACGTTATCGCTGTCCAGCGCCAGCGCGGAACCGTGAACCCGCCGCAGCAACCGGTCGCGTTCCAGCAGTGTGAGATCCTGACGCACCGTCACTTCAGAAACCCCGGTAAGCTGCGCCAGTTCGCTGACCGTTACGCTGCCCCGGCTATTAACCAGTTGAATAATCTGATGATGTCGCGGGTTCATAATTGTGTTTCGCAGAAAAAAAGAAGCTCCAGTGTAACAGGGATATCCCGCGCTGGTGTACAACGCGGGATTGGGATCAGGACAAATCCAGCGACCGGCGTCCGTTAAGATTGAGATCCTGCAGCGTAAAACGCTGGCCCCACTCTGTTTCATAATCTTCTGGCGGAAAATCTCCCGGTGAACGTCCCTGCTCCAGGGACTGTGCAACCCGCCGGGCATAGGCGCGGTTTTTGTCACACATAGGTGCAGCGGGGATATACATCACATTGCCCCAGCCCTGCTGATCTTCAACCGGTGCAACGGCGTGGATCACATCACAGTGCCACCATACCGAATCGCCCGCCTCTAAGGCCGGTATCGAACAGAGTCCTGCAATCAGGTGCGGATGCCACTGTTCATTAACGGGCAACACCCGGCCCGGCGCGACGCCGCACAGTTCATCTTCAGGTACGTCTGAAAGCAGCGGGCGCAGCAGAACATAGGCCATCGCCTGCGGCACCGGCACCACGTGCAGCAGGCCCTGACCGGGGATCATATCGGAGAGTGCGGTCCAGCCCTGAAAGGTCCGGAACACGGAACATTTGGTGGTACCCGGCAGATCATACTCATCCACTTCGGTGCGGTGAGCTGCATCCCAGGGGTCGTAAGCGGCAAAATCACCGTGAAACAGCTTACTGAAAACCTGCTGATACGCGGGGAGTAACCAGCGTTCCAGCGCGCCGGAATCGGTATGGGCGCCTAATCCCTTCGAGGTGGTGCCCGGCAAGCGGCGACGGATGCGATCGGGATAGATAACGCTGACATCCGGGTCAAACCACTGCTTTCCCTGTGATTCAGACTTCCATAACCGGTTCAGAAAAGATTGCGCGTCAGCCATTGCCGCGCTCTGCCGCGCCTGCATTTGCGCCTGTGACCAGTAAATCGGATAGATTTCGGGGCGGGAGGCGGCCAGCGATCCAAAAAAGTCATCGCCAGGGCCGCGATAGTGTTCGTCAAACCGGTTGTGATCCAGATAGTCGAGCATCGACTTATCCCATGCCAGCGCCTGCTCACGCGCGAAGTGCTGCTTAATTACCACACAGCCGCGACGTTTAATCAGCGCCCGGGTTTCATCCGAAACCTTTCCCGCTGCAATGTCCTGCATGGGCACTACCGGCCAGGCACTGCCCGTGCGCTTTTCATCTGCTTTTGCTTCAGCAATCGCAGCAGTGATGTTGTCGCAAACCTGACGGAAAAGGGCATCGACATCACCAATCTGTTGACGTAACTGCTGTTTCATCTCGCGAATAGCGGTTTTGACGTCGTCAGGTAAAGGGGTTGATCGGGAATCTTCACGCATCTCGTGCTCCTGAATATCTGGGGGTTGAGTTACGAATGTAATTAAAATAACCTTCATTCGTAATATTCGGCTGAGGTTAACATCCTTTTAACGAAAAAAAACGTGCGTGATAACACAACTCCGGAACCGGAACGCTCTGAAAGCCGTTAGCAAAGTCACTATTTGCATTCTCATTAATCCACACAGCGAGTAAGCTTTATGAATCAAATCAATCAGCCGAAAGGACAGAACGGCGAACGTATAGGGGCAGGCGAGATGGCGGTTAAGATGATTGCGGTGGATATGGACGGCACCTTTCTGGACGACAATAAGCAGTACAACGTTCAGCGGTTTTCACGTCAGTATGCGCTGCTGAAGCAGAAGGGCATCCGTTTTGTGGTGGCCAGTGGTAATCAGTATTACCAGCTGCAGCGCTATTTTCCCGACATCAAAGATGAGATCGCTTTCGTGGCGGAAAATGGCGCATGGGTTTCTGACTGTAATGAAGAGATCTTCTGCGGAGAGTTAGCTCAGGAGAAAGTGCATAAGATCCTCGATATCCTGGCGCATGAACCTGACATCGCGGTCGTGGTCTGTGGACGCAACGGCGCCTATATGCATTCATCCACCTCTGACGAGGTGATGGCGATGCTTGCAAACCACTATCACCGGCTGGAAAAACGCGATGACCTCTATGCCATCGACGACACCATTTTCAAATTCTCGCTGAAGCTGGAGCACGAAGGGGTGGATGCACTGCTGCAAAGACTGCATTCCCGTCTGGGCGAGCTGGAAAACATCATGCATCCGGTATCCAGCGGTTTTGGCTTTATTGATCTCATTATTCCCGGCTGCCATAAGGCACACGGCATTGCGCTGCTGCAGGAAAAGTGGGGCATCAGCGATTGCGAAGTGCTGGCGATTGGTGACAGCGCCAATGATATTGAGATGCTGCGTCAGGCCTGCTTCAGTTTCTCAATGGCCAATGCCGCTGATTCGGTCGCTGCCGTGGCGCGCTATCAGACTCAGAGCAACAATGATGAAGGCGCGCTGAATGTCATTTCCCGCGTGCTGGCGCGCGAATTCCCGTTCGATTAAGCCTGCACTGCGTGAGAACTGGCGGCCTTCTATCCGCCACTCTCCTGATGGCTGCGCGCGTGATGTTCCATTTCATCCAGCGCAGCCTGATTCTCCAGTCCCCACTGATACATCTGCTCAATCGGCTGGGCAAAGGTATGCCCCAACGGCGTGAGGCTGTATTCCACTTTTGGTGGCACCACCTGCCACACCTGACGCGACACCAGTCCGCGCTGCTCCAGCTCACGCAGCGTCTGAATCAGCATCTTCTTCGAAATACCCTGCAGGCTACGCTCCAGTTCACCCGTGCGTGCCCGATTTTCCGGCCAGTGATAGAGCGCATGCAGCACCATCGTGCTCCACTTCACCGAAAAGAGTTCCAGCAGGCGGCGTGGCGGTGAATCCGCATAAAAGCAAAGTTTTCCTTCAACCCAGACCGGCATAGTGACTTCCCAGATAGTATGGTAACCAAAAGGTAACTACTACCAAATGGGGTTCCGTGTGTCTATAGTGGGCCGCTTTCTTTACGACCACCAGGTGAAAAGAGGCAACAGATGAAAATTAACGCACTGATAGCGTCCCAGGCAGATCAGCCGCTGCGGGCAGGCCAGGTAGAGTTACGCGAGCTGCAGGCTGACGATGTGAAAATCGAAATTCTTTACTGCGGTGTTTGTCACTCCGATCTGCATATGGCCCGTAATGAATGGGGAGTTAGCCGCTATCCGCTGGTTCCCGGTCACGAAATTGTCGGACGCGTAGTGGCAGTGGGCGGCAACGTCACTAAATTTGCCGCCGGGGATACGGTTGGCGTGGGCGTGATGGTCGACTCGTGCGGTGAATGCCATTTCTGTCAGCAGCAGGAAGAGCAATATTGTGAGGCGGGTTTCACGCCGACCTACAACGGTACGGATAAATACACCGGCAATACGACATTTGGTGGCTATGCGCAGCATGTCATCGCCGACCAGCATTTTGTGGTCACGGTGCCCGACAATCTGGCGCTGAATGCGGTGGCACCGCTGCTGTGCGCTGGCGTGACCGTCTGGTCACCGTTGCAGCATTTTAAAGTCAAAGCAGGCGATCGTGTGGGTGTGGTCGGGCTTGGGGGATTGGGCCATATGGCGGTTAAACTGGCCAGTGCACTGGGCGCAGAAGTCACCCTGTTTACGACTTCTCCGGCGAAAGGGGAAGATGCACGCCGGCTCGGCGCTAAGAACGTGGTGATCTCACGAGACGCCGCACAAATGGCTGACTGCCAGGCGTCACTGGATATCATTCTGGACTGTGTCGCTGCACCACACGACCTTGATCCTTATCTCGGTGCGCTGAAAACCAATGGTCAGCTGGTGCTGGTGGGCATACCCGATCAACCTCATCCATCACCGAATGTGACACCGATGGTGTTTCGTCGCCTGAGCATCACTGGCACCTCAATTGGCAGCATCCAGGAGACGCAGCAGATGCTCGACTTCTGTGGTCAGCACAACATCACGGCTGATGTTGAGATGATCACCGGTGAAGAGGTCGAAACTGCCTTTGAACGTATGCTGACCAGCGATGTGAAATATCGTTTTGTCATTGATATGCAGAAAACCCACTGGTGATGAATACGGCCCGCTGTGAAAGCGGGCCGTCTGACTTTTACCCGGGCTGAACCCAAAGGATTAAGCCCTGCCTATAGTTACAACATACTTATATACTTTAGTATCGACCGTTCTCATTGAACTCCGTGCAACAGGGGTCTTGCAGCAAGATCGTTCTGATTAAACAAAAAAATACCCGGCTCATTGACCGGGTATCTCTTTTGCCGCTTACCAGGCGCAGTTAATCCTGCTCTTTATCCGCGTCACTCTTTTCCGCTTCTTCTTTCTCCACAGCATGGGTAAAAGGCTTAAGCAGCTGAATATCCAGAATCACATAAACCATGGTGCTGATAAACAGGGAGATGACACTGCCAAACACCCCGCTGGTGGTAAACGTCAGATAGTTATAAATCACCAGCCAGGTCAGGCAGATAAACAGCGCGAGCGAAATAGAAAGGTTGGGCACGGAGTAGTTGCTGGTACCACCGCCCTGGGTATGCGTCGCTTTAAACAGATTTCCGATGGAGTATTTCTCCAGCACCAGGATAGTCCTTTCCCAGTTACGCTGTTTACGCGCGCTGGCGCGGGTCAGGAACAGATAGAGAATAGAGATGAAGAAGCCGGAGAAGGCGATGAGTACCGGAATCGCTTCCAGCGCATATTCAATACTCTTATGAGGCGTGCCAGTGGTGCTGAGATCAAGCGTCAGCGAGGCACCCAGCGCAGCATATAAAAAGAGAAACAGAATCAGAAAAGTCAGACTACGTTTCCAGTCGCCATCAGCCTCTGCACCTTTTTGCTGGATGGCCAGCTGAAGCGATTGCTGAATCTGTTGTGCCTGTGGTGAGTCTGTTTCAACGGTGTGGCATGGCGCAGCAAAGAAGTTGTGCATAAACAGCTCATCTTCTTTGTGAATGGTGATTTTCATCAGAAACCTGTATTCGGGAAATTTCCTTTATTCTAATCAGCACAGCATGAATTAACAGTAACTTTGGCTTTATACCTTCAGCCCCGCACTGACTCAGCGGGATATCAGGTTCATCAGGCTACCTGAAACTGAATCGGTTGCGAAACTCTGCTCAGCATTATCCTCTTCGTGACGCAATTGCTGATAGCGCAGCAGCGCGGCATCGGCGTTATCGGCATGCACCACGTCCCACACCATCTTATAGCCATCAGCCATTAACGCGTCCTGCTGATCCTGCCGCTCAGTGTTCACGGCTCTGACTGTTTGCTCTTTCTGAAACAGACGATAGTCTGGCATGGCTATTTCTCCCCTGGATGGTCCAGCGCTTTAAACTGCTTAATGGCTTCATTGATATTGTTGGTATCGACGGTTGCAATACAGCGATCGCCGTTGAACACCTCATAGCGGGCGTTGTGCAGCTGAAACAGCAGATCCCTGCCACGGAAGTGTATACGTTTCTGTTTAACGCCAATCCCATGCCGCCGTAATAATGCCTGTGACAGGCGATCGGTCTCTTTTATCATTCCTTCAGCTCCTCGGCAGTACGTGGTCACTGCCAGTAAACCTGATGAACATTAGTTTTATATTAAGAGATAACCCTATTTTTTACAGGGCTAAACGCATGTTTCAGAGAAATTACCGGGCTGTGTGTGCTGACGGAATCAGCAGCTCACCGGATTAATGCCATTCCCTGCGTTAACGGACCGCAAATGCGGTACACTTGCCGGAATAACTCGCCACAGGACACGCCGCTATGAACGATAAAAAGATGATTTCCATTGATCAGTTCAACGCTGATGAACGACTGGCCGTCGAGCAAACCTATAAGGGCCTGGCCGAGAAGTACCGTCAACGAACCGGTAAAGAGCCTGATAGCAAAAAAGAGAAAGAATTCAATAGTGAAGCTCGTCAGATCATCATGACCAGCAAACTGGAGAAGGAGAGGGCGCAGGCTGAGAAGGAGAAGAAAAAACCGCTGCGTAAGAAAAAACCTTCTTCAATGACCGCCAGCGAAGTCAGCGATTTCAACTGGTCTGCCTCAGTGGTTAAAGGCCGCCGATAAAAAGCTTCCGCGCGTATTCATGGCGCGCGGTATCTTTTCACATTACTGCCATTGTTCCCTGACTGCCATCGTCCCAGGCACACAAGTCAAAGCCTGATTAGATTCCCTTCGCGACCCGCAATAAGAATATTCTGTAAATAGTTTACCTTAATTCATTAATTGCCGATAAACTGCCATAACCTGTTGCTGCTTCAGTCTGCATATGAATTACTACACTCCTGACGATATTCAGCTGAAGCGCCGATCGACGCGATTTGTGCGCCGCATGTTCATGATGCGCCAGCTCGGCACCTTTCTCTGTTTCCTGCCCATTCTGTCAGTATTGATGGAGATGGGAAAAAGCCTGGAACTCTGCGCACTGCTATTTACTAATGCGTTTGTCTGGCCCTATGCCGCCTTCAGACTGGCATTGCGATCGCGCGATCCCACGGGTTTTGAACGTAAGAATCTGACGCTGGATGCCGCTTTCGGCGGCTTCTGGGTGGCAACCATGGCGCTGAGTCCGCTTCCCTCAATTATTATTATGGCGGTACTGATCTCTGATCGTTACTCGGCGGGCGGTTGGGGTCAGCTGAAGTCTGCTCTGCAGGCCTTTCTGTTGACCTTTTTACTGGCCTGGTTAGCCGAAAAGGCGCCTTTGCAACTGACCTTCTCTACCCGCACCGTCTGGCTGACTCTGCCGCTCGCCAGCGGCTATCTGCTGGCGCTCAGCGTGGTTTCACACAATCTGACCCTGAGTCTGCGAAAGAAGAATCAGGAGCTGGAACGCATTGCGCTGATGGATCCTGGTCTGAAAATACCTAACCGACGTCTGTTTGAGCGGCGGCTTGAAAGTGAGTTTTTACGTACACAGCGAGGTGAGGGTAAAGCCTGGCTGATGCTGCTGGATGTCGATCACTTCAAACAGGTTAACGACACCTTCGGGCATGAAGCCGGCGACTTTCTGCTGGCAGAAATCTCGGCACTACTGCGTGACAGCGTCGGCCTGAAAGATATACCTGCCCGCTTTGGCGGCGATGAGCTGTGTGTGATTGTGCGGGATGCGGATGAAACCAGCATCATGTTGCTGGCAGAGCAGATCAGACAGGGGATTGCCCTGCTGCGGCTACCGGCTTCATCTACCTTTCAGTGCTCGGTGAGTATCGGGATTGCACCGGCATGCGATGCGGCGACAATTCATGAATGGCTGAGATGCGCCGATGAGGCGCTGTATCAGGTCAAGCGCGCCGGACGTAACGATGTGCAGGTGTGGCATTCCGGCACGCTGGAAACGCTGAGTGAAGTCAGGGGCAGTTAACAATGCAGCCTGAGACCCGGTCTCAGGCTGAGAGATTAAATCGCCGGGTAGTCGCCGGTGCCTTCAGGCCAGGGCGTGAGCAGATCAAAACCCTCATCGGTGACGGCGACGGTATGTTCCCATTGCGCCGAGAGCGAGCGATCTTTGGTGACCACCGTCCAGCCATCTGACAGCACGCTGGTTCCGGCTTTACCGGCATTAATCATCGGTTCGATAGTGAAAATCATGCCTGCTTTCAGTGGCATCCCTTCGCCCGGCGTGCCGTAGTGCAGCACCTGTGGATCGGTGTGGTAAATTTCACCGACGCCGTGACCGCAATATTCACGCACCACCGAGAAGCCAGCCGATTCAGCGACACGCTGGATAGCCGCACCCACATCGCCCAGCGTCGCGCCAGGACGTACGGTTTTGATACCGGCGACCATCGACTGATAGGTGATCTCCACCAGACGATTGGCACGGACTGACGGTGTGCCGACAAAGTACATCCGGCTGGTATCGCCATACCAGCCATCTTTGATGATCGCTACATCGATATTAACGATATCGCCATCCTTGAGTTTTTTGCTGGCCGGGATGCCGTGGCAGACCACATGATTGACCGACGTGCAGGTGGTACGGGTATAACCGTGATAACCGATGTTTGCTGGCGTCACTTTAAGCTCATTCACGATGAAGTCGTGACAGATATCATCCAGTTCTTCCGTGGTGATGCCGGGACGGACGTGAGGTGTAATCATCGCCAGCACCTGAGCCGCAGCCTGTCCGGCTGCCCGTGCCATTTCGATTTCCGCTGCGGTATGAATTTTAACGCTGTTCATGACACGTCTCCTTGTGTGGTGAGGCTCTCTTTAGGGAGTATATTGCGTATATCAGCGCTGCCTTCCAGTTCAAGCCGGATTAGCATCTGCGCCAGTTGATGTTGGGTCTGCTGTGGATAGAGTTCTGCCAGCATACCGAGTTTTAGCCAGTGTTCTGCCTGTGCATTAATTGAGCGGCTCATCGCCTGACTGGCGATGCGCAGATTCTCATGCATCAGATCGGAGATTTTTACGATACCCATGCAAGCCTTATATGAAACGTATATGTTTCGTATAGCTTAACGTTATCGGCGTGGTTTGAAAAGAGGGGTGAGATTGTTGCGCGTCTGAAGCAGGGTACAGAATGATGACCAACGGCCACGCATTTCGATCGGAACAGAAAAATTTATAGGTAATAGGAAGGTGTGTATTGCCAGGTAACAGTAGTGCAGTCCCGCCGAAAAAGCGCCGAAACACTGTCTTTTTTTGAAAACGTAGCTGATGACTGAGCAGATGAATTACTGGGTTGTTCTGGTGGCTGTGGATATTAAGACTGTAGAATAGATGATATAAAATCCGGGCAAACATCAGGGATGTAATCATGAAGAAAATAATTGCTTCTTAATTTTCATAAAATTTTCAAGTCAGACCGACAATAAGCTAAACCGGTGTCTGATAAAACCCTTTCTGTTGCATGCAACGTTCTGCAGCTTCAGGAATTTCCTCTCTGCGGCTCATGACAACAAACACAGTTAAAAAATATTTTCCTGACTACTTTTACACGGTATGGCTATATGTAGTAGCCCATGAGCCAGCCAGAACTGATGCTAACAGTATGTCGATCTCTGAAGCTATGCCGTCAGATACCGGCTGCTAAAACATGAGGTGCAGATGTGCACCGCGATGCAGTTATCCGTTGTCAGCAACAGACAGCAAAGTCTTACTCCGGTACAAGCTCCATTCAGCCCAGCAACTTTCAGGGTTGATATCGAAGTAACCGCGGCATTCAGCCATGGCGAGAGCAACATCACGCGGCACTTCGATAGTTGTGGCATTGTCACGGATGCTACTGACTTCCTGCTCAGTAAGCGGGCTTCCTTTCTCATTCTCAATTCTCATCAGTAATGGGATGAGGGCAGGTATAAAAACTATGGTCATGAGTTATATCTCATATTATTAAAGGTTCGTGTCCCTACGAAGTCACTAAAATATGACCTCTCCGGGGTGCGGTAAGTGGCATTCTGTAAAATGTGTCTTCCTGAAAAATATCAATTCATCGTCGTTTCATCGCTACAAGGCTTGAAATCAATTAACACTGCCCAGGCATACAGGCAGGTTTGTATAGCCCGGCTGGCTTACCATAGATAAGGGTGAACATGTCGGTGCCATATTCTGGCTAACTGGCTGAGCCTGGGGCTGATTTGGATACTGGTTGTCATAGCTGTTCGTTGAGGGTTTTCTTGCGGCCTGACGGCCCTTCTCACGCACGTAGGATGACGTGTAGTTATGGGCCTGGTATGCGCCATAACCCGCCACGCCCGCAGTAGCATATCTGGCCGTTCGCTTGCTGCTGGAATATCTCTTCTTGATTCTGGGTGTCGTTGTTTGTGATGAGTAAGCTGAACTAAAACTATGGCTGTAGCTTCTATGCCCACCCCCACCACGATGGCCGCGCGCATCAGCTGTAAACGAGGCAGCCATCAGTGATGCCATAGCCAGACTTAAAATAATTCCCTTCATTACTGCTCCAGTTTATTCATATTCATTAATTATGTTCTCGTCAAAAATCACGATATCTTCAGCCAGAAGAACAATTTTTTTAGATTTATTTAACTCGTTCAACGCTGCGCTATCCTTATGAGAGGAGGTCCCCATGTGTGGACGGTTTGCGCAGTACAGCAGCAGAGATGATTACTTTGAATCCCTGGGGCTGAAGCCCGATGAAATTATTTATGATCCGGAGCCGATAGACCGCTTTAACGTAGCGCCAGGCACCAAAGTGCTCTTGCTCAATGAGCGGGATAATGAACTGCACTTTGATACAGTTTACTGGGGTTACGGTCCGGAGTGGTGGGACAAACAACCGCTTATCAATGCGCGTGGTGAAACCGCTGCGACGGGACGCATGTTCAAACCGCTGTGGGAGCATGGTCGCGCCATTGTTCCTGCCAATGGCTGGTATGAATGGAAGCGAGAGGGCGACAAAAAACAGCCTTACTTTATCTACCACAAAGAGAAAGAACCGCTGTTCTTCGCCGCTATCGGCAACGCTCCTTATGGTAAGGATCATGGGCATGAGGGTTTTGTTATCGTAACGGCAGCGAGCAATAAAGGCATGGTTGATATCCATGACCGACGCCCGCTGGTTTTAAGTGCGGATGCTGTACGCGAATGGCTCAGTGCCGGAACCACGTCAGAACGTGCTCAGGAAATTGCACATGAAGCCGCATTGCCGGAAAAGGACTTTACCTGGCATCCTGTTACAGCCAAAGTCGGCAACATCCACAATCAGCGTGAAGCGCTTATTAAAGAGATCAAGCCTGACTGAACAGACTGATGAGGTGAGAGATTTACATAGTTTCCCGCACCGTTTCCCGTTATAAAAACAGGATCACTCGTTTCTTAATCTGAGAGCGTTTATTTTGCAGCAAGACACTATGCGGTTGTTTCTTCGGCCAGTCACCCCATCAGATGCCGATGATCTTTACAGGATCTACGGCGACCCTGCGACGAATACGTTTAATCCCGCGGGCCCACATCCGGATATCCATCATTCACGGGAAGTGCTATCGCGCTCTATCCGTCACTGGGAATTGAATGGCTTCGGCAGTTGGGCTATCTCGCTTCAGGATAATCCAGATAGAATCATCGGTTTTGGGGGATTGAGCATCAGAAGCTTTGCCGATATCACGATCAATAATCTGGGATATCGTTTCTCTCCGGAATCCTGGGGGAAAGGACTGGCGACGGAATTTGCGAACTATGCGGTTAGTTATGGATTCGAAGAAGTAAAACTGGCTGAGATTTCTGCAGTCGTAAGAGCAAATCATCTGGCTTCACAAAAGGTTCTGATTAATGCCGGCCTCCGGCATATCCGGGATATTTATGATGTGGAAAATGCGCCCGCAAGCATGCTGTTTACCCTGAGTCAGGATGAATGGAATCAAAAACGGGGGTGAGGAGGATATATCCTGTCCTGCTCAGTACCTATCGTTTCAGGTCAATCAGTGCGAGCTGTAGATGATGCGCTATAAAGTTCGCTTTGAGCGCGCTGTAGCGTTGAGCATCGTTGTTACAGAGTGATGCTGCTTCACGCTTTATCTCAGCATAGGTTGCTGCGATATCTCTGTTTTCTCTGAGGTAATCACGGAAAGCAAGGTGCCTTATTATCTGTTCGTCTCCAGCTGCAAACGCATGCACCTGATGGCTACGCCTTTCTCCACCCTTAATAAAATATCTGCGGCCTGAGATTCCGTTCTCACCACGAGGACACTTCTATTGTCAGTCATCTCAAATTACGCTGAAGAGTCTGTTAAATCCGTGGTGCCACAAGCGAAGCTGGAATAGTTTTATCCGCATTCAGGCGACAAGTTACGAGAATCACACTCACTGCCTTAATGGCATCCGTCAGGGATTTACCCTTTTACTCAGCCCAGGAATCATCGCTTCTTACCCCTTTCATTACTGTAATTTCTTTCCTCGCTGCCGATAACAGATCCAGTACCAGCGAGCCATAGAAGCGGAACGTCGGTGATAACCTATTAATTCAAACATCGGGGTCTCCTATGTATCGGAACAAAAAAATAAAATTAAGCGTCATGCTCACTGCGGCATTCCTTACTGTCATCTTAACGGGCGTTTTTGTGACAGGATTTGCCGGATTTAAACTCAATACGGCCAGCGATCAGCAGGAATTGACGCGCGCGCGGCTGGGCGATCTCCAGGCCTTGCAGACGCTAAAAGATAATTTAACTCAGCAAACTGTCCTTTTACTGTCCGTGGCTTCAGACACTCAGCCTCAGGCAGAGGCCACTATAAAAACCCAGTTCTCTGCGTTGCAGACCAACAGTGATAATACCACTGCGCATTTCCGGGAACTGATCAACGGTGCCAAAAGCATTCCGGGGATCAATATTGCTGAAGTAGAAGAAGCTTCCACGCAATTAAATAAAATCGAAGTGGCAGCGGGTCCGCTTCATCAGGCAGAGCAAAACCTGTTTATGCAGAACGCCACTCCGTTCCCGGAAAAACTCCGTGGTGAACTGATCCCTGCGCTTTCGCACTACCGCAATGCAGTGGATGAGATGGTTGATTATCAGGCGAGGGTAACGAGTAAAACGGCGGAAACGTCCACGCAGGCGCTCTCCGGTGTTTATATGACGCTGGCTGGCCTGACCACCCTGTTTGTTGTGATGGGATTTGTGATGAGTGGGCTGATCACCCGCTGGATCAAGACTCAGCTGGGTGGCGAACCTTCGCATGCGCAGGGCCTGGCCGCTGCGATTGCGGCGGGCGATCTGACGACAAAGGTCACCCTTCGTCAGGGAGATACCGTCAGCATGATGGCTTCTCTGGATAGCATGCAGAGCAATCTGCGTGACCTGGTCTCGCAGATTAAAGATTCTTCCGCTTCGGTCGCCATGGCAGCTGATGAAATTTCTCAGGGCAATACCGAACTCTCTTCCCGTACAGAGCAGCAGGCCGCCGCTTTGCAGGAAACCGCCGCCAGTATTGAACAGCTCACGGTTACAGTGAAAAGCAATGCAGCGGGCGCGCAGCAGACAGCGGATTCGGCTCGCGAAACCGCTGCGCTGGCGCGTTCGGGTGAACACGATATGCAGCGCATGTCAGAGACGATGAATGATATTTCAAAAAGCGCGGTGAAAGTCCGGGATATTACCTCCGTTATCGAAGGAATTGCATTTCAGACCAACATTCTGGCGCTTAACGCGGCAGTCGAAGCAGCGCGAGCGGGCGAACAGGGCCGGGGTTTCGCCGTTGTCGCGGGTGAAGTCAGGACGCTGGCGCAACGCAGTGCAACGGCAGCCAGAGATATTAAACATCTGATTGAAGAGGCTGTGGCGCAGGTCGAAAGTGGTGTTGTCGTGGCAACCGGCACCGGCAAGAGCATTCTTGATATCAATGCGATGGTTGGAAAACTTGCCGTCGCGATGGATAACATCTCACTCGCCTCAGCTGAACAGATGCAGGGCATTTCACAGGTCAGCATTGCGGTAAACGAGATGGATGGCGTCACGCAGAATAACGCCGCGCTGGTTGAGGAATCCTCTTCCGCATCACAGTCGCTTTCAGCCCAGGCACACGCTTTACGTGAAGCAGTGAATGCTTTTCGCATTTAAGTTCATGCGTGTAGCTCACGGCGAAAGACGTGGGTGGAGAGCATCTGAGCTGTCCGGGTCATAGGTTTTTACATTACTGAAATGTATGACCGGGAGCTATTTCTTGCCAGTAATGATGGCTGTCTGCTGTGCGTGAAAAGCAGACGTTGACGCAGTATGGACTCGTTATGATAAGCCCACCTCTGGTGGGCTTATTGCATATCGCCTCAGCCTGAACCCCCCCAGCTAAAAAAAATTAAAATTTTTTGCATCCGTTTTCGCTGCTCATTCGTATTAACAGATAAGGGCGCTCTCGCCCTGTCCGTTAACTCAATGAGGGAAGTGAAAATGAAACCATTCCTGCCAACTCTGATTTTTTCTGCATTAGTCTTCAGTGGCGCCACTTACGCGGCGAGCATGGACAGCGACACGGTGATGGTCGGCGGTGCCGCCATGTACCCATCGAAAAATATTGTTGAGAATGCTGTTAACTCGAAAGACCACACCACGCTGGTCGCGGCTGTTAAAGCCGCCGGTCTGGTCCAGACACTTGAAGGAAAGGGGCCATTTACCGTTTTCGCGCCCACCAATGCCGCCTTTGATAAATTGCCTAAGGGCACCGTCGACTCCCTACTTAAGCCAGAGAACAAACAAAAACTCACCAGTGTCCTGACCTATCACGTTGTCGCAGGAAAACTGGACATGAAAGCGCTGGAGAAAAAAATCAAAGCGGGTGGCGGTAAAGCCGAGCTGAAAACGGTCAATGGCGAATCATTGTGGGTAATGGCAAACGGCCCACACAACATTCAGCTTAAAGATGCTCAGGGCAATATTGCCAGTATCACCACGTATGATGTGAACCAGAGTAACGGTGTGATTGACGTTATTGATACCGTGCTGATGCCGTAAAGCGTTACCTATACTGTGTGTAGCCACTTATCGCGTGGCTACATCTTTCACAGGGAAGCCGATGACAAAAAATGTGCCCCATATTCAGGCCGGTTTAATGAACCAGATAGCCGTCGGTGATAAAGCTGCTCTTGAGCAGCTTTATCGCGTTCTGTCGCCCCGACTCTATGGGATCATCCTGCGGATGGTGAGACGCCGGGACTGGGCAGAAGAGATCCTGCACGATACGTTTATTCAAATCTGGCAGTCGGCTAACTATTACGACGATAAGCGCAGTGAGCCGCATATCTGGCTCAGCCACATTGCCAGAAATCGGGCGATTGATTTCCTCCGTAAACATGAAAACAGAAGCTGTTCCTTGGAGGAGGTCAGCGAAGCGGAAGCGGGTTTCCAGACGCCACTTCCTGCCGATGCGAGCCATGCGGAAGCGCGTCGCCTTCAGCACTGTATGGCGCACTTACCTTCCGAACAGCGACAAAGTATTTCGCTCGCCTATTATCGTGGCCTGTCACAGAGTGAGATTGCGCTCTCCATGAGTCAGCCGGAAGGGACGGTGAAAAGCTGGATCCGTCGCGCGTTAACCCATCTTCGGGAGTGCATAGGCTTATGACTGGTCAGGAACAACATGATCTCACTGCGGCCGAATATGTGCTTGGCCTTACCGACGATGTGACACGTCATCGGCTGGATAAACGCCTCAATGACGATTCATTATTTGCTGCAGAGGTGCTGCACTGGCAGAAAGCGTTCAGCGGCATTGACCTGCTCACTCACGCCGTTATCCCGTCTTCTGCGGTCTGGCAGCAGATTGAGCAGGATCTTGGCCGGAATGCAGGCTTCTCTGGCACGATATCAATCCACAGGCATCCTGGCTTCTGGCTCGGCTGGGGCCTGGCGGCGGCAATGGCTGGCATCCTCATTTTCACCCATTTAAACAAGCCTGATGCCCCACAATCCCTGCAGCCGATTGCGGTACTCAGCGGCGCACAGCCCGATGCACAGTTTGTGGTGAATCTGGATAAGTCAGCTTCACTCCTTCAGGTTTCGGCGCTGAACATCACGCTGCCAGAGAATAAAAACCTGCAGCTCTGGCTGATCAGGGGCAGTGCTCCACCACAATCTCTGGGATTGATCAATCATAGCGACAGTAATGTTTTCCGCTTACCGCCTGGCGAGTTAGATAATCAGACGGTACTGGCGGTAAGTCTGGAGCCGGTGGGGGGATCTACGCTCAGCGGGCCGTCCGGTCCGGTGATATTCCAGGGCAAAGTCACGGTGCTTTAATCATCAGGACGCGGGTCCACGGACCGGGATTCAGCGGAAAAGGGGAGTGGATGGCTTTTCAAATGGCAAACCTCATCCCCTTGCCTTAACCAAATCAGGGGGAATGACAAAAGAATGGAAATCAGAACGGCGTTGGAGTCTGATGCGGCAGGCATCAGTGAGCTGATACAGCTTGTGTCTGTGCAATGTAATTTTTCAGAGACAGAGCCCTGTCCGCAATGGTTCATCGACAGCACAAAGCCCGATGTGCTTCAGCCGTTGATTGTTTCAGATGACTATCTCTGGCTGATTGCCGTGGAAAGAGGTGAAGTGACAGGCGTACTCACCCTTTTCGAAGGCAATTTAGTTAAATACCTTTTTGTACATCCGAAATTTCAGCGTAAAGGGGTAGCGAGGGCTCTCTGGCAGCAGGCGATTCCCGAACTGCGTTCAGAAATTAGCGTACGGTCTTCACTCCTTGCCGTCCCTTTTTATGAGAAAAGGGGATTTAAAAAAGTCGGGGAGGTAAAATTTTTTAACGGCGTATCTTTCCAGACAATGAGCGCTCAGCTCTGAATTAACAAAGAGATTTTTAGGTTCTCTGTTTCCGCAATAAAACGGCCCGGCCACGCATTTATCAAACCAGCTTTGAGGGTGAGCGGAACCGGGCCAACCCGCCTTATTTATACCCGCGTATATTCCCTGTCTTCAACTCACTGACTTTTTGCGCCATCGCTGTCCGCTAATGCTATATCGGGCGCGTGATTTGCAGCGTTTTTACACTTCATCAGACTCTTTTTACGCCTTTTTTACAGGCCGTTCGGTTTAATTAACGGCACCGGGCGTTTACGTGACAACGTTACACGATGGCAGTCACAACCCAATTTTGCAAAAAGCGTCTGCAGGCAATAAGTGGACGGGGTGTACATTCATGAGTGGTTTTCTCCAGTTTATTCTCCGACCTCCTATTAATAGCGGCTCGCTGCCAGGCACTGGTGCCTCTCCGCAGCGGGTTCTTAAGGAATACAGCATGTCAGGCCTTATTCTTGTTTCGCATAATCAATGTCAACGTTCGACGCTTACTGCAATTTATGACGGCATCCTTTCCCGTCAGGGAGGCGTCTGGATTAGCTGGGATGGTAAAAGCAGGGTGATGCCTCCGGATGCGTCAAGACCCTACGCCGTGCAGCAGATGGGTCAGTATGAAACCGTGACCTTCCCGTATACGCCTGGCGAGCTTAATGAGGGGTACCACAATTATATTCACAAAGGGCTCTGGCCTGTTTTTCATCAGCGTCCGGACATGGCCCGTTTTTCTACAAGCGGCTATCAGGAATATAAAAACATCAATAAAGCCTATGCGCGCGCCATCTGCGAAAATGCCACACCCGACGATGTTATCTGGATTCAGGATTACCATCTGCTAGGCTGTGCCACCTATATCCGTGAAGAAGGATTGACCAACTTAGTGGGTATTTTTCTGCATCAGCCTTTCCCGGCTGGCAGAATGTTTGAAACCATACCCGAATGGCGCTGGTTCACTGACTCACTGTTATGTTGTGATCTGATTGGCTTTCAGACCGTGCAGGATATGAATAACTTCCTTGTCTGGCTGGAGAGCGAATTCCGTATAGAACGGCTGGAGGCGCAAAGCTTTCGTGTTCATGGCCGGATTATCAGGGTGGGTGTGTTTCCTGTCGGAATTGACCTTGACGATGTCCAGTCTCTGCGTGATAGCAACAGCTGTGCTTACATGGAAATGCAGTGCCGCGAAACCCTGCCCGATAATACCGTGCTAAGCGGCGGCCATCTTGATGAGAGCTCAGGGCTGCCTTACCGAATCAGCACCCTGGAGGTGCTGCTGCGAAAATATGATTGCTACCAGAAAAATATCACGCTGTTGCAGCTGGCGCCTCCGGCAGCCGGACACGCACATGATGCGTCAGAACTCGGTCACGCTCTGGAAGCACTGTGCGGGGAACTTAATGGCGTGCATGGCACAATGAACTGGTATCCGGTGAACTATCTGACTCATGGTTACAGCCGGGAAGAGCAGGCCGGTATCTATCGTGCCTCACGCGTTGCGCTGGTGACGCCGTTGATGGCAGGCATGAGCCTGATGGCCAAAATGTATATCGCCTTACAGGACCCGAAAAATCCCGGGGTGCTTATCCTCTCGCAGTTTGCCGGTGCAGCCGGGCAGATGGAGGGTGCCATCATCGTCAATCCTTATGATCCTGATGCAATGGCCAGTGCGGTACATCGCGCATTGCAGATGCCGTTACACGAACGGCGGTCTCTGCATGCCCGTCTGATGAAGGGACTGCATATGCAGAACAGCCATCACTGGGCTGAGTCATTTTTGCGCATGCTGAACGCTGAGCCAACTGCCCCGGAAGCCTTGCCGTCGCCTGCCTTTTTTCCGCACCTGAGCAGTAGCCGGGCGAGGTACTGAGTTTTTGAGTTGAAGTGGTATTTCGCTGGTGCGCGGGTTAGCGGGGCGAAAGCCAGATAATCGGCCCACTCTGAGCCGATTATCTGAAGCTGAAGCTAATTATTTACTGATTGCGTCCACAACTAGTTTTGCCGCACTGGCCAGTACGTCTTTGCGCGCGACCGCGTCTTTGTCCTTCTGGGTGAAGTAGGTCGTCAGGATGATGGGTGCCTGATCCTTCGGCCACATGACGGCAATATCATTAGTTGTGCCATAGTCACCACTGCCGGTTTTATCAGCCACTATCCAGTCAGCCGGCAGGCCTGCTTTAATACTGTTTGCACCTGTTGTATTGCCCTTCATCCATTCTGACAGTTTGGCTCGCTGCTCTCCTTTGAGGGCGGTGCCGAGAACAAGCTTATTAAGCGTGTCAGCCATCGCTGAAGGAGTCGTAGTGTCACGCACATCATCCGGGATTGCTGTATTGAGTTCTGGTTCCTTTCTGTCCAGGCGAAAAGCCTTATCGCCGATTGTTCGGGCAAAATGCGTAGCCTGTTGCGGGCCACCCAGATACGCAAGTAATTTATTCATCGCGGCATTATCGCTGTATTGCAACGCCGCAGCACTCAGTTCAGCAACAGTCATTGATGAGCCGATATGTTTTTGGGTGATGGGATTATAATTAACCATGTCGCTTTTATTTATATGAATTTTCTTATCAAGCAAACTATGGTCACTTTCATTTTTCTTTAATATCGCTGCTACTGCCATTACTTTACTTGTGCTGCACAGCGGGAATCTTTCATTGCCCCGCCATGAATATTCAGAACCATCGGATGTGTCAACGACCGTAACGCCGAGTCTGCCACCAGATTTATTTTCCAGTGTCTCAAACTGGCTCTTTAGCGTTAGCTGGTCAAAAGCAGCATGGGCTGACACTGAACAACCTGTTGCGGCCATCAGTAACATGCCGGTCAGGCTTCCTTTAAAGTTTATCATCTTGCATTACCTTATTCTGGCATTAGTAAAATCATGGGGTCTTTTAAGTCACGCAGAAAAAATGCATCCCTTAAATTATTTGCCCCAAAATAAATCAATTTCCTTGTAAGAAAAAACGGTATAAATTGATGCCAGTCATAAGTTTTTCTGGGGGCTGATTTGAAAAGTGATATCCCACTCAATGCGCTGCGTGCATTTGAAGCATCTGCCCGCCACCTCAACTTTACCAGGGCAGGCATGGAACTCTTTGTCTCTCAGGCTGCGGTCAGTCAGCAGGTCAGGCTGCTGGAAGAGAAATTAGGGGTGATTTTGTTCAAAAGGCTTTCCCGGGGCCTGGAGTTGACCGATGAGGCGCGGTTGCTATTCTCAAAAATTTCAGAAGAATTTCATCGTATTGAGAAGGCTTATCGTCAGTTTGAAGGAGGTAAAGTCAGGGAGGCACTGACGATATCCTGTGTGGGCACCTTTGCGCTGGGCTGGCTTTTACCAAAAATTGAAGATTTTCAGCAGAGACATCCCGCTATCGAACTGAGTATTCAGACGAACAACAATGTCGTAAGCATTGCCGGAGAGGGAGTGGATTTTGCTATAAGATACGGTTCGGGTAAATGGGCGTCATCGCATAACCAGCTATTGCTGGATGCGCCGCTGACCCTGTTATGCCGGCCTGAAACGGCGAAGAGACTGACAAAACCTGGCGATATATCCGGCGAGACGTTATTACGTTCTTACCGTCTTGAAGAGTGGGATAACTGGTTTGCTGCGGCGGGTATTTCCCCATTCAGAATTAATGGACCTGTATTCGATTCTTCACGCCTTATTATTGATGCTGTGATGATCACTGGCGGCCTGGCACTGGCACCTGATGTCATGTTTCAAACGGAAATAAAGCAAGGTTTGCTCGCCAGACCATTTAATATTTATTCTGGTCATGATGGGTACTGGTTAACTTGGCAGAGAGCCAGAAAGATGACCCAGTCGATGGAAATATTTCGCGAATGGATTATTGAGCAAATAATTAGGCCGTAATTTATTCAGGTTCGTTCTGTCATCACGCTACGCAGTTCTTCCCTGAGCCAGCGCAGTGACAAATCGTTATCAAGCCGTTTATGCCAGAGCAGTGACAGGGCTATTTCCGGTGTTTCAATGGGTACCGGGCTACAGCATAAGCCGTAATGCGTCACCCACTCATCCGACAGCCCGGCGGGAACGGTGGCTAACGCGGGTGCGCGCGCCAGCAGCGGAGGCAGAGAGGAAAAATGCGGCGTCACGTAGCGAATCGAACGGGCCTTTCCTGATGCCGCAAGCTGGTCATCGATGGAGCTCCAGTTCGCCCCGCGATAGGAAACCAGCAGATGGTCATGCGCCACATAATCCTCCAGCGTCAACGGTGCACGCAACGAAAGCTGTTCCGGGTGCCACAACGTACAAAAGTTGTGTGACACAATTTTCTCGCGCTGGAGCGTGGCGGGTGTGCTCTCGCCAACCAAAATGGCAAGATCGATCTCTCCGCGCGCGACCAGCTCCGCATCCCGGAAGGGATCGCTGGCCGTAACCTGAAGAGTCACGCCGGGAGCGGTGCGTGTGATGCGCGCATATAGTCCCGGCATCAGCCAGCGTTCAACCCAGTCGCTCATCCCCAGCCGAAAAACATGTGTCGCCTCAGAAGGCGTGAAGGATGCTGGCTGAAACAATACGTTCTGCATCTGTGCCATTAACGGGCCCAGCTCAGCGATCAGCGCTTCAGCACGCGGGGTAGGCTCCATGCCTTTCGCCGTGCGCACAAACAGTGGATCGCTGAACATTAGCCGCAATCGGGCCAGTGCATTACTGACTGCTGGCTGACCCAGATGCAGCTTTTCTGCCGCACGCGACACGCTGCCTTCCCGCTTCAGAACCAACAACACCGTCAGTAAATTCAGGTCGATTCGATGAAAATCATTTTCTCTGATAGTGAGCATCAGTTTAATCAATTTGAGTGATACAGGTTGCGTAATGATACTGCCCACCACGTTGTGATGAAACTTTCTGGAGAGATATTTATGAAAATTTTACTGATGCTGGTGGCTTCTCTTATCGCGTTCAGTCCGGTCTATGCTGCCGAACAGACCTCTGCACGGGATCAGCAAGCTCCGGGTTATTACCGGATGACATTGGGGAAATTACGCATTACCGCAGTTTCGGACGGCACGGTGACCGTTCCCCTGAATAAATTACTTACTAACATTTCGCCTGAAAAACTAAAACAGGCAATGGCCAGAGATTCGATGACGCCACAGGCCGAAACATCAATCAATGCCTTCGTTATCGATGATGGTAAAAAGCGCATTTTAATCGACACCGGGGCCGGTGAGCTTTTTGGACACAATGGCGGACATCTGCTGACTAACCTGGCCGCCGCTGGCTATCCGGCAGAGTCGATCGATGCCGTACTCTTAACCCATATTCATGCCGATCATTCAGGCGGTGTTTCACGCGCGGGCAAGCCTGCTTTTCCAAAGGCCGAAGTGTTCGTGGATAAACGGGATGTCGATTTCTGGCTTAATCCGGCTAACGTCAGCAGGGTAGAGACCAGTCAGGCCCATACCTTTGCAGAATCTGAAAGGACTCTTCGCCCGGTCATCAATGCTGGCCTGCTTAAAACGTTTATGGCACCAGCCACATTACCGGGGGGAATCCGTGCAGAGTCGACAGCCGGCCACACGCCGGGCAGCGTACTTTATCGCGTAGAGAGTGAAGGTCAGACCCTGGTGTTGTGGGGAGATATTATCCATGCCAAAGCGGTGCAAATGCCCGATCCTGAAGTGGCCATCCATTTTGATGTCGATCAGAAACAGGCTATCACTACACGTGAAAGGGTACTGAAACAGGCTGCAGATCAGGGCTACTGGGTGGCAGCGGCGCATATCGCCTTCCCTGGCCTGGGCCATGTGCAGCATGAAGGTAACGCTTATCGCTGGGTGCCCGCTAATTACACCACGCAGCTTGGGCAGTAGGTTTTTAACTAAAAAACGTAATAATATCAGGGAGAAATATTTTGCTGTGAGTTAACAGGCGGCGCTTCAATATTAACAAATTGAATAATGTCTTTTAGTTTAGAGGCTTCTCTGTAAGAGGGGCCAGAGCGTTGCCGTACAGATTAGTAATCAATGAGGTTATGGGGCTGATAAAGTCGACAGCGTTATGCCACTCATTGTCGCTGCGCTCTGGGCCATTTCTCACTTCAACCTGAAGGTGAATACAGTCAATGTTCGGGATATCGTTGTAGAAGCTTCTCGCTTATACAGTCCCGTTCTTTCTGTAGGTAGAGTAATAGCGCAGGACCTGATTTTCCGAGGCCAGAACCTTAAAGAAGGTGACAGGGTCATGTTTTACACGGCGCTGGCTAACTTCGATGAAAAAGTTTTCGATAACCCATTCCGTTTTATTGCGGGGCGAAAAGAAAAGCCACTATCATTCGGCACGGGCATGCATATGTGTATTGGTATGGGCATAGCACTCAGCTTTGCTTCGTCGTTTATTGGCCACATAAACTCACATTACATGCTCAGGGACGTTAGCATAATCGAATTTGCAGAGGGTGTGTCTGCGCCAGGTGCTTCAGATTTTAATATTGGAATAGACTTCAATGAACTGGCTGAAAATTAAAGATTTCCGCACGTTACTCGCTTCTCTTTTCATCTCGAAGTTGGGCGATTATGTATATGAGGTCGTTTTTGTGTTTATTGTGCTCGAGAACACGCATAATAATTATCTTCTTGCCGGCTGCGTCTATTTTTTTCGTTTTATTCCTTTTCTATTTTTCGGCCACCGCTGGTGGCTGGATGGCAGACAATTGGCGCATCAAATGTTCAGTTATACTCTCATTGGCAGACAAGCCCTGGGTGCTGATGTTCAATACATTAACGTATGCAATTTCAATTGTTATACTTTGTACGTTTTCAGAAAATTCACAGAATAAAACGTCGGCGTTCAGATTGAAAAAAGTATATCAGGAGAGTCTATCCTGCATTAAAAGTTTATTTCAGGAAGCTCCTGGCTTATTTATTGCTATTTTTGGTTCATCTGTTTGCATTCTCTTTACCGGATCATTACTTCGTTTTATTATTCCCGCTGTAGCTGTCAGTCAGGGGAATGGGGAGATATTTACCAGCTGGATATTTTCTCTAATGGCTGCAGGCACAATTACCGGGGGGCTCATTTACGGACGGTTTGCCATAAATATTTCACCATTGAATGTTATGCGCAATTGGTTCTTTTACGGAATTTTACTGGTTTTAATGTCATTTATTGCCCTCTATTCGCTCGAGGCTCTGCTGCCGGTAGCATTCGTCCTTGGTATGAGTGGTGCATTCGTTGATATTTTTCTGGTGACACTCATACAGTCCTGGTCTTTTGCAGAGAACACAGGCAAGACATTCGGCACGTTTTCTACCCTGGCTAATACTGCTGAAGCACTTTCTGGTCTCCTTTCCGGACTGGCCGCCGCTGCGAGTCTGATGGTTGCTTTTGCAGGCATGAGTTCACTCATCGTACTCACTGGCATTATCTCAATGGCTTGTCTTCCAGACAAAAAACAAAAGAATATTTCGGGAAGCAACGAATCCGATAGTTCTGTTTAAAGAGTGCCCAAATGGACGACTTAAATAACTGAGGTCTCTTTTAGATATCCAAAGCAGGCGGTTGGTGCCAAAACGGGGCGTCCGTTCCGGACGTCCCTGGAAGTTACTATTTTACTAAAGGTTCTCTTGCACCGGGCCTGAAAGCATGCTTTTTCGCGCACCAGGCGATAATCAACGCAACAGCCATAAAGATCAGTAGCGCCCATGGGAAAGATACCGCACCGGCATTATTGAGAAGCAGACCACCAATGACGCCGCCGCTTGCGATAGCCAGATTCCAGGCAGTTGTCACCATTGCCTGAACGACATCGACATGATTGCCTGCCGCATCAGCGGCAGCCGTCTGCATCTGAGTTGACGCGCCGCCAAACGACCATCCCCATACGATGACGGCCAGAAAGACCACAATCTGTTCCCGCATGCCTGCGGCCAGTGCCACAGAAACCGCCGCCAGTGCCGCCAGACTGAGCAGAACCAGATTGCGCAGATGGCGATCCACCAGCATCCCGGTTATCCAGATGCCAATAAGTGCCGCAATGCCAAAAATCAGCAGGATAAGCCCGACATTTCCGGTCAGCCCCGACAACTGCAGGAACGGTCCGATGAATGTATAAAGAATATTGTGTGCCGTCATCCATAGAAAGATAACCGCCAGAACAGGTCTGACTCCGGGCATCTGGAAAACTTGCCATACCGGTAGTCGGCGGTCGGCCTGCTGTCCCGGCAGGTCAGGAACCGCCACCCATGTCCAGATGAACAGAATGACTGCCAATGCTGCCATGATACCAAAGGGGACTCTCCATCCCATCGTGCTGCCAAGCCATGCGCCAGCCGGGGTTCCAAGGGACAGGGCAACCGGTATTCCAACCATAGCAATAGCGAGAGCGCGGCCCTGCATTTCAGCAGGAACGAGGCGGCGGGCATAGCCCGCCAGAATTCCCCATGCAAGTCCTGCAGCCACACCCGACATGAATCGGGCTGCCATCGTCAGCCAGTAACTGAACGAAAGGGTGGTAATAGTGTTGAAAATCAGGAAGGTACCTACGGCGAGTAATAGTACCTTTTTACGACGCCAGCCACTGGTCAGAACCGTCAGAGGGATTGCCGCGAGTAGCGAACCCAGCGCATAAATGCTGACCAGCTGACCCGCCATCACCTGAGATACGTCAAGACCCATTCCAATTTCCGGAAGTAAACCCGCCGGAAGGGTCTCGGTCAGGATGGCAATAAAGCCTGTCATGGCAAATGCCAGCAGGGAAGCCAGTGGCAGACCCCGTTGTGTTGTGGTCTCACTGGATACTGTATTGGCGTGCACGTTGGCCCCTTTTTTAGTTTGTAACGACTAAAAATTGCGAAACCCTCCGGATAACGGGTTTTACAATATATATACCGATCGGTATATATCAGAAAGTATAGGGCACACTGAGGCTTGTCAAGTATATATGTATCGATTAGTATTTATATACGATAAGCGAAAAAGGAGCGGATATGGCTCAGATGGGACGCCCACGGACATTTGACCGGGAAGAGGCAATTCGTCAGGCGATGACCCTTTTCTGGCGGCATGGTTACGAGTCCACTTCGCTTGCCATGCTCAAGTCAAACCTCGGCAACGGCATCACCGCCCCAAGTTTTTACGCCGCGTTTGGTTCAAAAGAAGCGCTGTTTGAGGAGGTTGTCGATTGTTATATGACGACTTTTGGTCAGGTTAACGATTGCCTATGGGATGACACGCTTGAACCCCGTGACGCTATTGAACTGGCGTTGCGTCGTTCTGCAAAAATGCAGACAGAACAGGGGCATCCCAGTGGTTGCCTGATTGCGCTATCCGTTAATACCTGTTCGCCAGCGAATGAGCACATCCGTGAGATTCTGGCAGCGCAGCGCGATCGGACCAGGGCGGGATTTTTGCGATGTGTCACAAGAGCGAAAGAGGCGGGACTCCTGGCTTCCGATACCGACGTGCGCGCGCTGGCCACGACCCTTCACAGTTTTGAGATCGGCCTGTCGACTGAAGCCCGTGATGGCGCAACCGGCAATGAACTCGATTCGGCGGTATCAACCGCGATGAAAGCCTGGGATGCTAATGCACTGAACGTTGTTGAGTGACAGAGAACGGCGCTTAGTTTCAGCACGAAGCTTGTGCCTGTCAGAGAGCAACTGTGCGGAAGCGTAAAGTAAGCACGTCTCAATAAGTTAATGCCTGTTAGTGAGTATCAAACTTATTGCTGACACCAGACAATGGGTGTGAGACATCAAACGGGACTGCACGCGGTATGGCTTGCCGCCCGTGATCTCCGCACGCCGATGCTCGCTGAAGTGCTGGCGTTGACTGTCGCAGCCTATACTGTTTAACCCACTTGATTTAATACCCGATTTCATTCCCATCATCGGTTATCCCGATTACCTGCTTATAGTGCCTGGGACGTCTTACCCAGTCGATGTCATGCGTGAAAACCGGGAAACCGCAGCGCAAGCTAGTTAATCTCCGGTCGGTCGCATGAAGGCAAGCGGTGTTTATATTGATATGGGTAGTTTGTGCTACTCTGCTTGTCAGGCCACTTAGAGCGTCAGCTTGTGGTTCTGATGTGTTCTCGCTTTATTCATTTCAGATGTCGTAGCGATTAGCGCAAAATGGTTTTCCGCTCAGATTTGGCCATCTAAGAAAATTTCCCACAACGCTTCTACCGCCCGAGACATCCTCGCTGCGGGTCTGAACAGCCGGATCTCTATGGGTATCCAGAGTGCGCTCTCCTTATTAGCTGCTACGGCAATCGAGCCAGCATCAACATCCGGCGCTGCCAGTGTTTCCGGCAGCCAGGCAACGCCATCTCCGGCTTTAACCATGGCGAGTAATGTGGCAGCAAGATCGGCCGTGAAAGCAATATCCATTCCGCGTCTGGCCCGGTTAACCTGTGAGGTATTAGACAGGATGCGGCCCAGGCCGGACTCTGCAGAATAGGAGAGGAAAGGAAACTTCTTACCGCCTGACGCATGTAATAGAGGCTCACGCGTTGTCGGATCGCATCGTGAATACGGCTGTAAAATTTCCTGTCCAAGCCGGACGCTGAGATATTTCGACTGATCGAGATGGATGTGCATATGAGGATGGTAATAAGAAAGCAGAAATTGCGCGTCACCTTTCTCAATCATGCGCTCGCAGGCACTTAATGTGTCAGACAGCAGGCGAAATGATCCGAAGCGGGCAATTTTTTCGTTGTTCCGCATCAGTGCCGGAAAAAAAGAAAATGACAGCGCGTGCGTGGCGGAAAAAATAACATCCGGCCGGGCTTCTCCTGCGGCCTCGATAGATTCACTCCTCAGTGTATAAAGTGCACGAATAAGTTCCGGCACCTGCCTGACGAAAACCTCTCCAGCGCGGGTCAGGCTGACGCCCCGACGATTTCTTTCAAAAATTGGCGTGCCAAGCCACTCTTCTAGCGAGACGATTCTGCGGCTGAATGCAGGCTGTGTCACATATCGTGAAGCTGCCGCACGGGAAAAATTGAGTGATTGCGCCAGCGCAATACAGTCTTCAAGCCAGGTTAACTCCAGGTGATGCCGATTTTGCATTACAGGCTGCCTCTTTGGCATTAGAACGGAACCCATGTACTGCTTAGGATAATAGCAGACAGAACAATCAGGTCCCTTAACACTACGCTACTTCATTGTGCCGATGAATGCCGATAAACAGATGGCATGACATAACCGATTGCGTAGGTATTTTAGTAATACAGTCTTTGACTGAGAACTACCGGAGAGATCATGCGCATCCTTGATGTTGTAGAAATTACCAAACCCATTGCTTCTCCTATTCGTAACGCGTACATCGATTTCAGCAAGATGACGACAAGCCTTGTCGCCGTTGTGACAGATGTAGAAGTCGACGGGCACCGTGTAGTGGGATACGGATTTAACTCTAACGGCCGTTATGGCCAGGGTGGCCTCATCCGGGAACGCTTCCGTGACCGCATCCTGGAAGCCGATCCCGAAAGCCTGCTGAATGCCAAAGGTAACAACCTGGATCCGCATAAAGTCTGGGCTGTGATGATGAGCAACGAAAAGCCTGGCGGTCATGGCGAGCGTTCAGTTGCAGTGGGAACCCTGGACATGGCCATCTGGGATGCAACGGCAAAAATTGCAAACAAGCCGCTGTTCCGCCTGCTGGCCGAAATGAAGGGCGTTGAGGCTAATCCGCGCGTCTTCGTCTATGCGGCTGGGGGTTACTACTATCCGGGTAAAGACCTTGGCGCACTGCGACAGGAAATGCGCGGCTACCTGAACCGCGGCTATAACGTTGTGAAAATGAAAATCGGTGGTGCCTCTCTGGACGAAGACCGCCGCCGTATTGAGGCTGTACTGGAAGAAATCGGCAGCGAAGCGCGCCTCGCTGTTGATGCTAATGGTCGCTTTGATCTGGAAACCGGTATTGCCTACGCAAAAATGCTGCGTGAATATCCGCTCTTTTGGTACGAAGAGGTTGGCGATCCGCTCGATTATTCTCTGCAGGCAGCCCTGTCAGAGTTCTATCCAGGCGCAATGGCAACGGGCGAAAACCTCTTTTCACATCAGGACGCGCGAAACCTGCTGCGTTATGGCGGTATGCGTCCGGATCGCGACTATCTGCAATTTGACTGCGCGCTCTCCTATGGGCTGGTTGAGTATCTGCGCACACTGGATGTGCTGGAGCAGTTTGGCTGGTCACCGTCACGCTGCATACCTCATGGCGGCCATCAGATGTCCCTGAATATCGCCGCCGGCCTCGGTCTGGGTGGTAACGAAAGCTATCCCGATCTTTTCCAGCCTTACGGCGGTTTCCCTGACTCGGTGAAAGTTGAAGATGGCCATATTATTATGCCGGAACTGCCGGGTATCGGATTCGAAGGCAAATCAGACCTTATTAAAGAGATGCGGGCGCTGGCTGAATAAGTTTTCGCTTACATTACGGTATGTTTAATGTCAATGCGCCCCTCGTTAAGCCGAGGGGCTGCGGAAAAATATCAATCTCTTAATTAACCTGACGCCTCAGGAAGAATAAATTTATCTGAATCTGAGAGGAGAGGGCGTTATTGAACTGGCTAACGGTAGCATTGTTAATAATTTCGGGTTGAAGGGCTGGCTTTGATTCAGGCACAACATCTTCTTGTAGGTATATCAGCCATCCATTGAATTATCGGCATTCAGATATTATTTTTGGATTAGATATGCACTGGAAATTTTGAGAAATATCAGGCATTTCGAACCACTCATTAACCCTGGCGCCCGGCCTGTTTATCCGCGCCTTTTGCTTTCAGATCGCTCATTTCTCCGTTACATCCTACGGGTAATGAATAAAACATTTTGACTGATATTCAGATGGATTTGCAATCAGTATTTCTTCCCCCTGCCACAGTGTTAAATGAGGAAGTTATCATGAGTGAGAAAACTCTCAAGGGTAATGCGCTTATCGGAAATAAACGCTGGACAATCATATTACCTGCTGTATTCATCATGTATACCATTTCATTTTTTGATCGGGTGAATATAGGCATGGCGCTGCCCCATATAACAGCTGAAATGGGCCTGAGTCCTGTTAAAGCCGGCTGGCTTGGCGGTGCCTTTGCCTGGGGTTACGTCGCCACGCAGTTTACCGCAGGATGGCTGGCTCTTCGTTTTGGATCACGGAAAATACCAGGTATCAGCCTGTTTCTGTTTGGGGCCTGCGCAATGCTTACCGGCCTGACGCGTAACTTCGGTGAACTGGTAGCGATCCGTTTCTTACTGGGCATCGCTGAAGGTCCAATTCAGGCCGCCACGGCCATGTTCCTGGCCCAGTGGTTTATGAAGCCTGAAAGGGGGCGGGCATTCGGAATCTGGAATCTTAGCCTGGGTGCGGGCGCGTTTCTGGCCGGTCCGATATCTGGCTGGATCCTTGCACATCATAACTGGCGCATGATGATGGTGATTGAAGGTGCACCGGCCTGGCTGTTCTGCATCATCTGGTTTTATCTGGTACCCAAAAGTATTCAGGCCGCTAGCTGGCTGAGTGCCGAAGATCGGGATTATATCCAGAAAGACCTGGCCGCTGAGCAGTCAAACTACAGGAATGAGAAATCCGATCCCTGGTGGACCATTCTCAAAATACCAGCCCTCTGGCTGATGCTGATCGGCTACTCCCTGCATAGCATGCTCGCTTACGGTTTTACGCTCTGGCTGCCGACAGCTCTCAAAGGGTATGGCACGCTCAGTGAATTTATGGTCGGTCTCATCAGTGGGATGCCATTCCTGATGACGATGCTGGGCATCTGGTACATCACCCGGCGTTCAGATAAGTACAACCAGGAGCGACGACTGCATGCCGCTATTCCTACCGTCCTCTGTGGTGTGGCATTACTGGCAGCCGCTTTTGTGCCGCTGTCATATTACTGGGCTCAGATAGGATTGTTCATGTTTGTCGGCCTGACAATGAAGATGCTGGTGCCGCTGGTTTACGTCAGGCTGACTGAAATTCTCCCGACAAAGAAAGCAGTCCCTGCGGTGGCTTTTGTCGGCGCATGCAGCAACTTCATTGGACAGTCTGGCGGCCCCCTTGTTGCCGGATACCTCAAGCATCTGGGTGGCGGTAGTGATATGACGCTGGCATGGGGTGTTCTGGGGCTGTTCTCAATTGTGGGTGGCATGCTGTTTGCCCTTGCCGTGGGACGTGAGGAACGCATCCGGGACTTCAGCAAGGCATTCTCTGTGTCTTCACACAGAGCAGTATCAACACGTCAATAATAAAGCGGAATCTTCACACTGCCATCGAACGCCCGATCGGTCAGGATGCGCGGATCAGCATTAAGCACTCTTGTGCACCTGTGGAATTATTATGCTCATCCCCGGCGTGTATCTCTCTCAATACCTGACTGTTACAGCCCGTACTTCACGGGCTTCAGAATGCCTACAATCCCACCAGCGTGATATGTTTCTTTGTTGTCAGCGCTTTATACAATGCTTTTGCCAGCGTGCCTGGCTCCACACCTGATTGAGCGCCCTCGGAATCGGTCCAGAACGATTTGATGCGCAGTATGGTGTTGATACTCGTTACGCGTTCCATTTCCAGCACGGCCAGCACAGGATGGCGCATTTCGCCATGTTCCTCTGTTGCGTCCGCCTTGATCACTGCGGCGCGCGATGCCTGACTGTCAAAGATAACGTGGCAGCGTACGCCGTTCAGGTTGAGTATGCCGATAACTTCATACAGGCACTGAACAGCCTCTGCACTGTAGGATGCGGGCACAACAAACATAACAGATCCTTCTGAAGTGAAATTTAATGAGCAGCCAGCATAGGCGAACTGTAATCAGAGGAGAAGTTACTGTTTTTGAATGAAAAATGTAGAGTTCTAAGGTTACGATAACGCGCGTTATGTTTACTCCAGTTTTCGCTGGTACTATCAATGACTGAGGTGTAACCCGATCATGGCGTCGGGGCGCGGATTTGACTTAAGGAAAGGCCAGCAGGTGGCAGGTTATTCGTTCCAGTGGGGAATGTATTTATCTGTACGCGCAACGCGTTAGCTGCGTGTTTCAGCCACTTAACAGGATGAACATCAGATTAAGTTTAAGATTTTTCGCGCTCTTCAATCGCTCATTTCTCAATCCGGCCGTCACGTTTAACCGGAGGCCGTCAGTATGACATCAGGTGCTGACTCATATACTGTCTGTGTAGCATCGCTGAAGTCTGCTCAGTACTGACGCCATCCCGCAACCTGGTGCATCACCTCTGACCTATATCCATGAACGGCAATTTTAAATTTTGATCATTCATTTCCTTAAAACATGCAGACAACATCGTCAGAGTGAACCCCTCTCCAACAAGCAAACGGTATTAAAAAGACCTGATTACTGCCTGGCTAAAGTACCGGGGGCGGAAATGAAGCGCGTTATATACGCTACAAATGAAAAGGTATTTTATTCACCCTGACAGCCTGAATATATTATTCATTTTTATCACAAATTTACAGGCGAATGAGTACTTTGACGCCGCAGGGCTATGTCTAAAAGCCTTCTGACAATCAATTTTCTCATGACGTATACCATACCGCGGCACTATGAGCATTGAATTAGTCTCACAACGGAAATCGGAAAAAAGCGCCGTCAGCAAAACATCTGAATTACATGATTTGAATTCAAATGTGTCCGGTGATTCTGTGCGTATCAGGACCATTTAATTCTGTATTTTATATTAATCCGCCCTGAACACTCCTCACACCACAAAATGAGGTAATTCTCAAAAATCAAGATGCTGACTTACATAAGGAATAAATTCAGATTCAGGAGAATAAGTAGAATATGATTTAAAATCATATAGATAAGATTGGTTTCATTGTAATTTTAAATTATAGATTTTTGATGCTCATCAAAGTTAGCGAATAAAAGCCGCTGTTTGACTTAACTCAAACTGGTGGATTTTTAAGATCTTGCTAACGTTAAAACAAATGTTAGCAATTATTGCTACCTCGTAACAGTTGCTGCTGGCTCTTCATGCCGGACGCTGTAATCACGTCTTTAATTCCATTGTATCGGATGCAGTTTTCATTCGTCTGAAATCCCGAGGAAACACATGAAATTAACACCTCTAGCCCGCAGTCTGGCCCTGGCCGGTTTACTTTCTACCGCTTCGCTTAGTGTATTTGCAGATGAGGCACAGAAAGATGCTGCGCCTGCTACCAAACAGGCTAATGATGCCCTCTACCAGCAATTACCCTTCGATAACAAAAGCGACTTTGAAGATGCCCATAAAGGGTTCATTGCTGCACTGCCTGATGCCGTCATTAAAGGCGAGTCCGGCAACGTTATCTGGGATCCGAAACAGTACGCATTTATTAAAGAGGGTGAAAAAGCACCGGATACGGTCAATCCCAGCCTGTGGCGCCAGTCTCAGTTGATCAATATCAGTGGTCTGTTTGAAGTGACTGAGGGAATCTACCAGATTCGCAATCTCGACCTCTCCAATATGACGATTATTGAGGGTAAAGAGGGTGTCACCGTCGTTGATCCATTGGTTTCTGCGGAAACGGCTAAAGTGGGCATGGATCTCTATTTCAAAAATCGCGGTAAAAAACCTGTCGTTGCGGTCATTTATACCCATAGCCACGTTGACCACTACGGCGGCGTCCGTGGCGTTGTCGATGAAGCTGAAGTCAAATCGGGCAAAGTCAAAATCTATGCACCGGCCGGCTTTATGGAATCTGCCGTCTCTGAAAACATCATGGCAGGCAACGTGATGAGCCGTCGTGCCAGTTACATGTACGGCAACCTGTTGAAAGCCGATGCTAAAGGTCAGGTTGGCGCAGGGCTGGGCACCACCACTTCTGCTGGCACCGTCACCCTGATAGCGCCTACCGATTATGTGACCAAAACCGGTGAGAAACGCGTCATTGATGGTCTGACCTACGATTTTATGATGGCTCCCGGCTCGGAAGCCCCGGCAGAGATGCTGTGGTTTATCGAAGAGAAAAAGGTTATCCAGACTGCTGAAGACGTCACTCATACCCTGCATAACACCTACTCGCTGCGCGGGGCCAAAATCCGTGAGCCGCTTCCCTGGTCCAAGTACATCAACGACGCTATCAGTCGCTGGGGCCACAAGGCAGACATCCTGATGGCGCAGCACCACTGGCCGACCTGGGGCAATGAAAATGTTAACAAGCTGCTGAAAAGTCAGCGCGACCTTTACCGTTACATCAATGACCAGACTCTGCGCATGGCCAACGAAGGCCTGACGCGCGATGAGATTGCCGCTCAGTTCAAACTTCCGCCATCACTGGCCACCATGTGGGCCAACCGCGGCTATTACGGCTCGGTCAGCCATGACGTGAAGGCGACCTACGTGCTGTATCTCGGCTGGTTTGACGGCAACCCGGCAACGCTTGACGAACTGCCGCCGGAAGATGCTGCGAAGAAATACGTTGAGTACATGGGCGGTGCCGACAGCATTCTGCAGAAAGCCAAAACGGACTATGACAAAGGGGATTACCGCTGGGTCGCCCAGGTGGTCAGTAAGGTGGTGTTTGCCGATCCGGAGAATAAAGCCGCGCGTAATCTGGAAGCCGATGCGCTGGAGCAGTTGGGCTATCAGGCCGAATCCGGCCCGTGGCGTAACTTCTACCTGACGGGTGCGCAGGAATTGCGTAACGGCGTGAAACAGTTGCCGACGCCGAATACCGCCAGTCCGGACACGGTCCGTGCCATGACGCCGGAGATGTTCTTTGATTACCTGGCACTGCACATTAACGGTGAAAAAGCCGCCAATGCGAAAGCCGTGCTGAACGTAGATTTTGGTGAAGACGGCGGCAAGTACAAGCTGGAGCTGGAAAATGGCGTGCTTAACCACACGGCAAATTCAGAAGCGCAGAACGCGGATGCAACGCTGACGCTTTCCCGTGAAACCCTGAATAAGGTGATCCTGAAAGAGGAAACGCTGAAGCAGGCGCAGGATAAAGGCGAAGTAAAAATCACCGGCAACGCCGACAAGGTCAGCGAGCTGCTGGGCTACATGGATAAGTTCGACTTCTGGTTCAACATGGTGACGCCGTAAAAACCCAGCCGGTAGCATAACGCTACCGGCTTTTTTTTAAGCGACAGAAACGCCGGGTGATATTCAATGAAAACTGCCAAGATGAGCGTCGCGTGTCTGCTTTTTTCTTCCCTTGCAGGCAATGCGCACTCAGCCGAACCGCCGGCAGACGCCGCTCAGGCGAATAACCCGCTGGCGAACATGACTGCATTTAACATGCAGAATTATTACATCGGTGACGTCAGCGAAAGTGACAAAGACGCCAACCAGTTCTGGTTCCGCTACGCCCAGCCTTTCTCGCTGGGTGAAAGCAAATGGCTGCTTCGCGCCTCGCTTCCTGTGAATACTTATCCCTCTCCGCCCACCGGCGGACACCAGACAGGGTTGGGCGACCTGAACCTGTTTACCGCTTATCTGATAGATACCGGAAATCCGGCCGTCAGTTTTGGCTTTGGCCCGCAGATCACCGCACCCACCGCGACCGAAAACTCACTCGGCAGCGAGAAGTGGTCCGCCGGGCTGGTGAACGTGTTGTTTGATGCCAGCTCACCGAAAATTCAGTATGGCTATCTGGCCTCCTGGCAGCACAGCTTTGCAGGCGAGGGTGACCGCAGCGACGTTAACCTGGGCGCTTTCCAGCCGTTTGTTTTTTATCAGCTGGGCGGCGGGACGTATCTGCGAGCGGCACCTATCTGGAATTATAATTTCCAGAACGACAGCTATGGCGTGCCGCTGGGGCTGGGCGTCGGGCAGGTCATCAAACAGGGTAAAACGGTTTATAACTTTTTCGTTGAGCCGCAGGCATCGGTCGCCGACGACGGGCCGGGACAGCCTCGCTGGCAGATTTTTGCCGGGCTTAACCTGCAGTTCCTGAACTGATAGCCGGGGGATGCCCCAACATTTTTACCGGCGAAGAGAGAAGAGTGACTCGCGCCACCGGCCTGAAGCTTTACAGGAAATCAGGCAAAATTTCACCGTTTAGCGGAGCCCGAAAATGAAACTTACCTCAGCCGCTGTTGGCTCACTGCTACTGCTATCAGCGATGCCGATTGCGGCCTCGCCCTACCAGAATCTTGAGTACGCACTAAAGGAACAGAAGATTATTTCTGACCTGCGGACACACTGCACGCTCGGAGAAAACATTTCGGACGAAAAAATCCGGTCCGTATTTCTCAGCAACGAAAGCAGTCATGACCTGATCCTTGCTGCAGCAAAGGCTCTCTCTACGAGTAACCAGCAGGTTTACGCATATTCTGTAGAAAAGATTCAGTGTCCCGACATCAAATAAACCCGCCACAGCCATAACCTTCCGGAGACGCTATGCGGCGAATCACAGGACTGTTTGCACTGCTTTTAGTATCCGCTTCTTCACAGGCCAGCGGGCTGTACCTTTATGAAATTGCCACGGAAGACACCGGTCTGGCCGGAGCTGGCCAGGCCGCCCGAGCCCAGGATGCCTCCACGCTTGTCACTAACCCGGCGAGCCTGACGCGTCTGCCGGATCGGATGCTGACAGGTGGTTTGCAGGCACTCTACGGTGATACGCCTTACACCCTTGATGACAATGCTGCGCTCAGTGGAGAGAGTCCGGGCAATACTATCGGCTGGTTTCCTGGTGCCAGCATCTTCTATCATCAACGCCTGAATGAGTCTGTTTCAGCCGGCATCGGCCTGTTCGGCAATTACGGGCTGGGGCTGGACTTTGGCGACTGGGCAGGCGAGCGCTTAATCAAAAAGAGTACGCTGGTTGGTCTGACGCTTAGTCCGGCAGTGGCCTGGCAGATAAACGACCGACTTTCATGGGGGATGGGCGTCGGGATTAACTATGGTTTTTTATCCCTTACCCGGAATGTGGACGGGCAGGATGAAAAAGCGAGCGATCATGACTGGGCACTGAACTTCCGCACCGGATTGCTGTTTGACGTGACCGAGGCAACCCGCATCGGCCTTGCTTATACCAGCAAGACCGAATACCACTTCAATATTGATGCCACGGCACGGTTCCCTCAGCTCGGTAACACTGAATTTACTCTCCCTCTCTCATCACAGATTAATACACCCGCGCAGCTGATGCTGAGCGTGGTGCACGACCTGAATAACCGCTGGTCGGTCATGGGCGATCTGGGCTGGCAGGACTGGAGTGTGTACGGCGGTAATCAGATTTATGTTGCCGGACAGCAGGTTAAGCGCACCAGCCGCCTGCGGGACACCTGGCACACGGCACTGGGGCTACAGTTCCGGCCGGATGAACGCTGGCGTCTGAATGCCGGTATCGCCTATGACAGCAGCTTTTATAAAAACCAGGATGACACTGCTATGACGATGCCTTCTGGCGACGCGTGGCGGTTTGGCACCGGAGCACAGTACCAGCTGACGCCTTCCAGCAGCGTCGGCGCAGCGTTTGAGTATCTGAACATGTCTTCGTCCGCCGTTTCCTCGCCGCTGCTGCGGGGAGAATACCGCGATCCGGATCTGTACTTCTTTAGCATGAATTACAGTCACACCTTCTGATAACGCCTTCCCGGGAGGGCAGATGAAAAGAATGGGATGCAGAACTGCCGTTGTGATGCTTTTTGATTTGGCTGGCAACGCCTGCGCAGCCTCCGGGAGAGTCGCTGGCCGGAGTAAGGAGCGTTCTCCACGGCCATATACAGGATGTATTCAATCAATTCGGTGTACAAATCATGTCGCCAAACTTCATCAGCCAGCCCGAACAGCCTTTTATTGTGACCAGGCGAACTGGTTTGCCCCTCCGGCTGAAGAACAAAAGGAGTGATATCCTAGTGATTAGCGCTGAGAGAGTGGATTTATTTCTCCCACCGGTTACGTCCCTGTTGTTTTGCACGATAAAGCGCCTCATCCGCGCGGGCAATCACGCCTTCTGCGTTATCATGCATGCCTGAAAGCGCGATCCCCATGCTGACAGTGACCGACTCGCTAACTGCTGATGCTGCATGTGGCAGTGCCGTTTCATGCAGGATTGCCTGAATACGTTCAGCAACCCGCGTAGCTTCATCCAGAGAAGCCGCGGGCAGCACAATCACAAACTCTTCGCCCCCGTAACGCGCCACCAGATCCGCGGGTGTCCGGACTGATGATTTCAAAATATCGGCCACTTTCGCCAGGCATGTATCTCCTGCCTGATGTCCGTAGTGATCGTTGTAGCGTTTGAAATAGTCCACATCAAGCATGATCAGCGCAAACGGCAGTGCCTGGCGAAAAGCGTCAGCAAGAAACTTCTCCATCAGACGCCGATTAGCGGTCCCGGTCAGCGCATCCTGATGCGCCAACAGGTCGAGTCGGGCGATAAGCATCCGGTTCTCCTGATAACGCAACCAAGCTTCATCAAACCAGCGCTGCAGGATAACGCGGCCATAAATAAGAATAGCGGTAAGCGGAAGCCAGACCAGTAAAAACCGGATATTCACCCCCTGGTTAAGCTGCACGCTGGCCAACAGGGCAGTGAGCCATAGGGGTATGGTAAACAGCATTAACGCGGGAGGGTGATAATAAAACGCCGCCAGTGCGGTGAGCATAAGGATGACACTGAGAGGCCAGGCAAAAGGCAGCTGCCACCAGACAATAAAGCAGTAGCTACAATAGCTCCACATCACGCCGAGAATCAGCAACAGCGCCGTGCTTAGCGGTATCAAACGCGCTGGCAGGCGGTAAGCAAGAAGGAGAAACAGTAGTGACAGAGCGATAATAGCGCCCGCGGTGAGATCGATTAATGGCAGTATTTCAGTGTGAGCGCCTATCGATCGATCAAAGTCACGAATAAGAACATGCCGGAACAGGATGATCAGAGCAAAACTGACATTCACAAATGCAAACCATGGAAGACTTGCTGATAGCGCCTGTCTGACCATATCCTTTTGATCCTGCCACACTTTATCTTTATTTAAAGTACGGCGTCTGTCCGTGTTCTGCACCATCCTGAGAGCCTCAAAAATGAAGTATTACCTTCCAGTGTAATAGACAGATAGGTTTGAGGGGGAAATGTCCGGAGTGGTGGGATAAGTATTATGGAGGAATGCAAAATTTATCCCTAAGCACAAATCAGGCGGACTTCTGCAATGATAAAAAAAACAGGGTTTACCGCATTGGGGCCACAACGCTGCATTCAAAATGAAGATCGTAAACATATCGCCTGCCCGGGTGTGATCCCCGTTTGCCTTTGAAACATGGCAATAAACAACGAATTCTGGCCTATCCATAACGGCATCTTTCATTACGCAGGCTTTTATGTACAGCCACCTTTTATGGCTTAGATGGCAGATAATACGTCGCAGGAAAACAGAGAAGCCTGTCTGGATCAGTGGGCTACACGGCTGCGGCACATTGAGCAGGAAGCGCCATTGTTCTTTCATCCGCGGGAAGATTACACCGATGAGCAACGGTTACGGCCGGGTATCGAGGCAAAGACAGCTTTTCAGTGGAATTCCCCGGCATGCCAGACACATAACGTTGCTGCCGCTGCGTACACGAATAACCTGAAAAAATAAGGCAGTCATGGTCGTTAACCGCTGCAAATTGTTGAGCATTTTCAGTCGCTTCTGGTGCCTGGTCGCCTGCCACTGGGGGACTTTCCGCTATGAGTGAGGAGCGGACATCCATCCGCTCTAAGAAAGTGTGTCTTTGGAAAAAGACAATTATGAACACTCAGGGGATTGAGCCTTAATAGAACTCGGTTTCATGACATCTGCTTTAAAATTCGGTTGATGTTGGCAGCCAGATATTTCTCATCCACAGGCTGCTGAGTAATCAAAATTCTGAACCAGACAGGTGCAATCAGCGTCTCAAGTATGATTCTGCGTTGTCCCTTATAGCCAGCTTCGCCACGAAGGACTGCCTGTTCAAACATCACCTCGGCCTGCTGAAACCTTTGCTCCCAGACATCCCGAATCGCAGTATCAACCATCTCGTCACCTGACGAGCTGGCGCTGATCGCGGCTTGTATCAATTTCCTTCCCTCTGATGAAGAAAGCATACTGGTTATCATCTTTAAAAATTCGTACAAATCAGAATGCAGGCTGCCACTATCTGGAATTGTAACCATGCTTTCAGCGGTAGTTCTGAATACCTCGGCAATTAGTCTTGCTCTGTCAGGCCACCGGCGATAGACCGTCGAAGCATTTACCCCGGCAATTTGCGCCACGTTGCGGTGCGTTAAGGCATTTGCTCCTTCTTCCAGCAGTACTTGTCTGGCAGCCTGCAGCACTGCCTCTCTGACTTTTGCACTACGCCCACCTGTTCTCTCTGTTACTGCGTCGAGTGATTCATTTTCTTTAGTTGTTGCTCTCATCGCGATCAAAGCCTAAGATTTAACGCAACACTTGTTGCTTTAAGAGGATGACATGAAAATACACTGCCTGCAAACCGGAGATGTTCAGATTAAATACCGTCATCAACTCGCACGTTACGAGGCTCGTCCTGCCCGGGTTGTAGATATTCTGATAGACAAAGAGTGGAGTCCTCGTCTCCCGATTGGATGCTGGCTTATTGAACACCCGGAAGGGCTTATCTTAGTGGATACTGGTGAAAGCTCACATGCGAATGATCCTGGCTATCAACCCTGGTGGCACCCATTTATGCAGAGATGTGAGAGAAGGTGGGTCAAACCTGAAGAAGAAGTTAACGCGAGAATTCAGTCCCTGGGATTTAATCCCCGGGATGTGAGATGGGTAATAATGACGCATATGCACGGCGATCATGCTGGAGGGATCGGGCATTTTCCTGGTAGCGAGATAATCCTGAGCAAAAAAGAGGCGCATGACGCCCTTGCATGGAATGGGCCAGTGCAGGGTTTCCTTAACATGCATTACCCCAAATGGCTTAAACCGACCATCACTACCCATGATGACGGTCCGTTTGAAAGCTTTGACAGAAGCATGGCGGTAACGAAAGACGGCGCGGTGAGAATCGTTCCAACCCCGGGACATACTCTTGGGCACCAGTCCGTAGTGGTCGATGCTGGCTCTCACTATATAATGATTGCCGGGGATGCTTCATACCGGGAAAGCTATATGCTGGAAGGCCGCATTGATGGTGTTGCAGTTGATGCAACGTTACATCATGACTCAACGCGCAGAATGCGCGAATTATGTAAACGTAAACCAACAATTACCCAGTTCGCCCACGATTTTGACAGTGCAAAACGCCTGGAAGAGAAAATATTCACTCTTGTCAGCGAATAGTAGATGTCTCATGTGGCTTAGTATCAAAAATGAAAATGTTATATGATCACGTCCGCTATGAGCGAAAAGCGGACATCCTGCTTATGCCCTTATCATTGTGCCAAATAAGGGAAGAATTTTTTATGTGGTTATTGAAGTCATGCTATTAAACAATCTTACGGCCATTGAACAGACATCATAACCTTCTATGTTTGATAATACTGCCAGAGTATAGGCTGCTTCCTGTGAGCGCACAAAATATGTTTCTCTTCCAAATGTAGAACCCTGATGACAATAAAATTTTCCTGATTTATCCTCGTCCAGTTCAATGCCAAAGCAGTATGAAATATGATCTTCAATCATAATGTTGGTGTCAGTAATCAGGGGGAGTGGGGTAAGCATTTTTCTTATTAACTCCTTTCCTCCGACCAGGCCCGAAGAAAAATTCAGGCCCCATTTCATTAAATCATTAGCGGATGAGTGCACAAGGCCTGCTCCGGTAACGCCCCATGGGCTGCGAACAGGAAAAAATATATTGTTATCTTTTTCTTGATATCCGCTTACAGATTCCTTCTCCATAGAGACTCCATCAGAAACAAAGGAATCATGCATATCCAGGGGTAAAAATATTTCCCGTTTAACAAAATCCGGATAGCTTAATCCTGAGACCTTTTCAACTATTTGGGCAAGTAAAATATATCCAGTGTTACTATACTCGTGCCTGGTTCCGGGATAGAAATTTAAATTTTTCCTTTTGCTAATTCCTTTAATTATATCCTCATTTTTAAATGCTGAATAATAATCAATGCCATTATCTTCAGCGATATCAAAAAGACAAGGAAGTCCAGAGGTGTGATAAATTAAGTTCTCAAGTGTTATATTGTTTTGGGAGAGTTTAACTTCTGGAATGAAATCGAGGAGATAGTCATTTAAATGCAATAATCCGTATTTCTCCAGGAGAAGAATGCTGAATGCTGTAAACTGCTTTGATACTGAAGCAAGATCGAATATGCTATTTTTATTGATAGCCACACCCGTCAGTATATCTTCAACACCCATTATGAACTCGATAGTTCTGCCATCATCAAATTGCATAAGTGCAATAGCACCGGGCCTGTTAAAAGATGAGTTAGTCATGATAATCCATCAAATCTGTTAATTTTATTAATTATTAATAGGTGCGAAAAAATAGTCAATGCGATTTTTTCAAAGAAATAATTACTCCTTCCTTGTGGTCTTCCTGAGTCGCGCTTGTCATACAAGCGTGGTTAATAGAGAATTAATAATCGCCTTAAAGACCATTAAGTGTAAAGTTTTTATAGCTCCAGAACCGCAAACTTCTGAGGCTCGCGCGCGGTTTTCTGGTTATACAATGTTCTGATTTTTGCATCTGGGATGAAGCAGACATGCTAAAGGTTTAATATGTCCGCCAGAGCGAAAGGCGGACATAACTTTCAAGACAGGAACTCATAATTGCACTAACCCTGTCCGGGTCGAATTCGAATATCACTCAAGGAACAGTGCGAATTTTTTCATAACGGACAGCTCACATCACCTTCAGGACAGTTAAGCATGTCTTTCAGTTCTTTGGTCCGTTGTTCGGTTTTTGCCTTGAGGCATAGCCCGAAATTCATTGAACTAATGGAACCATCACGCGATGCAAAAGTCTGAGACTGACAATCAGCATCACGATATTCGATCCATTTTCTCTGGGCTTTCCGAAAAAGTGCTGTCTGTTCTCCAGCGGTGGATTTCAGTACCTGCTGGTAGGTAGCATTCAATTCCTTATCAGCTTTCTTGTAATCTGCACTTGCGCACTGGTTCATTTCAAGCTGGGTATCTGCATTGTCACAGTCTGCTGCCCAGACCTGAGATACTGGCCAGAGGAGCAGTGAAGCAAGAATCAGTTTTTTCATAAATATTCCATTAATATGATTAATTAACGTTTAATTTGACACACCAGATACAGGTTAATGGCAATGGAGGTTGCTGGTTTTCTGGATATTTTATTTCGATTTTATCTGGTAATGATCGGCTTTTCATCTATTTTTACACGCATAAGTGCATAGGGTTTCTGGCGCATATCTTTATTCATATGAAACACCGGCTGGCGATGCAGCTGATTTACAATAAAATACAGATAGCCATCATGGCCGACAGAAAGTGTGTCCGGCCATAAAATATCAGGCCCATGAACAATAGTTGACCATACTCCATTTTTATCCATTTTTCTGACTGAGTTTCGCTCATAATCACCAGCGTAGATATTTCCTGCGGCATCGGATTCAAGACCATCGGAGGCACCTTTTTCGCCCAAATCCCTGACAGAAGCAGACAGCTCCTTCTCACTGATATCCGGATCTCTAAGTTTCGCTGTGTCCACCGAATACAGGTGACGCCCTGACAGAGGGCTGTAATAAAGTGTTTTACCGTCTGAAGACAATGCAATACCGTCAGATGCAACGCTAAAAGGAGTGGTTGAACCGTCCGGATGACGTTGTAAAAGGGTTTCACCTTCAACAACAGGCACAAAACCTTTCTCAGGAGAAGTGGTTAGATCGCCGGTCAGACGACGTACCGCGCTTCCTGAGTAAAGATCAACTACTATGATGCCACCCGTTCCGGAAAGCGATGAGTCGGTGATGTAGGCTATACCGGATTTACCAGCGCGATAATCAATGCGAACGTCGTTAACATAGGTTGCTGGTAACACAACGTTTTCAGACAAAACGATGGTTTTAACGACTTTGTTTGTGTTCAGGTCAATTGCAACAAGTTTAGCTCCGCCAGCAATAGGTTTTGAGAACCCTGGCGATGCTGTGTCTAACACCCAGAGTTTTCCTCTGCCATCAGCAACAACGCTTTGAACGCTCAGAAAGCTTTTACCAGGGTTATTTATATCCGCGATATTGATAACCGAATTCGGATAAGGAACAACGGCCCCTCTGTTAATCTCTGCGACAGTAAAAGGGACATCATCTCCCCATCGCGGAAAACTTACAAAAATACGGCCGGTTTCGGTCACCGTCACGCCTGTAGGCATAGCATGCCAAAACGTTGCGACTACTTCTGCTTTGCCTGTAGATTTATCTCTCGTAAGCTGAATGTTTTTTTTTGCCAGATCCGACTGTCCGGCCGAAGTGGCCGCGCAGAAGCAGCTGAGTAAAATAACGCTAGTGAGTACTATTTTTTTATTCAGTAGCAAACCATAACTCCCGTAACATATATTCTGTAGATTTAAATAATGGATTGAATGCCCCTCACAGAGGGGCTTTTTGATCAAGAAACAGGATCGTAATAGGCTACACTTGGTTCATCAAGATACTCCAGAATTGCAGCAGGCAGTCGTTCAGTTGGCTTAGCTGCTCCAAAAATCTTGTACAGAGTTTCGAAGTGAGCATGTAAGTCTTCCACGCTTTTCCACTGTTCATTCAGGAAGAACAATCTGGGGTCGTGAACGTTTTTATGCCACTGATAGACAACGGGTTTATCCTGCTGAAGCGTCGCATCCTGGCTGACTTTCGCTACTTTTTCATAAAACTCAGTAACTTTATTCTCTTTAATTTTTCCACTAAAGACCAGATATAACATTTTTTACCTTTATGGTTTGCATGGTACGGTTAACTAAATTTTTCTGCCCGGCAGAAAATCTCAGTCAGTTTTTTTAACCTTAAATAGTTAAGGTTAAATTCTTTTTTTAATCTTTAATTCAGTTAGAATCCTTCCAGTACAATTTTCCCTTTTGCTGTTCCAGCCTCAATAACTGCATGAGCCCTGCGTAAATTTTCAGCGTTGATAGTTCCATAATGTTCGCCCAGCGTTGAGCTGATAATGCCTTTATCCAGAAGATTACTTACATCCGACAATATTTCATTCTGACGCTGCATATCGGCTGTATTGAACATGGAGCGGGTAAACATCAGCTCCCAGTGGAGGGAGATTGATTTGTTTTTAAGTGGCATGGCATCAAGCATATCAGGATCATCAATGACAGCGAGTCTGCCCTGAGGAGCCATTACGTCGATTATCTGTTCATAATGCGTATCGGTGTGCGTCAGGCTGGCTACATAACGCACGTCCGAAATACCCAAAGCTTTCAGCTGCGGACCAAACGGTTTGGTATGGTCGATAATATGATGGGCGCCAAGTGACTTAATCCATTCAGCTGTTTCGCTGCGAGAGCTGGTGCCTACTACCGTAAGCTGGGTCAGACTACTGGCAAGCTGAGTAAGGATTGAGCCGACGCCGCCCCCGGCTCCGATAATAAGCAATACGTCGTTTATGCCTGTTTTTACTTCAAGGCGATCAAACAGCAATTCCCAGGCTGTGAGTGAGGTCAGGGGTAACGCTGCCGCAGCGGCCATTGAAAGAGAGGCAGCTTTAGGGCCAGCAATCTTTTCATCAACCAGCCCTTACTCAGCATATGATCCGGCTCGCAGGATGGAACCCGCATAGTAAACTTCGTCACCCGGTTTGAACATGGTCACATCTTCACCAACAGCCTCCACGATACCAGCAGCATCCCAGCCAAGGACCCGCGGTTCTGTCACGGAGACGTTACGGCGAACTTTCGTATCTACAGGGTTTACAGCGATTGCCTGAATTCTGACAAGAAGATCAGACCTGCCCGGCTCGGGTTTTGGAAGAATGGTTTCGTAAAGTGAGTCAGTGTTACTGATAGGTAATTGATTATCTTTATATACAATTGCTTTCATATCGCCTTTCCGGGTATTTAGTTGTATTGATTGCTTATCTGACAGGCAAATCTTAAATGAACCTTTCCTACACAAAAAGAGACTTAATAGAGTAAGATTTACACTCCAGGAGTGTAAATCCGCTCGTGGTTTTTCGTTATACGTGGTTAAAGGTTGAAGAAGGTATGCGCAATGTTAAGGATTGAGGATGTCAGAATGTTTGTGCGAGCCACGCAACTGGAAAGCTTCTCCAGTGTAGCCAGAGAGGCCGGTTTACTACCTGCACAGGTCAGTGCGGCTATATCGAGACTGGAAAAAGAGCTCGGCGTCAGCCTTTTTGTGCGCACTACCCGAACGATAAGATTAACAAAGGAAGGAAACACGTATCTTCCCTATGCCAATGAAATGCTTGAGGTGATTAAGGCGGGTAGAGAAAGCCTTGATAGTCATTCAGGTGTGCTGAAGGGGCTAATAAAGATTTCGATGCCGTCCGATATCGGCAGAAGTACACTTCTACCGATAATTTCATCGTTTTGTAAAAAGCATACCGGTATTTCTGTACAGCTTATATTCACCGACGCTGTGAGTGATATACACCGGGACCCTGTAGATGTTGCTGTGCGCTACGGTATTCTTCCGGACAAGAGTTATGTCGCCTTGCCACTGGCTGATTACAACAGACGTATCCTGGTCGCATCCCCCGATTATCTTGAACGTCATGGAGAACCGCATTCGCTCGAGGAGGTCCCCAGCAGGGACTGCATTCTGTTTACCCTGAATGGTCATCCTTATGGGACATGGTCTTTTTATGATAAGGATAAAAAACATTCCATATCAGTAAAAAGCCGTTTTGTCTGTAATGACTCCGAAACCACACGCAGGCTTGCTCTTGAGGGAGTGGGGATTGGGTACAAGTCCTGGCTGGACGTTCATGCAGACATTGATCGAAAAGCCCTCGTTCCGGTTCTTCCGCATTTTAAAGGAGAAAGTAATCCTCTGAGCTTTATCTGCCCACACCGTAGTCAGCTAAATCCGGCCACCAGGTCATTATATTCAGAATTCAAATCTCACTTCGACAAACTCGCGCGCCACTTTACTCTAACTGACTAAATTTTGTATTTTCCTTAAAATAACAGCAGTTTTATCTGTCTGGCTTTACCTGATACATAACTCAAAATCTATATGCGTAATGTCCGCTTCTGGCACTAAGCGGACATTTTCCTCATCTTCAGCTAACAACCTGAAACTGAAGCCTGCCTCGGTAAAATTAAGCTGGCGGTGGGGAAATATCAGATGATGTTGTGAACTGACACTAAGGCTGAACAAGGTTGTTCTGACGGTCAATGTTAAAGCCAAACACACAAAACCCCAGTAAATCTTTTGCCTCATCCTCCACCCGCGTAATCATAACCAAATCGGTGCTACCGCCGGGCAGCTTTACCTCAAACGGAGGGTAAGGAAGACCTTTTGTCCTGAAATCCTGCAACCAAAGCAGCTTCTCAGCTTGAGACGGTATCACTTCAAAAATATGGCGATGGGTAATGTCCTGCATTGGCCAGCCAACCCGCGCTGCAAAGGTATCACTTGCGTCAACAATCATCAGTTCAGGGCTGAGAAAACAGATAGAGGTGTCAGGCGCAGCAAACATCGATGAAATCTGATGCGCGCGCTGCTCAAGAGACATTCGTGCCACACGACTATGAAATTTGCGGCCAGAGCCAGCGGTGAGAAAATTATGTGTTTCTTCAGCCGGGATCGGCCTGCTGAATAAGTAGCCTTGTACATAAGCGCAGCCGATACCCCGCAACATCTCAGCTTGTTCCTCTGTTTCAACACCCTCAGCAATGACGTCCATATCCAGGCTGCGGCCCAAACCGACTACGCTGGAGATAATTTTCCGACTATCCTTTTTCTGAAGCATTGAACGAATAAAACTGCCATCAATCTTAATCGTGCTGGCGGGAAGCTGGATAAGCCAGGCAAGGCTTGAACAGCCGGTGCCAAAGTCATCCATAGCAATCATACAACCCATTTCAGACAATGCTTCGAGTTCTGCATGAGCCGTCTCAATATCATCGATCAATGCTGTCTCGGTGATTTCTATCCTGAGCCGCGAAAGGCTGAACTGATAACGTTCAGCCAGTTTTCTTAAAATTTCGGGAAGGTGCTTACCGTTCAGTTGTGAAGGAGATACGTTTAAAGACAGAAACTGGTGTTCTGGCCAGGTGCTCGCTGTCATGAATCCCTGAGCGGCCAGACTTGTCATCAGCTCATTGAGTAACCCATGATGTTCCATAGCCGGAATGAACTCAGCCGGAGATACGATAAGCCCTTCGGGCAAAATACGCCGTGCCAGCAATTCAAAACCTACTACGCGCTGATCCTCAAGTGAGACTATCGGCTGAAAAAAAGGTTTAAACTCGCCCGATTTAATTAGCTGCTGATAAGTTGCACGAGCATCAGCATCTTTCAATTTTTCATTCATTTAAATATCCTGAAACGTATTTCTGTAAGGCATTGATGACCTGAGCGGGAACGGAATAGAAACCCTTTTTTAAAACCCTGTTTTGTTTGCGGCGGGAAATTAATCTTTTGCAAACGTCGTTTTTCCGGAGGCCTTAAATTGTCTATGGTTATTAAGTGCGATACACATAGCTATGATGTCAGTGAGCGGGGAAAGTTCATGAACATAAAATGCCATACTTATTTAACTCACGGGTCTGCATGAGGCTGATGGTATCTGGTATGGTAAGCCAGAAACAAAGTGAAACCAATCTCATAAAAATATCGCTTAAGTTAAATATTAAACCCTGTTAATGCATTTAACATGATCAGCAGCCAGGCTCTCTTATGCGTTGACGAATTATACTTATGGATATCAATAAGTCATGTCCGGACTTTTGTCTGCAGGCAGAGGTGGCAGCTCAAAGCTAAGCCACTCATTTAATACCTGCGATAGCCGGAAAATATAAACTCACAACCGTATGTCAAAACTCAGCATAACAATTCACTGTGAATCTTCATGGGGGATCGGAGCGTCGGGATTATAAGGCCTGAAATTTTTCAGATATCATAGACCAAAGATAATTTTGTGCCACATGATTTCAAAAAAATACATTTAGCACGCTGGCGGTGAGGCTCATCCATCATCTCTGTTCCGGTAGCTATAGCTGGCGAGCTATCTATAGCATCTTGTTACAGTATTAATTCAAACCAGCGACCTTTAACTGAATATCCAGAAAGTTCTGCCGATAACCCTTTCAGGCATATTTTTATGCCTGTATATGCTCACCAGGAGAAATAATGCTGAATTTATTCCGGAAACAGTCCGCCAAAGAGCCGACAACGATGGATATCGCTGAGAAATTTATCGATGAAACGCTGGATGTGGATCATAGTGATGCCACGCTGCTGAAATGTATTATGAACCTCAGCCAGAAAGGCTACTGGTATGTTGAGACGACCGCTCTTAAAAGTGACGCGCCTGCATTTGTTTCACCTGAAGCACGCCAGCTTATGGGATTGCCTCTGCAGAAGGAGGTCGGGCTCTCTTCGCTGATCCAGATGATCCATGCGGATTTCCGGGAAGCGTTCAAAGGTTTGATAAGTCATACACTCAAACATAGCGGTGATGAAAAGCTGTTACGCTGCCTGATAAAAACTGGCGCAAATACCTTTCAGTGGTTTTGCATTCGTGCATCATACAGTCGTGAATTTACGCCGCCGCGCCTGGTTGCCGTTATAGAGAATACAGAAGAAGAAACGTCACAGTCCCGCAAGTTTGATATTGTCTCCACCCGTTTTGACCTGTCGCGCGAAATGCTTAATGACGGCCTCTGGGATCTGGATATTATTGGCGGAAATCCCCTGAATCCCGACAACGTATTCTGGTGGTCACCGCAGTTCAGGAAGCTGCTGGGTTTTGAAACCATTGAAGAGTTCCCTGATGTGATGGACAGTTGGGCATCACGCCTTCACCCGGATGACAAACAGAATGCGCTCGATGCTTTCGTCAGCCACCTGATGGACTTCAGTGGTAAAACCGGTTTTGATATTGAATATCGTCTTAAACTGCGAAGTGGTGAATACCGGTGGTTTCAGGCCCGCGGGCAGACTAAACGTGCACCTGATGGTACCCCTTTGCGTGCCGTCGGCGCGCTTATTGATATTCAGGGCCGTAAAGACCGTGGGCGACATGAGGAAAGCGAAGTCAGGCGAAACATTCAGACCGCCGAAACCGCAAAAGAAATTGCCGAACTCGTCTCTGAAAACGGGATTATTGCTGCGCAGATCAAACTCATTTCACTGAACGCCAGTATCGAAGCCGCGAGAGCAGGTGTACATGGCCGTGGGTTTTCTGTCATCGCCAGTGCTATCCGGGGATTAGCAGAAAGAACGGCAGATATCACCGGGCACATTTCTCGTCTTCAGATGCGAATAAGTAATTCTGCTAGCGGCATAGAAAAATCGCCTGAATAATAAACATCACACATTGATGAACACTTACCACAGGTAAATACAGGGATGTTCTGGTGAAGAGATACGACGGCCTGTCTCTGATTTACTCTAACCAGAACATCAATTCAGTTCGCAGTTTCAACCTATGAAAATTCTCCCGGAGCGAGTACACATTTCCGTATGCAAACTGGCTCTGGGAGTTACTCACCACCTCAGAGCAGAGAGTATGGCCTTGTCATCTTTTATCAGCCTGGGCTTTAAGAAATCATGTGTCTGATAGAGGTTTGTTATGGGCGGAAGGGAGACGTTAAGTCAGATTAAAGTCATTAGAAAATGCCAGCCTGCTGGTGGCTGAGGCTCTGTGTGTATAAAAATTTTCAATAAGGACTGAAAGCTTATCTGAGCTGGCTTTGTGCAGATCTGTCCCGCATCACGTTTGATAATCATCTCGCCTGAATATCACCTGCTGCTCTTCAGCCTTTGTCATAAAACCATGATCAGCGTCTGGCACTTAGCCGCCAGAAGATCATCTGGCGGCATCAGTCACTTTAGAAACCAGGTGTGCGGGTTTGTTTACTGTCCATCAGTTTAATACGGGCATTTGTCCACGATGGGTCATTCATCTCCAGGGATGTGCCTGATAATTTCAGTACCGGCTGCTCAGGATCCGGGCCGCATGCCATGGTTGCCATTTTTCCGGGCGCTTTACACCAAACCATTGGTGTATAAGGTGCATTTGACTGGACACCATATTTTTCAACGGCGGCTTTGGCCATGGCATTTTTATTCTCAGTGGAGTATGGGAGCTCGTAAGAAATCTGAGACACAGCCAGCGCATGTTTCGGATCTGCAGGAACACGGCCTTCAAAATGTACAAGCAGTTTGACGCCGTTTTTTTCGTAAGCAATATACTGTGGCTGCTTATCTCCTGTTACCACATTTAGAGCCGGGTATTTATCAACGTCTAACGATGATGCTGGCACATGAAAGTGCTCAGTCATGGCTTTTACGGCCTCATCATAATCCATACCGGTTTTTACCCCGGCAACATCAAAGGTGATTACATCGGCAGCCCGCAGGTTAGCAGCATGGGCCTGGGATATAGCCATCATTGACATTAAAAACAGAGAAGCACGGCGCATAAACATATCAAATCCTTTTTTTGAAAAGTGAGTAGCCCGCAAGCTTTCTCAACTGTGGTTCACATCCGGAAGTGCATAACGATAGCAATATGGTGATGAATAACAATCATTTTTCTGCCAATGTCAGCTCCTGGCACTGAGCAGGCAGCGTTGCGCACAAGGCAACGTTCACTATACGTTCACCACCTCACCAGCCGGCGCCTTAACGGTGGCAAAATCAACCTGTTAGCTGTCCGTTTTTACCGCAAATATCATTTCCCTGTCATTTATGTTCTTTACGCTGTCAGCTTTCTCTCATGGATTTAATATTATGAAAATAAAAACGATTTCTTTGGTTATCAGTTGTGCGCTCTCGTTTTCTGGTCTTGCGGCGCAACCTCAGGCTGAGCACTATATCGTCAGTTTTCCGGAAGGTACGCGCGTGAGCTACAGCGGCGCGTTCGCCAGTGCGTTTCCGGATGGTTTGCCGGTGGGAATCGGCTCCGGTTTGCTGTTTACCGGTAAGCAGGGGGATGCGCTCACCTTCGCGACCGTCACCGATCGTGGGCCGAATGCCGACTCACCCGATGTGGGCAAACATGAGTCAAAGATTTTCGTCACGCCAGACTTCGCTCCGCTGCTGATGAATATTCAGGTGCAGAACGGCAAAGCAGAAGCCACGGATGCCAGACCGCTGCATGACGACAAGGGCAATATCAACGGATTGCCGCTACAGGATGGTGTCATCGGCTCAACCAATGAAGTCGCGTTAAGCGACACACTGAAAGTGCTGAAGGGCGATAACCGTGGTCTGGATACGGAAGGCATTACGCCGGACGGGAAGGGCGGGTACTGGTTGTGCGACGAATATGGCCCGTTTCTGATTAACGTTGATCAACGCGGCAAGATTCTGGCGATTCACGGGCCGCAGGCTATTGAAGGGGAAAAATCCATTGCGGGCGGACTGCCTAATATTCTTAAGTGGCGTCAGCCTAATCGTGGTTTTGAAGGGCTTACCCGTATGCCGGACGGGCGCATCATCGCCGCGGTGCAGAGTACGCTGGATATCAACGGTAAAAGTAAAAAGCAGGCGCGCTTTACCCGGCTGGTGAGCTTCGATCCGGCGACCGGGAAAACCGCGATGTATGGATACCCTATCGACAGCCAGGCTTATAGTAAAAATAGCGACGCCAAAATTGGCGATATCGTGGCGCTCGATAATCAGCATATTCTCTTGATTGAACAAGGCAGCGATAAAAACGACGCGATGCGCAACCTCATCTATAAGGTGGACCTCAGTGCGGCTACCGATCTTGCCGCATTTGACAAACCTGGTAAGTATCCGGAGTCGGACGACGAGAAAGCGCTGGCGCAGCGAGGCATTAAGCTCGCAGCTAAAACGCTGGTGGTCGATTTACGTCAACTCGGCTGGCAGCAGGAGAAGGCCGAAGGACTGGCGCTGATCGACAGTAAAACGCTGGCGGTCGCCAATGACAATGACTTCGGCGTGAAAACGGTCATGCAAAATCCGGTGGAAGGTAAGAAGCGCAAGGATTATCGGCTGAACGAAAAGGGGGAACTTACTGTAGAGGGTAAGCCGGTTGCAACGACGATCGGCGTGAAGCCGCTGAAGAAACCGGAGTCGGACAGCGAGTTATGGATCGTAACGCTGCCGGAATCGTTGAAATAAACAGTCCCCTTACCCTTGGCTGTCTCTTTTAGTGCCTGACTTTCTGTAAAAGAGCAGGATTCAGCCCGAATTTGCCAGCGAAAGATCGGTCTGCGCCGTTTTGTTATAGCGGCCGGCAGCAGACCGATATTCGTTTAAGCAGTTAAACAGCTTTCCACCGCGTTGCGGCATTAAGCGTCACTGGCGAACTTTAAACGTCAGCCTGGCGTTTATTTTTTATTTTCAATGCGATAACCGCTTCCTTCTGCATCCGAGCGCTTTCGATATCGGGCAACCCGGTCAACTACGGCTCAAGTCGCCAGGTTGCAGGGCGTGATTATAACATTGTGTAATAATATGTTATCTGCCTCTTCAACAGATACTCACCACCGTGTAAGTTCTGGGGTCTCATACGCTTGTTGTCCCCATAATCCGCTGAGGAGAAAGAGAGTGAAAGCAACCGCAATGGCCGCTACAAGTCTGTTAATGCTGATGAGCAGTGTTCACGCTGAAGGTCTGACGACGTCGGCAGAGGGTAACAACCTCACCGTCAGCTTCGGCCAGCCCACCATCAAACAGGTGCTGCACTACCGAAAAATGTATGACAAAAAGCCGTTTCCGGATGCGGAGATTTATTATTACGACAACGGTACCTATAAAATCATTTCTCAGGGCGAAAACCACTACGGTGTTTACGTCATGCAGGGCAAGTTTGATGATGAAACTTTCACGGTGCGTTTTATCTCTCTGCCTTCTGCTGACTGGGGCAATAAAACGGCTTTTCATCAGTTAACTTTTATCAGGGGTGACGAGCAGAACGTCTTTATTCAGAATGCCATTGTGGATACCGGTGAAGCCATTGCGCAGCAGAACGGCACCTATACTCAGGAAAAAAACACCGTAACCAACCCGGTCTCTACCAGCTGGAAAAACAAATAATTGTCGGGTGGCAGCGTGTCTGCCACTCTGATTTAAACCCGATGCCTGCCACGTTCCTCGCGCAGGATCATATTGAGTTTTGGCTGGCGGACACCTCCACACACTGATTTTTTACTCAGAAGATGCATAGCCGCAATTAAATGCCTTATATTTCATAGTCTGATGTATATTTGCCGCGCCCACGACAGCAGTGCGATCGCGCTGCAACATGCAGTACCGGTAATCTGACTGTGAAGGGTAACTCCTGCTTTTTTTGATACTGACAACACTCAATTTGTCAGGTCCTGAGGCGTAAATATGGACAGAGTTTCACTCCTGCTGGATGTGCAGGACGTCGCTTTTTCAGTCGGGGATCGTCAGCTACTGAAACCGGTCTCCCTGCAGTTATATCAGGGTGATTGCGTCTTGCTGACCGGCCCATCCGGAAGCGGAAAAAGTACCTTCCTCAAAATCCTTGCTTCGCTGATTACCCCCACCTCCGGGCAACTTTTCTTCAGGAACAGTGATATCACCACGCTGAGAGCAGAGGCCTATCGCCAGCAGGTCTCGTACTGTTTTCAGACGCCGCAACTGTTTGGTCAGACGGTATATGACAACCTGGCGCTGCCATGGCAGATTCGACGTCAGAAACCTCAGCGGGACAAACTTGTTGCTGCGCTGGAAAGCGTAAATCTCTCTCCGGATATGCTGAATAAACCTGTTGAACAACTATCAGGCGGAGAAAAGCAGCGTGTCGGACTACTGCGCAATCTGCAGTTTATGCCTGAGGTACTGTTACTGGATGAAGTCACCAGCGCACTTGATGAAGAGAACAGACTATCAGTACTTTCACTGATTAACCGGATCTCAGCTGAAGAAAAGGTAGCCGTGGTGCGGATTAGCCATGACGTTAACGATATCCAGCAGGCTGAGCAGGTGCTTCGGCTTGAGCCGCCAGAAAAGGAGAATAAGCGTGAATCAGCATAATATCAGTGACACCTCTCTATTGCTGTCACTGACGCTGGTGGCTATAGCGCTGCTTATCAGCCAGAAAGAAAAGCTCGGCATGAGCAAAGATATTCTCTGGAGTGTATTCCGGGCGATAATTCAGCTGGTCATTGTCGGCTTTGTATTGAAGTCGATCTTCGATGTTAATAACAGCTGGCTGACGGTACTGATGGTGCTGTTTATCTGCGTTAATGCCGCGATCAACGCCCGTAAACGCGGTCGAAATATTGATAACGCTTTTACGATATCGTTTGTTGCTATTTTTAGTGGCACCGTTATCACGCTGACGATTCTGGTGCTGAGCGGGGCGATAGCGTTTGTTCCGATGCAGGTCATCCCCATCACGGGCATGATCGCCGGTAATGCCATGGTCGCAGTAGGGCTCTGTTACAGCAACCTGAACCAGCGCTTCAGCGACAACCAGCAGAAAATTATGGAGATGCTGAGCCTTGGCGCATCGGTGAAGCTGGCATCGGGCCGCATCATTGCCGACAGCATTCGTACAGCCATGATGCCGACGGTGGACGCTGCCAAAACCGTCGGACTGGTCAGCCTGCCAGGGATGATGTCCGGACTGATTTTCGCCGGAATAGATCCGCTCAAGGCGATTAAGTATCAGATTATGGTCACGTTTATGCTGATAGGGACTGCCAGTCTGTCAACGATCATTGCTGTCTATTTATCCTATCGTCGTTTTTATAATGCCAGGGCGCAGCTAAAAATATCGGATAGATCGCTGGATTAGCGAAACTGATTGGCGGATCTGAAGCTTATAACTTGTCAGTAAAGTAAGTCTGCTATCAGACGGCGCTCTGTTGCTCGCGAGCGCTTAACTGATAGCAGAGTGCTCAGGGGATGCTGCAAAAAACTCCCCGCTGAATCTGAAATATCCCGGCAGGGTTCGTGCTTTGATTGTTCATCTGGATGCCTGATACACAACTGGCTTTGGTTTTTAATTCTGCCTGTTCTGATAAAGGTCCCAGCGGTTGCCGTACAGATCTTCAAATACCACCACGGTTCCGTACTCCTCTTCATGAGGCTCCTGGGAGAATGTAACGCCTTTCGATTTCATGGCTTTGTAGTCTCGCCAGAAGTCATCCGTCTGCAGAAAAAGGAATACTCTTCCGCCGCACTGATTGCCAATAAAACCTTCCTGTCTGTCATCTGAAGCGCGAGCCAGAAGAAGATTGCAGTCGCTTTCAGGGTCAGGTGTAACTACAACCCAGCGTTTACCTGGCTGCGGTGTATCCTCAACAAGGGTAAAACCCAGCTTTTCGGTGTAATACTCAATTGCCCGATCATAGTCATCAACCACGATGGCCACATATCCCATACATCGCTTCTGCGTTCTCATTTCTGCTCCGTCATGTTTCAGGCCTGGTTGCCTTGAAACATTGTTTTAACACAAACGAGTATCCCTGGTTTAAGTGAATTGATTCAGTCATCACAGTATTCAGCCGTTGCAATAAAGATACATCAGCTGACATCAGCCTATAATTTTTATAAATTCATGGCGCGGGTATAAAAAAAAGTTTGAGGGATTTACTCATACACACTCGATATTCTGCAATCCGTTCCGGTGCTAGGCTAAATCTCTTTTACCGTGACGTTCTTTATTGCGCTGTTTCCTGGACAGGTACTGGGCATAGAGCTGGCGGCGATCTTCGCATTGTTCACCAGCCAGGCATGGAACATGACCTTTAGCTTCTATCAATCGTTACGCACCGTATCTGCGGATTTGGTGGAGGTTTCTCGCAGTTTCCATCTGACAGCATGGCAATGTTTCTGGAAACTGGAGGTGCCTTTTGCCGTTCCGGGGCTGATCTGGAACATGATGATGTCAATGTCTGGTGGCTGGTTCTTTTTCGTGGCCTCCGAAGCGATCACCGTGGGCAATAACGCTTATACGCTGCCCGGCGTAGGCGGCTATCTGGCTCAGGCTATCATGCATAAAGATATTCACGCCATAGGCTGGGTATTGCTCACGATGGTGATTGTGATTCTGGCATAATTTTTTCCTACAATGATCAGACTGAAATCTTCAGCCTGGAAGATATCGAGTTCTGAGTTTTAACAAAAGAATGACGGCTGTTGTATAAAGAAATCATGCTGTTTATGTGTGGGCCTGAAGGTACTCAGGCCCCGAGCTGCGTAATGACGTTTACTCTTTGATTTTAGCGTTAACAATGCTCATGCCTGCCGCATTGCTTCGTTTAGTCACGTGAACCGTTCCGCCGGCAAAATAATTGCCCACGGGTTCACAGACCTTTATCCGTCTTTGCAGGTCCGGGTCGTTAACCTCAACACCCGAACAGTCGTGACGCCCGCCGCCCGAAAACTCGCTATAAGCGGTATACTTGCTGAGGGTGCCCGGAAGAAGCCAGATAACCGTGGTCAGCAGCATATAGCTAAAAAAGGCCATCAGCAGAACGGACCCTGCGAAAAGTTTGATGTTATTCATTATGCCGTTGACAGCCTCACCTTTACCCCATTTTTTAATAATAAAAAAAAGAGCCAGTCCCAGCGGCAGGACGGCACACCATAATGCGTCGAGCACAGGTTGAGTCAGAAAGGTATTACGGTCAATTTCATTGCGCCACACAAAAAAAGTAAATAAGCAGCCAAGCACTCCGGTAATTAACAGCGCGAAACGGCGGGTTGAATAGGTATTCATTGGCAGCTCTCTCCCTGAGTCTTAAGTATTTGGCGCTGATAAGCGGCAGTTCCCTGAACCGGTTAGTTCTCATGGTAAACCAAACGTCAGGCGAAATTATCGTATGTTCGAAGGTTATCACGTCGGTCTTTCTTAAGACAAAAAGCATGAGCTTTATGATGGTCAAAATGGGCGATTGTTTGTATGCCCGACGCTCTGTTTATGGTCAACTAGCCGATAAGTAATTTATTAATATTCCTTCTTACACTCCCAGAGAACGAATCGTTGTTCCTGCATTGTCATGTTATGGTTAAACTCTTCAACAACATGAGGATAGCAACATGATTGTAAGAACATGGCACGGATGCGTACCGGCCAGGCACGCTGAAGGCTTTGCAACTCACTTGCAGGAGACTGGTGTTGAACATTCAGAAGCGACGCCAGGGAATCTGGGAGCCTATGTACGCAGAGAAACGCAGGGCGAATGGGAGCATTTCTTCCTTGCGACGTACTGGGAAGATTTAGAAGCCATCAAAGCCTTTGCAGGCGACCAGTATCAGATTGCCGTTACCTATCCGGATGATGAACAATATGAGTTGCTATCAGATCCCTACGTTTTTCAGCATCAGGTCCAGACTGTAATCCCATTATAAGTATTTGCCTGCCGCCGCCAGAAGGCGGCCAATGACTCACCTGTGCCTGTCCACTGACTCAGCATTAAATTTTACCAGGCAAAAAGCATGACTTTTAACACAAGGTTTAGATAAAGCCTTTTAATTGTAGATTGATCGATCTACAATAAATCGTCAGCACAGGAGAACCTTATGAAAGCATCAGCAGGCAGACCCAGAGAATTCGATCCAGAGGCGTTCCTCAACACCGCACTCGAATGCTTCTGGCAGAAGGGATATCAGGCAACATCTATGGCTGATCTTATGAAAGCATCGGGTCTGGCAAGTGCCAGCATCTATAAACTTTATCCCGATAAGCGCGCTATCTACCTGGCTGCTTTGCAGCGATACATGGATGAAGGCATTTCAAGGACAGTGAAACGAAATGCAGAATTGTCGCCAGAAGCTGCATTGCGAGAAACGCTCGAATTTGTGGCTCAGTTATCATCTGCTCCTGCCGGAGAGAAAGGGTGCTTTACTATTGCGGCAGCCAGCGAGCTTTTACCCGGAGACGAAGAGGTTAAAGGCAAAGTTTCCTTTAAATTTAACCGTTTAATTAACGAGTTAGAGAATATCTTAAAAAGAGGCCAGGATCAGCGGGTATTTCGCCAGGATGAAGATGCGCGAGTCATGGCTCAAAGCATTTTCATGATGATGGAAGGTATGCGGATATATGGAAAACTCCAGCCAGAGATTGGAGATCTGAGAAAAAGTAATGACTTCATGGTCAGAACGATACTTTCAGACACCCATGACGTAACCGGCAATAGTGCGGTTAAGGCATCCGCATGATTGAAGTGGGCACCATTGTTCGGCGAAGAAAAAGAAGAAGAATAATGGTGGTAATTGAATATTCAGATGGCATGGCATTATGCGGCTGGGTCGATAAAGGACGTTTTTTCAAAAGACGTTTTCCACTGTCTGAATTAAAAATAGGCGTGCCTTATTCAAATTTCTGGTCACTCACCTAAATCATTGCACCTTTAAAGACATCTGATTCAAATAAATATAATTAGCATAACCGGCTGCCCTTAATTCACCGTACTTTTGTGAGTCAACAGACTCAGGATGCTCATCACTCAGCGATCACCGGACATCATCATTGCCCGGTAATCGGCTGATTTACATCGGTGCTACAACCTCAGCTTATTTTTGAGACTGCTGATTTTGCTCAGCCTCTTTCTGTTTTTTCTTCGCCATATGATGACCGACTGCGCAGCCCGCTGCGGCACCGGCCACACCATGATGAGCAACATGACCTGCGACGCCGCCTACTGCGGCTCCCTTAAGACAGCCCTGGGCATTAGCCTGTAAATTCACCGACAAAAACAGTCCGGTAGCAATAACGATAACTGATAATTTTTTCATCACTTAATATCCTGATAGTTAGTTATAGTTGCAGGTTGAACCCGACAGAGCATAGCCGCACTCTGGGGTGTTTCGCTGGCCGGGATACAGGAATCACGACATTAGTTACCTGTCGTTACGCTTTCCAGAGGGAATGTAAGTATTTAATGCCATACCCGTGAGCCAGATACTTTCCGGCTCGTTAAGCGGCAGCCAGAGATTAGCACTGAGAAGATAAATCGGGGGGAGTGTAAACAGGAGGTTTTTCGACGAAGACGAAAAAACAGCGCTTCCATCGGGAAGCGCTGCTGCAGATCAGAAGGACATTGTCAGCCCGGCATAATAAGCGCGTCCCGGTTCGTTATAGGTCGATGCGCCATCAGCCTCGCGATATAGCTGTTTATCCAGCAGGTTATTAATCCCGGCATTGGCACGCAGATTTTTGGTGATGTCATAATTAAAATTGACCCCAAATACTGAATAAGCACCAACTTCGCGATTCGACATTGAATTGTTTTCTGTGCGGGATTCCGCATACTGGCGTGGTTTCTGACGGCCATACATCGTCCAGTTCAGATTAGTGGAGAAATCCTGCGTCACCTGCCAGTCCAGCATTGTATTGATCGTGTATTCAGGAATAATCGACAGCGGATTGCCGGTCTTTTTATCCTTCGACTCGATCATATAAGTTGCGTTAGTCCGCCACTCCAGCTCGTCACTGACCAGCGGGATAGTGAAATTGCCTTCCAGACCTTCGACTACCGCTTTGCCGCCGTTACTCCATTGCAGGATATTGTTGCCATTTGAGGCGTAACCCAATACTTCCGTCCCGGAGACGATTTTGTTTTTATAGTCATTGCGGAACCAGGTGATACCCGCAATATAGCCATCCTGACTGAACTCGATACCCAGCTCTTTATTTACGCTGACTTCAGGATCGAGATTTTCATTACCCAGCAGATAACAACTGCCACGGGTAACGTTGATCGGACAGCCATTTCCCCGCGTCGCCAGTAAATAGCCTTCGCTGGACTGATAAAGGTTAGGGGCTTTAAACGCACGGGCGATACCCGCTTTCAGGGTAAAACTTTCTCCCAGAGCCTGAGAAATATTGAGCGACGGACTCCAGTTCGCACCAAAGGTGTCGTGATAATCAAAACGCAGACCGGGGATCACTTCAGTGCTATCGGTCGCAGCAATATTATCTTCAAAATAGAGTGAGCTCAGCGTTGCGCTGTTTTTACTGTTGCGGCTGCCCGCATCACCACTGACACCGTCGATGGATACGCCAGGCGCACTGGTGCCGTTCATTGAATTTGGATCGTTCAGCTCATCACGGTTCCACTCGGCTCCCAGCGTAACGGTCTGCTCACGCAGCAGTTCCAGCGGGAAGCTGACTTCACCTCCGGCCCGGTAACTTTCAAAGCGACTGGTTGAGAACGTGTTGCTGTTGATCCGGCCTTCACCCGCACCCGCCGTGCCTTCATTCAGGCGGGTGTTATTGGTTTTTTCATAGTTAAAGGTGAGCTTAGATTGTCCCCAGTCCCAGATGCCATTATGCGCAAGGCCCCAGGTCTGACGATACAGACGGTTGGTTTCCGAACCATCGAGAGATTCGATCAAGGCATTACCGGCACCGTTGCTGTACTGGGTATCCCCGGTGTAAATGTTGCCCTGACGGCTGTATCCGTAACTGAAATCCAGCACCTGTAATGGCGTAATCTTCCACGACAGCACACTGTTGATGTCTTTATTGCGAACGCCTTCGCGACCGGCGGCGCCGGAGCCATTGTGCGACTGGTTAATGTCGAAAGCATCGCTGTCGGTTTTGTTGATGTTGCCATAGAGCCGCATGGTCAGAGCATCGCCCGCCAGCGGACCACTCAGGTTAAAGTTAGCGCGGCGGGTTGCGCCTTCTTTATCATCTTCCGGCTGGTTAGTGTAGAGCGACAGCGATCCGCTCCAGTCATTGGTCGGGCGTTTGGTAATGATATTAACCACGCCACCAGCCGCGCCGGAACCGTAACGCGCTGCCGCCGGTCCACGAATCACTTCAATCCGTTCAACCATCTCTGGTGGTACCCAGTTTGAGTCACCGCGGGAATCGCGCTCGCCACGCCAGCTATAACGAACCGAATTGCGCGAGGTGGTCGGCACACCATCAATCAGAATCAGCGTATTTTCCGGCCCCATGCCGCGAATATCGATCTGACGATTGTTACCGCGTACGCCGTTGGCGCTGTTGCCGGTAAGGTTAACGCCTGGCATTTTACGGATAATGTCGGAAAGGTCGTTGACCGGCGGGTTTTTCTCAATGTCCTGCGAGGTGATCACCGAAACGCCAGGCTGCTGTTTCAGCTCCTGTTCAGCAGTGACCAGCATCGTCTCATCATCAGCCAGCTTTTCTGTCTCTTCCTGATTAGCGCCGTTAGCAGAGGTACTCAATAAACCGGCCAGCAGTAGCGCAACAGGGCGCTTATGGACACGCATGGTTACATTCACTTAGAAAATCTCCCTGAAGTATTAAGGTATGTAAGCAAATGCGTATGATAATGATAATAGTTATCATTGTATATCGCGGTAAGCCACCTTTACATTCCATAACAATGGGCTATTTATTCGCCATGACCGTGACCAGAAGGGATAAGTGACGTTAGTTTTACTTGTTGGTCATCACCCGAAAACTTCCTCAGATTTCATCAGAACGCGTCTTTATGACTCCAGACTTATTAGGTCTGGAGTCATAGATAAACAATGGATAGAATGGCCCGCTCTTCATGTCTAACAGGTATAAATGTGACCCCAGATCTGACACAGATCCCTGCGCGTTCAGCCCACGTAGGCCGCCATGTATTGCTCTGGCTGGAGCAGGTTAAAAAGGCTTCACTTAGCGAGCTGGATAATTTTGGCGATGAAGGCACGGTGGAGCAGGTGATGAAGGTCTGGGTAAAACTCTCGCTGCTGATCAGTCGGCGTCGTCCTGAGATCGCCATCTCCTCATTGCTGAAACATGTCCTGCCGAACATCGGTTCGCAGCCACTCAAAACGCTGAACCGCTTACGCCTTAACCGGCTCTATAACATTCTGATCGCCGACGGTAAAAAAGAGGAGGCGCGGCGGGTGTTCGCGCTGACCAAACAATTTCTTGCCTGGGCCGAGATGCAGGGCTATCTCGATCATTCACCCATCGCTTCAATGAAAAAGCGTGATGTCGCGGGTCGCGCTACGCCGCCGCGCAGTCGGCAACTTACCGATGCAGAAATCTGGGTGTTCTGGCACGGGCTGGATAACTGGGCACTCTCGGAACAGGCGCGCTGGGCGCTGCGTTTATGCCTGGTCAGCGCCCGGCGGCCGGATGAAATTGTGCAGGCGCAGAAAGCGGAGTTCGATCTGCAATTAGGATTGTGGATGCAGGGTACGCGCAATAAATCGCAGCGGGAGCATGTGCTGCCCATTTCACCGCTGATGCGTCAGTGCATCGAAGCACTGCTGCGCGCCGCCGATCCGGCCTCACCCTGGCTGGTGCCCGCGCCACGCGATCCGCAACAGCCGCTGTCAAAAGGCGCGTTGAATCAGGCACTTCGCCGGATGATCCGCGCTCCCCGTGGGCTGGGACTTGAGGCGTTTACCCCGCGCGATCTGCGCAGGACTGCGCGTTCAAAACTCTCAGCGCTCGACACGCCTAATGACGTCGCCCGAAAAATTATGAACCATGCGCTGGAAGGAATCGATCGGGTCTATGACACCCATGACTATCTGAGCCAGATGCGCAGCGCCATGACTATCTTTTCGGACGCGGTTGAGCAGATTATTGAATGCGAAAGCTACCATCTGCTGCGTCATCGCTATGATGGCGAAACCCTCACGCTGGACGATCTCTCGCTCATGGCAATGTCACGCTAACGCTTATATCGGCAACTGTCAGAAGTGGTAGCGCAGCCAGGCAAAATAGACGTTGCCGTTGTTATGGGTGCCGGGAATATAGGTCATCTGGAAATCGAGATCGCCATAGCCGACAGAGGCCAGCGGCAGTATCGCTGGCACCGGAATATAATCCCAGTTGTGCCGTGCGGTAAAGCCCGCCGTGTAACCCACACCCCAGTGAAAATTCTGGTCGGCCAGCGGACGCCAGGTTGCCACCCAGCCATAGCCACCAAAGGGTTCCCATTTATTAAAGGAGTCCTTAAACGCCATTAAGTAGATGCCGTTCCAGTTCCCTTTTTCATCGTAGCGGGAGATACCTCCGCCCGCGCCCCAGGGTCTTTCATTATATTTATTGATGTGTTCACGATCGTAAGTGGCACGGTTGTGCCAGGTAATCGCGGGCAGATAAAAGTCGTAACCTTCAGGCTGCTGCCAGGTTGTGGCGACTTTATCACTGAAATTATCCCAGCCCGCACTCACGGTCTCCACAAGTGTGGCGGAGTGGGCTGAAAAAACACTGAAAACGGTGGTCGTTATCAGCGCTTTAAGCATTGAAATTTTGCGCACGTACGAATTCCTGCAATATCTGGTGTTAAATAAGGTGATAAAAGATTTAAGACGGATATTGTGGCATCAGGAGTGACAACTATAGTTCAATGAACGGCCATTACAGGATTTTATCTTTATCAAAAGTGATGCAGCAGCCCTGTTTCTCTGACAAGTCAGCAGGTGCGCTGACCCCATAAACGCCTCCCTGCCATTATCACCTTGCAGCCGCCTTTCACGTGCAGACAATTCCCTGAAAAAATTCGTATTGTTTGCTAACAAAATCTTGCAATGATAATCGCAATGCGTATATTTCTCATTTGTTTTAGAAGTTCATCACACCCGCGCGCAGGCGCTCAGGGAAAGGTTTCTGGTTCCTCAAACCATAAGCAGGGCAGCGATGTCCGCAGGAAGCATGGTCGTGACAGTGGCAGCATAAAAACATAAAGATAATTGAGGAATTAATGAACGCTTTCGATCTTCAACACCCCAGGGCGACGGACACTTCTGTTCTGCAACGTCCATTCCGCTTCTCCTTGCTGGCTGTCATCGTCGCCTCGTCGCTGGCGCATAACGCTGCTCATGCCGCAGAGACCGGCGCACCCGCTGCCAGCGATAACCAGACTATGACGGTCAGCGCGTCAGCCGATGATGCCGTAGCCGCTTCGCCCGCCACTGATTACAGCGTACCGGTTACCCGTGCGGGCACTAAAATGCTGGGCACCGTACGTGATGTCCCGCAGTCAGTCAGCATTGTCAGTAAGCAGCGTATGGCCGATCAGCAACTCCAGTCACTGAATGATGTGCTCGCAAATACCACCGGTATTCGCGGTATCAGTGGTGATATGGATCGCACCAACTACTATGCGCGCGGCTTTATGATCGACAACTACATGGTCGATGGTATCCCTACTGCCTTTGCCGCTCGCTGGAACCTGGGTGATGCGCAGACCGATATGGCGCTCTATGAGCGCGTTGAAGTGGTGCGCGGAGCGACCGGTCTGTTAACCGGACCGGGCAATCCATCAGCTGCCATCAATATGGTGCGCAAACACGCCGACAGCAAAGAGTTCGGCGGCACCGTCTCCGCCAGTTACGGCAGCTGGAATAAGCAGCGTTATGTGGCCGATCTCTCGGCTCCGCTCAGTGACTCAGGCAATGTTCGTGGCCGGCTGATCGCGGGATGGCAGGATAACAACAGCTTCATAGAGCGCTATGGCGCCAAAAAACAGTTCATCTATGGCGTGGTTGACGCTGACCTGACCGACTCTGCCACGCTTTCGGTCGGCTATGAATTCAGCCAGGTCAATACGGATTCCACCATGTGGGGTGGCGCGCCGCGCTGGTACACAGACGGCACGCAGATACATACCCGACGCGGCTACAACACCGCACCTGACTGGGCCTACAACGATAAAGAGAACCGTAAAGTCTTTGTGAACCTGAAACAGGACTTCGATAACGGCTGGAACATCACGCTGAACGGCGCGCACAACGAGATGCGCCTCGACAGTAAGCAGATCTATCTTGATGGCTATTTCGATCGTAACACCGGGGCGGGCGTCTCTTCGTATGCCAACTATCCGGTGGTAGGCGGGACCGGTTACAACACCGGTAAACGTAAAGTGGATGCCGTTGATGCCTTCGCCAGCGGTCCTTATGAATTGCTGGGTCGTCAGCATGAGCTGATGGTCGGCGTCAATTACACCCGCCAGGATAACAAGTACTTCAGTACCTTTGAGAATATCTCATCGGAGTCGCTGGGCAACTACAACGAGTTTAACGGTCAGTATCCGGAATCGGCCTGGACGCCGCGTCTGCCAGCAAGCGATACCCAACTGGTTCGCCAGAAATCGACTTATATGGCGACCCGTCTGTCGCTCGCCGATCCGCTGCACCTGATTATCGGTGCTCGTTACACTAACTGGAACCGTGAAACGCCAGGCGGTGAAATGGAAGAAAATAACACCACCCCTTACGGCGGATTGATTTATGACTTCGCTGAAAACTGGTCGGCTTACGCCAGCTATACCTCGGTGTTCCAGCCACAGGACTATCGCGATGCCAGCGGCGCTTTCCTGTCGCCCGTTATCGGCAAAAACTACGAGGCAGGCCTGAAATCTGACTGGATGGATAGTCGCTTCACCACCTCGATTTCGGTGTTCCGCACCGAGCTGAATAATGTCGGTGAAGCAACCACTCAGACGGTTCAGGGGTCAGGTGATGTCGCGTACATTGGCCGTAAAGGCGTGGTGAGTCGTGGCGTGGAGTTTGAAGTCAACGGCGCATTAACCGACAACTGGCAGATGACCCTGGGCGGCACGCGCTACATTGCGGAAAACCGCGATGGCAGCACCTTTAACCCGCAACTGCCGCAGACTAGCTTTAACCTGTTCAGCAGCTACCGCCTGCCGACGCTGCAGCAGCTGACGCTGGGTGGCGGCGTGAACTGGCAGACACATATCTGGAATGATGTCGGTGGCCCGGAAGGCAATGGCACCTGGCGTGCCCGTCAGGGCAGCTATGCGCTGGTTGATCTCTTCGCCCGTTATCAGGTGAACAAAAATCTGTCGCTGCAGGGCAACCTCAATAACCTCTTCGACAAAGAGTATGACACTAACGTGGCCAGCTCCGTAGTCTACGGCGAACCGCGTAATTTCTCAGTGACCGCCAGCTACACTTTCTGATTTGTGTCGTTGTAAAGCCTGTGAAAAACGCCTCAGTTGAGGCGTTTTTTTATATTAAGATCGGAGAGTTTAATTTTATGGCCTTTGTCTGCTGAAACGATCGGCTGAAAGGCTTCACAGCATGTGCAGAGCGATCAACAGTTGTCCGCGAAATATCGGGAGGTTACCGAATGAATACTGAAGCTATCAGGCTGTCAAATAAGCTCGCTGAAGCGGTACCGCTGCTGGCTGGCAGCAGCCAGCGCGAGGATTATGAAGAAGCACTGGAACTGGTCGAATATCTGATTGAACATGAGCCGGATAATCCGCTGGTTGACCTGCTTTGCGCGCGCATTGCTCACTATGAAGATAAAGATCCGGAGCTGGCCGAATTTAATGCACGTCAAAATGAAATCAGCACAGGCCCCGGCATTCTGCGCGTGCTTATTGAGCAACACAATCTTAGCCTGAGCGACTTCGAAAATGAGATCGGTAAAAAATCGCTGGTTAGCCGAATCCTCAGCGGCGAACGTCAGTTGACTGTGTCGCATATCCGGGCATTATGCGCCCGGTTTGGCCTGTCGCCATCTCTGTTTTTCTGATTTAAGCGTGCTGCGATGGACTATTAAGATTCGATAAGTCTTTATATTTTATCGGTCCGTGCTCTGAAGAAACGCCTCACTTGAGGCGTTTTTCATCCCCTCCTGAATCTGTACTCAGGTAAAACGCAGTGCCAGGTTAAAACCTTCTGCCGACTCCACCACAATCGCCTCGGGCTGCTCCTGAAAGGCAATTTCACCCTTCACCAGCGCGCGTTTCACCAGGTCGAGATCTTCCGTCTCAAAACCCAGCGCGACCATCCGGGCGCTGCCATCATAGTCTTCCGGCAGCGGGCCAAATCGCTGCTGCGCATAGTCTGCCGAAGCAAAACGAACCGTGGCGGCACCCGCGCGCAGGACAAAGGCGCCTTCGGGACAGGCGAGCACCTTAGCGGCCCCAAACAGGCGGCTATAGACCTGCGCTGAAAGCGCCGGATCCTGAGCGACAATCACAAACTCACTGATATTACGCACGCCGTTGGGGTGACGCTGCCATGCCGGCTGCCATACCGCTTCGGGCGTCAGATGCTGGCAAAAAAAGCTGCGGCCATTGGGTACCAGCGAAGGGCGAATCCGTACGGTCCTAAAGTGCGCTTCACTCACCGAACCGTCGGGCAGGGTGACCGGTCGATGAAAAGCCGCTGGCGGATCGCCATCCAGATCCTGCCGTTGCAGATGCTGAAACTCACTCTCTGCATCGCTGCTTTTCCACACCAGACCGCTCAATCCCAGCGGCGACTGCCAGAGATCGGCGCGCTGGCTCCCTTTGCCCGTCTCATAGCCCAGCAGTTCCAGGTAGTTCTCACCAAAAATAGCCAGGTGATTACTCGATCCCAGCGAGTGATGACCCCGTTCAGTGAGCTGAAAGCCGAGCCTTCGGAAGCGCGCGCTGGCGCTGTCGAGCTGGTCGGCCACGTTAATCACAGCATGATCAAGAATCGGTTGTGGAACCTGAACTGACATAGCAGCACTCCTTTTTTTCGTCATTGCGCCGCCACAATCTGCAACGCGCGTGGCACCAGCTGCGTGAAGTAGTCCACCGCCGGGCCAATTAACGCTTCATCAGGATCGAAGGCGGCGTGATGCAGACCAAACTCGCTGGCACTGCCGATGCTGACAAACGCCCCCGGAACCTGCTGCAGATAGAAGGCAAAATCTTCTCCGCCCATCTGCGGCGACTCAGCGTGCTCCGCGAGATAGCCACTCTGTTGGGCAACGTCCAGAGCAACATCCACCCAGCCTGGCGTGTTAATCAGGGCCGGCGGTCCTTCAGTCCACTCCAGTTCGGCGGTCGCACCAAACCCGGCGGCAATACCCTGAATCAGGGATCGCATTCGGTGCGGGATCTGCGCCCGAATTTCGCCGTTGTGGGTGCGCACGGTGCCCTCCAGCTCAACGCTTTGTGGCAGCACGTTCCAGGTATTTCCGGCGGTAAAGCGCGTCACGCTCAGCACCACCGTTTCCAGCGAGCTGAATACCCGGCTCGGCAGGGTCTGCAGAGCCGTTACGATATGGCTGGCAATCACAATCGAATCGATACCCTCCTGCGGTCGTGCGGCATGGGCGCCTTTGCCCTCAATGCGGATAACAAAGCGGTCTACGTTGGCATAAAACGCACCCGCCCGACTACGCAGCGTGCCCAGCGGCAGGTCGGGCGCGTTGTGCAGGCCGAATATCGCCTGAACGCCTTCCAGCGCACCGGCATCAATCAGCTGACGTGCGCCATTAAAGGTCTCTTCAGCGGGCTGAAACAGAATCCGTACCCGGCCTTGCAGCGTGTCTTCCTGCTGTTTCAGCTGCAACGCCACGCCGAGCATCACGGCGCTGTGAACGTCGTGACCACAGGCGTGCATCACGCCCGGCTGCTGTGATCGCCACGGGCGTTCGGTGGTTTCTTCAATCGGTAACGCATCGATATCCGCGCGCAGGGCGATCAGGGGTTCGCCATGACCGATTTCTGCCACGACGCCGGTTTTCAGCCCCAGCGGCAACAGCCGGATCCCGGCCTGCTCCAGCCAGCGGGTAATACGTTCCGTGGTGGCAAATTCATGATTCGAAAGTTCCGGATGCTGATGCAGTTCGCGACGCCACTGCACCAGTTGGTCGGTTAAAGGCAAAGTCATGATTATCCCTGTTGTTCCGGCAGAAAAGGTTCGCCCAGCGTCAGCATCAGGCGATTAGCCCAGGCAAAAAAGGCGGTTGATTGAATCAGATCGAGCAGGGCGAGCGTATCCAGACCCTGTTCACGCAGTGCAGAGAGCTGCGACTGTGTCGGCTGGGCAGGGGTCAGCGACAGTGCTGCTGAGAATGCGATGATCGCCTGCCAGCGCGCGGCGTGTCCGTGAGATAACACCGCGCCGGGTGCAACATTCAGCAGCTTCTGTACCGCTTCATCCTGCTTTGAGAGCTGGCTGGCTTTACGCGCATGGACTGAGGCGCAGTAAATGCAGCCGTTGACCTTACTCACCACGGTGGCAGCCAGTTCGCGCTCGGCGCGTGGCAGCCCTCCTGCGGTATAAAAAATGCCTTTATCGGTCAGGGTGCGCTGTTCCAGCAACGGCAGATTGCGCGCCAGCAGGCGAAAATAGTCGGAGTCGGTGTGACCGAATTTTGCCAGTGTCGCCTGCTCTTCCTCGCTGAATTCCGTCAGCGGTTTTGCCGGCAGCCAGGGCTCCCAGCCGAGTTCCTGTTGCGTAAACGCGGTCAGGGCAGTTTTGCCGCTGGCGGTATGTAAGGCCTCGTGCCAGTGACCGGCGACTACCGGGGCAACCTCATGCGGTGCCTCATCGCCCTGTAAGCTGCGCAGACCCGCCAGCAACCGGCTCTGAAAACTGACAAACGCCACCAGCTGTGCCAGTGTGACAATGCCGCGCAGGCTCCAGCCCGCCTGTTTCAAAGCCTCCAGATGCGCGGGTGCAGCAGTAACCGGCTCAAAGGTCAGGCGATGGGCAAAAGCCTGTGCCGCGTTGATCCGATCACTCCCGGCCAGACTCTCCTGTGGCTGGTAGTGCGCCTGCAGGCCGGGTTGTGCATGCCAGCCGGCAACCTGTGCGGCCAGCAGACGGCGCTCCGCCAGCGGAAAATCTTCATCACCCTGGCTAAACAACAGGGTGTAGCTACCCTGAGCATGTTGTGTGGCGGCGTGACGTGTCTGGCGCGCATGGGCCAGTTCGGAATCGGGATCGATATCTGCCAGTGTGGCAATCAAATCGTCAGGTTGATTCATGAAATTCTCCTGTGAGGTTCGCCAGCGGCACGAAGCGCGGGCGCAAGATGTTGGGCAATCAGTTCAATCGAGCGCAGCGTGTCGGCATGCGAAGGCTCAACCGAATGCACCTGAAATGAGATGTCGGTGACGCGCGCCAGTGCGCTGTCCTGCGCCAGCGAGTGCTGCACCTGATCGATGCCGCCAACATGGGCATCAAACTGCGCCAGCAGGTCATCAAAGCGTTCACCGCGTAATTCGCCACGATACTGCGCAGCCTGCTGACGAATTCCCGGTTCAGCTACCTGACGGGCATAGCGGTCAGAATCGGCCACGAATGCGGTACGGGAGGCGAGGATGCGCGGAGTGGTTCCCGCAGGAAGTGCCGCAAGATAGGCATCGATCAGCGGATTCTGCAATGCATCCAGCGGCAGCTCAGGCTGGCCCGCCGGACGCGGCTGGGTGCGGGACAGCATCAGGCCATGGCCGCCCTGAGCGGCACGGATCGCGCCCTCAACCGAGAAGGTGGCGATCCACACCCGTCCGGCAAGTTGCGGCGCGGCGGGATAGAGATGATTATCAGGATGCCCCAGTGAATCCCCGCGCCAGGCGCTGAGCAGCGTATGCAGATGGTCGGCAAAAGCGGCACCGCGCTCGGTAAAGGTCAGACCAAACGGCAAAAACGAATCCGGCGTGCCACCGGAGCCCAGCCCGATCTCCAGCCGCCCATCTGCCAGCAGATCCAGTACTGCGGCATCTTCAGCCACCCGCAGCGCATTTTCCATTGGCAGGGTGATGATGGCGGTGCCGAGCCGGATGGTGCGGGTCTGCGCGGCGACATGCGCCAGGAAGAGCAGCGGCGACGGCAGACCACCCTCATCCTGATGAAAATGGTGCTGAGCAATCCACGCATTATCAAATCCGCAGCGTTCGGCATGCTGAATCTGTTCGGTGGCCAGCTGATAGCGCTGTTTCGCCGGCACCTTATCCAGCAGTCGGGTAAAAAATCCGAGACGTCGGCTCATGCTGACTCCTTGTGGGTTAAGGGAATAAGCGGAGGAATGGCAGCCATTAATTCCCGGGTATAAGGATGCTGTGGCGCACTGAAAATAGTGACAACGTCACCTTGCTCTGCGACTTCGCCCGCTTTTAACACCGTGACGCTGTCGGCAATCTGCCGCACCGTCGCCAGGTCGTGCGTGATAAACAGATAGGTCAGACCCAGTTCGGCCTGGAGCTGCTGCAACAGGTCGAGGATTTGCGCCTGCACCGTGACATCCAGCGCCGAGGTCGCCTCATCCAGTACCAGAATCTCCGGCTTGCAGATCAGTGCCCGGGCAAGCGCCACACGCTGCCGCTGACCGCCCGAGAGTTCGTGAGGATGACGTGACAGAAGAGAGAGCGGCAGCGCCACCCGCGTGGTCATCCCTTCTACGCGCTCACGGCGCTGACTGCGGCTCAGTCGCTCAAAATTACGCAGTGGCTCTTCAATAATTGCATATAGCGTCTGACGCGGATCGAGCGAGGCAAATGGGTTCTGATAGACAAACTGGATCTTCCGCCGCAGCTGACGCAGCGCCTCGCCGCGTAATCCGTTGACCACGATGCCATCCAGCGTCACCTCGCCGCTGTCTGCGGTTTCAAAACCCATAACGATGCGCGCCAGCGTGGTTTTGCCTGAGCCGGATTCGCCTACCAGTGCATGCGTAGTGCCGCGCGCAACCTGAAAGCTGACCTGGTTCAGCGCCTGCAAACGCTGCTGTTTGCCCAGCGAAAAGCTTTTCATCACGCCGGTTGCCCGGATGGCGGGGGCAGAAAAACGGGCGGTTGCAGATTTAACTCTGGCGGGTCGCTGCGGTGCCGCATCATTCAGTAACTGACGGGTATAAGGATGAGCAGGCGCGCTGATAACCTGTTCAGTGCGGCCCGATTCCTGAATCTCGCCGTGACGAAACACGATAATACGATCTGCGCGTTGCGCCGCCAGCGCCAGGTCGTGGGTGACAAACAGCACGGCGGTGCGGGATTCCTGCCGCAGGTTGTCCAGCAGATCGAGAATGCGCTTTTGCACGGTGACATCCAGCGCGCTGGTCGGCTCATCCGCAATAATGATCTCCGGCTGCAAGGCGAGGGCAATGGCGATCAATACCCGCTGCTTCATGCCGCCCGACAGCTGATGCGGATACTGCTTAACCCGCTGTTCCGGATGGCTAAGTCCGACGCGATTCAGCAGGTCAATCACCCGCTGCTGGCGCTGCGCTGACGGTAATTTCAGGTGCAGTCGCAGGATCTCTTCCACCTGTTCGCCGACCGTTTTCACCGGGTTCAGGGAATTACCGGGATCCTGCGGTACCAGACTGATGCGCGCCCCGCGCAGCGTATCGAAACGCTTTTGCGACCACTGACTGATATCCACGCCGTTGAGCAGGATCTCTCCCCCTTCGCGACGGCCATTTTCCGCCATCAGACCCATTATCGCCTGTGCGGTGGTGGTTTTACCGGAGCCGGACTCCCCGACCAGCGCCACCATCTCACCGGGCTGCAGCTCGAAGCTGACGTTATGTACCACCGGCTGCCAACGGTTGCCGCTGCGATAGCTTAGCGTCAGATTGTTGACCGCGAGTAACGGCTGAGCGCTCATCGGCGTCCTCCTGAAAGTTGCTGGCTGATACGGTTGGCTGCAAGCACCACAGCGACTACCACCACACCAGGAAAAGTGGTCAGCCACCAGGCGGTAGCCAGATAATTACGCCCTTCAGCGATTAACAGACCCCATTCCGGCACCGGCGGTGGGGTGCCGTAGCCGAGGAAGCTCAGAGTCGACAGCGCCAGAATCGCCTGACCAAATTGCAGGGCGGCATAGGCGATCACCGGCGTCAGCGCATTGGGCAGAATGTGACGCCACAGCACGCTGAAAAAGCGGCCGCCACTGCCGTAAGCCGCTTCGACATACTCGCTGTGACGGATGCGTACCACTTCGGCGCGTGCCAGTCGGGCGAAGCTGGCGATGGAGGCGATGCCCACCGCTAATGCGGCATTCAGGGTGCCGAAGCCGAGTAAAATCAGCACGCTCAGAGAGAGCAGCAGCGCCGGAATCGCCAGCAGGACATCCACTGCGCGCATCACAATTGATTCAGTTTTGCCACCGATAGCCCCTGCCACCAGACCCAGCGCGGTACCTGCCAGCAGTCCGATCGCCACCGCCATGACGGCGGCGGAGAGTGAATGGGACGCGCCGTAAACGATGCGGGCAAAAAGATCGCGGCCGAGCTGATCGGTGCCGAGCCAGTGTCCGGCCTGCGGAGCGAGTCGCTGTGCACCCGCAATTCCTTCAATCGGGCTGGCCTGGGTAAAGAGGGCCGGGAACAGGGCTGCCAGTACGGCCAGCAGCATGACTGAAACGGCGAGCCACAGGCCCGGCGAGAACTGTAAAGTGCGCATCTTTGCCGCCACGGGTTGCCGCGCAGCAGCGTAATCAACCAGACTCATGTTGCACCTCGTAACAGCTGTAAGCGCGGGTCAAACAGCGGCATCAGCAGATCCACCAGCAGGTTGATCACCACAAAACCCAGCGCAGAGATCATCACCACCGCCTGCAACACCGCCACATCCTGATTGTTCACCGCCTGCTGCGTCAGCTGACCGAGACCGCCCAGGCCAAACACCGTTTCGGTGATCAGCGCACCGGCAATCAGTTCTCCCAGCAGCAGGCCCGCCACGGTGAGCACCGGCAGCATGGCGTTGCGCAGGATGTGCCGCCACAGCACAGAGTGCTCGCTGGCCCCTTTGGCGCGCGCCACCGCCACAAAAGGCCGGGTTGAAACCTCATCGATGCTGCGCAACAGAATCTGAGCCAGCGGCGCTGAGATCGGAACGGCGACCGTAATAATGGGCAGAATCAGTCCCTGCCACGGTGAGGGATTGATTACCGGGATCCAGCGCAGCTGGAATGAGAAGAGCTGAATCAGGGCTATGCCGAGCCAGAAGGTCGGCACTGAGATAAACAGCGCGGGCAGTGACTGCAGCAGATTACGCAGGCCGCGCAGGGCAGGCAGCCGCGACAGTGTCGCCAGCACGAATGCCAGCAGTGTCGCCAGCAAAAAGCCGCACAGAGCCAGTCGCAGCGTGCCAGGCAGATTGCTGGTCAGCAGTTCACTGACCGGTACGCCCGCCTGCACCGAATAGCCGAAGTCGCCGTGCAGCATTGCCGCCAGCGTGTGCAGATATTGCTGCCACAGCGGGCTGTCCGCGCCATAGGCCTGACGCATCTCAGCAATCTGCTGCGGACTCAGGCCGAGATCCGGATTCTGAAATTTGATCAGGACCGCATCGCCTGGCAGCACCTGCAGCAGCACAAACGACAGGGTAAACGCGGCCCACAGGACCAATACCCCCAGGCCAGCGCGTTGCAGCAGATAATGACGCATCCTCACCTCCGGTTACTGTTTTTCCAGCCAGGCGCCATAGAGTGCCGGACGGCCCACCGCTTCAAAACTGACCCCTTTCAGCCAGGGCGCACCGGCATAGACCTGCGGCTCTTCGAAGATCGGAATCACATAGGCCTGGTCCAGCAGATACCGCTGAACGTCACCGGTCAGCTGTAATCTTTTTGCCGGGTCAACTTCAGCGGAGATGGCGACCAGCAGCTGGTTCAGCTTGTCATCACGGAAGTTTTTCACTTTGTCGCTGGAGCCGCCTTTCTGCAGCAGGTTGTCGCGGTTAGCCGGGTAGAAGCTGCTTTTGATCACGTCGGGATCGGCGCGGCCGACTTCGGTGACGTTCAGCGGGGTCTTTAGGGGGTCGAGGTTATCCAGCGTTTTGCTGCCGGCATCGCCCGCTTTAACGCTGAGGGCGACGCCCGCCTGGCGCCACTGCTGTGCCACCAATTGCAGCACCTCTTTGTTTTGAGGCTGTGGCAGTGATTCATAGACGGTTAGCGCCAGTCGCTGGCCTGCTTTTTCACGGATGCCATCGGCACCCGGTTGCCAGCCCGCCTGGTCCAGCAATGCCTTCGCTTTTGTCAGATCAAAAGTGAGTTTGTCCGCCAGATTGACGTAGCCGGCGGCGGTGGTGGCCACGACCGAGGTTGCCTGTGGATAGTTCGGCGAGAAGAGCGTCTCAACCACCTGTTTGGCATTGGTGGCGTGCAGCAGCGCCTGACGCACCCGGATATCGCTGACCAGCGGATTATCCGGACGGAAGCTGAGGCTGTCGTTTACGCCACGGGTCGGCGCGGCATAAACCGTGAAGTTCTGATCTTTAGCCTGCTTCTCATCGTAGGCCTGCACCTGACGGATCAGGCCTGCCTGGCCCGCCAGCAGTGCACCGATGCGCACGCTGTCTTCTGGCGTCACGATCACTTTTATCGCATCCAGATTGGCCGGACCTTGTTGCTGAATGTTTTTCGGTCCCCACTGATAATCTTTACGTGCCACCAGATCCACTTCCCGACCGAGCTTCTCATCACTTACCACAAACGGGCCGGAGCCGATGATGTGACGGGCATCGCCCAGCTGATCGAAACTGCGCGCCAGGGTACTCAGTGAGACCAGGCCAGAGCCAATGGTGGCGGTGCCCTGCAAAAATCCGGGTGAGGGCTTTTTAAAATAGAATTTCACCGTCAGCGGGTCGATCACCTCGCTGCGTTCATAGTTATTAATCACTTCCGATACCGGCAGGCGCAGCGCTTTATTTCCCAGCCCGTAAGTATCAAAGTTTTTCGCCACCGCGTTCGCATCTAATGGTGTGCCATCGGAAAAAGTCACGCCAGGCCGTAATTTAAAGGTATATTCGGTTTTGTCGGCATTGGTGGTCCAGCTTTCCGCAATCCAGGGTTCAACCTGCAGCGTTTCGGGATTCTGCCAGGTTAATTTATCGGTAATCTGATTGAGAATGCCGCCATTAGGGTAAAAGCCGCCGGCAGGCGGATAGAGGTTGGTATGTGCCTGCTGTTCAAGATAAATCAGCGTACCGCCTTTGACCGGTGCAGCCACCGCGTTAAAGGTCAGAGTCCCGGCAAGTAAAGTAAAAACCAGCGTTTGTGCGCGTGGTTTAAGGGGAAATAACGTCTTCATGGTGAATTCCTTTGTTATCAATTGCCTCAGCAGGCGGAATCATCATCGAATGACGCAACACACAGATAAAGTAACGATTTGGTCAAAGCTTATCTGAAAAAAATAAATGCGGGATTGGGTGGTTGATATTAGTCTGAATGGGATGACCTAAGATAAACGTTCAAAGTGTAAATCGGCATCCATTGCCAGAGCAGGGAGCCCATGAATAGAGTGTAAGATGAGGCAGTGTTGAAACACTGGACATGCCAGAAAACGCTGAAGTTTTCCGTTGCATAAGCACTGCCCCGTTTAGCTAAAATCGTACTTAAGTTATCGATAGACTTTTAAGGAGTTCCTGCAATGCATATTCAGATAAGTCCTTTTTGGCTAAACGTAATCCGGGTGGCTTCATTCAGATCAATGTTTTTTAAAGCCTCAGGTTCTACCCAGATAATCTCCTGAAACTCTTCATTGAAGGTTATTGTTCGGTTTGCGCTCAGACAATCAAAGATAAGATAGATCATATAAATTTCTTCAGTCATTCCATCAGAATAGGTTTTGATTCTGACATCATCCCGAAACGTCCAGGGTGTGATATTTGTTATCTTGAGCGCCTCGCCTAATTCTTCCCTGATTTCCCGCTTTAATGCTTCTTCGATTGTTTCACCTGGCTCCATTCCGCCGCCTGGCAAAGCCCACTGTCCAGGAAAAACACCCCTGTCAGATGCCATTTTACATAGCAAATATTTACCCTCATTTTGAATGACCGGGCACACAATGACTCTCTGTCGCATTACTTCTCCTTATTGATGTTAAAAATTCCAGATCTGAAATGGGCGGTTCAGAAGGCCGATAGTTGTTTTGTCATTTTTCTGGTCATACTTACCGCTCAACAGCTTAGCGAGACAATGCTTCTGACACCGATGTCACAAAAGTGGCATTCCTGTTATAAAAACCAGGAAGCACTCTTAAGAATCCTCAAATCAGAAAGATTATAACCATGGGAATTGTAAGGGTATGGTGCGGCGATCACGCTTTAATGATGCCGTAATCGGATTCTTTATGGTTAGCAGTGCGGGCAAGTACTATATCGCACTGCTAAATATATTCGATTATTCCGTGCACAATTTCCGCTGGCCTGCACGCAGAAAAGCGCTGACCAGAACCAGCCACAGCAGACCGCAGATCAGGTTCACCACACTGAAGCCGCCGGTGCCGTAACTAAAATAGGCGGTTTTGGCTGCTTCAATGCCCAGCGCAATAATCAGAATACTCACCATGCCGAGCATCGCCGCCACGCTGCCTTTTCCGGCGCTGCTGGAAAAAAGCGTCATGCGATAGAGTCCGGCGCTAACCAGCCCGGCGCCGAAGCCGTAGAGGCTAATTCCGGCAGTCAGCCACAGATAGCTTTGCGGATTTAGCACGGTAGCGGTTACTGCGATTGCCAGCCCGCAGACCACCGGCCAGGCACCGAGCCGTAACGGCTGTTCAATGGGCAGACGGCTGGATAAGCGTCCCAGCGTCAGGTTGCCCGCAATCATGGCGGCGAAGACCGGCAGCTGTAATAACGCATAGCCGATGCGGCTGAGTCCCGCATCATGAATTAAAATCACCGGCGACAACGCGACCCAGGCGATGCAGGGCACGGTGACCAGCCCGATGGCCAGCGAGCCGCGCATCACCTGACGATCCTTCAGCAATGCCGCGTAACCGTTGATAATCGATCGAAGCGACAGCGGTTTCTGCCGGTCGCCTGCGGTTTCGGGCATCGCATACCACAGACCTGCCAGCGCCAGCGCCGCGACAGCGCCAATCAGCCAGAACAGGGTGCGCCATTCACCCACGGTAAGAAAAGCCGCGCCCGCCAGCGGACCGGCCAGCGGAGCCAGCAGGGCGACGTTGGCCATCAGCGCCATCATTTTGATGCTGAGCGATTCCGTAAAGGCCTCCTGCACCGCCGCGTAGCCTACCGCGCCAATAAAACATAGGCTGACGCCCTGCAGAAAACGCAGCAGGACGAACTGCTCAATGCTTTGTACCCAGTGCGTCGCCACACACGAGAGCATAAAAAAGGCCACGCCGCTAAGTAGCACCGGACGCCGCCCGATGCGGTCAGAGAGGGGGCCAAGCAGCCATTGCAGCATAATGCCACCGGCCAGATAGGCGGTGAGCGAAGTAGAGACCCACTCCGGCCCGACCTTAAATTCCTGAGTCACCAGCAGCATGCCGGGCTGGATCATGTCGTGAGCGATATAGGTAGCGAACTCAAACAACACCAGCGACAGCGGGAAGATCAGATGTCGTCGGGTCAGTTGCGCGACCGGTTCGAAAGAAACCATTACGGATACCTACGATAAAGCCATTAAAAAAGCGGCCACCAGGGTGACCGCATAATTGCAGCGTGACGGTGTAACGCTTATCGCCAGCGGGCGATCGGGTTATTCAGCGTTCCGGCGAACTTGAGGTTCTCAGCGGGATCGGCGAGGTTTATCATCTGCTGGTTATTCGCCAGCTGCAGGCGGTTCAGACAGGAGCGGGTAAACTCCGGCGCGAACATGTCATAGCGCGCGAACTTAGTGGCATGCTCCGGGTGCGCCTGCTGGTAATCCTTCACGCACTGCGCCACCGCCTGCCAGAACTCTTCCTCCGGCAGCGTTCCTGACTGATGCAGAATCGCGCTGATAAAGCGGAAAATGCAGTCAAACACATCGGTGAAGATCGAGAGCAGCTTCAGGTTCTCCGGCACATCGACCGCCAGACGCTGCACGCCTTCCGGCAGCACCGCATCCGGATTCATCACGGCGATCTCTTCGCCGATATCCTTCATGTATGCACTGACCGGCACGTTGTTCTCCAGCAGCATGATGAGGTTTTCACCGTGCGGCATAAACACCAGGTCATGCTGATAGAAGCAGTGCAGCAGCGGGCTGAGATAGCAGGTCAGGTAGCGTTCTATCCACTGCTTCGCGGGCAAACCAGAATCCGCTATCAGCGCTGGCAGCAGTGCCTGCTGATGGTGATCGACGTGCAGGAAAGAGGCCATGGTCATCAGACGCTGGCCGGACTGCAGGCTGGCCGCAGGATTATCCCGCCACAGCGCTGCAAACATCTTTTTATAGGCGGAGTCGCCTTTGATCGCCTGCTCATAGTAGCGGTTGTGATAGCCGACCGCCGCGACTTCGCGCAGGATGCGGAAATCACAGCGATTCAGCCACGCATCGCCAGCAACCAGTTGTTCCAGCCAGCCGTTTATCGCAGGCGTTGTCGCCATATAGTAGGGGGACAGTCCGCGCATAAAGCCCATGTTCAGCACCGACAGGGCGGTTTTCACGTAGCGCTTCGTGGGCTGGCTGCGGTTAAAGAAGGTGCGGATCGACTGCTGCGCCTGGTAAGCATCGTCTCCGGTGCCGAGATAAACAATATCGTGACTGGCGATGTCCGCCGCAAATACGGTCAGCAGTTTGTTCTGCCACTGCCACGGATGCACCGGCATCAGGATATACTCCTCAACCGCCAGCCCTTTATTCACCAGCTGCGCAGTAAACTGCTCCAGGGTGGTGTCGCCCAGTTCATCACGCATCAACTGCTCATAGCTCAGCTCGCTGAGGCTGGAGAAATGGGCGTTGCGGCGATGAACCGCGACCCAGATGAGGTGAACGGGCGCGGCGGCCTCGGGCGCATACGCCAGATAATCATGGGCATCGAAGCCAATACGCCCGTTGTTGGCAACAAAGCAGGGATGGCCTTCGGTCATCGCCGCTTCCACCGTCTGGAAATCGGCTGAGACCAGCGCCTGGCTGTCAGGATTATTCTTCTGCAGCTTATAAACGCTGCTGCACAGCGTGCTGCTGATCTCTTCCATGTAGGTCGCCAGCAGTGCCTGTGTAATACCGATCTCCCCGTTAAACTCCACGATAAATTTCAGCGCATCCAGCGGCAGATCACGACCGTTCTCCTGCTTGCGCAGTGAGCCGGCGTCGATTTCCCAGTGATCCAGCGCCAGCCGCGACGCCCGGAAATGGTAGCTCGCTTCACCGCCTGGCACCGCAAGCTGATAGCTGCCGTCGCCCGACTCCTGTGGCGTAATGATTTTCTCATGCGCGAACTCGGCAATCGCTTTCCGGATCAGCATGCGGTTTGCCTGCGCCCATTGGTCGCCCGTCAGATGTGTACCGTTCATCAGAGAAGAGGGGGTGTTCATAGTCTGCGACTCCTGCAGTAACGCGTGTTGATAATCTTCCCGCTGGCAAAAGGCCAGCCAGGCGGTTTTATGACCCATGTCGATGGTGTGCTGATAGCGGAACCCGGCACGCTTATTCAGCACGTGAATCTTCTCATTGCGCACATCTGGCTCTACCACCACGCGGCGCACCTCGGGGTGGCTGAACATGTAGTCCATCACCAGCGTGAAGACCTGCCAGCTGAAGGCTCTGATCGGCTGGCTGGCGGGGGCAATCAGAATATGCATGCCGTAATCATCGGGTGCGGCAGGATAAAACTTGCCGACCTCATCGTCGCTGGCGCGATAGCACTCAATCAGGCAGACCGGCTGGTCGTTGCAGCAACCAATCAGCGCAGCATGGGGATCGGCTGCAGTCAGCGTCTGATAGAACTCAGCGACCTGATTCAGGCTCTGCTGCTGCATGCCCCAGAAGCGGGCGTAATCGCGGGTGACCCAGCTATGAATCAGCGGCGCATCGCTGGCGAGCATGGGCCTCAGGGTGAACTGGCCTGCGGGGCGGGCGGCGCTGAACAGTGTTTGTGAACTCATCTCAGTGCTCCGATTTAGCCGGGAAGGTCTGGAAGGCAATCTGACGCTCGATCGGGTAGACCTCGCGTCCTGTCAGTTCGCGCAGCAGCACCGAGTTGCGGTAGCAGGCCATGCCGAGATCCGGCGTAACAAAACCGTGGGTGTGCAGTTCGGCGTTCTGCACGAAGATCTGATTGTGATAATCGATGCTGTAGTTGCGCTGCACGTCGTAGCGGCCTTTGTCATCCCAGCGCAGGCGGGCGTTGATGCCCTCTAAAAACATCGGTGGCTGGTAGTGATAGCCGGTCGCCATCACCAGTCCTTCGGTGCGACGGGTGAAGGTGCAATCCTGCTCCTCCTGATGCAGCGTCAGCTCAAACTCTCCCTGCGGCAGCCAGCGCATAGCGGTCAGCGCCGAGTGAGTAAACAGGTTAACGTTCAGATCGCCGTCGAGCTGTTTGACATACATCAGGTCATAAATGTCGTTAATCAGGCTGCTGTTGATGCCTTTGTAGAGATTCTTGTGGCGCGCATTCAGTTCGTCGCGGGTGCTGGCGGGCAGCGCGTGGAAATAGTCGACCCACTCCGGCGAAGTCATCTCCAGCGTGAGCTTGGTGTACTCCAGCGGATAGAAGCGCGGCGCGCGGGTGATCCAGTTGAGCTGATAGCCAAAGCGGTCGATATCGGTCAGCAGGTCGTAGTAGATTTCTGCCGCGCTCTGGCCGCTGCCCAGCACGGTGATGGAACGCTTCTGCTGCAGTTCCGCTTTGTTGACCAGATAGTGGCTTGAGTGCGTCAGGCGCTGGCGGTGCGGCTGGCTGCACTCCGGCATCCAGGCTTTAGGCCCGGTGCCGAGGATCAGATGTCGTGCCAGATAGTTCTGTTTCTGACCATTCCGGGTGTCGGTCACCTGAAGGTGATAGACGCCAGCCGCCTCATCGTAGCTGACATACTCAACGTGGCTGTTCCAGCGCAGATTAGAGAGCCGCGAACTGGCCCACTGGCAGTACTGATTATACTCTTTGCGCATCAGGAAGAAGTCTTCACGGATATAAAAAGAGTATAATTTCCCCTTTTCCTTCATGTAGTTAAGCAGGCTGTAAGGGCTGGTCGGATCGGCGAGCGTCACCAGATCGGCCATAAACGGCGTCTGCAGATGGGCATTTTCCAGCATCATGCCGGTGTGCCAGTCAAAGCCCGGGTTCTCATCCAGGAAAAGACCGTTCAGTCCCTCAACCGGCTCACTCAGACAGGCCAGACTCAGGTTGAAAGGGCCGATACCGATACCAATAAAATCGTAAACGGAATTATTCATTTCAGAGCTCTCACTGTTTCGCCGCGTTCAGCGCAGACGCACGTACCTGCTCGCGGCCATAGTGCGCGATCAGGCTCAGCACATCTTCGATGTCGGCGATGGTCGTGGTGGGATTTAACAGGGTGAATTTCAGGTACTGACGCCCATCGACTTTGGTTCCGGCAATCACTGCGTTGCCGGAGCGGAAGAGCGCTTTACGGATAGCGGCGTTGATTTCGTCGATCTGTGCGTCGCTGGCGTTTTTGCCGGGCACGTAGCGGAAAATCTGGGTGGTCAGCTCAGGCGCGTGCAGCACTTCGATAGCAGAATGCGCAGTTAACCGCTCATGAGCCGCCTGTGTCAGCTCTATCAGCGTATCGAAAGCGTCACCCAGCGCCGCCGGACCCATCACGCGCAGGGTCAGCCACATTTTTAGCGCATCAAATCGGCGGGTGGTCTGAATGCTTTTGTTGACCAGGTTCGGCGTGCCTTCCTGCTGGGCGCTGAGCGGATTCAGGTAATCTGCATGGTGCGTGACATGCTTCAGGTTGTGGCTGTCCCGCACAAAGAACGCACCGCAGCTGACGGTCTGGAAGAAAGATTTGTGATAATCGACGGTGACGGAATCAGCCCGTTCAATGCCATTCAGGCGTGAGCGATGATTCTCTGAGACCAGCAGCCCACAGCCGTAAGCGGCGTCAACGTGCATCCACAAACCATAATTGTCACAGAGACGGGCAATCTCCGGCAGCGGATCGATGCTGCCAAAGTCCGTGGTGCCGCTGGTGGCAACCACAGCAATCGGGATCAGCCCTTCACTGCGACATTTTTCGATCTCCTGCGCCAGGCACGCTGCGTCCATACGGTAGTGAGCGTCGTGATCAACGGCGATAACTGCGTCATAGCCCAGCCCTAAAATCGCCATCGATTTCTGGATGCTGAAGTGGCTGAGTTTGGAGGTAAACACTCGCCATTTCGACGCGGTCTCAGGCAGGCCGCGATGTTTAATCAGATGCCCCGGATGATGTGCCGCGCACCAGCTATCACGCGCCAGCAGCATTGCCATCAGGTTGGACTGGGTGCCGCCGCTGGTGAAGATCCCATCAGATCCGGCAGGCAGGCCGATGCGGCCAAGCGTCCAGTCGATCACCTTCTGCTCAATCAGCGTACCGCCTGCGCTCTGATCCCAGGTGTCGACCGAGCTATTCACTGCCGCCATAATCTGCTCAGCCATCAGAGAGGGCAGCACGACCGGGCAGTTCAGGTGCGCCAGGTATTTAGGGTGGTGAAACCAGACGGCGTCACGCAGATAGAGCTGACTCAGCTCTGTCAGGGCGTCATCGTTGTTACCCAGCGGACGATCGAGATCGACCTCACTGAATTCCGCCGCCAGTTCATGGGGCAGGATACCGCTGAAAGGCTTCTCAACGCCGGTAACGGTACGGGTCATCAGCGCCAGCACCTCCTGAGTCTGCTGCGACCAGGCCGCCAGTTGCTGATCGTTAAAAATAGCCGTTTCGGCACCGCTGGCATTGGATGCTGGCGCGAGATCCTGTGCCGCCTGAGTGGATGAGCGTAAAAGCATGTTCAGTTCCTGTGCGTTAATACCAGTGACCCTGCCGACGTAAGGTCAGCAGCGTTGGATGTCCGCTCAACAACTCCAGTAAACATAAAACTAACTAACCAGATAAAAACCCTGACCATTAAATGGATTAGTGTTTTCACCTTAAAAAGAGTAAATACCGCATATTATTTGTGGATTTGGCAGCGTTAAACGCTTTGTTATATGCGGATGAGAGTGTAAATGTTAATCATTATCATTCAAATGTTTTGTTGTTAAATTTTATTTATTAGTATGTCTAATGTTGAAAATGTGATGTTGATCACTTTTCTGGATCGGAATAATCCTTTTTTTACGCGGTTTAGCGCCATCAGATGTCAGGTAATTGGGATTGCGATTAGTGGCTATTGGTCAGGGGTGGGCGAAAACGAGTGGTAATAATAATTTTAGTTGGCGCTAAATGAGGCTCATTCTGATTGGTATTCAGGCGGGGCATAAGCGGAGCTGTAAAGCAGGTTACACACTAACAACCAGAAAGCGCTCATTGCCCTTTCTGGTTGCCATTAAGCGTTCTGATTATCCTGCATTTGTTTCTACAGGTGTCTTCTTTTTAGCCGTAAAGTTATAAATCACTAACAAGCCAAAAATGCCGGTGATAATCATGGTGATGGTTCCCTTATCCATAAAGTGAGCCATATTACCCAGCAGGATGCCGGTGACGCCGAAGTCGGTATCCGAGAAGGTGGTGTTGGTCAGCCCTATCTGTCCGAGTACCGGCAGCAGGGCGACAGGCAGGAAGGTAATTAACAGGCCATGAGCAAAGGCACCGCAAATCGCCCCACGCTTGCCGCCGGTCGCATTACCAAACACGCCAGCCGTAGCGCCACAGAAGAAGTGAGGAACCACACCCGGCAGAATCAATACCCAATGCAGCTGACCGAGAACAAACAGCCCCACCAGGCCACCGACAAAGCTGGAGATAAAGCCAACCAGCACCGCATTCGGGGCGTAGGGGAAAACAATCGGGCAATCCAGCGCCGGTCTGGCTTCCGGAACCAGTTTTTCTGAAAAGCCGGTAAAGGCAGGGACAATTTCAGCCAGGATTAAGCGCACACCCTGCAGAATGATAAAGACACCCGCCGCAAAGGTAATGGCCTGGATAAAGGAGTAAACAAGGTAGTTCTGACCATTGCTGAAATTAGCCTCTACATATTCTTTACCGGCAGACACCGACAGGATTAAGTAGATAATCATCATCGTCAGAGAGATCGAGATGGTACTGTCACGCAAAAAACTGAGGTTTTTTGGCATGTTCATCTCTTCGGTGGATTTAGATCCTTTGCCTACCAAAGAGCCGATCCAGCCTGATAAGACATAGCCAATTGTCCCGGTATGCGCCAGCGCGACATGATCGCCACCAATGATCTTACGCATATAGGGCTGGGCGATCGCCGGGAAGGTGGCCATCAGAATGCCCAACAGCAGTGACCCGGTGTAAATAAGCTGAATACCTTCAAAACCAGCAACCGATAAAATAATCGCGATCATACAGGCCATATAAAACGTCACATGCCCTGACAGATAGATATATTTCAGTCGGGTGAAGCGGGCGACAACGATGTTGGCGACCATGCCGAAGGCCATGATCATCGTGGTAGGCGCACCATATTTTGCCAGAGCGATAGAGACCATCGCTTCGTTATTAGGAATGATGCCCTGAACATCAAACGCATGTTTGAAAATGTCGCCCAGTGGCGTCAGTGAACCGACCAGTACGGTCGCACCGCCTGCCAGCACCAGAAAGCCCAGAATAGTTTTTACCGTGCCCTTGATAACATCAGGAAACGGCTTCTTCTGCGCAATCAGTCCGAAAAATGCCACCAGTCCGACTAATATAGAGGGCACTTTCAGCACGTCGACGACGAACTGTAAAAGATTTTGAGTAAACATATTAACCTCGAGGGTAAGGTGTTTATCTAGTTATTAGCGTCACTTTTTCTCAAAATACTCACGTATTTTCTGCTCCACTTCTTTCAGGTCAATGATGTTATTAATGATGATGACCTTCTGTTCAGGAAGGTTTGCGCTATAAGCAATGTCTTTGGCCATAACAAAAACATCCGCCACATCGGGGGTGACAGAGCCGAGATCCGAATGTTCCACTTCAGCCTCAACCCCGATCGTTTTAAGCACTTTCTTGATGTTCATTTCCATCATGAAGCTGCTGCCTAAACCTGAACCACACACCGCCATAATTTTCATATCAAACCTCATTAACTAATGATTAAAAGTCGCGTTTCAACGGGCAGACTAAACGCCTGATAAAATCGTCATGAGCGCTTCTTTGCTGCTCGCATTGAATATCTGCGCCATGATCTCTTCATCGGACAGCACTTCCGCCAGCTGGGAGATCATTTCGATATGGCTATTACTGTCCGGTGCGGCAAACATGAAAATAGCCTTCACCGGGTCGTTCTCTTCGGAGTCAAATTTCACTGCTGTACCCAGCAGCACAATCGACAACCCCAGTTTGTGTGCGCCTTGTTCCGGGCGTGCGTGGGGCATGGCAATCTGCGGCGCGATGACAAAAAAGGGGCCGATCTCCTCTTTTTGCTGAATAATCGCATCAATATAATCCTGCGATATTGCGCCCTCACTGAGCAGAGGACGTCCCGCAATAACTAACGCTTCCTGCCAGTCAGTCACGCTTTCGACGTACTGGATTTTCTCGTTATTTAACCACTTAGCCAGGTGTGACATCGTCTTACTCCTCCTGTTTAAATGCGCAATAAAATTTAACTAAACGCATAAACCGTGTGGCGTTTGCCTGCTCCCGGTTGCGCATAACCCATCTCATATAAAATTTTCTCAACCGGAACAGGGCCTGTTATGCATTCCGATTTTTCATAAATTCCTGAGTATGTACAGTCAGTTTCCCTCAAAAACCCCGTTATCACTTTTTTAGATAAACTTTTTGTCAGCAGAGCGAGACAAAAATCGAATGTAGTTAAAGGAGGTGACATCCTTAAAAGTCATGATTTTCATGGAGTTATTAAAAAAAATATTTTCTCATTGTTCAGATGGGATTATATTTCACAACGGTCATCACATCTGTACATGTTAAAGGTGTCTAGTCATCCTGATGATGTCCTTCGACGTGTACGGACACAACATGTAAAGTTAAAATATTGCTTATCAGGCTTAACATCAGTGCCAATTTGATAAGTTGATCACATATTCAGCTAGCGGAAGTGGTACTCATCCGGCAATGTCAGGCAGAACTGTACTGACACGGATTAGAGGGAGTCTGTCCTTCACTCAAACGGGAAGAAAGCCAATGGTTGATGGCATTACTGAAAAACAAAAAGAGGTTGTTGATTACATCCTCAATAAAATTAAGGATGATGGCCTTCGACCCGGAGAGAAACTGGATACCGAAATATCAATTGCCAAAAGCATCGGCATTACTCGCGCAACGGTGCGTGAAGCCACACGTATTCTGGTGGAGCAGCAGAGAATTTACCGGGTTAAAGGGTCGGGTATTTTTGTCGGTTCCACGGAGATGAGTAGCCAGGCGAACCGATATCATGTGCTTTCACCTTTTGATTATCAGGCTCAAAGAAATGGCCATAAAGGTGTAAGAAAAATCATATCGGTCAGCATAATCAAGGTTCCTTCTGCTGATATCGCTCAGGCGCTGCGTATTAAAAACAGCGATCAGATCTATAAAATTTTACGCCTGATGTGTTTCGATGACATCCCGGTAGCTCTGGAACATATTCACCTGCCGGTTAATATGTTTAGCAGCATGGAGTTCAGCAAGCTGGAACTGTCAAAATATGCCTACATTGAAGAAGTTACCGGTAAGAAAGTGCAGCTAAGGGACCAGCATTTAACGGCCGTCAATCTTACGGATACACAGTCGCTTACACTGCTTAATTTAGCGGAAGGGGATGCTGTCATTCAGCTTAATGAAACTGTTTATCTCGACGACGGCGTTCCATGTGAAGTCAATGTGGCGCTTATCAACACCCGATTTTTCCCGTTGAAACAAAATTCGCAACGGCCTTAGAAAAATAATCTTGTTTCTGGGCTCAATGCTTTGCTGTGCCCAGATATGACCCTATCAGACAGATTCATGCCCGGTTTACACCTCTCATTACAGTAGAGGATCTTAATTCCGGATAATGTATAAGGGCCTGTAAATCATCTGGCAGTTGCAATGAGTATCTCTGACTCAATTACATTCTTCATATGCTTATTTATCTATCTGGCGACCCGTGCTTCACCATCCTGTGAAGAATGTATTTCAATGCCATGAATTCAGGCTGTCTGAATTTCTGCAGTCGCGGCTAACAACAGCTGTCATCTCTCGATACGTAAGACGATTTTCTGCAAACCTTTGCCAGTTCGCCGATTTTACTCACCTGAATATCAGGCAACAAATAGCGTTATACGCAAAATATCTGCCTGATTACCTGTTTCAGAGCCCGTTTTCCCTCTTTCACTTCTCACTGTTCTCCATTATGACGAAATCAATAATGCATAAAACAATATGATGTTTTACCAATGATCGACTGCGCAGCACACTGGTCTGCAACCGGAATAAACAAGGACCAGGTGAATGGCATATCGATTAAGTCTGTTAGATAAAGCGCCCGTGCTGCAGGGTGAATCACCCACCGCGGCGCTGCAGCGCACGCTGCAGATGGCGCAGCGGGCAGAGGAGTGGGGTTATCACCGCTTCTGGCTGGCGGAACATCACAACACCGCGCAGCTGGCCAGTCCTTCACCTGAGGTATTGATTGCCTGGATCATTGCCCAGACACGACATATTCGCGTCGGATCGGGCGGCGTGATGTTGCAGCACTACAGCCCTTATAAAGTGGCAGAGAACTTTAATCTGCTCGCTTCGCTGGCGCCGGGCCGCATTGACCTCGGCGTGGGCAAAGCGCCGGGCGGACTTCCACTCTCCACCCATGCGCTGCAACAGGGTGTTGATGCCGCTAAAAAAGGGAGCTTTGCCGAACAGCTTCAGCTGCTGGATAGCTGGCTGAAGCCCGGTCAGGCTGATCCTGACGATGAGGGTTTAGCCGCCACGCCACTGCCGTCACGTCCGGCGAACCGTTTTCTGTTGGGTGCCAGTGAAGAGAGCGCCCGGCTGGCCGCGAGTCTGGGCTGGCAGTTTGTCTTTGCCGCTCACCTCAATGGCGACCGCCAGTTACTGGAGCATGCGCTGAGTACCTACTCCCGCCTGAGCCAGGGTCAGCGCGCCCTGGTGGCCGTGCAGGTGGTGGTAGCCGACTCACCCGCCGGGGCTGACCTGCTGGTAGCCAATCTTCGTCACTACCATGTAGCGGTGAAAGATGGCCCGAGCGTCAACGTCGCCAGCCTTGAGCAGGCGGAGCGCTATGTGCGTCAGGGTGGATACCGCGATTATCAGATTGAGCCGCGCACGCCGTCACTTCTGAAAGGCACGGCGGCGCAGGTTCATGCCCAGCTGGACGCGCTGCATCATAATTTTGACATTGATGAGTTTGTTATCGACACGCCGATTACCGAGCCGGTTGCACGTCTGCAGTCACTTGAACTGCTGGCCACGCATCATCTGGTCGCAGCCTGAATCCCCGTCAGTGGAGAGTCATCATGAACCCTGAGTCACAACTGATTGAATGGCGACGCGAACTGCACACCTGGCCGGAGCTGTCGGGTCAGGAATTTGCCACCACCGCGCGACTGCGGGGCTGGTTGCAGGCGGCGGGCATCCGGCTGCTGGACTATCCACTGGAAACCGGCCTGGTGGCAGAAATTGGCAGCGGAGAGACGGTGATCGCGCTGCGCGCCGACATCGATGCGCTGCCGATCCATGAGGCGAGCGGGGTGCGTTTTCACTCCCGCCATCCTGGCGTGATGCACGCCTGCGGTCATGACCTGCACAGCGCGGTGATGCTGGGTGCGGCCTTAAAGCTCAACGCACAGGCCGATCGGTTAGCTGGCCGGGTGCGCATCCTGTTCCAGCCCGCTGAAGAGATAGCGCGCGGGGCGCGTCAGTTCATTGAGGCGGGCGTACTGGATGAGGTGCAGGCTATCTTCGGAATGCACAACGAGCCTTCGCTGCCCGTCGGCACCTTTGCCACCCGCAGCGGGGCGTTCTACGCGAATGCTGACAAATTTATTATCCGCGTCACCGGCAAAGGCGCACATGCCGCGTATCCGGAGCAGGGTGTCGACAGCATTGTGACGGCCAGCCAGATTATCCAGGCGTTACAGGGACTCACCAGCCGCAGCTTCAGTGCCCTGGACAGTCTGGTACTGAGCATTACCCGCATCGACGGCGGCAAAAGCTGGAATGTATTACCCGGCGGCGTTGAGTTTGGCGGCACGGCCCGAACCCACGATTTACAGGTGCGCGCCGAACTGGAACAGCGGGTGCGCACGCTGGTTGAGCACTTCGCCGAAGCCAATGGCGCGCAGGCAACCCTGAGCTGGCATCCTGGCCCGCCAGTGCTGATCAACGATGCGCACTGGGCGACCTTCAGCAGCGAAGTGGCGCAGCAGGCGGGCTATCGGGTGCAGACCGCCGATCTCCATCTGCTGGGGGAGGATTTTGCCTTTTATCTGCAACAGGTGCCGGGGGCGTTTGTCAGCATCGGCAGCGCCAGTGACTTTGGTCTGCACCATGCCAGCTTTACCCCGGATGAGGCGCTGATTGCGCCCGCCGCCGACTACTTCGCCCGACTGGCCCGCCAGGCGCTGCAACATCTTAACGCGCGATGTCGGGAAGCCATTCTGAACTGAATTCATCTGCAACCCGCTAAAGCACGACGGTTCTGACCACCGTCGTCGGGCATCGCTACGACTAAAAAAGAGAGAGCATCATGACCACTAGACAACTTCGGCTGGGCACCATTCTGCATGGCGCATCGGGAAACATGTCCGCCTGGCGCCATCCGGCGGCGCAGGCCGATGCCAGTATTAATCTGGATTACGCCAAAAAAATTGCCCGCAAGGCGGAGCAGGGCAAACTCGATTTTCTGTTTGTCGCCGACGGGTTGTTTATTAACGAAAAGTCGATCCCGCACTTTCTGAATCGCTTTGAGCCGCTGACGCTGCTCTCAGCGCTGGCGGGCGTCACTGAACATCTGGGGCTGGTTGGCACGGTATCGACCTCTTACAGCGAGCCCTTCACCGTGGCGCGTCAGTTTGCCAGCCTTGATCATCTCAGCGGCGGGCGTGCGGGCTGGAACGTGGTGACGTCACCGCTGGAAGGATCGGCCAAAAACTTCTCACGCCAGCAACACCCGGAGCACGCATTGCGTTACCGCATTGCCGATGAGTATCTGCAGGTGGTGAAAGGATTGTGGGATTCGTGGGAGCAGGATGCTTTTGTACGTGATAAGGCCAGCGGGCAATTTTTCGATCCGGCGAAGCTGCACACGCTCGATCATCACGGTGATTTCTTCCAGGTGCAGGGGCCGCTGAACATCGCCCGCACGCCGCAGGGTCGTCCGATTATCTTCCAGGCTGGCGCGTCCGATGACGGTAAAAAACTGGCGGCGCGTCATGCTGACGCCATCTTCACCCATCAGCCGACGCGTGAAGAGGCGCAGGCATTTTACCAGGATGTGAAACAGCAACTGGTGGCGAATGGCCGTCAGCCAGACGATTTGCACATCTTCCAGGGTGTCAGTGTAATTGTTGGCGATGATGCAGAGGACGTGGAACGCCAGTATCAGACCACGGCGGCGCTGGTGTCGATTACCGATGCGCTTAACTACCTCGGGCGTTTCTTCGACCATCACGACTTCTCACAGTACCCGCTGGATCAGCCGTTCCCGGATATCGGTGACATCGGTCAGAACAGCTTCCGCAGCACCACCGACGAGATCAAACGCAAAGCACAGCAGCATGGGCATACCCTGCGCCAGGCCGCACTGGAAGCGGCAACGCCACGCCCGCTGTTTCACGGCACGCCGGAAGAGGTGGCGGATGGCCTGCAGCTCTGGTTTGAAACCCAGGCTACTGACGGCTTCATCATTAATGGCGGCACGCCCGATACCTTTGAACGTTTTGTCGACCGCGTGGTGCCGATTTTGCAGGCTCGCGGCCTGACGCGCCGCGACTATCCGGGCAGCACGCTTCGTGACAGCTTCGCCCTGAAACAACCCGTTAATCAGTTCACCTCACAATAAGAGCACAAGCCATGAACAAAACATCGCGTCTTATCGCCCTGCTTATTCTGGCGGCCAGTAGCCATGCGCTGGCTGAAGATACCAGCGTCTCCTATAACGGCCAGCGCGTCAGCCTTGAAGCTAACAAAGCGCCGATCAATACCGTGAAGAATCCGGAGGCGATAGCGCAACTGCCTGCGGGTCACCATTTTGTGGTGCCGGGTTCTTTTACCGTGGCAGTCGCAGCGCTGAACTCCCCGCCGTTGACGGTGTTTTCCGATGACAATAAAACCCTGCTTGGCAGCGAAGTGGATATTGCCCGGCTGGTGGCTGACAGCCTGGGATTAAAACTCAACGTGGTACCAGCGTCCTGGGAAGACTGGCCGCTGGGTGTGGCCTCGGGCAAGTATGACGCGGCGATCTCCAACATTACCGTGACCAAAGATCGTAAAGAGAAGTTCGACTTCGCCACCTACCGCAAAGATTCACTGGGTTTTTATGTCAAAACCAGCAGCCCGATAAAGTCACTGACCAAAGCAGAAGATATTGCCGGGCTGAGGATCATTGTGGGATCCGGCACCAATCAGGAGGCGATTCTGCTGGCGTGGGATAAAGAGAATCAGGCAAAGGGACTGAAAGCTTTTACGCCGGTTTATACCAAAGATGATGCCGCTCAGACGCTGGCGCTGCAGGCAGGCCGGGCCGATGCCTTCTTTGGTCCCAATGTGATTGGTGCCTGGAAAGCGGCACTGACCGGTAAAACCCGTCTGGTCGGCAGCGTCGATGGCGGCTGGCCCAAAGCGGCGCACATTGCCGTTACCGTGAAGAAAGGCAGCGGTCTGGCGGAACCGATCAGCACCGCGCTGAACGGCGTGATCAACAACGGTGACTATCAGAAGGTGCTGAACCGCTGGGGTGAAGGCGTTGAGAAGATCGATCGTTCTGAAATCAATCCCTCCGGGCTGGGCGACTAAGGAGCTGACCATGAGTGAATCGACTTTTCGCGAAGTTTCACCCGACGCGCCGGAGTTGCAACCGATCCTGGGCGGCCTGTTTGGCGAATATTCCGCACGCTATGGCGACTATTTTTCCCGTCGTAATGAGCAGGAGCAGGAGCTGACCGAATGGTATCTGCCGCCGCAGGGGCTGTTTATCGTGCTGGAGCGTGACGGCGAGATCATCGCGATGGGTGCTTACAAACCCTATGACCCGCAGACCGCCGAGCTGAAGCGCATCTGGACCCGCAGCGATCTGCGGCGTCAGGGGCTGGCGCTGGTGGTGTTACAGGAGCTGGAGCGTCGCGCCTTACAGGCGGGCTATCAGCGGCTGTTTCTCACCACCGGCTTCCGTCAGCCGGAGGCGGTGCGGCTCTATACCGGTCACGGTTATCAGCCACAGTTCGATCTCAGCGGGGATCTGGAGCGTTATGGCCAGCCGCCGCACGACGGACGACTGCGTTTTATCAAAGTGATCGGCGTCTATAACGTCGCCGCGGCAAGTTAAGAGGTGACCATGAGCAAACATCAACATCTGCAGGTGGTGCCGGCACGCTACCCGGCACGCACCGCAGGGGCTATCGTTGCGCTGTTTATTCTGGCAGGCGTGGTGCAGTCAGTGGCCTTTAATCCGCGCTGGGAATGGAGCGTGTTTGCCCGCTGGTTCTTTGACCCGGTGATCCTGCACGGTCTGGGCCAGACGCTGCTGCTGACGCTGCTGGGTACGATATTCAGTCTGTTTCTGGGTGGTCTGCTGGCGCTGGCACGTCTCTCCTCATCGTGGCTGCTGAGCACACTGGCGTGGGGTTATATCTGGCTGTTCAGGTCACTGCCGCTGATTGTGGTGCTGATCATTCTTTATAACTTCTCGTATCTCTACGACACCCTGTCTGTCGGCATTCCGTTTACCGGCCTCTCCTGGGGGGCGTATCAGACGATTAACGTGCTGGGGCAGTTTCAGGCAGCCGTTATCGGTCTGACGCTGGTGCAGGCGGCCTACAGCGCGGAAATTATTCGCGGCGGGATCCTCGGCGTCGATCACGGTCAGGTGGAAGCCGCGTCCGCGCTGGGTCTCTCCGCCACACGCCGCACCTTCCGCATCATTCTGCCGCAGGCGCTGCGCGCCATTATTCCCACCGCGTTCAACGAGATCATCAGTCTGGCGAAAGGCACATCCGTGGTTTATGTGCTGGCGATGCCGGAGCTGTTCTACACCATCCAGATGATCTACAACCGCAATCAGGAAGTAATCCCACTGCTGATGGTCGGTGCCGCCTGGTATCTGATTATCACCACCGTGTTGTCCGTGATTCAGTACAACGCCGAACGCTGGATGGCCCGCAGCGTCACCCGTGAACCGCAACCGTCGCGCTGGCGACAATGGCGCAACCGCGTCACGCCACTTCATCCGACCGAGGAGATCAGCCATGTCCGAAGCCATTGATTACCGCAACTCACACACTACCGGTGCCATCAGCATCACCGGCGTCAGTAAACGATTTGGTAAACATAAAGCGCTGGATGATGTATCGCTGTCACTGGCACCGGGGTCCGTCACGGTGATCCTCGGGCCGTCCGGCTCCGGTAAATCCACGCTGCTGCGTACCATCAATCATCTGGAACGGGTCGACGAAGGATTTATTCAGATTGATGGCGACTACATCGGCTATCAGCAGCGCGGCAATAAGCTGTATGAACTGAAAGAGAAGGCGATTCTGCGCCAGCGCATCAATGTCGGCTACGTGTTCCAGAACTTCAATCTGTTCCCACACCTCAGCGTGCTGGATAACCTGATTGAAGCGCCGATTGCCCATCGTCAGTTAACGAAACCGGAAGCGATACAGCGTGCAGGCGAACTGCTGGATATTGTGGGCCTGCGGCATAAAGCCGATGCGTGGCCGCGTCACCTGTCGGGCGGGCAGCAACAGCGCATCGCGATTGCGCGTGCGCTGATGCTCAATCCACGGGTCATGTTGTTCGATGAACCGACCTCGGCGCTGGATCCTGAACTGGTGGGCGAAGTGCTGGATGTAATTAAAAAGCTGGCGCGTTCCGGCACCACGCTGGTGATTGTGACGCATGAGATCGGCTTTGCCCGGGAAGTGGCGGATAACGTGGTCTTTATGGTGGATGGCCGGATTGTGGAACAGGGCAGCACCACCCAGGTGCTCAATAATCCGCGTCATGAGCGCACCCGCCGTTTTCTGGCGCGCGTGTTATGAGGGCATTAACGTTAACGGTTCTGACGCTGCTTCCGGCGCTGGCCTGTTCTGCGGCTGAGAAGCTCGATGTCCTGCAAAACGAGACGCCGATTCATGCCCCGGCCAATCCGCAGGCTATTGCTCAAATTCCGGACAATTACCGCTTTATTGAACCGGGCACCCTGACGGTCGCTACCTCGGCGACCAACTCGCCGCCGCTGTCGCTGCTGGCGTCTGATAACGTCACGCGGATCGGCAGCGATCACGATATCGCCCGACTCCTTGCTGATAGCCTGGGGCTGAAACTCAGGCTGGTTCCGGCTTCCTGGGAGGACTGGCCGCTGGGCATCAGCGCCGGACGCTATGATGTTGCGATGTTCAATATTGCCGTGACCGAAGAGCGCAAGAAGAAGTTCGATTTTGCGACGTATCGCGCCGACAACCACGCTTTTGCGGTGAAAAGCGACAGTCATATCAGTAAGATTAATAGTCCGGCGGATATTGCCGGTAAGCGGATTATCGTCGCCTCGGGCACCAATCAGGAGCGTATTTTACTGAGCTGGGATGAGCAGAACCGGGCTAAAGGTTTGCCTGCGGTAACGCCGATTTACCTGACTGATGATGCCTCCGCGACGCTGACGTTGCTGTCGGGACGGGCAGATGCGATGTTTGGCCCTCACTCTATGGCGGCCTGGAAAGTGGCGTCACGCGGACAGACAAAGCTGGTTGGCAGCGGACCGTTTCGCGCCTGGGTCGCCGTGACCACCAAAAAGGGCAATGGCCTGGCACCCGCGCTGCAGGCTGCGCTGGATGGCACCATCGCAGGCGGGCAGTATCAGCAGGTGCTGGCACGCTGGGGCGAACAGGATGAGGCCATCACTCAGTCCACGGTGAATCCACCCGGCATTGTTTACTGAGTCTGCAGAACCGGCTCGCCTGCTGCGGCCGGTTCTGCGCACTTCAACCTGATGAGCACAGAATTGAACTACACTCTCCAGCGTTAGTGATTTATCCTGCCCGCCTGTTTCCGTAAAATCCTCACTGTGTGGCGGAGTAATTGACCTGGAAGCCCCATGAAAATCAGATTCCTTTCTGCCAATGAGCAAAAGCTGGCGGAGGTGCGCAAAATACTCGAACCTGTCGGGGTCGAAGTTCTGCCCATCGCCCGTCGCATCGAAGAAATTCAGACTGAAAACGAACTCGACCTGGTGCGCGACAAACTGACCAAAGCCTTTTCGCTGATTGGGCGACCGCTATTTGTAGAGCATACAGGCCTCTATCTGGATGGCCTCAATGGCCTGCCCGCCGGTCTGACCCGCATCTTCTGGAACCGCCTGGACGCTGAGCGCTTTACCGCACTGGTGCAGGGGCTCGACAGCCAGGCCGTGACGGCCAAAACGGTGCTGGGCTACTGCGATGGCCGCAAAATGTACCAGTTTTCGGGTGAACTGCGCGGCACCATCGCCGCGAAACCTGCCGGAACGCGTGGCTTCCAGTGGGACTGCGTCTTTATTCCCGAAGGCTATGAGCAGACGTTTGCTGAAATGGGCGAACTCAAGAATGAGATCTCGATGCGGCGCATCGCGCTGGATCGCTTCGCCACCTTTTTAAAAACCTCGCGGGGCATGGCATGAAACCTGAACTCAAACGCGCCTATGATTCCGGCAAACTGATTCTGTTTGCCGGTGCCGGTATTTCGCGCAATTTTGGCCTGCCCGAGTGGCATGAACTGATTGCGCATCTTGCTAATGAGCTGGGTTACGATCCAAAAATCTTTAATACCTATGGCACGCACCTGTCGCTGGCGGAGTATTACAAACAGAAAAAAGGTTCGCTTGGCCCGCTGCGCAGCTGGATGGATCGCGAATGGCATCGCCCCGATATTGATGTCCGCTCTTCTGAAATTCATACCATGATTACCCAGGGTAACTTTTCGCGTATCTACACCACCAATTACGATCGCTGGCTGGAAGCGGCGCATGAAGCGCACGGCGTACCCTATTACAAAGTGGCCAACGCCGCGGACCTGGTCTCTCTCACCGAAGATAAGCGTCACATCATCAAGCTGCACGGTGATTTTGATGATGACACCTCAATCGTGCTCGATGAGAGCAGCTATTTTGAACGCCTCTATTTTGATTCGCCGCTCGACATTAAACTGACTCACGATGTGATGGGCAACTCAGTACTGTTTGTCGGCTACAGCATCAGTGATTTCAATATTCGCCTGCTGTTTTACCGTCTGACCAAGATGTGGGGCCGCACCGGGCTGGCAACCGCCCGGCCAAAATCCTACCTGTTCACTAACCGGAACAACCCGGTGGCCAAAGAGGTGCTGGGGCAGTGGGGGATCGAGGTGATCGTCTCGGAAGAGGACGATCCCCGTAAGGCATTGGCGATGTTTCTTGAAGAGCTGCTGGTGTAGCCGCCGACCCTCGCGGCGGAGAATGTGTCAGGAAAAATGAAAAAAGCCTGTGCCAGGTTAAGGTTAGCCCGTGCACAACCGATAAACTCTATTCTCTGCTGGCAAAGCAGGATCGGCATGATATACTGTATGTATACACAGTACCTGGGGGCGAAAAGATGGCTGTTGAAACAAAATTTGTAGTAGTCAGAAAGGGTGAAGAGAAGATGACGTTTGCCAATAAGAAAGAGGCCGATGCCTACGACAAAATGCTCGATATGGCCGAAGCCTTCACCGACTGGCTGTTACAGCATCAACCTGCACTGGATGAATCTCAGGCAGAAACGCTGGGTCTGCTGATTGCAGAGCAAAAAGATGCGGTTCAGCATATTCTGCGCACCAGCAAACTGCCGGAAGCGGCAGCAGCACCCGTCTCTCAGCCAGAAGCTGTCTCAGACGATAGCGCGGATGAGCCGCAGGAAGAGCCTGCTGCAAAGAAAGTACGCGCCGTTAAAGCCGCGTAATCTCAACAGCGCCGGAAGCGAACCTTCCGGCGTTGCTGTTTCTGAATAGCGGTTTGAGCTGTTCTCCTGCTAACTTTTTTACAGATAGTCTTCCTTCCACTCTTTTACCCTGCATAACGGGCTCTGACGCTCAACAGAACGATTTCACACATTAAGGGCTTTTCGTCCGATAAATCAAAACATTGTGATCAGTGACAAAAGCGTTCAAAGCGGTGTGTTTTTAATCGCTAAATGGCAGTTAATGAACACTGCAGTCCATTAGTCGATTTTTCAGACGACCTTCCTCGCATGACTATCTTCCTCCCATAACGTGAGTTTTCATTCCGCTGAGCGTCATACCCCTTTTGCTGCCCGGAACCGCACCCCCGGCTTTAATACTGGTCTCGTCCGGCGGGTATCGCCACACGCAGGATGCCTGGGTGACTGAACTCAACACGGTAGTCACTTTTTAAGTTAATAAGAGGATTTCGATCGCTGTCACGCTTTTTGCCCTGACAGATTGAGGTCACGACTAAAACTGATAGAGTTCCCGAACTGGATTGTTACTGCTTAGGCAGGCAAAACCTGACTTCTGGCCTCTGTCGGATGTCAGGTTTTTTTGTTTCTGGGGTTCCGATGAAAATCGCCAAAATTCTTAATAACAACGTGGTGATGGTTCAGGATGAGCAGGGACGCGAACAGGTCGTGATGGGGCGTGGACTGGCTTTCCAGAAGCGCATCGGTGACAGTCTCAACGCTGCGCACATTGAGAAGGTATTTGCGCTGCAAAGTGATCTGCTGGTACGTCGTCTTGAGGAGTTGTTACACCAGATCCCTCCTGAAGTGATGACCACCTGCGACCGCATTATTGATCTGGCAACACAACGTCTGGGGACATTGCAGGAGAGCTTGTATATCACGTTGACCGACCACTGCTACTTTGCCATTGAAAGGCAGAAAAAAGGTCTGGCAATTAAAAATGTGTTGCTATGGGATATCAAACGCCTCTACCCCAAAGAGTTCGAACTGGGTCAGGAGGCCAGGGCTATCATTTCCCGTCGTCTGAATGTCGAACTGGCGGAGGATGAAGCCGGCTTTATCGCGCTACATCTGGTGACGGCGCAGCTCAATAATGAAATGCCGGAAGTGATGCATGTCACCCGGGTTATGCAGGAGATTCTGCAACTGGTGAAGTATCAACTGCAGCTGGAGTACATCGAATCGTCGCTGAGTTACCAGCGTTTTGTCACTCATCTGAAGTTTTTTGCTCAGCGGATGCTGACGCGTACCGTGGTGAACGATGACGATGTATCGCTGCATACAGCAGTAAAAGATAACTATCCCAAAGCCTGGAAATGTGCGGTGAAAATCGCGCAGCATCTGCAACAAAGCTATCAGCGTGATCTGACTGCAGAAGAGATCATGTTTCTCGCCATTAACATCGAACGGGTGAGAAAAGAGGGGCAATAAGCTCTATAAACCGGATTGTTACTGCTTAACGCAGGCAAAACCTGAGCGCGAACTCTGAAAGGAGGACGTTCTCAGGTTTTTTTCATTTTTGGCTCAGTTAACTGATGTCCGCAGGCATCGGTTGTAAGGAAATCGAGATGGAATATCACACGCTGGCGCAGGATATCCTCAGCCATATTGGTGGCCGGGAGAACATCGTAAGTCTGGTTCATTGTGCCACCCGGTTACGCTTCAAACTGAAAGACAACCATAAAGCCGACGCTGAAGGACTAAAGAAAAATCCGGGCGTTATTATGGTCGTTGAAAGCGGCGGGCAGTTTCAGGTGGTGATTGGCAACCACGTTCATGATGTCTGGCAGGCTGTGCGTAGTGAAGCGGGGCTGGCTGATGAGCTTTCTGCAGCAACAGAAGGGGAAAAGACCGGGGGTAATGTTTTCAACCATCTGATCGACATTGTGTCAGGCATTTTTACCCCGTTTATCGGCATTCTCGCCGCCTCAGGGATCCTAAAAGGTTTGCTGGCGCTGGCCGTGGTCTGTGGCTGGCTTTCTGTTGAAAGTGGAACGTATAAAATCTGGTTTGCAGCCAGTGATGCCCTGTTTTTCTTCTTTCCTCTGGTGCTGGGCTACACCGCCGGGAAGAAATTTGGCGGCAATCCCTTTATTACCATGGTGATTGGCGGGGCGCTGACCCACCCGACGATGATTGCAGCTTTTAATGCCAGCCAGCAGTCCGGTGAAATGACGGACGCGTTTCTCGGCATCCCTGTAACCTGGTTTAATTACAGTGCGTCGGTTATCCCGATTATTCTCGCTGCCTGGGTAAGTTGCTGGCTGGAAAAACAGAGCAGCCGGCGACTTCCCGCCTCCATGAAAAACTTCTTTGCGCCACTGATCTGCCTGAGCGTCACCGTGCCGCTGACCTTCCTGGTGATTGGCCCACTGGCCACGGGCTTAAGTCAGATACTGGCGAACGGCTACCAGTGGATTTATGCGCTGGCACCCTGGCTGGCTGGCGCCGCCCTGGGCGCGTTGTGGCAGGTCTGTGTGATTTTTGGTTTGCACTGGGGACTGGTGCCACTGATGATCAACAATCTTGCCGTACTGGGGCATGACTCAATGCTGCCCATGCTGTTGCCTGCTGTCATGGGCCAGGTTGGCGCGGCGCTGGGGGTGTTTCTGCGCAGTCGGGATGCGCGGCAGAAGATGCTGGCGGGTTCATCCGTGACCGCAGGGATCTTTGGTATCACTGAACCGGCCGTCTATGGCGTTAATCTGCCGCTGCGCCGTCCCTTTATCTTTGGCTGTGTGGCGGGCGCTATCGGCGGTGCTATTGTTGGCTTCAGTAGCACCCACGTTTATTCATTTGGCTTTGCCAACATTTTTACCATCGCACAGATGATCCCACCTGGCGGTGTGGATTCCACGTTATGGGGCGGTATTGCCGGGACGCTACTCGCGCTGATACTGGGTTGCGGCATGACGCTGGTAGCCGGTATGCCCCGAAACACGGCGCCAGACGCAGCGCTCCCGATTACCCCTGGCGAAGATGACATTCTGTCACCAATGACAGGCACCGTTCTGGGGCTTAGTCAGATTCCCGATCCAACCTTCGCCAGTGGCCTGCTGGGACAGGGTGTGGCCATCATCCCTTCTGATAATAAAGTCATTGCGCCTTTTGCGGGTGAGGTGGCCTCCCTGTTTCAGACCCGACACGCAATAGGACTCCTGAGTCACAGCGGGATTGAGCTGTTGATCCATGTGGGTATCGATACCGTCAGGCTCGACGGCAAACCTTTCACGGCACATGTAAAAGTGGGCGACACATTCAGGGCCGGCGATCTGCTGCTGGAGTTCGATCGTCAGGCCATTCTTGATGCCGGATATGACCTGGCAACACCGATCATTATCACTAACAGCGATGAGTATCCTGAGGTGATGACTGTGGCAGGGACCGCGGTCACTGCAGGTACGCCTTTACTCAGCGTCACTCGTCAATAAAAGGAGAACAGGATGAAAACTTTCCCGGATTCATTTTTATGGGGCGGTGCTATTGCCGCTAATCAGGTTGAAGGCGCATGGCGAGAAGAGGGCAAAGGCCTCTCAACCTCAGACGTTCAGCCACAGGGAATCTTTGGCCCGGTATCGGAGCGCGTTGAGGGCAGCCAAAGCCTCAAAGACATCGCGATCGACTTTTACCACCGCTATCCGGACGATATCAGGCTGTTTGCAGAGATGGGGTTCAGCTGTCTGCGGGTTTCAATCGCATGGACGCGCATCTTTCCGAACGGTGACGAGCAACAACCTAATGAGGCCGGTCTGGCCTTTTATGACCGGCTATTCGACGAGTTGGCCGCACATCACATTACTCCACTTGTTACGTTGTCACATTATGAGATGCCCTGGCACCTGGTGAAGCAGTATGGTGGCTGGGGTAACCGTCAGGTGATTGGCTTCTTTGAGCATTATGCCCGTACGGTGTTTGCCCGCTACAGGAAGAAAGTCAGACTCTGGCTGACCTTTAACGAAATTAACATGTCTCTGCATGCGCCGATGACCGGCGTGGGTCTGCCTGAAACCAGCAGCAAAGCTGAGGTGTATCAGGCGATTCATCATCAACTGGTCGCCAGTGCGCTGGCGGTAAAAGCCTGCCGCGAGATTAACCCGGACGCCAGCATTGGCAATATGCTGCTGGGCGGGCTGGTCTATCCACTCAGTTGTAAGCCTGATGATGTGCTGGAAGCGCTGCAGGAGAACCGGAAATGGCAATTTTTTGGCGATGTTCAGTGCCGTGGTGTTTATCCGGGCTATATGTTGCGGTTCTTTCGCGAGAATAATATTCAGCTGGATATCACGGATGCCGATCGCCAGATACTCCAGTCGACCGTCGATTTTATCTCGTTCAGCTATTACATGTCCGGCTGCGTGACCGCCGATGAAGCACTGAATCAGCAGATGCGGGGTAACATTCTGAGCATGGTGCCCAATCCTCACCTGCAGAGTTCTGAATGGGGCTGGCAGATTGACCCGGTGGGCTTGCGGACCTTACTGAATCTGCTGTGGGATCGTTATCAGAAGCCGCTGTTTATTGTTGAGAACGGACTGGGCGCCAAAGATATACCGGATGCAACGGGTGTCGTGCAGGATGATTATCGCATCAGCTACCTCAACGATCATCTGGTTCAGGTGCGTGAGGCCATTGACGATGGCGTGGAGGTCATGGGTTATACCAGCTGGGGACCTATCGATCTTGTCAGCGCATCAAAAGCCGAATTGTCTAAGCGTTACGGTTTTATTTATGTTGACCGCGATGATACTGGTGAAGGTTCGCTGGCCCGCAGCCGGAAGAAAAGCTTTTACTGGTATAAAGAGGTCATTGCGACCAACGGGGCTTCACTTAAAGAGTAATTCCCGCACTCAGGAGTACATCACAACGATCGCGATGTACTCCCGGTTAGCAGTCAAAACAGCCCGGCTCAGGGCGTCTCGTGGGTGTTAACCTGATAGCGGGTACTCCTGCCTCCGCCTTCGAGCCGGTAAAGGCAGCCTTTTTCAACCAGATCGGTCAGATGACGGGTCGCGGTGGCTTTACTCACTTTGGCGACCTTCTGGTACTGACTGGCGCTGATCCCCAGTTCGAAACCCTGCTCGCCGCCATCCAGCAGCCGGTTCAACACTTTCACCTGTTCCGGACTCAATCCCATCCCCTGATGCCGCAGCCAGAAACGCGCTTTCATCTGAGTGCGATCGATGACGTTCATCGCCTGTTGCAGACTCTCATCCAGGATATCAAGAAACCACACCAGCCAGTGAGTGATATCCAGGCCGCCTTTCTGCGTCTGCTCAAGGATGCGGTAATAACCGGCACGCTGCGTCAGAATGGCGGGTGACATGGCATACAGCCGGATGCTCTGACTGTCGGCCTGCGCCAGCGCCAGATCGGTTAACGCACGCGTGATACGACCATTACCATCATCAAAAGGGTGCAGGGTGACAAACCAGAGGTGGCAGATGGCGGCGCGCAGCAACGGGTCCAGCATCACATCATGCTGACTGCTGTTGAACCACTCAATAAACTGGTTCAGTTGCGGCTCCAGCCCCTGTCGCGGCGGCGCTTCAAAATGCACCGTGGGACGATCGATGCGACCTGATATGACCTGCATCGGCTCACTGCCGCGCAGCGTGCCGACGCTCAGGCGCTGCACCGTCCACTCATCGGCGGGGAAAAGCCAGCGGTGCCACTGACAGAGACGCTCAGGCGTCAGCGGCTGGCTGCGGTTGTTGATGGCATCCAGCATCATGGCGGCCAGGCCTTCTGAACGATCAGAGACCGGATAGGGTTGCTCTTCCGTCACGCCTAACCGACGCGCCAGCGATGAGCGGACCGATTGCACGTTGACCCGCTCCTCTTCAATCGCGGAAGAGGAGAGGATATTACTCAGCAGGGTATCCAGCGTCTGGGTTTCACTGTCTGAATGCAGGCTGGCACGGCCCAGCAGCAATCCGCGCTGCTGCTGCAGATGGCGCAGGCGCGGTAACAGCACGGCGTCCTGCCACTGAAAATGGGGCCAGTCCGGCTGTTGCCAGATCCAGGTAACGCTCATAATCGGCTCACGCTAAGGGTGGATGAGCCGAATAAAGAAGGTTATTCGGCTCACAGAATGAGTCGATAATAGCGAATATTGGGCTCACAGGCCAACCCGGCTGAAGTGAGGGCAAAAAAAAGGACCCGAAGGTCCTGTTTGCTTAGCGGGAGAACTGCATAAATGTGTCTGAATAGTAGTGAACGATCCAGGCGACATACGCCAGCCAGACAACCATCCCGACAGCTAATCCTGATTTACCGATCATTGTTCTATCTCCACTGCGATAAGGGGGCTACAGCAACTGTTGACATAAACTGACAGTAATGGCGGGCACCAGTATTGTTGCAGATCAAAAAAAGGCCGTTCATTCGCAGCGCCATAATCCCTTTGCGATCAACTTCCCGTAGTCACGCGCTGTGAGACCCCCATCACGGCGGGGAAATGGCCATTAAAGTTCAAAAAAACGCCGCCGATAGATGATCTCAGGAGCACCATAACTACAAGGAGGTATTGAGCCAGGTAAATTTCAGGGGAAGCACTATGGTCAGTCAGTTAACACATAAGAAAAGAATGAGTACCCGTGCCCAGATGCTGATCATGGGTGGTTTAACGATAGTGCTGGGATTTACCGTGACGATTGGCGTTCTCAGCTGGCAATCCGGTAAAGAGCAGAAGGCGCTGGCCGAACAATATCTGCAGCAGATTGCGCAGAGCCGTGCCTTACAGGTGCAGCAGGAATTGAGCCATGCCCGTGATGTCGCGAGTCACCTTGGACAAAGTCTGATTGCCTTGCCCCACGTTGGTATTACCGATCGCAAAGCGGCCGATAAGGTGATGGAGTATGCGCTGCGTGCTAACCCTGACTATCTGTCGATGTCAGTGATATTTGAACAGAATGCGTTTGATGGCCGTGATGCCGAGTTCGCTTCACAGCCGGGTCAGGCACCGCAGGGCCGTTATGCCTTTTTTGTCGATCGTGACGCGTCAGGTAATTACTCGATGCATCCGCTGCTCTCCTATCTGACACCGGGTCAGGGTGATTACTATCTGATCCCGCAAAAAACACAAAAAGATACGCTCACCGAACCCTATAGCTATGCCTATAACGGCGTGCCAACATTGCTCACCTCCGTCGCCGCCGCGATTATCGATCAGGGCACCTTAAAGGCGATCGTTACCTCTGACATTTCACTGGCATCACTGCAACAGAAAGTGAATCAGATCAAACCCTGGCAGGGAAGCGGCTATGCGCTGCTGCTTTCTCACGGCGGGAATGTGGTCTCTTCGCCGGTGAAAGATGAAGCCGGGAAGCCCTGGAAAGGCGAAAAAGAGGGTTTTACGTCGAAAGTCGTCCAGCGATTTGATGCCGTGCTGGGTGAAGACGCTTTAGTCACCTGGCAACCGGTGATGATAGGTAACAGCGACAAACCCTGGTATCTGGGCGTGGTGGCACCGGTCAGTCAGGTGATGGCCGCCTCAAACCGGCAGCTGATGTGGGCGGTGATCCTGATGGTCGTGAGCGTTCTGCTGGTCGGGACGGTGCTGGGCATGCTGTTCAGCCGTAAAGTGCTGCGTCCGATTGGTGGCGAGCCGGCTGAAGCGGCGCATATTGCGCTGGCCGTCGCCGATGGCAAGCTGGATAACGCGATTGTGGTGAAAAACGGCGATCGCAGCAGCCTCTTTTTCGCCCTGGATACCATGCAAAGCCAGCTCCGGCAGATTGTCGGGCAGATTAAAGATTCCAGTGAATCAGTACGCCAGGGGGCGGGTGAAATTGCCAGCGGAAACCTCAATCTGGCGTCACGCACCGAACAACAGGCCGCCGCGCTGGAGCAGACCGCAGCCAGCATGGAGCAGATCAGCGCCACGATTCGCCTGAATGCCGATAACGCGCAGCAGGCGACCAGCCTGACTGAAAACGCTACCCACATCGCCAGTCGTGGTGCCTCGCTGGTGGGTGAGGTGGTGCAGACCATGGCGCAGATCGATGACAGTTCGAAAAAGATCGGCGACATTACCACCATGATTAACAGTATCGCCTTCCAGACCAATATTCTGGCGCTGAACGCGGCTGTAGAAGCTGCACGCGCCGGTGAGCAGGGACGCGGTTTTGCCGTGGTGGCTTCTGAAGTGCGTAATCTGGCCCAGCGCAGCGCGAACGCGGTGAAAGAGATCGGCGCACTGATTGAAGAGTCGAGCGTGCGGGTCGAGAGCGGCGTCCGGCTGGTAAACGATGCCGGTAAAACCATGCAGGAGATGATGCAGGCGGTGAATTCGGTGCAGGGGATTATCGGTGAGATTGTTACAGCATCAAGCGAACAGGCGCGTGGCATCAGTCAGGTAACGATTGCCGTCAATGAAATGGATGGCGTCACCCAGCAGAATGCCGCGCTGGTGCAGCAGATGTCGGCTGCCGCCAGTTCGCTGGAAGATCAGGCGCAGCAACTGTCACAGACGGTAGAGCAGTTTCATCTGGCGTAAGCAGGCGTATGTTTCCTGATCCAGACTCTGCTTCACAAAATAAAAAACCCGCCGCTGGCGCAATGCTGATCAGTTAAGATTAGATTTGTAAAGGCTGTCACGGTTAAACGTGACAGCCTTTTTTTCCGGGCGAGCGAGCCGCAGTGCGGGCCAGCGCACCTCTGCTGCTGCCGGGCCGTCCTCGCGCCGCTCACGCGGTACCTTCGGCTTTGACGTCGTGCCGACGAACCGTTCGGGGATCGGCCCTCCCTGGCCGGCCCCGACCTGTCCACGCTTCCCTGCGTGGACTTCTGGCCCACCGTCACGCCTCAGCGCTGCGGATAGCCCTTTCAGCAGCAGAGGCGCTCAGGCCTCCACTCTCGTGCCCTTTTTTAACAATACACACTGAAGTTTCAGAGCAGGCCCGGCACCAGACTGCGTTATCACCTGTCGCTTAACTGACTGACATTACCGCTGGCGGGTTTATTTTTATCACTGTTCCGTCAGCCGCATGCCGCTGCTGGCATCAAACAAATGCATTTTATCCGGATTAACGGTCACCGGCAGCGTGCCGCCAGGCACGGCATCGCTGCGGCCGGTCAGTTGCATATGCAGCGGGAAACCCTGCCATTTCAGATGTAGCAGGGTCGATTCGCCGGTGATCTCAACAATATTGACCGCCGCCGGTTGCCCGCTGGCATCAAAAATCAGATCGTGCGGACGTACGCCGAGCGTGACCGGCTGATCGGCCTGCTGCTGTGCCGCACTGTGCCAGCGACGCGGCAACGGCAGCCACTGCTCGCCACAGCAGACGCCAGGCAGGCCATCGCGTGTCTGGAAACGGGCATCCAGCAGATTCATCGGCGGTGACCCGATAAACCGCGCCACGAAGGTGTTTACCGGGCGGTCATAAATCGCCAGCGGTGCACCCTGTTGCACAATGACCCCTTCTTTCATCACTACAATCTGATCCGCCAGCGTCATCGCCTCAACCTGATCATGGGTAACATAGACCATAGTGGTTTTGAAACGCTGATGCAGCGACTTAATCTCGGCCCGCAGCTCCATGCGTAACTGCGCATCAAGATTAGAAAGCGGCTCATCAAACAGAAACACCTGCGGATTGCGCACCATGGCGCGGCCCATCGCCACGCGCTGCCGCTGTCCACCCGACAACGCTCTTGGATAACGCTGCAGCAGCTGATCGATGCCGAGAATGCCGGCAATGCGGGCGATTTTGCTTTTTTGCTCCTCGCGCTTCACCTTTTTCACCTGCATGTGAAACGCCAGATTCTCCGCGACGGTGAGATGCGGATAGAGCGCATAGCTCTGAAACACCATGGCGATATCCCGGTCAGCAGGATCGAGATCGTTAATCTGTTTTTTATCCAGCATGATCGCCCCGTCAGAGACGGTATCCAGACCGGCAAGCAGCCGCAGCAAGGTTGATTTGCCGCAGCCGGAGGGGCCGACCAGCACAGTGAAACTGCCATCAGGAATGGTTAAATCCAGCGGGTGCAGCACGCTCTGTTTACCGTAGCGCTTCGCCACCTGTACAAGTTCAACACTGGCCATGTTCAGCGCACCTCATTTGATAGTTGGAGTTGTTGCCAGCTGGGATAGCGGCGCGGAGAGCTGCTTATCGCCTGTGATGCCACTTCAATGCCCCAGCGCAGCGCCGTGTGCGATGGCTGGTGATAGAGCAGTGCAGTAAGAAAACCGGCATTAAAACTGTCACCGGCTCCAATGGTATCTACCACCGTCACCGGCTGGGCAGCAGCATACTGCACAGAGGCGGCAGACCAGAGACGTGCGCCCTCTGCGCCACACTTAATCACACAGCCGCCGCGACCACTGAGCCGGGCCGCCAGCTGTTTACCGCTTTCATCCAGCAGTTCTGCGCCCGATAAGCCCAGCGCTTCCACCTCATTCAGCAGCAGCCAGTCACAGTCCGCTAACCAGTTGCCAATCTGTAAGCGAAGCCCATCGCTCCAGCCCGCAGGCGGCCAGCCGGTATCCACGGCGACACAGAAGCCACGCTGTTGCAGCGCGGCCAGCAGCGCCGGGTAGTGATCATAGAGTTCCAGACAGAGAAAGGTGCCGCACAGCAGGACGATGTCGCCCGACGTCGCCTGCGACGGCAACTGGGCCAGCACATCGTCCGCGGTCAGCACGGTAATATGGCCGTGATTGCTGAGAAACGAGCGTTCGTTATCGGGATGGGTCACGCCTACCGTCAGCGAGGTTTCACAGGCATAGCGCGGCCAGTATGCAGCGCTATGAGGAAAGTGACTGGCGAGCCAGTGACTGAAGCCATCGTCGCCCTGATTGGCAATGGCCCGATGCGGCACCTGCATCGCCTCCAGCGCCAGCGCACAGTTACCTGCGGACCCGCCGGGACGTAACTCACTGTGCTGCAGCATCACTTCCGTGCCGCGCTGCGGCCAGTCGCTGAGCGTACTCATGATTAAATCAACATTTATATTGCCCACCACATAGAGGGTGGGCGTGAGGGTAGTGACCATAATTATCCCTTACTTCCGCCGCTGGTGAGACCGCTGACCAGCGTCTTCTGCAACCAGATGGCAATAAACAGTGGCGGCACCGAAGCCAGAATGCCGATTGCCGCGATCAGCCCGTCATCGGTCGCGCGTCCGGCGGTAAAACCGGCAATGGCGACCGGCAGGGTCTGTGCCGAAATATTGCTGGTGAACAGCAGCGCGTAGAAAAACTCATCCCAGGCGAGCAGCCAGCCGAACAGCGCGGCAGCGCCCAGCACCGGCTTTGCCAGCGGCAGCGTAATGCGCAGCAGAACCTGCCAGAAGCGCAGGCCATCAAGCCGTGCTGCCTGTTCGATATCACGTGGCAGTGAGTCGAACTGGTTCTTCAGCATCCAGGTCAGAAACGGCAGGATCAGTGAGCAGTAGACCATCACCAGGCCGGGACGGGTGTTGAGCAGCCCCAGTTGTTGCAGCAGAAAGTAGAGCGGCAGCACAAACGCCACGGGCGGCACCATATAGATTGCCAGAGCGCCGGAAAGCCAGGCATCACGACCACTGTAGCGTGAGAAGCTGAACGCCGCAGGTATCGCCAGCAGCAGCGAGATCGCTGTGGCCACCGTCGCCACCAGCAAACTATTACCCAGCGCGTGCAGAAAAACGTTGCCGGGCTGATTCGGTGCCAGCGAAATCAGCCCCTGATAGCGGCTGAAATCCCACTGACGCGGCAGCCACTCCAGCGGCACGCGGGAGAGATCGCTGGCGGAACTGACGCTCATCAGAAACAGCCAGCCCATCGGGGCCAGGATGCTGACGGCGACCAGCAGTGCAGCCCCGTAACGCAGGACCCGTCGCAGTTTAGTTTTCATAAGCGGTACTCCGGCGGCGCTGATGCCATAACATCAGCAGATAGAGCGTGATCAGCAGGGCGCACATCAGGGTCATCAGTATCGCGTAGGCGGCACCGCTGCCGGCACGCAGATAGCTGAACGACTCCTGATAAACGAAAAAGCTCAGGGTTTTGGTGCTGTTCACTGGGCCGCCGCGCGTCATCACGTAGATGATGTCGAAGATTTTGAAAGCATCGATGGTGCGTAACACCAGCGCGACGCCGAGCGGTGCAACAATCGCCGGGAAGGTAATCGCCCGGAAACGCCGCCAGGCGGAGGCACCGTCCAGTCGTGCCGCTTCAAACAGATCCTCGGGGATCGACTGCAGCGCCGCCAGCACCAGCAGGGTGACCAGCGGATAGTTTTTCCAGATATCCGCAAACATAACCGCATTGAGCGCCGCCTCCGGCGATCCCAGCCAGCTGCGATAACCGTCAATGATACCGAGCTGGCTGAGCAGGGCATTGATGCTGCCGTAGTCAGGGTTGAAGTTGAGCCGCCACATCATGGCATTGACGATGGTCGGCAGCGCCCACGGCAGAATCACCAGTACACGCAAAACGTTGCGCCCGATGAATTTCTGATTCAGCAGCAGCGCCACCAGCACGCCGATAATCCCTTCAACGGTGACAGACACAAGGGTGAAATAGAGTGTGCGCCAGATCGACGCCCGAAAGTCGGGATCGCTAAGCGCATAGAGATAGTTTTCCAGCCCAATCCAGGCAGGCGTTTCACCACTGCCAATCAGCGCAGCATCGGTAAAGCTGAGCCAGATGGTACGCAGCAGAGGCCAGGCGGTTAACAGCAGCATCACCAGCAACATGGGTGCCAGCAGCACCCATGCCTGACGCTGTTCGCGTTGACGCAAACTCAGCATCGTGACTCCTTAACGCAGCCGGGCGGCGCTTTTATCAACCGTCGCCATCGCGTCCTGCACCGGGGCTTTACCCAGCAACACCTGCTGTAACTGCTGCTGCAGCTGGTTCGACAGACGGGAATAGTCAGCGGTCTCCGGACGTGACAGCATCACGTTTAGCGATTTGTCCGCCGCGGCAATCAGGCTCTCCTGATCCTTTTTCACTGCTTCATCCTGATAAGAGGATTTCCAGATCGGCAGGCTGAGCTTCGCATACTGATTCTGTACCGGCTGTGAGGTCATGTACTGAATGTACTGCCACGCCTCGTTGGCATGGGTGCTGCCTTTGGTGATCCCCAGCCCCATTGAGCCGTTTACCGCCCCCACTTTTCCTGGCGCATCGCCGGGCGCAGGCATGATCCCAACGTCGCCCGCCACTTTGCTCTGCTTCGGATCGTTCGCCATGTTGTACATGTAGGTCCAGTTCAGCGCGAAAGCCGCATCGCCATTAGAAAACGATTTACGCACATCCTCTTCCAGATATTCACGCGACGCCGGGTTACTCAGGCCCTCATCGAGCGAGCTTTTCATCAGGTTAAGCGCCTTGAGTGAAGCCGGGCTGGAGAAGTTAAGTTTGCCGTTCTGATAGAACTGACCACCAAAGCCTGAAACAAGCGTGGTGTAGTCACACACCAGCGCCTCAGCCTGGGACCAGCTCCAGACCAGCGGCCAGGTGACAATCTTTTTATCCTTGATGATCTTCGCGTCATCCAGCACCTGCTGCCAGGTCTGTGGCGGCGTGGTGATGCCCGCTTTAGCCAGCATCGCTTTGTTGTAGTAAAGGTATTTGGTGTCGAGAATCCACGGCATACCCAGCGTTTTACCTTTGTAAACCACAGTGTTCATCGCGCCCGGGAAGACCTTCTCTTTATCCTCTGGCGTAATGCGTGCGCTGACATCCTGCAGCAGATCGAAACGGGCGAATTCCGCTGGCCAGATGGCATCGAACAGCACCACATCATAGCCATTGCCGCCCGCGCCACGCGCCGCCACAATCTTGTCGTGCAGCGCCTCATAAGGAACAAACTCCAGATTGACGCTGACATCCGGGTGCTGCTTCTGAAAATTTTGCGTCATCGCGCGGATATCATTTTCGCTATACGCCGCCTGGGTCATAAACAGGGCATTGATCTGGCTGGCCGCCGCCGCGCTGCCTGCGCTTAACATCAGTAAGGCGGCAAAACCGGCTTTTAGTTGGGGTGTGTAACGCTGTGACATGGTCTTCTCCACTGTGCAGCAACAGGCTGTCGGTTAATTAAATCAATTTGATTGATTTAATCGGGGGCGTAATTTTGGTCAGTGGGTGAACTGACCTGTCTGAATCTAAGCAAACGGCGTGCCACAGTGCCGGAGGGCATAGCAACAAAGCCGTAACAACGCTGAAACTCAGACTGCGCTTTTATGGCAAAATTGCCTATCCTGATGCGCGAGAATTGCGTGCAGCATCAAAGATATTGTTTGCCCGAATGCTTTCGGAGACCAATACTGTCGGGTCCCGCTGAAATGGAAAACAACATGAAAACCTCGGGTACCAACCTTGAACATGCGCGGGCGCATAACCGACGTGTGGTGATTGAAGCCATTCGCCTGCACGGTGAACTGACCCGTGCCGAACTGGCCCGCATGACGGCGCTGACGCCGCAGACCGTCTCGAATATCGTGGCGGAACTGGAGCAGGCCGAACTGCTGACCAGCCGCCAGCCGCGCCGCAGCGGGCGTGGTCAGCCCTCAATTCCGGTTACGCTCAATTCCACCAGTGCCTGGTCGATCGGCATCCATCTTGATCACCAGACGCTGCTGCTGGTTCTGGTCGATCTCAGCGGCGAAGTGCGTTTCCGCCGCCTCGTTCTGGTGCAAAAGCCCCAGCCTGCTGCCACCCTGGCGTGCATTGCCAGCGTGCTGGAGGAGATGCGCGCCTTCCTGGGTACTCAGTGGCAGAAAGTGCTGGGGATTGGCGTGGTGATGCCAGGGCCTTTTGGTGTGGAGGGCATTTCATCAGTGGGGCCGACCACGCTGAACGGCTGGGAGCAGGTCGATATCGAGGCTGAACTCGCCACCATTAGCGGTCTGCCGGTGACGCTGGAAAATGATGCTACGGTCGCCGCCATAGGCGAACGCTTTCACGGCACAGCGCGCCACCTGAACTCCTTTATCTATCTCTATATCGGCACCGGCCTGGGCGCGGGGATCTTCACCGATGGTCATATCTATACCGGCCACGCTCATAATGCGGGCGAAATCGGACACATTGTGGTCGAGCCGGGCGGTCGCGACTGCTACTGCGGAAATCAGGGCTGCCTCGAGCGTTACGTCTCGCTGCAGGCCGCTTATGAATTCTGCGGTCTCGATCCAATGCGGGCGCTGCCCGAAGATCTGTTACAGATTGAACCCGCGCGTTTTACCGCATGGATTGAGAATGTGACGACGCCGTTGCGTCAGGCGATCAATATTCTGGAGTCGGTGTTTGATGCTGAGGCGGTGATTATTGGCGGGATGATGCCTGCGCCGTTGCTGGAGCAGATGGTGCAGCGATTGCCGCCGCTTTATCAGTCGGTGCGCGGACGTTATCTTAACGATATGCGACTAAAAATTGGCATGACCGGCAGCGATACAGCCGCTCTCGGCGCCGCCGCTTTACCGATTTTCGATGAATTTAATCCGAAGTTTCAGGTGCTGATGAAGTAGTCAGGGAAAAGGGCGCTGCTGCAGGCAACAGCGCCACAGGCATTAACCCGGGTAGATACCGCGATCTTTACGCGCCATCAGAATACGCTCACAGGCCACGATATAGGCCGCGGTACGCAGCGAGCAATCTTTCTCCTTCGACTTTTCCCAGACGTGTACCATCGCTTCCGTCATGATCTTGTCTGAGCGACGATTGATCTCATCTTCGCTCCAGAAGAAGCTGGCCATGTCCTGAACCCACTCGAAGTAGCTGACGGTCACGCCACCGGCATTACAGACCACGTCCGGCACCACGATAATGCCGCGGGTGGCCAGCATGTCATCGGCATCCGGATAGGTCGGGCCGTTTGCGCCTTCCAGCACGATTTTGCAGCTCAGGACTTCAGCACGCTCGCGGGTAATCTGACCTTCCAGTGCCGCCGGGATCAGAATATCCATCCCTGTGGTCCAGAACGCCTCTTTATCAATGCTCTGCGCACCAGGGAAACCGGCAATCTGCTTATTGGCGATCTGCCATTCGGTCAGGGCAGCCATGTTGATGCCATCGGCATTAAACAGCGTCGCGGTGTGATCCTGAATCACTACCACACGAGCACCCGCCTCATCAAACAGGCGTGCCGCTTCGCTGCCGACGTTACCGAAACCCTGGACCGCAACGCGTGCGCCTTCAATTTCAATACCTGCACGGCGTGCCACTTCGCGTCCGGTAATAAACACGCCGCGACCGGTGGCTTTTTCACGCCCCAGTGAACCGCCCAGATGAATCGGTTTGCCCGTGACAACGCCGGTAATCGTTGTGCCGTGGTTCATGGAGTAGGTATCCATCATCCACGCCATCACTTTGCTGTTGGTCCCGACATCTGGCGCAGGAATATCTTTTTGCGGCCCGATGATGATGCCGATCTCGCTGGTGTAACGGCGGGTCAGTCGCTCAAGTTCACCGTCGGACAGTTTGAACGGATCAACGCGGATGCCGCCCTTAGCGCCGCCATAAGGCAGGTTAACCGCCGCACATTTGATGGTCATCCATGCGGAGAGCGCCATCACTTCATTAAGGTCGACATCCGGATGGTAGCGAATACCGCCTTTTCCTGGGCCGCGCGAAAGGTTGTGCTGAACGCGATAGCCTTCGAAATGGCGAATTGAGCCATCATCCATCTGGAGAGGAATATCAACAATCAACGCACGTTTTGGATGACGCAAAGTATCTATCCAACGTGAAAGATCGCCCAGATAGGGCGCAACCCGGTCGATTTGCTGTAAATAGGTGGACCAGGCAGATGTGCTGCTTTCAGACGCATAAGATAACTTATCCATAAAAAACCTTTCTTAATGAAGTTATTTATTGTGTGGAGCCGTGGATGGAGAGCGCATTGCATTGCGCCGACATAATCTAACACTCCTGAAACAAATAAGATGTGGCATCAGCCATGCCACAACGCCGTAATGCCCTGTTTTGGGGCAGGGTGAGTGAATAGATTAGTATTGCTGACCCCTTACAGACGAATAAAGATGCGCGTGGAGTGCGTATTTTCTGCATAGGACAGGAAATATCGCTATCTTTCAAATCTTTGAGGGTGTTCAAAAAGTTAAATAATTGATCGTAACCATGTTGACTTTGCTGCACCAATTAAGTGCATGAGAATAAGTAATCAAAGGATTACATAAAGTAATGGATTGGACGTTAATAGCGCAGGCTAATCAGGTATTTAGAAAGGAGAGAGGGTCAGGGCTGGGGAAGGGAGAATAACGGGCCAGCGCAGTGGCTGGCCAGAATGAGTTTTACTGATGCAGAGCCTGCTCGGCTTCTTTCAGTTCCTGGCGAGCGTCAGCCAGTTTATCTTCGCGCTTCTGGATCTTGCTGGCGCTGCGGCCTTCAGCTTTCGCTTTAGCCAGTTCCTGTTCGCGTTCCTGTACCTTCAACTTTTTCTCTGCCACTTTTTCCTGACCCTGCTTTAGCAGACTGCTTTCGGTACAGTTCTGATTTACTTCGCTCAGCGCTTTTTCAAGGCCGGCAACCTGATGGGTATTATTGTGCTGGCGGGCAAAAGAGAGCTGGGTCTCAATCTCCTGCTTTTTGGCTGCACAACCGGTCAGGTCAGAGGCCGCGTGAGCAGCAGTAAAAGTGAGTGGTAACAGGAGAAGGCTGAAGGTCAGTAAGGTCTTTTTCATCTTAGTCTCGTCAATGAGTCAGGGTTGTGGCACCAGTATACGGAACCACCTTAAGAGATTCTTAACGAAAAAAATTATTTACTGGCGCGGAAAAACAGGGGTAAAGAAGGCGCTGCCTGCTGTCAGGCAGCGCTGGAGGCGTTGGATTGGGCAAATTTCAGGTTACAATCAGGTCCACTGAGCATTACCGGATGGCCATCCAGACTCTGCTGTTCAAAATAGTCCTGCATCTGCTGGCTGATGCCGGCACCACACCACATCACATGATGCTGATGAAGGTCGGTTTTAACGGCTGGCAGCCCGGTTGCACGCGAGTCAACCTCGACATTAAAGCCCATCGCAGTAAGACGAATGGCTTCAAGCCAGATTTCGGTTTTATCAAGTACGCTCACCGCTTCCAGAAACAGAGGAATAGAAGATTCATTGCGCGATGAGGCGCGTATGACTTTATCTGCCTGTTGCTGCACGGTTTGCTCAAAACGGTTGAGGCGACGTGACGCTCCCCGACGGAGATCGGCGTAAAGCCAGGCGCTCAGCGGCCGCAGCAGATTAATGACGAAATCATCACCGCTATAGTGGCTGGACATCGTGTGCATCTGACGTGAAAGCGACAGCGGTGTGCCATATTCCAGCTGCCAGAGCAGGTCACCTTTGCGCGCCGCCCAGCCAAAGGTGGTGACCGTCGAAGCAGCCTGCTGACCTTGCCAGATTTCGTCGAGCGTCGCGCCAGTGGCTGTTAAGCCAACCAGGGTCTGGATTTCACTGAGGTGATGCTCACTCCAGCGTTCCTGATACTGCTGCGGCGTCAGTAATCCCTGCTTCATCCAGCTCTTCAGGTTAGCGGGATGGGTGCCGGTTATGGCGCAAACAGTATCGGTGGTATAAGAATGCATATCGTGCCCTCTGTAGAGGGGAAGGCCGCCGGGATTAACCGGGGATGAACCACCACTATGAACCTTATAACAGCCAATTAACAGAGGCAGAGTTAAGGCAAATCGGCGCTATGTGCCTGTGACGCTACGCTTATTCGTTGTTATTCTCCGATTAAATTTATGCTGATCAGCAGGTTAAAAGCGCTGCAATCAGGCAATAAAAATACTGTGTATTTATTCAGTAAATATTCTTTACGCAAATATACCGGGAAATCGGTACTTTTAAGCCTCTTTTAAGAGCATGCCGACTCTTATCCCCCTTACATCCTCCCGCTAAATCGCTAAAATAGCGGGTTCTGATGATCAGGAGAAAGAGTGCCCAATGCGTTATCGTTTTAGTCTCGCCGTTGTAACGGTTGCTGCTGTACTGACTGGCTGTGCAAAACATGCCGCCAGCGATGCGCCAGATGAATTTGCTGCTGGCCCGACGCAGATTGATGTCTCACACATCAAGACCCGCGCAGATGATGGCTCCAGTGTATTCCTAACTGTAGATGGTAAAGACGCCGGCAGATTGCCTAACGGCGAAAGCATGCTGCTGCATGTTCCGGCCGGAAAACACCAGGTCGGTGGCTATGTACCCACTCTGTTTGGTATGGGTCGGGTGACCATTGCGCCGGTAGAAGTGACCACGTCACCGGACGATGTCAAAAAGGTGGCTTATACGGTCACACGCAACAAAGCGACCTTTGTTGAGAACAAGGACGAGCAGGGCTGAGTGGATGACGGCGGAGAGCTGCGCTCTCCGCTGGAAGGGCTGGCGCTATAAGCCCAGTTCGCTCAGTGAAGGATGGTCGTCAGGGCGTCGGCCCTGCGGCCAGTGAAACAGCCGCTGTTCTTCACTGATTTTCAGATCGTTGATGCTGGCATAACGCTGCTGCATTAAACCCTGCTCATCAAAGGCCCAGTTCTCGTTGCCATATGAGCGATACCACTGCCGTTGCTCGTCATGCCATTCATAGGCGAACCGCACCGCAATCCGGTTCTGGTCAAAACTCCACAACTCTTTAATCAGCCGATACTGCTGCTCCCGCTGCCATTTTTGCTGCAGGAAGGCGATGATTTCTGCCCGGCCGGTCAGAAAGGTATCGCGATTGCGCCATTTACTGTCCGCTGAATAGGCCAGAGCGACCCGCTCCGCATCCCGGCTGTTCCAGCCATCCTCAGCCAGCCGGACTTTTTCAATCGCCTGTGCAGCCAGGGTAAATGGCGGTAGAGGCGGACGTGTATTTTCCAACTTTCTCTCCTTAACAGCGCAGGCAAACGCATTGTCAGCATTCGTTACAGTCGTGTCAGAGTTCCAGGGCGTGAATCTGGCAGACGGCACGCGCCGCTTCCTGACCTTTTTTCACGAAATGCTGAGTATAGAAGTCGATAAACTCGGCCGATGGCTGGAAATTATGCGGCGTGAGTGACACCGAGAAGACGGGCACATTGGTTGCCAGCTGTGCCTGCATCAGACCACTTACCACAGCCTGCGCGACAAAATCATGGCGATAGATGCCGCCATCCACCACCAGTGCTGCACAGACAATCGCATCGTAGTTGCCGGTCTGCGCCAGGCGTTGCGCCAGCAGCGGCATTTCAAAAGCGCCCGGAACATCCCATGTCTTAATCTCATATGAGGTACCGCGGCTTTCCAGTTCCTGTTCGAATCCTGTCAGAACCTGAGAAACGATTTCGCTGTGCCAGTTAGCTTTAATAAAGGCGACTTTCAACGGCTGCATGACTTACTCCAGTAAAAGGTGACATTCAGTGGTAACGGGCCAGATTTCGCCCCTGCACCCCGAATCAAAATAGTGAGCCCGGCAGGCCAGTAACCTGCTGACAGCCTTCACTATACTGTAATGTAAAGAGTCTGTGTCCATCATTGTGATTATATGTAAATAACTTAGCGATGGATTACCCGCTTATGCTGCCGCAAAAGCCCGCAACGCCTCCTGCAAGGCACTCAACACGCACGCTTCAGCCCGCCAAACCGCCTCACACCCTGTTGTTTGCGTAACAGCTTCCAGTTACGTTATTGCTTAAATAAAATACTGGATATTTGAACAGGTGTTTGTATAATTAATCGACTGCCCGCCGGGTATTGGTAGCGTTAGCGAGGGGTGAACCCATGATGATTTCAACTGAAAGCCTCAAATCTCTGGAACAATCGGTCACAATGAGCAGTCGTGAACTGGCTCAGATGACCGGTATTACACACGGAGAAGTGAAGCGGTTAATCAAAAGTCTGGAGACGGCTCAGCGTCTCTCCCAGCCGCTCAGCGTGAATGAGTATGAGCGGGAAGGGGAAGTGCGTCAGGAGTACCGTCTGTGCAAGCGTGACTCGCTGCTGGCCGTGGCACGCCTGTCGCCAGGCTTCACTGCAGAAGTGCTGGATCGCTGGCAGGACCGCGAGAAGACGACCCATCTGCCTGACTTTACCAATCCGGCTGAAGCCGCTCGCGCCTGGGCTGAGCAGTTTGAACAGCGTCAGGCGGCGGAGCAGCAGCTGGCTCTCTCGGCACCCAAGGCGGCGTTCTTTGATAACTTCGTTGAGGTTGATGACTCGCTGGGCTTTCGGCAGCTCTGCAAAATGCTGAAAGTGAAAGAACCGGAGTTTCGCCAGTTTCTGCTGGAGCGCAACATCATGTATCGCGCAAAAGGCACCCTGACGCCGCAGCACTACCATATGCAGGCCGGCTACTTTACGCTGCATACCGGCACGGGCGAAAATCAGCACGCTTTCTCTCAGGCACGTTTTACGTCTAAAGGGGTGAAATGGGTCGCCAGTCTGTGGGCAGGGCACCTCTCTGCTCAGCCAAAAGGCGCAGCTGCGTAACCGTTCCTGTGATCTTGCGGGCTGGCGCGGATGTATAAGTGCTGGCAGATGTGCCTGTAAAAGTGCAGATATAAAAAAGGCCGCAACAGAGTGCGGCCTTTTTTGATCGTTAATGATCGATTATCGGGCAACTCACCAGCCTTTAATCGCATCACCCTTGTAAACTTCTTCGGCTTTGGCCGCCACCTCCGGTGACTGCAGCGCTGACTTCAGCTTCTGAATTTTATCGCTGTCTTTATTATCTTCACGTGATACCAGCGCATTGACGTAAGGCGATGAGGCACTTTCCATAAATAAGCCATCGCGGTGCGCTGATAATCCAGCCTGAGCCGAGAAATTAGTATTAATGATCGACAGGGTCACGTTGGGATCGTCTAAGGTGCGGGTCAGCTGTGGGGTGTCCACTTCAACCAGCTTCAGATTTTTTGGATTTTCGATGATATCCAGTGAGGTCGGTAAATAACCCACATCCGGTTTAAGTTTAATCAGACCCTGCGCCTGCAGCAGCAGCAGGCTGCGCCCCAGCGTGGTGGCTTCGTTAGAGATGGTAATAGTGGCACCATTCTGCAGCTCACTGATGTTCTTGATTTTGTGCGAATAGGCAGCAATCGGGAAGACGAACGTTTTACCCACTACCGCAAACTTATAGCCGCGCTCTTTAGACTGTGATTCCAGATAAGGCAGGCTCTGGAAGGCGTTAGCATCAACTTCTTTGTTATTCAGCGCTTCATTTGGCAGCACATAGTCATTGAAGTTAAGCACTTCGACATCGAGCTTGTATTTATCTTTCGCCACCTGCTTTACCACCTGCCAGATTGCTTCATCAGGCCCGGTATTAATCGCAACTTTAACTTTGTTATCGTCATCTTTTGAGCAGGCGGATAATAGTAGAACAGAACTGGCGAGTAATGCCGTAAACAGACCTTTCATTATCAGAAATCCCTCAGGTGGTTGATGGCTTCAAAGATAATACAGAACTCACAGGTTGCGTACTGACTGAGGAATATATCTTATAACCACAACGCGAATATTGAACATTAATTAATCAGCAATTCAGCCAGTCCGCTAATGGCCGGTTTTCATCCCTCTGTTCGCTGGCGGAAAATTCCTGTTAACAGGCTTATTAAAACGCAGGCGGGCATCAACACAGTTTTCTTCTAAGCTTAATTATCGGTCACTACTGGCATTCTATTGATTATTAACAGGGATTAACCATGTCGAAGCAAGATAACGGGATTAACGCGGTTGAAGTAATGCGCAGCAGCCAGGCCTGGAACGGTGACGTTCTCGAGGCCTATCCCACCGGCGAACCTGAGCTGACCGTTATGCGGCTCTCGCTACCTGCCCATACGTCATTGCCCTGGCATACCCATCCAATGCCGAATGCGGCGTTTATTCTTTCCGGCACCCTGATTGTTGAGGATAAAGAGAGCGGCGAACAGCGCACCTTCCATGCGGGTGAAGCCCTCAATGAGACGGTCAACAGTGCGCATCGCGGTTACACACTGGATGAGCCAGCCGAACTGGTGATTACCTATGCCGGTGTAAAGGGGCAGGAACTGACCGAGCCACTGCCGGGCGAGCCGGAAGAGTTTTAAACGCACTTACTTCATGACGCACCACGGTAGTGTCGCCCGCTGCCGTTTAAAAACCCTGCTCAGACTTGATTCGGATCAGTAAAGGGTGCGCCTGCACAGACCAGGATTAAACGCTCTTTGCTTCATCCACACCAATTAAAAAGGAATTTTCATGGATAAGAATGTTGCTCTGCTGCTTGCCCCTGGCTTTGAAGAAGCTGAGGCTATTATCACTCTCGACATCCTCTCACGCCTGGGCGTTCAGGTTACAACCCTGGCCTGTCAGCCCTATCGCGAAGTGAACAGTTATCATCATGTGAAGGTTGTCGCCGATGAGCTGCTGGAGGCGAATCGGGACAGGCTGTTTGATGCGGTGATTGTGCCGGGTGGTCCTGACGGCAGCAAAAATCTGGCGGCAAATGCGGCAGTGATAGATTTTATTCGCCGCCATGATGAGGCGGGCCGCCTGGTCTGCCCAATATGCTCCGCAGCGGCCAGAGTACTGGCACCACAGGGTCTTTTAAGGGGGCGTCGCTATGTCAGTTCTGGTACGTCATCAGAAGGTGTTACCGATGGCGTTTACGTTAATGCCTCGGTAGTGAAAGATGGCAATTTGCTGAGTGGACAGGATCTGGGCGCGGCGTTTGATTTCGCCTTCGCGATCGCTTTTATCCTGACTGACGAGGCTGATAGTGCTACCGAGCAGGCTGAACATATCAGTCACAAGCTTAAGGTGGATTTCGCTAAGCTTTAATGAGCGGTATTTCGCGCCCTTAAAGCGACATGCTGACAGGGCGCAAAGTCATCCGCGACAGAAAAGGCATTTACTCCCCGCCAAACCCCGCTTCCCGCAGTACCTTTTTTGCCTGCTCAGATTCTAAAAAATCCGCCAGCCGACGCGCCTCTGGCGTAATGACTGCACAGGCGTAGCGCGCAACAGAATTGAAAGCCGCAGGGATATCAACGACTGTCAGCCCGGCAATCTGGCTCAGGGCAGCCCGATGGCTGGCATAACCGATAAACAGATCCGCCTGATCCTCCAGGATAATCCATTCTGCCGCCAGCCTGCCTGCGGGAATGGGTGCAGAGTCGCGCCCACCCACCAGTGCCTTTGCGCGCTGGCGCACCGCTTCACCGGCTTTGCCCATCCGGGTGAAAAGGGCCTGCGCGTAGTCGCCAGAGGGATCCGCTGTGGGCGTAGAGGTTGCGATCCGCAGTGTGTCGCGGGTCACTAGCTGATACCAGTCGTCTCCCGCCTGTAGCCGATCGCTGCGAACCGTGATGCAGAGTTTATTAGTCGTGAACGGTATGACTGCCAGCGCTCGCTCAGCGTTCAGCAATTTTTGCGGATGCTCCTCACTGGCTGAAGCAAAGAGATCGCAGGGCTCACCGGCTTCAATCCGTTCGCGAAGCAGACCGGCGGGGCCAAACCGGGTTTCAACTGGCTCAGGAAAGTACGCCATCAGCGCGGGCCAGACCGCTTTCAGGCTGCCCGCCGTCAGTGCGCGCATCACTCTGTTCCCTGATAAGCGGTGCGATAGAAGCGCTGATACCACTTATTGGCCAGCTTATTCATGTCCACATCCTGAAATTTCTGCGGATAGAGTTTTTTCGCCATCCACAATTCGCCAATCCCCATCGCTTCCGGCATTGGATAACCCCATGCTTTGGCGTAGTCCGGCATCAGCCAGACACGATGATTTTTTACCGCGTCGATAGCCTGCCACTGTGGTGAACTGTTGATTTCATTCACGACGGAGGGATAACGGTCCTGCACAAAAATCACCTGTGGATCCCAGGCGATTATCTGCTCCATCGACACGGTTTTGAATCCCTTTACAGTCGCTGCGGCGACATTGACCGCGCCCGCATGCAGCATCATCAGGCCGGTATATTTTCCTGAGCCGTAGGTGGTCAGTTCCGGGTTCGCCATATAGGCGCGAATGCGTTTCTCCGCCGGAACATCCTTCAGGCGATCGCTGACGATTTTGCGGCCCTCATCGGTGGCCGTAATCAGCGCTTTTGCTTCTGCCGGTTTATTGATGATCTCGCCGATAAGCGTAATCCCTTCACGCAATCCTTTGTCATAGGCCATTTCCTCATCGCGGATAGACGGGTTCATTTTTGCCTTTTCACCCGGCTCGTCATGACGCAGTGAGATAGCCACCACCGGAATGCCCAGCGCGGTAATGCTGTCGATCATCTCCTGCGGTGCGTAGTTGGTCACAAACACCACCTGCGGATGCAGCGCCACCAGTTTTTCGGGATCAACATGCGTCAGATCCCCCAGTGTCGCTTTCTGATTCAGCTCAGGAGCCAGGCGGGCATAGCTGTCGCCAAGTTGCTGCTTCCAGTTCGCCATCACACCGACGATTTTATCGGTCGCGTTCATCTGCACCAGCAGGTTCAGCGTCTGATGCTGAAGCACCACAATACGATCAACACGGTCAGGAATCGTGACCTGGCGGCCTGTCTGATCGGTTATCTGGCGCGATGCCTGGGAAGAGAGCGGAAGGAGTATCAGTAAACCGAGTGTGCATGCCTGCCAGAAACGCTTCATTAACTATCCTCAAAATTCGTTATGCAGTTGATTATATAGCGATAAGTGATGGGCGTCACGGTCCGGGTCTGCATTCCGGTATAGATGTTCAGTACGAAAAGAGACTGAGCGCGGGTTCTGATAACTCTTGCCTGCCCGGCACTGATAATGTGCAACGCCCGTTACTGACTCACCATCCCGGTGCTTTCTGGATTATGCTCTCTCTATTTCTCTGATTTTACTTAAGTTAATTTCTGGCACGCCATTTGCTGAAGTCTGAACAGTAAGCAGCGTTCGACACAATTGATAGCAAATAGCTGGCTAGGGTTCCGGTTCACGCAGGTGAATGTCTGGTCCGAGAGCTGGCGACCTCTGCGAGGTTACACGGCGGGACAAAAGCCCGGGAGACAGCGGCACCAAATGGTGTCTTGCGCTGCTCCCGTTTTTTTGTGCCAACCAGAGGTCAACCATGAAGAAATCACCCCTCCTGACGCTTATTCTGTCGCTGACGCTGCTGGTCAGCGCGCCATCTTTCGCCGCGGTCAAAAAAGAGTTCAATATCTGCTGGACCATCTATGCGGGCTGGATGCCCTGGGGCACCATCAGCAACGAGAAAATCATCGATAAATGGGCCAGCAAATACGGCATCAAAATTCATATCACCCAGCTCAATGACTATATCGAGTCGATCAACCAGTACACCGCGGGTCAGTTCGACGGCTGCACCATGACCAACATGGATGCGCTGACCATACCTGCGGCGGGCGGCATTGATTCCACGGCGCTGATCACCGGCAGCTTCTCCGATGGCAATGACGGTGTGGTGCTGAAAGGCGCAAATAAAAAACTCAGCGACCTGAAAGGGATGTCTGTCTATCTTCCTGCGCTGTCGGTTTCGCACTATCTGCTGGTTCGCGGTCTGGAGAAGGCCGGTTTACAGGAAAAAGACGTTAAGGTCGTGAACACCTCCGATGCCGATATTGTCTCCGCCTTTGGTACCAGCGGCGTGCAGGCGGCGGTTGCCTGGAATCCACAGCTTTCAGTGATCAAGAAAACCCCGCAAACCACAGAGGTGTTCAGCTCTTCGGCCGTGCCGGGCGAACTGATTGACATGATGGTGGTGAACACCGAGACCCTGAAAGATAACCCCGCGCTGGGTAAGGCACTGACCGGAGCCTGGTTTGAGATGATGGCGAAAATGCAGGCCGGAGATGCGCAGGCGCTGAGCGCGATGGCTGCCGATTCCGGTACTGACCTCGCCGGATACAAGGCGCAGCTGAAAACCACCCACCTGTTCTGGACCCCAGCCGAAACCCAGGCATTTGTTTCTTCTCCCGATCTGGCGAAAACCATGCAGCGCGTCGCCGCGTTCTCCTTTGATAAGGGATTACTGGGCGAGGGCGCACAAAGCGCTGACTTCATCGGTATGAGCTTCCCTGGCAACATCACCGTCGGTGATACAGCGAACATCAAACTGCGCTTTGACGACAGCTATCTGAAGATGGCCGCTGCGGGCAAGCTGTAATCACCGATCTCAGGAGTATTTGCCATGCGCCACATCAACCGCTATCCCCGGCAGGGAATGCGCCTGACGCTGATGCTATTACCTTTTGTGCTGCTGATCGCCGTCTGGTTTATCAGTTCGGCGGTGCGTCTTGAAGCCAACCCACACGATAAACTGCTGCCCGGACTGTCACAGATGATCGCCGCCATTGATCGGATGGCCTTCACGCCCGATAAGCGCAGCGGCGAATATCTGCTGTGGGCGGATACGTGGATTAGCTTAAGCCGTCTGCTGACCGGCCTGGCGATCTCTTCACTGATTGGTCTCTGCATCGGTGTTGCTGCGGGCGTCTTCCCGATGAGTCGCGCGGCGCTGTCACCCTTTATGACCGTGGTGTCGATGATCCCGCCGCTGGCGCTCCTGCCGATGCTGTTTATCGTCTTCGGGCTGGATGAGCTGTCAAAAGTGATGCTGATTGTTATCGGGATTACGCCGATGCTGGCGCGCGACCTTGAACATCGGGCGCGGGAAATCCCCGCAGAGCTGTTTATCAAAGCACAAACTCTGGGGGCGAACAGCTGGACGGTGGTGCTGCGGGTTGTGCTGCCGCAGCTCTTGTCGCGGCTGATCACCTCGCTGCGCCTGTTGCTGGGATCCGCATGGCTTTTTCTGATCTCCGCCGAAGCCATTTCCGCAACCGCCGGACTGGGCTATCGCATTTTCCTGGTTCGTCGCTACATGGCGATGGATGTGATCATTCCCTATGTCATCTGGATAACGCTGCTGGCGTGGCTGATGGATCTCGCGCTGCGTCAATTGCACAAAGCCTGTTTCCCCTGGGCGGAAGGAGGCCGGGAATGAGTTTTATCGATATCAAAAATATCTGGCAGGAGTATGGCGACCACGTGGTGCTGGAACGCATCAATTTGCAGGTCAAAGAAGGTGAATTCTGCTCGCTGGTGGGCGCGTCCGGCTGTGGTAAGTCGACGTTTTTACGCCTGCTGCTGGGGCAGGAAAGGCCGACACGGGGAACAATCACGCTGGATGGCGTACAGCTGCGCGCGGAACCCGATCGCAGCCGTGGCGTGGTGTTTCAGCGTTATTCGGTTTTTCCTCATCTCAACGTACTGGATAACGTCACCATTGGCCTCGAGCTACCGGCTTCACCGTTTACTGGCCGGCTGTTTGGCACCCGAAAACGCCATGCCCGTGAGCAGGCAAAACAGATGCTGGAGAAAGTCGGGCTGGGCCATTCTCTCGATAAATATCCGGCGCAGCTTTCGGGCGGGATGCAGCAGCGGCTGGCGATTGCGCAGGCTTTTGTCATGCAGCCGCGCGTACTGCTGCTGGATGAGCCCTTCGGCGCGCTGGACCCCGGCATCCGCAAAGATATGCATGCGCTGCTGCTCCAGCTCTGGAGCGAAACCCGCATGACGGTGTTTATGGTCACTCACGACCTTGCCGAAGGCTTCAATCTTGGCACCCGGCTGCTGGTTTTCGACAAAGTGCGCATCGATCCTCAGGCCCCCAATGCCTGGGGCGCGCGTATCACTTACGACATCCCGCTTAATGAAACGCGGCTGTCGCAGCTGGCAACCGGCAGTAAAAACAACATTTATCCCTTCAAGGAGACCGCTCAATGACCGCACTTTTTCATTCAGCTCCGAGCCTGCGCGAAGAGCAGCTGCCTGGCGGAGGGCACACCTCGCTGATTCTGCGGAAAGGGCAGATCCTGCGCCTGACCGACATCGAGGGCGGCGCGAACGTCAGCATGATGATGCTCAATCCCCACGAGAAAAGTGAACGCCTGAATCTGCCGGACACCCTGAAAGGCCAGCATACGGCTCGCCTGACCACCGGGCACTGTTTCTACTCCGACATGGGACGCGTACTGGCCGCGATCGTGGCGGATAGCTGCGGCTGGCACGACCCGTTTGGCGGCGTTCTCAACGCGGCGGAAACACACGATAAGTATGGAGCCGGACGCTATCAGGAGTTGCGCAACGGCTTCTACCGCAACGGCACCGATAATCTGCTGGTTGAGATGGGCAAATGGGATCTGGGCCTGGAGGATCTGCTGATGGTCGTCAATTTTTTCAGCAAGGTCACGGTTGATGAGAAGGGCCGCTTCCGGTTCAGCGCGGGCAACAGCCGCGCCGGCGATTTCACTGAACTGTACGCACCCATGGACGTGCTGATGGTGCTGACCGCGCTGCCACATCCGCAGGATCCCGCCGCTGACTATCTCCCACGACCGGTTCAGCTGAGCTGGTATCAGGCCGACGATATGCAGGCCGTCAGCGAAGCGATGGTCACGCGCGGTGAAAACCAGCGCGCGCTTCATAACACCCAACTTTTTGCCCTGTAAGGAGGCTGCGATGACCCTTATCAACTCTGATCGTCGTCCTGAAGATGCCGTCTATCGCCACGTGATACCGGCAGGCGAGCCGTGGCTGTTCGAAGTGAAAAAAGGGCAGACGCTGCGCCTGCTCGACCTCGAAGGGAATCAGGCAATTGATACCCTGTTCTATAACAGCGATGACCCGCGGGAACGCTACGATCCTCAGCGCACGCTGCGTCGTCAGGGAAACGTCTATCTGACCACCGGCAGCGTGCTCTATTCGAATCTCGGCAATCCGCTGCTGACTATCGTCGCCGACACCTGCGGTCGTCACGATACCCTGGGCGGAGCCTGCTCGCAGGAGAGCAACACCGTGCGCTATGCCCAGGATAAGCGCTACATGCACAGCTGTCGGGATAACTTTCTCTGCGCCTGCCTGCACGATGGCCGCCTTCACAAACGTGATATCGGTGCCAACATCAACTTTTTCATGAACGTTCCGGTCACGCCGGAAGGCGGTCTGACCTTTGAGGATGGGCTATCGGCGCCCGGCAAATACGTTGAGCTGGTAGCCGAATGCAATGTGATGGTGCTGATCTCCAACTGCCCGCAGCTGAATAACCCCTGTAACGGCTGGAACCCGACGCCCGCTGAAGTGCTGGTGTGGAACTGAGTCAGCGTTGCCATGGCGACAAGGGGACTGAGTTTCTCAGCCTTGTGCGTCAGACCTCTCAACACACCACCGGCGCACGCCTGTTACGTGCCGGTCAGCCCCGGGGACGGCCCCAGGGAATATCGAATTTTGCGGGACGACCCGCATCCCTGAGAGTTCGCTTATGTTTGATACCTTACTGATTGCTAATCGCGGTGCTATCGCCTGTCGCATCCTGCGCACGCTACGTGCCATGCAGGTGAAAGGGGTCGCCGTTTACTCCGAAGCCGATCTGAGCAGTTTACATATCCGCGAGGCGGATGTGGCGCTAAGTCTTGGCGAAGGCCCGGCCGCACAAACCTATCTGGTAACGGAAAAGATCATCGCCGCCGCGCAGCAGAGCGGAGCGAAAGCGATTCATCCTGGCTACGGTTTCCTTTCGGAAAACGCCGCCTTTGCTGAGGCGTGCGAGGCTGCCGGTCTGATTTTTGTCGGCCCCACACCGCAGCAGTTGCGGACTTTTGGCCTGAAACACACGGCCCGCGCGCTGGCGGAAGCCGAAGGGGTGCCGTTGCTGGAAGGCAGTGAACTGCTGGCAGATATCAGTGAAGCCCGCCGCGCCGCAGAGAGGGTCGGCTATCCGGTGATGCTCAAAAGCACCGCGGGCGGTGGTGGCATCGGTATGCGGGTCTGTCGTGATGCGAATGCGCTGTCAGAGGCGTTTGAAACGGTCCAGCGCCTCGGCCAGAACAACTTCAGCGATGCCGGGGTATTTCTCGAAAAATATATCGAACGCGCCCGACATCTTGAAGTGCAGATTTTCGGTAACGGTAAGGGCGGGGTAATCGCGCTGGGCGTACGCGACTGCTCGGTACAGCGGCGTAACCAGAAAGTGGTCGAAGAGACGCCAGCGCCGAATCTGCCCGCAGGTATGGCGGAGGCTTTATGCGCGGCGGCTATCGCGCTGGGAAAAGCGGTGAACTATCGCAGCGCCGGAACGGTTGAGTTTGTCTATGACAGCGTGGCGCAGCAGTTCTATTTTCTTGAAGTGAATACCCGGCTGCAGGTTGAACATGGCGTCACGGAGCAGGTGTGGGGCGTTGACCTGGTGCAGTGGATGATTGAGCTGGCAGCAGGCGATCTTCCTCCGCTTCATGCGTTAGCCGCCGCGCTGAATCCTCAGGGCCATGCCGTGCAGGCGCGAATTTATGCGGAAGATCCGGGGCGGCAGTTCCAGCCTTCGCCAGGGCTGTTAACCCAGGTTCTCTTTCCGGCAGCCGACGGTAAAACCCTGCGTATTGACCGCTGGGTGGAAGCGGGGTGCGAAGTCCCGCCATTCTTCGACCCGATGCTGGCAAAAGTTATCACCTGGCGCCCCACCCGCGAGGAAGCCATCGCCACACTGGCACAGGCGCTGGCGGAGACCCGTTTCTATGGCGTAGAAACCAATCGCCTCTATCTGTTGCAGATTCTGGCCTTCTCGCCCTTCACGGCTGGCGAACCCTGGACCCGCTGCCTGGAGCAGCTCGCCTATCAGGCGGCAACGGTTGAAGTGGTGAGTGCCGGAACCCAGACCAGCGTTCAGGACTATCCCGGACGTATGGGATACTGGGCGGTGGGCGTGCCGCCGTCGGGGCCGATGGACGATCGCGCACTGCGTCTGGGCAACCGTCTGCTGGGCAATGAGGAGGGTGACGCCGCGCTGGAAATCACCCTGAATGGACCCACCCTGAAATTTAACACTGAGATTCAGGCGGTGATCTCTGGCGCGCCGCTCACTGTCACACTGGATGGCGTCGGACAGTCAATGAATTCTGTATTTACCATTCCGGCCGGGGCAACGCTGAAGCTGGGCGCGATAAGTGGCGCGGGCGTCAGAAGTTATCTCTGTCTGAGCGGCGGCATTCAGGTGCCGGACTATTTAGGCAGCAAAAGCACCTTCACCCTTGGTCAGTTTGGCGGACATGCCGGACGGGCACTGCGTAGCGGTGACGTGCTGCATCTCGCTCCGCGTTCTGCGAGCGCAACCGGAACGGAACTGCCCGTCGGACTGCAAACAGAGCTTGCCACGGTGCGCACGCTGCGCGTCATTTATGGTCCGCACGGTGCGCCTGAGTTTTTTGCGCCGGAGTATATCGAGACGTTTTTTGCCACAGAATGGGAAGTGCATTTTAACTCCAGCCGCACCGGCGTTCGCCTGATCGGGCCAAAGCCAATCTGGACCCGCGACAGCGGTGGTGAAGCAGGGCTGCACCCCTCAAACATCCATGACAACCCGTACGCGATCGGCGCGGTCGATTTTACCGGTGATATGCCGGTGATCCTGGGGCCGGATGGCCCGAGCCTTGGCGGGTTCGTCTGCCCGGTGACGGTAATCGAGGCTGACCTCTGGCAACTGGGACAGCTCAAAGCCGGTGACAAAGTGAAATTTGTCGCGGTGGATATTCCTACCGCCCGCCGACTGGCAGAGGGCCGACGCACCGAGCTGACCACGCTCCAGCCACAGGAAACAGACTGGCAGCCTGCGCCGCTGATTTCGCCCATCGTGATGACCTGCGGCGCAGCGGATAAACGCCTGGTGGCGCGCCTCTCTGGTGATACGCATCTGCTGCTGGAGGCTGGCGAACCGGAACTGGATCTGGTGTTACGTTTTCGCATTCATGCGTTGATGCAGGCGCTGGAAGCGCAATCCCGCAACGGCATTATTGATATCACGCCGGGGATCCGCTCGCTGCAAATCCACTTTCAGCCGGAGACGCTGACGCCCGACGTGCTGCTGATGTGGGTGCGCGGTGAGTGGGAGAGGGTCTGCACGAGTGATGACCTTCAGGTTCCCACACGCGTGGTGCATCTGCCGCTCTCCTGGGACGATCCGGCCTGTCAGAAGGCCATCGAAAAATATATGACCACCGTGCGGCAGGATGCGCCGTGGTGCCCGAGTAATCTTGAATTTATCCGCCGGATAAACGATCTGCCGGATGAGCAGGCTGTCTGGAACACGGTCTTTGAAGCCAGCTATCTGGTGATGGGGCTGGGCGATGTCTACCTCGGCGCGCCGGTCGCCACGCCGCTGGATCCCCGTCATCGGCTGGTGACGACAAAATATAATCCGGCCCGCACCTGGACGGCGGAAAACTCGGTTGGCATCGGCGGTGCCTATCTGTGTGTGTATGGCATGGAGGGGCCAGGCGGCTATCAGTTTGTCGGCCGCACGCTGCAGATGTGGAACCGGTATCATGAAGTCGCCGATTTTGGCGGGAAACCCTGGCTGCTGCGCTTTTTCGATCAGATCCGTTTTTATCCGGTTTCAGCCAGTGAGCTGTTGCAGATTCGCCGCGATTTTCCCCTCGGTCGCTATCCGCTGCGCATTGAGCACAGCACGCTGCGGCTGGCGGAATATCAGGATTTCCTCGCCCGTGAAGCGCAGAGCATCGGTCTGTTTCGCCATCACCAGCAAGCCGCGTTCCATGCGGAACGTGACCGCTGGATCGCCAGCGGACAGGCCCATTTTGACAGTCAGGAAAGTGTGGCCGATGAAGGCGGCGACGCGCCGCTGCAGCCAGGCGAGCAGGGGGTTGAAAGCCCGGTTTCCGGCAATTTATGGCAGGTGCAGGCGACGGCGGGCAGCCGGGTGAAGGAAGGGGATACACTGGTGGTGCTGGAGTCGATGAAGATGGAGATCCCGCTTCTGGCGCCGTGCGACGGCATTGTTCAGCAGGTCAGCGTGCAGCCAGGCAGCGCTGTACGTGCAGGGCAACGCGTGGCGGTGATTGTTGAGGATAATGCGGAAAGATGATGACACCTGATCACCTTGTGGCGCAGTGATAATCTGCCCCTGCGCCCGCTGATGGTTCCAGACTGGCGGGCGCAGGCGAGTCCGATCACGGCGAAGGGCTATTCGCCGCTCGCACCCAGTTGGCTTAACCAGCTGATCATCGCCTCACTGCCTGGCTGGCTCAGGGTGCGTTGCGGCCAGACAAGGTAATAGGGTTTGCTCAGCGGCAGGCAAAGATCATTCACTACCACCAGATCGCCCCGCGCCAGTTCCGCCGCGATAAGGCGTCGCTGCCCGAGCAGCACACCAGCTCCCGCGACAGCCGCATCAATCGCCAGCGAGGTCAGATTAAAGCTGAACGCGGGCTGCGGCAGAGGTTCGTCCATGCCTTTAGCCTGAAACCAGCTTCGCCAGTCCGGCAGAAAACGGCCTTCATTACCCCAGTCGAGGTGGATCAGCGGCGCCTGGCTTAAGATCGTTTCCGGCGTAAAGCGATGTAACAGAGCAGGACTGGCCACCGGCAGTACGTCATCATGAAACAACTTCAGCTTATCTGACTGCGGGTAACGATCCTCACCAAAGCAGATCACAAAATCGGCGGGCATCGCGGTGAAATCGACCTGAGAATGCGTACCGTGTAACGAGAGATCGATATTCGGGCAATGGTCGCGCCAGCTCGCCAGCTGGGGCAACAGCCATTTGGACGCCAGCGCCGGCAATGTGTAAACCGTGAGTTTTGGCGCGCTGGCCGCATGGCGGATGTTTTGCTGACCGAGATGCAGAATATCAAACGCCTCAGTAACATAGCGCAGATACTCTTTTCCGGTTTCGGTCAGCATCACGCCGCTCTGCGTACGTAAAAAAAGGGCGCTGCCGAGTTGCTCCTCCAACTGGCGAATCTGCTGACTGACTGCCGCCGGGGTTAAGGCCAGTTGAGCGGCCGCTTTTGCCAGGCTGCCCAGTTCGGCAGCCACTTTAAATGACTGTATGACGCTGATCTTTGGCAACCTTGGCAATTGGGCAGGCATTAACTCTTCCTTATCAGGGCATTAAGTTTTTATCGTTACGCAGCGTTGCAGGCGACCGGTAGAGTAACATCACACCTGCTCATCATGAGAATTGTTGCTATGTCTGGTTCCCTTGTCCGTCTCGATCTTCATCCACTGGCCGATCATGGCTGGCGTCAACGTTGTCGTGAGCAGTTAAACCAGTCCGGCGCGCTGGTACTGCGTCAGTTTTTAAAACCACACGCTTTAGAGGCGATCATCGAAGAGGGCAATGCACAACGTCACCAGGCTTATCACACCCGCAGCATGCACAATGTCTATCTGATGAAACCTGATGACGCTTTCAGTGCTGAGCATCCGCGTAACAGGGATGTGATCAGCACCAAAGGCTGCATCACTGATGATGTTATCGCTGCCGACTCGCCGCTGCGTCAGCTTTATAATGATGAGTTGTTCAAACATTTCCTGTGCGATGTACTGGGTGAAAAAGCGCTCTATCCCTATGCTGACCCGCTTTCCTCGATCAATCTGCACTATGCATCACACGGCCAGGAGCTGGGCTGGCACTTCGACAACTCCTCATTTGCGATCACCTTACTGGTACAGAAACCGCTGGCGGGCGGCGTGTTGCAGTATGTGAAAGATCTGCGGGATGCCGATGCCGGTGAGATGAACTTTGCCGGTGTCGACGCAGTGCTGGAAGAACGCCAGACCGTTGACGCGCTGGAGATAGATGCCGGGGATCTGGTGCTGTTTCGTGGCCGTAATTCCCTGCACCGGGTGACCCCAACTGAAGGCGAGGTCACCCGGATGCTGGCCGTGCTGGCTTACAATACGCAGCCGGATATTGCGTTGTCAGAAACCGCGCGTATGACCTTTTACGGCAGACTATGACATCATGGCGTGTCTGCAAGGGCACGCCAGCCGCGCAGAAAGATTTGCTGCGTGCGGAAAGCCACCAATGCACGCCAGTCCGCATCTTCTGGCCAGAACCCCTCGACCAGTTGCTGCTTTATCACCTGGCCGCCCGCACTGGCAGGGTCGCCATAGAGGTGCAGCCAGTGATCTTCACGCACCCGCTGATGCATATCCTGCCCATCGTAAGTCCCGCATTCCACCACCAGAGGCAAAATCCGGGTGTCAGCCAGCGATGTCAGCAGATAGTGCGACAGATAGCCTGTTGCCGTTGCTGTCACACCAGTTACGCTGTCACGTCCGGCGCCAGTAAACAATAAGGTCAGCCACTCACCGTAAATGACTTTGCCCCAGTCATGCGCCGGATAACGCTGCTCCGCAATAGAGAGCAGCATCGGATGCCCCCATGCGCCAGCCCCGGTATGAAGGTCAAAGCTGATGATGGTTTTCACCACAGAGAGATGCTGTTCAACGATTGCCGCCATCGTAAGGTGTGACCAGCAGGGCTTCTCACCGCCGAAAAAAAAGCCGTCAGCAAAACTATACTGTCCGGCTTCTGTGACACGTTTAACCGCCTGCCAGCCCGCGCCCTCGAGTGCGTCGGCCAGTTGCCGATCGGCGCTTGCACGGTCGCCATGAAAAATATCGTGCCACTGTGCATAATCCGGGTTAGCAGGAGGTGGCTGACTGAAATCGATAAAGTTACGGTTCAGATCAATATTGTCTTCGTTCACGCGCCGTAAATGCGCCGCGCCCCATGGATTGAGCAGATGAATCAGCAACAGCGCGGTATCAGCGGGCAACGCTTTTTCATCCAGCGTCTCGAGCCAGGCTATCTGGCAATCGGAACCATAATAGCCTTCAACGCCGTGAGTGCCGGAAACGACCAGCATCAGACGTGATGCGCTGGCCGGTCCTATCCGTGCCACGTCTGTATACAGAGCTTCTCCCAGAGGACCAGGCAGAGGATGCGGATAAGAGGTCGTCTCAGCACCTTTGCTCTGCGCCGCTGCCATAAACCGCGCGCGCTGAACGTGGTAGTCGGGCAACGCCATAGTCTTCATACTCCTGCGATTCTTCACGTTGTGCGGATCAGGGATAAACACTGAATTTAAAATATTTTTTGGTGAGCTGGTCATAAGTCCCGTTTTTATGCATCTCCGCCAGTGCCGCGTTAATCATCTTCAGGTTTGCCTCATCTTCTTTGCGTAGCGCGATACCCACGCCATCACCAAAAATCACTTTATCCACCAGGGTCCCTTTGATGGCGTACGGCTTGCCTTCGGCTGAGGTCAGGAATCCCTGTTCAGCAGAGACCGCATTGGCCAGGCTGCCATCAAGACGCCCGGCGACCAGATCCGGATAAACTTCCATCTGGTTAGGATAGGAGATGACTTTAACGCCCTCCGGCTCCCATTTGGTTTTGGCATAGGTTTCCTGGATGGTGCCCTGTGCCACACCGATCGTCTTACCGCGCAATGAGGCAACATCGGTCGTCAGCGTGCTGGCAGCCGGTGCCAGTAAAGCACTGGGCGTGTTGTACAACATATCGCTGAAAGCCACCTGCTGACGACGCTTATCGGTCATCGACATCGCTGACAGGATGGCATCAAATTTCTTCGCCTGCAGGGCAGGGATGCTGCTATCAAAACCCATTTGCACCCACTGGCACTTCACCTTTGCCTGAGCGCAGATGGCATTGCCCAGATCAACATCAAAGCCCTGCAATGATCCATCAGCCGCCTTGAATTCAAACGGCGGGAACGTAGGGTCAACGCCAAAGCGCAGGGTCTGCTGCGCCAGTGCCGCGTGACTAACTGTTGTGAGCGAAAACAGTAATGCGAGGGATAAGCTCTTTTTCATGTTTTAATTCCCGGATGCAAGTGAATTTAAGCGCGACATTCAAATTTAATAACATGCGACCTGTTTTCCTGCCAGCGAATAAACCGCAATCATCCAGATTAAAATCTTATGTTATTAAGGTACTGTGCGAATTATTTATACGGCGTTAATTTTTACTTAATACTGTGCATCAAATGACTGAGCCATACCAGGGTGTGGCGCAGGTCTGGGCCTGAAGCCGCAGGCGCTGGGGATGGGATAACAAGACAAGCCCCAGCGCCAGTTTTTAGATTATCGCGCAGCAGTGATTTATCATGACAGGGAATTAAGTAATGCGCCTGCGTTAAACTGAATTGTCATTAGCCAGACAGTAAATATTTACCTTCCCGCCCTGCATAAAATAAAGTTTATGGGATTTAAATCAGTTGAGATAAATTAACGCTTAGCCCATCAGAATAATGTGATGGATGCGCTTATTTTCTGCTGTACAGCGCTAAACGTTCATGCAGGAAATCTATAAACGCGCGTACTTTTTCTGGCACATGACGAGTATTAGGGTAGAGCGCGTAAATTCCCTGACGGGGGAATTGATGATCGGGCAGTAGCCGTACTAATCCACCTTTATCAATTTCATCCTGTACCAGCCAGGCGGGCAGAATCGCCACGCCAGCACCGGCTAAAGCAAAAGCGAGTAAAGAAGAGGCACTGTCAGCCGTGATCATGGCAGGCTGAAATGCGCTCATCAGCACAGACTCGCCTTCGGGCGTGATCACCTGCCAGCTGAGTGGCGTCGATAAACGGCTATGCGCAATCCATTTTGCTGACGCGAGATGTGAAAGATCCCGGATAGACGCTTCATTCAGGCTGTTGAGATAACAAGGTGCAGCGATTGCCAGGATATCAAACTGATCGATAAGGCGGGCGTGATGACTGGAATCGGCAAGATGCCCAAGTCGTATCGCCACATCGAAGCGGCCGGCAATCAGGTCGTCATTTTTTGATGAAGAGACGTGATGTATGCGTAACTGCGGGTGTTGGGCTGCAAAGTCAGCAAGGGCAGGGACGATCACACGAGCGCCATATTCCAGAGTGGTTGTGATCCGGAGTGTCCCGCTTAATCCAGCGTGATCACTTCTCACATCCTCTAATACGCTTTCCGCATCCTGAAGAAGCTGAAGGCAACGATGATAAAATCTTTCACCCGTATCCGTGGCTGAAACACGTCTGGTGCTCCTGATGAGTAACGAGACACCCAGCTCCTCTTCGAGATGTTTAATATTGAAACTCACAACGGCTTTAGTTAACCCGAGTGTCTGAGCTGCACCTGTGAAACTGCCTGCCTCGACTACCGCGACAAAGATCCCCAGCCGTTGCATATTGATCATCGTTAACCCTTAAACGACAGCTTACTGTCAAAATATCTTTGACAGTGTAACAACAGAAAGTGAATTTATCCCGATAATTTAAGCACCTATACTGCGCGCCTTACGCTGATCTGTCTGGGAAAAAAATGAGCTATCGTGTGCGCGTAGCCAGTGTCTATTTGCTGGGATTTTTTATTGATCTGGTCAACATGTTTATCGCCAATGTTGCTTATCCAGAGATTGGCAGACATTTTGATGCCCCCGTTAGCCAGCTGGCATGGATCAGTAATGGCTACATCTTAGGCCTGACGCTGGTCATACCGCTCAGTAGCTGGCTGGTACGGCGCATGGGCGCAAAACGTCTGTTCATGCTCTCACTGCTTATTTTCATTGCGGGCACCTGTGGTGTGGGGGCATCAGCGTCAGTTTCTCAGCTCATCGCCTTCCGATGGATACAGGGCATCGGCGGCGGACTGTTGATACCCATCGGTCAGACGATGACCTATGCGTTATACAGGAGCAATGAACGTGCGAAGTTATCGTCAGTCGTGATGTTAATTGCATTGCTGGCACCCGCCTTGTCGCCAGCTATTGGTGGAATAGTGGTTGAGAGCCTTAGCTGGCGTTGGGTTTTTCTTGTGAGCCTGCCGCTCGCAGTTGGGGCATTGCTGCTGGCGGGATGCTGGCTCAAAGCAGACAGACCGGCGAACTCATCTGAACCGCTGGACCTGGTGGGTTTAGTCAGTGGTTGTACCGCGCTCACGCTGATCCTTCTCGGGCTGACTTACCTGGGCGATGCTGACAGGCTTTATCAGGGGGCGATGATGCTGCTTGCTGGCGTCCTTACTCTGGCGGGCTATGTGTGGGACGCACTTCGAAAAAGCCATCCACTCATTAACCTGCATCTGATAAAGGATCCGCTCTTACACACCGCAATGCTGATCTATCAGTTTATACCAGGCGTGTTCACCGGCGTCAGTATGATCACTATGCTATACCTGCAAAATCAATTAGGTATGCATGCCAGCATTGTCGGCGCGCTCATGCTGCCATGGTCTCTGGCTTCCTTTGCGGCAATTAGTCTGACAGGTAAGACGTTCAACCTCTGGGGACCACGCCCGCTATTTATCACCGGCTGTCTGTTTCAGGCGCTGGGTATTGGCCTGCTGGCGCTGACTGGCCAGACATCGGACACCTTAGTCTTTGTACTTGCTTTCGCCTTGATGGGATTTGGCGGCAGCCTGTGCAGCAGCACGGCCCAGAGTTCTGCTTTTATTCACATCACCGACAGCGAACTTGCTGATGCCAGCGCACTCTGGAATATCAATCGCCAGCTCAGTTTTTGTCTCGGCGTTACGCTGGTCTGCCTGCTGTTCAATCTGATTGCGAATAGCGGCATGCCTGAAGAATACGCTTATCACCTCTGTTTTGTTATAGCGGCATTCAGCGCTGTGATTCCGCTTCTGTGCTGTTTACGCATTTCAAATCAGAAGGTTATTTCTATGCTTAAAAGGGATCAAAAATGAACCGTTATTTTAAGGAAGTACTGGACGCCCACGAATTGATTCGCAACTGGCTGGGTAACATAGAAGCACATGATGAGGTTTGTGAGGAACTTTTAGCGCGTTTTAGTCCTGCATATTCCATGGTGACACCGGGCGGTGCCTTACTGGATTTCACGACACTAAATGGGTTTTTCCGCACTCAGCGCGGTGCACGTCCGGGTTTAGCGATTGATATCTGCGACATGCAGATGGTTGCTGAGAGTGAAGGAAACGCCACTGTGGTATATAAGGAGTTGCAGCAGCTTCCGGGTCAGGAGGTCACGCTGCGGTTTTCTACGGTTGTGTTCGAGGTAAATGATGCTGGCAAGGTTTTGTGGCGACATCTGCACGAGACTTCATTGCCTAAGCCATAGATGCTGTCGATTCGCAGTGTGTCAGGGTGCGACGGGTTGAGAGCAACAGCGTGCAGGCTGAACCGCGTTTCTTAAACCAGCGATGCTCGCCGCTGTCTATGCTGAACCGATCGCCGTGAGAGATACAGTGGTGGTGAGGCGACGGCTTTATTGATCGTGAAAATTCCTCACCAGAGGCCGTTCTACAGGGGCTTCAGCAGGTTGTCTGAAGCGCCCGAATAAGGTTAGCTTAGAGCTTTAGCCTCTACGTTACCTCCTTACCTTAAGTGCGCATAATCTATCTTATGTTAAATTAACACTGACGAAGTCATCCCCTCTTATCCTGTCTGCTGCTAATCAGTTTGATAGTGCTGAAATAATGGCGAAATCTCGCTTTATGAAAGCACCAGCTCCGCATTTGACGCCCCCTGTCAAACAAGACAACCCGCGGGCAATTGTGTAATCATTCAGGAAATTTGCTGCTCTGGTTCTGCACCCATGCTCTCAGTGCCTTTTCCTGTCATTACACTTCTTTCTCTGCTGTTGCTGATGGCAACAATCTATTCCGGAAAACAACGTAACAACGGCACGCTGCGTTTTCTTTCTGCCTGCATCGTTCTTATTTCGATTAATACGATCCGCTGGGAGTATGACTCTGAGATTTTGAGAAATGTGCAGAGTGTGTTTGCAATGCTTTTACCTGCCATTGCATGGCACAGTTTCGTCCCGCTAAGTGAAGAAAGACGTAAACATGACTTACTGATTTTGCTTGTACCCGCAATAGTATCGCTAGTGATCAGGCTGGTATGGGCACCTGCTACTGACTTCATCCTCAGTATGCTTTTTTTCAGCTATGGATTCGCCCTGCTAAGAAAAGCAGTGATTAGTGGAAAACCTATAAGGCTCAATACTCTGGGCGCAATAGCTCAGCATCATACTTTGACTTTTTTCGCAGGCGGCTTTCTGTGTCTCTCCGCGCTGACAGACCTTCTCATTGCAACTGACTTTGGTATCAGCGGTGGAAAACATGCCACTTCGATCATCCTCATCACTCAACTTGCGCTCTTGCCCATTGTCGGCACGATTATTTTCGGCTTTTTAAACTCATCCCAGCGCTTTGAACCTGTTATCGGGCAAAAAACAGACAAGATCGATGATCAAGCTCCAGCGGCAGATATGACTGAGTTATATATGATGCTCGAAAAACAGGTCCATGAAACAGAGCTCTACCTGAATCCCGATTTGACGCTTGCTCTACTGGCAAGGAAAACCGGCATACCCGCCCGTAATTTCTCTGCAGCCGTTAACTCGGTTAAACAGTGTAATGTATCGCAGTGGATCAATGGTTTCAGGGTTGAACGGGCAAAAGAGCTACTGCTTAACACTTCTTTGCCCGTTACTCATATCATGCTGGAGTGCGGATTCATGACTAAGTCTAATTTCAATCGTGAATTCCAGCGCCTTTCAGGCCTCTCCCCTAGTCTATTTCGTCAGCAGGCGCGTGATAACTCAGTGCAGAATCCAGAAAAAGTGTGATTTTAGTCGTTATCAGTTGATGTAGTTCTGATCGGCTAGCACCCTTGTCGTCCTGACAAACAATGCCATCGCCCGGCGTTTCATCGTCAATAAGTTTCTCTGCACCTGGTTTACATAACTGCATAAAACTGAAATGAGTCGCCCCCTTGATGATACTGAATTGTCGCAATGATCCGCGCATTTTATCAGCAAGATACTCAGATTCCTCAGAAGCAGGCAACTGACCCAGCTTGTCATTACTGGCCGCGAGAATAAGTACGGGTATGTTAATTTTGCTCAGGCTAGCAGGGGTAAAACCTGGCGCTAATCCAGCATCAAGTGACACGACGGCTTTGATTCTTGTATCAAGATTGTCAGATGACAAAAGTTTATGCGCAGTAACGTCATCTATTCCAAGTTTGGTCGTCAGCTTACAGTCACCGCGAAGGACATGCTGCTGACAGTCATTCAGGAACAACGAAGGATCAAAACGCGCTCCAGCCAGCGACATGACTGTCCAGCCTCCAAGAGAATGCCCAATAGCCGCAATGCGCTTATCATCTACTGTGCCAGATAAGTCAGAAGATCGACCGACGAAATCAATTACCCGGGATATTTCACCAGGACGACGCCATAGTTTTCTGGCGTCTTCAGGATTTTGATTAAAGATTGTCGTACCGGGGTGATCAGGCGCAGCCACAATGTATCCCTGAGCGGCCAACGCTGCAGCAAGCCAGGAAAGATTTTTCCAGCTTCCATTAAATCCATGTGAAATCACTACAAGTGGATGCGTTCCCGAAACGGGTGTGGCGTTACGGATAATCTCAACGCCGACAAAAGCGACATTTTCTCCAACAGTTTCACTTACTCCATTCTGAATCGCCGGGTACCACACCGCTACTTTCAGAGGATCTCCCTTGGTGTCTGACACTGTCATCTGGCGAAAACCCGGCGATGCCTGGACCTGCCAGCAGTAAAGTAATACCGATGCTGCTATAAACACTGTTCTGAACATCATTGATGCCTTGCTGTGATAAATGAAGACATATTTGTAATCTGCCACAACGTACGAATGCGTCCTCTTACACGATCCAGGTCTTCAAATTTGCAAAATCAGTGATTATTTATCCGTCTGCTTCAGTTTTATGGTGCCGCTCACGACCAGCAATATCCATGGCGCGGCAGCCTGTAAGTCATAAAATCCGTTCTCAAATCTAAAAAAATCCCGACACGCGACTTCACGTCATCGGGATTTCATTCATTCCAGTTACTCTTTCGCTATCGGCGTCTCGCTCACATCAATCTTCGTGTCGCCCTGAATGCCCTTAATGCGTTTCTCAACGTCATTAACCTGCTCGCTGCTGTGCAGCAAGGTGTACGTCAGATCAAATGCCGTACTGGCACCCGGTTGCAGCTGCTTCACGCGTTTTTGTTCACGTTCAATGGTGACCGGATAGGCGTAACTGGTACCAGGTTCGATGCCGGTCACGTAGCCCTGTTTCAGGGTGTCGGTATTTTTCCATAAGGTCAGCATTGGGAGCTGACGCGTATCGAACTGAATGGATGCGCCGCTGTTGCCCGCTTTATTTATTACCGCAGCGACGGTCTGATGATTGCTGTCTGAAAGCGGCTTGATGTTGAACACCATCTCATCGAAGTCTTTGGTCGGACCTTTATAGGTCTGCCACTCTTTTAACCCGGCTTTCGCGTAGTCATTGAACGGGCTGATGCCGGACATCGGCGCCAGGAAGCGTGCGCCCTCTTCAAGAATAGGTTTGCCGAAGTTGCTGTGATAGATGATCTGGTAATCGTGCGGATAGTCGGCATGGTTGGTTAACACATCATGCAGGCTGAAACTGTTGCTGCCTGGCACGTAACGCAGCTCGGTCATGGTCTGCAAATCAGCTTTCTTAAAGGTGCTCTCTTTAATCAGGCCGCGAATACGGATTTCGTGTGGTGCCGCATCTGCCACTTCAACTTCCAGCTGAGAAACCGGCGTATTCCCCGCTTTACCGTGCAGCGTATAGATTCGGCCTTCATCGGTGACCGGATGGCCGGTCCATTCGTAGCCGCAGCGCACCATCATCTCGTTGAAACCATCCAGCCAGCCCAGACCGTTGCGGCTCTCAAGATTGATGTAGGCAGGATTGACGACCTCTTTAACCGGTGAATCCCAGCCCATGCGGGTGCCAAAGCCTTCAACACGCAGTAAGTTCATGCCACGTGTCGGGCTTAGCGTAATCGTCAGGCCATCCTCACTGCGGATCGTCAGTATTTTACTGCCTTCCTGCTTGCCGCCATGCAGGACTTTCTGTTCGATGCTGAACGGTTTGCCCTGAGACTTCAGCTCACTACTGGAAATCTTCCAGTTTCCCTGCTCGGTGCCCTGTTCAGCACTCGTCAGCACCCAGGTTTTTGCCGCTGCAGAGCCTGAAACCAGCACTGCCAGTACCGTTAACGCCAGTTTAATCTTCATCCTTCACCCCATTAGCTGAATCGTTTTTTCATTCCGTAAGGGAAATTTACTTAATGGGACTGAAGATAAACGTGATGATGCTCACCTGTTGGGAAAAGGCAGCGAGTTAGCCCTATTATTGTGGGCCAAATCACAGTGATTATGGCCAGAGAGGAATAACTACAGCGAATCAGGTGAAATTTGCTGACATTAGCTTTATTCGATTCAGCTAAAAATGAGGGATCTGATAAAGGACGGCTGGTTAAGCACCATAAAAAAAACACGAAAAAAATTCCTCAAACGCGCAACTTTTTCCATTTTTAAACGAACCTGTTATCAGGGACGTCAGACAACTCCGTCTGTTCGTCAATGGAGAGAGTAAAGCCAATGAAAAACACCCTGAAAACCCTGGCCGTCGCTACGCTGCTGGCACTGAGTGTTCCGGCAACATCTGCTTTTGCAGCGTTACAGGTCGGTGAAAAAGCACCGGACTTTAAACTGGAAGCCGCGCTGGCCGGTAAATCGACCACCTTCTCATTGCAACAGGCGCTGCAGAAAGGCCCGGTTGTCCTCTACTTCTTCCCTGCTGCTTTCAGTGCAGGCTGTACGCTGGAAGCACACGATTTTGCTGAAGCGACCGATGAATTTAAAAAGCAGGGTGCGACCGTCATTGGCGTGACGGCGGGTAATACCGATCAGATTGCGAAATTCTCGCAGCTTGAATGCCGTGACAAATTCACCGTCGCAGCCGATCCCGGTGCCAAAGTGGCGGCAGAATATAAGAGCACCATGGAGATGAAAGGGCAGAAACTCTCAGACCGTACCTCTTACGTGATTGCGCCCGATGGCAAAATCCTGCTGAGCTTCACCGATAAAAATCCTGATACGCATATCCAGAAAGCGATGGATGCCGTTAAAAAATACCGCCAGGCCAATCCGGCATAACTTCATCTTCAGAGCAGGTACATCATGCTGACTGCGATTGCAGCCGCCTTCCTGGGCGGCATTATTCTGAACCTCATGCCCTGCGTGTTTCCGGTGATCTCGCTGAAAGCACTGAGCCTGATCCGGCATCACGAATCACCTTCCCACGCCAGAGCCGAAGGCCTGGCCTTTTTACTGGGCGTAGTCGTGACGATGGTCGCTCTGACCGCAGTTCTGTTGCTGGCCAGGGCGGGCGGTGCATCGGTGGGCTGGGGATTCCAGCTGCAATCGCCGCTGGTCATTGCCGCACTGATTCTGGTGATGCTTGGGTCGGCGCTGAACCTGCTCGGTCTGTTTGAAGTAGGATTATCGGTACAGCGGGTTGGCGAAGTGGGAGGCGATCGCAGTGGTTTAGTCGGTTCAGCTCTGACTGGCGCGCTGGCCATCATTGTCGCAACTCCCTGCAGCGCGCCCTTTATGGCCAGCGCGGTAGGCTATGCGCTTACCCAGCCTCCACTGATCAGTCTGGTGATCTTTATTTCACTGGCGCTGGGCTTTGCTGCGCCCTTCACCCTCATCTCATTCTTCCCGGTGCTGGCGCGAATTTTGCCAAAACCGGGTGCATGGATGATCACGTTAAAGCAGGGACTGGCGTTTCCCATGCTGGGCGCGGTGGGCTGGCTGATCTGGGTACTTGAACGTCAGGCGGGATCGGCGGCGCTGGCTGCCATTCTGGCCTGCTGTTTACTGTTTAGTTTCGCCGCCTGGCTGTATGGCATGGCGCAGAAACGCCGTATGATGGGACAGCGTCATTGGGTGCTGCATGTGGCGACCGCATTCTTTCTGGCGCTGGTCGTGGTGCCGTTACTGAACCTGAACAGGTTTGCCGAAGCTCCGGCTGAAACGGCAACCGCCTCACAGGCTGCCGCCGCTGTGGCGTGGTCGCCCCAGAACGTTGATGCCATCAAAGGTCAGGGCAAGCCAATACTGGTGAACTTTACCGCATCATGGTGTATTACCTGCCAGGTTAACGATCGTACTTCGCTTTCGACGCAGGCGGTAAAAGCGGCGATGGCGCGAACCAACACCATTTATATGGTCGCGGATTCCACCAAATATAATCCCGATGTTGAACAGGCGCTGAGCGATTTCGGACGCGGTGGATTACCCCTCTACGTGGTCTATCCGGCTGACGGCGGTAAACCTGAGGTACTGCCGCAGGTGCTGACGCCTGGCATTGTGATTTCAGCGCTGGATCAGGCAACAGAAAAAGGAAATAAATCCTGAGATTACTGATGAAACGATTGCCTGGCGAGTGGTCAGGGCGCGGCGACAGCGTGCTGAACTGCTGATGATCGATGCCAGAAACTGATCAACGCGCACAGCAGTGGCCAGCATTAATGGCCCGGGCGCAGGCGGGTGACAGAGCTGCCTATAACCAGTTACTGAAAGCGATGGTTCCGGCCATCCGGGCATTGGTATGCAAAAAAATCCGTGATGAGGGACTGGTCGAGGATGTGATTCAGGAGACGCTGCTGGCGATCCATCGGGTGCGGCATACCTACGATCCGCAGCGTCCGATACTCCCCTGGGTTGCTGCCATCGCCTCTGCCCGGGCCATTGATGCGATGCGCCATCGCGGCCGTCGCCAGGAAGTACAGGATGAGGAAGAGCTGCAACGACAACCCGCTGCAAGTGCAGAGTCCTCAGCCGATATGGATATCCTCTCCGGTTATCTGGATAACCTTCCGCTGCGCCAGCGGGAGATCGTCGAATCCGTGCATCTGCGCGAGCAGAGCCTGGCGCAGGCAGCAGCTGAAACTAATCAGTCGCTCTCTGCGGTTAAATCTCTGTTGCATCGCGCAATGGTCAACCTTCGTAAATATGGACGGGGTCATCATGAGAAATCATGACCAGTTAATTAATCAGCTCAGCGCGTCTGCCCAGCCGGTGCAGCGCGTCTGGCCCACCGCCTGGCGCGTTGCGGGCTGGATTGCCCTTGCCCTGCCCTGTGGCGCGCTGACCAGCTGGGCATTTCACAGCCGTTTCACTGACTGGTCGCAGCCTGGCGCGTTTTTCGCGCTGGTTGCCCTGCTGCTGTCACTCATCATCGCGGGCAGCACGCTGGCGGCAGCCTTTACGCTGAGTATTGCAGGCAGAAAACCGATCAGCCTGCGCTGGCCGCTGCTGATGGCGATGATGTGGCTGGTGCTGAATCTGATCAATATGTCATCTTCAGCACCGCCATCGGGCGCGAACCGGTTGGGTGAAGGGATGCACTGCTATCTGTTTATGCTGTCGGCCAGTGTCCCGATGATGCTGATGTCCGTGTTCGCCCTGCAGCGCACCCGATCCCTCTATCCGGCGCGCAGTCTGGCGCTGAGCGGCTGCGGCAGTGCGTTTACCTCATCGATGCTGCTGTCGTTGTGCCACGATAACCATCTGCACGCCATCGATTTTTCTATGCATCTGGCTGCGGGCATCACCATCGTGGCGCTGACGGTGCTGGCAGGCCGCCGCTGGGTCAGGCTGGGAGAGTAATGGCACGCCGCTTCCGTTCCTCCTGAAGATGACTCCGCGCCCCGTTCAATGAAATTCTGTCAGGAGCGCGGACTGGGTAATTTTATGCATTCTCCCCCGCGCGGCTACGGCCCAGATCCAGGGTCAGAGAGACCGCACCGACAACCAGCATCAGCGCCATAATCAGTGAAAACGAGAAAGCGAGATGCGTGTAATGCGCCACGTAGCCAATCACGGCTGGCCCGCTCAGTACCCCCAGGTAACCCAGAGTAGTAATGGCAGGCACGGCGACCGCCTGCGGCATCACCGTCTGACGTCCGGCGGCGGAGAACATTACCGGCACGATATTGGCGCAGCCTGCGCCGACAAGGGTGTAGCCCAGCAACGCCAGCGGCCAGGAGGCGATAAAGGTCACCATTGCCATGCCAGCCGCGGCAACCAGTGCGCCGCCCAGCACAACCGGTAAACGTCCCAGCGATGAGATAATCCGGTCCCCGGTCAGACGCGCCACCGTCATCGCAATGGCAAAGCAGGTATAGCCCAGCCCACCCAGTGACGCCGGAATGGCCCGGACGTCGGTCAGATAGACAGCACTCCAGTCCAGCACGGTGCCTTCGGTCAGGAAGACGGCAAAGCAGATGATGCCGATAATCAGTACGCTGCCGCGCGGAACAGCAAATACCGGGCCTTCAGCGGGGTTCGCGTAGGTCAGTAAGCCCGGTGCGCTGACCAGCGTCATGATAATCACCGCCGCGACCGCCAGCAAACAGCCGGTCAGCACGCTAAAACCCATCGCCAGCAGCAGCGTCATAAAGCCCGCCCCGGCAATGCCGCCCACGCTGTACATGCCGTGAAAGCCTGACATGACTGGCTTTTCCGCCTGCTTCTCCACCAGAATCGCCTGGATGTTCATGGCGCAGTCGGTCACACCGATGCCGACGCCAAAAACCAGCAACGCCAGCGCCAGCAACAGCGGGTTGCTCAGCACCGACAGCCATGGCGTACTGATGATGACCAGCGCAACAGCGACCAGAATCACCCGGCGGCAGCCAAAGCGGCTGGTCAGCCAGCCCGTCACCGGCATCGCAATCAGCGCGCCGACGCCAAGACAAAGCAGCAAGGTGCCGAGTTGCGCCTCATTAACGCCGGTATTGCCGCGGGCGAAAGGCACAATCACCGCCCAGGTCGCGGTGATAAATCCGGCTATAAAAAAGATGATGCGTGTTGCCAGCGTGGAAGAGACGTTATTAGCCATTGCATTCCTTTGAGGGATGTCGGGGAGAGCTGACAGGACCGAGAGATCGCTATTGACTCCCTGCCCGGCAGTGAACGATTATGCTCACTATAGCTCGATTGTGAATATTTTGAGGTTTATATGCTCGATTATGCAGCTTTCCCGCAGCAGCGACAAGCGCTGATTCGTGAGATATTGCAGGACAAAGGACGGGTGGCCTGCGCTGACCTTGCAAGGCAATTGGCCGTGTCAGAGCACACTATCCGCCGCGATCTTCATGAACTCAGTAAAGAGGGTTTATGTAAAAAGGTCTATGGCGGTGCGGTGTTACAGCTTCAGGAGGCGGGCAGCTTTGTCAGCCGGAAAGCTCACGATTACGCAGCAAAAGCCCTGATCGCGCAGCGCTGTGCCAGCCTGGTGAAAACCAATAGCTGCATTTTTATTGATGCCGGTACGACCAATCTGGCGCTGGCACAGGCGCTATCACCAGATTTGAATATCACCGTCGTCACCAATGCACCCGATATTGCTGCGCTACTGATCAACCATCCTGCTGCGGAGGTGATTATGCTGGGCGGGCAGATACAGAAGAGCACCGGCGGCGCGGTCGGGCAAACCGCGATCAACCAGATCCAGGGGATTCTGTTTGATCAGGCGTTTATTGGCGGCTGTGCCATGAGTCCGGAGGCCGGTCTGACCGGTTTTAACTATGCGGATTGCGAATTCAAGAAAGTTGCCATGGCGCAAAGCAATCAGATCATTGTCGGGCTGACAGCGGATAAAATCCCCGCCGTAGCGCGATTCAGCGTGGCGAAATGCCGTGAAATCTCAACGCTCGTCGTGGAAGAGAAGCTTGATAAAGAACTGCTTGAGGCGTTTGAAGCGGAAGAGATAACGCTTATTACTGTCTGATACGGGGTGATGAAATAAATCGTGTCGCAGACGAACCCGATCAACGCACCTTGCCCTGGCTGTACTAATAGTCGACAAATCCGCACCCGGTGCTGCCAAATCCCAGGCTTTGGCGTAGGCTGAAAGCTGGTTGGTTTCACAACACAGGAGATCACGATGCAAAATGAAATGACAGCACAATGCCACTGTGGCGCCGTGGCGTACCGGGTGACGCTGAAGGATGGATTTAATACGGTGCGCCGCTGCAACTGCTCGTTTTGCCGGATGCGCGGCGCGGTGGTGGTATTTGCGACAAAAGTGGAGCTTACCTGGGGTGAAGCGCAGCTCACAGAGTATCGTTTCAACAGCAAAGAGGTGGGCCACTACTTCTGTTCCGTTTGCGGCATTTACACCTTTCATCAGAGCCGCTCACAACCCGATCAGTTCGGGGTGAATGTCGCCTGCCTTGAGGGGGTTTCGCCGTTTGATTTCACCGATGTCCCGGTCTCCGATGGTATCAATCATCCAAAAGATGGCGGCGCGGGCGGTGTAGCCGGTCATCTGATCTACACCCCCACGCAATCCTGAACGATCGCAGGCTGAACTACTCCCGTGTGGGCTTGCCACTGAAGCGAGTAATCGGCTTCTGCTCTTCACGGTCAATCTGTTGTGAGAAGACTTCAAGCGCCGCGAAGATGGGGCGCAGTCCGCGCCACAGATCCTCATCATTGAGTAACCGGATAATGCCGCGGATGCCCGGCGCGGCTTTATCCTGACGGGCCTCATCGCGCGCTGGTTTAACGGCCATCGCGGCATCGCGGACGGCCAACAGCAGATGATTAAACCGTTCTGGCGGCACGCTGCCCAGCGTCATCATCAGTATCGAGAGATTCTGCAGCGCGTTCTGCGTACCTGGCTGATTAAGGCCCGAAACCAGGATTTTCCCCACCTCGCTATTTGATTTAACCAGGTCGTTCGCCAGCCGCAGAAAACCGTGCTGGTGAAGATTTTCGATTAGCTCATCCATCGCCTCCCGGGCGGTCGGCTCGGTAGGTGTCGGCGGGACCTGATATTTCATCCGTTCTGCCATTAGAATTTCTCCGGTTTTTCGACATGTTCAGGCGGTTCCCGATAGCCAGCCTGCTGCCATTTTTGCTCTATCGGCAGGTGATCCAGCGGCGTACGACTGCCGTGACGGAAGTTGTGTAGTGGCACCGGATTAGGCTGCGACCGGCGATCAACGCGCTTCATATTTACGGCAATCTCTTTATAAGCCGGTGTGTTGACGTCGGGATCATGATGTTCGCCGGTCAGGGCGTTGACGCCATCTTTGCCATGATGAATCGGCATAAACAGTACGTTTCCTGCCACACGCTCAGTGATCACGACAGGCACATCCAGCGATCCGCGCCGCGAGGTAATGCGTACCCACTCTCCTTCGTTCAGCGCGCGCTCGGCGGCCAGCTCCGGCGAGATCTCAACAAAGGCATTAGGCGACAGCGACATCATGCGGCCACCCTGCCCGGTCTGATTCATCGACTGGAAATGCTCCAGCATCCGGCCATTATTCAGCAGCAGATTATACTGTGAATCCTCCTGCTCCGCGGGCGGCTGCCAGCTCAGCGGATAGAGTCGCGCTTTGCCATCCGGAAAGTTAAACCGTTCCGTGTAGAGTCGCGGCGTGCTTTCGCCTGCGGCGCTGACGGGCCAGAGCTGGGACTGCCAGCCGACCAGTTGCTCATAGCTGACACCCGCGAAAACCTCTGCGATGCCTGCCGCTTCCGCCATAATCGCGCCTGGGTTCGGGTAATGCCACGGATGACCGAGACGGGCGGCGAGATCGGTAAAGATCTCCCAGTCGGGCCGACAATCACCCAGCGGCTTCATGACGGGTGAAAAGTGCTGGATCCGCCGCTCGGTGTTCACAAAGGTGCCCTCCTTCTCCACGCTGGGCGCACCGGGCAGCACCACATCGGCAAATTCGGCAGTGCGTGACATGAAAATGTCCTGTACCACCATAAATTCCAGCTTGCTGAAGGCGGCATGCACCGAAGTGGCATCGGCATCCGCAAACGCCGTCTCTTCACCGGTGATATACATCGCGCGAATTTTGCCTTCACCGGCCTGCTGCACCATTTTGAAATTATCAGCACCAGGCTGATCGGAAAGCGCTTCAGGTGAGACGCCCCAGGCACGCGCCCATTTTTCGCGCACCGCTGGGTCAGTGACTTTTTCATAGCCGGGATAGAGATTACTGAGGCAGCCAAAGTCGCTGGCGCCCTGTACGTTGTTGTGTCCGCGCATCGGATAACCGCCGGTGCCAGGCCGGCCATAGTTACCGGTGACCAGCAGCAGGTTCGACAGCGCCGTACTGGTGTCTGCCCCGTGGCTGTGCTGGGTAATTCCCATCGCCCACAACACACAGGCGCTGCCCGCCTGGCCGATCATTTCCGCTGCTTCAATCAGTTCTGATTCACTCAGTCCACATTTCTCACTGGCAAAGGCCAGCGTAAAGGGAGCGAGTGAGGCGCGGTACTCATCAACCTGGTTGACCCGCTGGGCCAGAAAAGCCTCATCCGCATAACCGTGATCGAACATATATTTTGCCATCGCCGAGGCCCAGACCAGGTCAGTACCCGGTCGGATGCGCAGATAGCAGTCAGCACGTTCCGCCATTTCATGACGGCGCGGATCAACGACCAGCAGTTTCTGACCGCGATGTTTGTGGCTCTGTTTGATGTGTGAAGCAATCACCGGATGGTTCTCGGCCAGGTTGCTGCCGACCAGCACGATCAAATCGGTCTGTTGCAGATCCTTAATCGTCCCGGCATCTCCGCCGTAGCCCACCGTGCGGAACAGCCCTTCTGTGGCCGGGTTCTGACAATAGCGCGAGGAGTTATCAACGTTGTTGGTGCCGAAAATTAAACGGGCGATTTTTTGGGTCAGATAGGCTTCTTCATTGCTGGCCTTGCTTGAGCCAATAAAGCCAATCGCATCGCCTCCACAATTCTGAGCGATACCCTGTAATCCTTCGGCAACCCGCTGTAGTGCTTCATCCCAGCTGGCAGGCCGGAAGTGGCCATTCTCGCGGATCAACGGCGTAGTCAGGCGCTCCGGGCTGTTGACGAAATCCCAGCCGAACTTACCTTTAACGCAGGTCGAGATGCCGTTGGCCGGGGCTTCAGCAACCGGCTGAACTTTCAGGATATGGCGGTCACGGGTCAAGATTTCAAAGCTGCAGCCTACACCGCAATAGGTGCAAACGGTTTTGGTGCGTTTGATCTCCGACTGGCGCAGCGCCACATCGATTTTCGAAACGCCGGTAATCGGCTCCATGCCGATACTATTTTCCAGCGTTTTAACAAAGTCGATCAGCGGACGCTTCAGCCCTTCATCCATCGCGGTAAAGGGGCCTGCATCTGGCTGCATGGTTTTTTCCAGCAGCGCATTGCACGGGCAAACAGTGACGCAATGTCCGCAGCTGACGCAGCTGGAACCGGCGATTTCCGTTCCGCCATCCCAGAGCACGCGAGGATGCGCCTGGGTGTAGTCAATCGACAGCGTCTCATTGACCTCGACATTCTGACACGCTTCGACACAGCGACCGCATAAGATGCACTGGTCAGGATCGTAGGTGTAAAAAGGATTGGAATGATCTTTCGCGTAGGGCTTGGGCTCATGAGGATAGTACTGAATCGGAATGTGCATATCTGCCACGGCATTATGTAGCGTGCAGTCGCCGGTGTTGTGCTCACAGACGGTACAGTAAAGCTCATGACGATTGAGCAGCCGATCCATTCCCTCCTGCTGCGCGGCCTTAAGCGCACTGCCTTCACTCTGCACCTCCAGCCCCTCTTCAGTGCGGAGCGTGCAGCCGCGAACCCGCTCGCCGTTGGCATCTACCCAGCAGACATCACAACTTTGCAGCGGTGGCAACGCCGGGTGGTAACAGACATGAGGTAGTTTTTTCCCTTGAGCATCCAGAAAATCGATTAGCGGTTGATCAGCTAACCCTTTTAACCGTTCACCATTGTAGATAATGGTGCAGTAATTTTGACTCATATAAGCCTCATGACGACATTGCGACGAGCTACCGAATGGAAAATCTCCCTCTATTTAAAGGGTTGCTTCACAAGCTTAGTGAGGATTAGCAGCCACGCCATGAATACCGCTACGCTTATCAAGGTTACTTGCTGACAGATAAGGCTTTTTTAAATGTAATGACTTCTTACCGGCTAAAAACGGGTCAGTTTTTACCCGGCTGATCGTCAGAATCTGGCACAGAGGCTTCGCGTTGATAAGCATTTGCCGCACAATGGTGAAGTTTGGGGTTAATAACCAAACACAATGTATGTTGTAACTATATAATCAACTAGCTTATTTCGCTATAAGACGCAGGGTAATGATCGGCACGCTTATCAATCCGTCGTTTTGCCCTCAGGCAAATTAATTATCAGGACCGCCGCGAGTTAACAGACTACTTCCGAATTAATTACGTACCGCCACTAACTTATTCCAGTACATATCAGGCTGAAACGATTTAATCTGGATAACGGGTTTATGGATTATTTTAGCTATTAAACGGGACTATTCTCCTGCCCGTGAGTGAGCGAACAATTTATGGCATAGCTATGTCGATCAAATGACAGTTATCAGCATTTACGCCCAGAACAGTGGCGCTCCACCCCAGAGTTGACGCTCACATTTTAGTCATACCTATCAGCCATTTATCTTAATTTTAACAAGCTGATAATTATAAGATGATAATGATAACTGTTATGGTAATATCCTGTTAACCCTGCCCGACACATTCTCATCAGGGCCTCTTTACGCGTCATGCTTAATTAAATTATCAGTAAATACCTGGCTGAAATGAGGTCCCTATGAATCCCATCGTTTATATCGTTGACGACGACGCTGCTGTGACTGCTGCACTGCGTAATCTGCTCACTGCCGACGATTACACGGTTATCTCTTTTTCTTCGGCTGATGATTTCCTGGCTCACGCTTTTACTCCCCTTCCCTGTTGCCTGATTCTGGATATTAATCTGCCGGGTGCAGATGGATTTGATGTCGCACAGGCATTGATCGATCGTGGCTACGCCATTCCCACTATCTTCTTAACCGGCTTCGGGACTATTCCGGTCACAGTGCGGGCTATGAAAACCGGTGCTTATGAGTTTCTGACTAAACCTGTCGATCCCGATCGTATTTTGCAGGCGGTTGCAGAAGCCTTACAGATCGCCGGGCAGAATATGGCCTCTTCCGAGGAGCGAAGGGAGATACTGGAGCGACATCAGACCCTGACACCGCGTGAAAGCGAGGTCATGCTGCTGGCGATTAGCGGCCTGCTGAATAAGCAGATCGCCGCCGAAATGGGCGTTAGTGAGATCACAGCTAAAGTTCACAAGCGGCGGGTGATGGAGAAAATGAAGGCGCGGTCGCTCACCGATCTGGTGCGGGCGGCAGAGCGGCTCAATATTGATCATACCCGACGCCGCTAAGGCCAGGCAGACACCTGGCCTCAATACGATTATCCCAGTGGCAGAGTGAACCAGAAACGGCTGCCGCCTTCCGCCCGGTTCTCTGCGCCTAATTCACCACAATGCTTTTTGATAATCCCTTTGCTGATGGTTAATCCCATGCCCATGCCACTTTTCTTCGTGGTGTAGAACGACTCAAAGATCCGTTCACGCACGCCATCCGGCAAGCCGCAGCCGCTATCCAGCACCTCAAAACGCAGCGTGTCCGGCGTAGGGTTCTCTGACGTCAGCCGCAAAAGCGCCGCGCGTGGTAAATCGTCGGACATGGCATCGATGGCATTGATTACCAGATTCAGCAGCACCTGCTGAATCTGAACGCGGTCGCAATAGATATCCGCCTTTCCGGCCCTTAGTTTCAGCTCCAGCGAAATTCCGCGTCGCTCCAGCTCCACTCTGGAGAGCGCCAGGATATCGCGGGCGATCAGATGGAGGTTTTCCGAGGCAAAGCTCGATTCATGATTGCGGGTCAGCGCCTGCAGGCCACGAATTATCTCTCCGGCACGTTTTCCCTCTTTGATAATTTCATCCAGACTGCTGCTGGCATTCTCCAGCATCACCGGTTCACGCTTTAACCAGCGCAGGCTGGCACCGGCATTGGCCACGATCGACATCAGTGGCTGGTTAATTTCGTGCGCGATTGAGGCAGTCAGTTGCCCGACTGTGGTGGCGCGGGTTACACGGGCCAGATCCGCCTGTGCCATGCGCGCGGCATCTTCTGCCTGGCGCTGCGAGGTGATATCGGAAATGGTGCCGAAGTACTCTTTCACCTCGGGGAAGTTTTCTACCGGCTCTCCGATACCTTTGATATAACGGCATTCCCCATCCGGCCTGAGCACACGGAACTCAGCCTGCATACTACGTCCCTGACTGACGCTGTGCGTCACCAGTTCGCTGATGCACTCATAATCATCGGGATGAACGCGGGTCAGAAAATCTGCCATCGACAACCCTTTTTGATGGGCTGGCAGGCCCAGAATACGGCCATACTCTTCAGACACCATCATCATGTCCTCTGCCACTTCCCAGCGCCAGGTGCCGGTATGGCTGATCTTCTCGCCGAGCATCAGCGAGGTTTTGCTGGCGCGTAGCTGCTTCTCAACCCGTCGCCGATGGTTGTTCTCCTCCAGCAGTTCAGCGTAGAGGCGCGCCGTCTCCAGCGAAACTGCCGCCTGAGCACTCAACGTTTTAACAATGTGGGAGTGCTCAGCCGTGAACGCATCAGGCATCAGGCGATTCTCCAGATAGAGCACCCCAACCATATTGGCCTGCCTGAACATCGGAACACATAACACCGCAGCGCCCGAGGCCACCAGGTAAGGATCCTGACTGAACGGACTGAACTCTTCCGGCTTGCCAGTACGTATCTCCTGACCGGTACGGATCACCGCGGCCAGTACCGATAGCGGCAGGTCAGTTGCGACGGGGCGCTCTTTGACAATCTGCACCCGCACGCCATCAGCCGTGCTTTCTGCCCAGGCCTGCGTTTCCGGAAGCGTACCATCCAGAATCCGGATAAGCCGACAGCGCTGGGCCCCGGCCCGCTCCAGCAGGATGCGCATCAGGGTATGAATCAACCGATCAAGGTTGATCTCCTCCGTCAGGGCGCGCACGGCGGTCAGCACACTCTCCAGGTCGTAGAACGAGGCATCCTGCGTAAAGGGAATGGTCGCCACTGCACTGTTTTGCATCGGCGTGGTCAGATGCGGATAGTGCTGCTCAAGCTGGCGCACCATCGCCAGCGCGCCCCAGCTCTCCCAGCTTCTCATCGACGCTTTAACGTAGGCATCGGCGGCGGTATCTAGCTGTAATGCTTTGCAGTAGCGGCCAGCCAGCTGATTCGCCAGCGCATGAATGTGCAGATATCCCCCCTGGCGGGAGAGACAGATCGCATTTTCATACTGTTTCAGCGCCTCGCCCGTGTTGCCCGCAAGACGGGCACACTCTGCCCTGAGCAGGGCATATTTATCAGCAAAGAGTCCGGGATTGAGGTCGGCCCAGCCCGCAAATTTGTCCAGATCGCAGCGCAGCGTGTTGCTGTCAGCCGCACCGGGCTGCAGGCTCAGCGATAGTGCGCTGTAAAAATGCATATCCATCAGGTAGATGTAAGCGGGCACTGCGCTGGTCAGCGGACGAATTTCTGCAAAACAGCGCAGCGCCTCCCGGTATTCTGCCGCAAAGAAATGTGCCATTCCCCGATACAACCCCGCCCAGAACAGCACCATCGCTTTTGGGCCAGAGATCACGCCCGGCTCGCTGCCCGCCACCATCGGCAAAGCGCCATCGCGATCGCCTGCCCTGAACCCGTTGCTGTTCCGCAGTTGCATCACCAGTTGCTTCTGCATGACCAGCACGTTTTCAACATCGGGATAAAAGGTTTTGCGGGTAAAAGCGAGTCCGCGCTCAATGGAGGTCATGACCGACTCCAGATGATCGCCGCGTGTCAGCGTGTTCATGATCTGATGACGCAACGAGAGGCAGGCAAAGGAACGGTCACCGTGCATCACCGCGACGCGAAAACTATCACGGGCACTCTCTACGGCCACATCCAGCGGCTGCGTCCAGATCCCCAGCTGATCCAGAGGCAGCAGCGTGCGGGCTTTATAGCGGGTAAAGTCATGCCGCTCCACCAGCTCACGGGCCACCCGACCACAGGCATAGCCAAAATGCCAGGCCTGATAGCGTTCGCTGATCAGCACGCTGAACCAGGCGAGACCAAACGCAGAAGCACCGGTCACGCCGTGATCCAGCGTCATCTCCAGCATCCGGCAGACCAGCAACAGATGCAGCTGCGGGCAGTCGTAGGCGGAGACAAAAATGGTGCTGGCCATCAGGTTCAGCACCGACTCAGTTTCCTGATCGGTGTTGCGTGGCAGGTGGGAAAAAGCCGCTTGCGGAGAATCGCCGATCCGCGCCCTGATCGCCTGCCAGGCGGCGTTAATCTCCGCGTCGTCCGGATCACGCCTGAGATGCACACCAAAGACAGCCAGCCAGGCGAGCGCAGTTTCCAGCGCCAGATGGTTGTCGGACTGACGCATATGAATTTCAGCAGAGAGACAGGCTGCCATCGATTTTTCACTGAGCGTGCCTGGCTCACTCAGCAGTCGGGTACAGAGCTTTTGCGCGGTCGTGAGATTACCGTGCAGAAATTCGCACTCCGCCTCATCGATGCCCAGCATAAAGTCATTGCCGGTCACCATCCGCTGGCTGAGTTGCTGGGCGCTGCGCAGATAGCGCAGCGCCGAGAGATAATCTCCGGCACGTTTCGCTCCCTGCGCAGCACGTAAACAGAGGGGATAATAGCGTTCACGGTCTGCGACACTAAGCGGCAGTTCAGCAATCATGCCGATGTGATAAGCCGCGCGGAACAGCGTCTCACTGTGATCGGCATTTACCACCGCGGCCGACAGCCATGCCGCCGCCTGCTGATGAAGAGAGTGTTGCTGCCGGAGGTCGAGCAGTAAAAACGCTGCGTTGTGCACGCGGTCGTGGGTAAAGGCGTAGTTCCCGCCAGTCAGGGTTATAAAACGGCCGCTGACGGCAGGCTCAAGCTGCTGCTGAATCCGCGATACGGACGTCGCGTTGATATGACTTAATAGCGACAGTTCACCGCTGGCCCCCAGACAGGCCAGCGAACCCAGCAGCTGGCGTGTAGCCTCCGGCATCCGCGCCAGCTGATTTAATACCAGCGTCGCCACATTGTCGGTGTACTGACGCGCAATCAGCGCCTGGCTGTCGTAATGCCACTTCAGCGGATTCTGACGATAGACAATCACCCCATCATCCACCGCCTGACGGAAGAACTCCTGCATCGAGAGTGGATTACCGCCGGTTTTCTCAAAGATAATCTGTGCCAGCTCACGATTGCCGCCGGGACGGGTATGCAGCATCCCCGCCAGCCAGCGGGTGATGCTTTTAACACTGAGCGGCTGCGGCGTCAGCGCCACGACACGTGCCGCTGATGCTCTGAGGCGCAGCAGAAACACGGCAATCATCGGACAGGGCATCGACTCACCCTCCCGGAAGGCGAGCACCAGCATAAAAGGCAGATGCTCATTACGGGTAATCAGATTTTCCAGCAGTTGCAGCGTGGCATTGTCTGCCCAGTGAACATCATCAATCAGCATCACCAGCGGACGGCCCGGGGTGGCAAAGGCCTGGATAAGCGCAGACGCCATCTGATTAAACTGCTCGCGGGCGTCCGGAGCATGGCGCACCACCGGCTGCACTGTCCGGATATTCAGCAGCTGTTTTAGTTCAGGCACCAGTTCAATGGCTAAATCGGTATAGCCACCCAGCAAGCGCAACAGGCGAACCCGCCATTTGCTTAGCTCCAGGGCTGACAATCCCAGCAGATAAAGCGTAACCGTGCGAAACGCTGAGGCGACTGCGGCATAAGGTGCGGCAGGCGAATGTTGATCGGCCTTGCTGGCTGCCAGCAGAATCTGTCGGTGCTGCAGGGTTTTCAGCGCGGAAGCGATAATGGCGGACTTACCCGAGCCGGGGGAACCGCTCAGCATCACCAGGCTCTGCGTGCCAGTACGGTTGACCGCATCCAGCGTCGTCAGCAGCACGCGAGCCTGCGGATGTTGCGTGAAGAGTGTCTCGGGCCGGAAACTGGTGCTGAACCGCTCCTGCAGACCGGGCGTGAACGGCGCAATGGTGTTTTCTGCGGTCAGCGTCGCCTGACAGCGGCGTAAATCAGCCATCAGCCCCTGCACGGTCTGATACCCGTCAGCAGGTGACTTTGCCAGCAGACGCAGCAGAATCACAGAGAGCATCGGCGGCACATCCTCTCTGACCTGTCCGGCTGGCCGGGGTGCGCTGGCGATGTGATGATGAATCCACTCCGCCTCCCCCGCATCCGGTGAGCCAAACGGCAACTTACCGGTGAGATATTCATACAGCACGACACCCAGACTGTAGAGATCGCTGAGGCTACTGACCGGATGCGGCGTGCGGCCGGTATGTTCAGGTGACATATAGGCCAGCGTACCGCCAGAGACGCGCAGGCTGTTTTTTTCCGCCGACTGCGCCGCCAGCGAGGCGAGGCCAAATCCGCCCAGCCGGAACCGGCCCTCGTCACTGATAAAAAAATGGCCCGGCTTGATATCCCCATGCACGATGCCCTGATGATGCGCCTGGCCGAGCGTGTAGCAAAGCTGCAATGCAATCTGCAGGAAGTCAGCGATTTTATCGGGAGGGGTCGCGAGGTTATTCGCCAGGCTGCGAAACGGAAACGTGGGGTAGATCAGCGCATAGCGGTTGAGGTAACGGGTGGTGCCCGTCGCGGTGATGGCCCAGCGGGGCGAAAGATAAGCGGCCAGCGCTCGTTCATTTTTCAACCGCTGCGTCGCCTGAAACGTGACGTCGTCACTCTGTCCGGTGGCGATTATCAGTGACTCACCTGAGTGACGGCGCGCCAGCATCCAGAGCAGACAGCCATCCTGCGCCAGCGGCGTCAGCGTGTCGAAATCTTCAATCGCGATCCCTGCGTCGTCACTCTCCTGAAAATTAACCGAAAGCATGCTCATCAGCGCACCTTTCCCTGAGATAACTCGCAACGGATCAGTGTCAGCAGCGTATCAACATCAATCGGCTTTCGCAAAAAAGTCACGGCACCCAAGGCAATGGCATACCACAGGGTGGTCTCTTCCAGATCTGCTGAGATAAAAATCACCGGTGGCAGACCTGCCCGCTGTTTCAAAATAGTGAACAGCTCAAAGCCGGACATGCCCTTGAGTCCGACATCGATGATCAGCATGCCCACCTCTGAAAGTGCATCGTCATCGCTCAGCAGCGCCTCACCTGACTCAAATAGTCGGGTCGAATAGCCGTCTGAATGCAACAGATTGCTGAGTCCACTGCGGACCGCGCGTTCATCATCCACAATGACAATACGCTGTGACAGCGCCATGCAGTTATCCTCTGAAACGCCTCATCGTACGGCACGCGAGGACTTAAGGGTGGTCATCGCCATCGGGTGGCGGTGTCCCACTGATTTTTGGCACACACTCATGGCGAAACCACTTCAGCGTCACCGGCTGCCGGCGGAACAGACGCGTACCCAGCGGAATCAACTGCTCACCCACCAGCATGCCAAACAGCCCCACTAAAGCAATAACCGGAGGTGCCGGAGAGTTCACGTTGATCAGGGCATAGATTACCCCGGCAAGCAGCCCCACCGTGAGAGAAATAATGTAGGATTTCAACATGTTCAGCTTACCCGCGAAACAGGTGTAACAAACGGCGCATCCGATCGCTGCAGGGTGGTCGTATGCTCTGCGGGCAAGACTGCGTGCACCAGCGCCCCACCCAGCAACATCCCCAGCAGCCCCACCAGCGCAATGGCGGGCGGAGCCGGTGAACGCACCTTTAGCAGGCCGTAAAGCAGGCCAATCAATACCCCTGCAGCCAGAGAAAGCAGTAAAGGATTCATAACCGGACTCCTGTTATGCCTGCTGACCGGCAGACGTAAGCCGATCAGCAGGACGCCCCTTAGCGGACCGGTGCGTGAACCGGTGCCAGGGTACGGTGTTCACTTTTCTGACGTGACGGCGCTTTGTGTACCATGGTGTAGGCATAATCCACACCAATGCCATAGGCACCTGAATGCTCTTTGGCGATGTTCATCACCGCATCGTAAGTGTCACGGTTGGCCCAGTCACGCTGCCACTCCAGCATGACCTGCTGCCAGGTGACCGGCACCACACCCGCCTGAATCATGCGCTGCATCGCGTAGTCGTGCGCTTCTTTGGTGGTGCCGCCTGACGCATCCGCCACCATATAGATCTCGTAATCCCCTTCCAGCATTGCGCACAGCGCAAAGCTGTTGTTACACACTTCCGTCCAGAGACCGGACACCACCACTTTTTTCTTGCCGTTCGCGGCCAGCGCATCACGCACTTTCTGGTCATCCCAGGAGTTCATTGAGCTGCGCTCCAGAATGTCCTGACCCGGAAACACATCCAGCAGTTCAGGATAGGTGTGGCCCGAGAAGCTTTCGGTTTCGACGGTGGTAATGATGGTGGGGATATTGAAGACTTTCGCCGCCTTCGCCAGCGCAACGGTGTTGTTTTTCAGCACCTGGCGGTCAATCGACTGCACGCCAAAGGCCATCTGTGGCTGCTGGTCGATGAAAATAATCTGGCTGTTATGTGGCGTGAGGACTTCAAGCTTAGCGTTGGACATGCGTTCACCCATAGAGGTTATGTAACGGAATTTTCGCCAATTGGCGCGGAGCAAAAGGACGGTCAGTGCAGGTTTAACGTCCTGCTGCTGGCTGTCTGGTCGCAGTGTAGGGCGACGGGCGAAGGCAAACTATTATCTCTGCGTATAACTATACGAAGGTATAGGTATCCCTCTGTATAACTAGACGACGCATTAACCCGCTCACCATAATCCGGCTTATTCGTGCCCTGTTATCTGCGGCACTTCCTGTCCCGCACTACGTCGGACAACCCCGTTGAGGAGGATCTATGGTTACGCTGGGTAAAGCAGAACTGATACTGACCCATGGCAAATTTCATACTGTTGACCGCAGCAATCCGGTGGCAGAAGCGGTTGCGATTCGTGATGGCAAATTCGTTGCGGTAGGCACACTGGCAGAGGCGATGGAGTATCACTGCGACGGCACCAAAGTGATCGATCTTAAAGGTCACACCGCCGTACCGGGCCTGAACGATTCCCACCTGCACCTGATACGTGGTGGTCTGAACTACAACCTTGAGCTGCGCTGGGAAGGGGTGCCGTCGGTTGCCGATGCGCTGCGAATGCTGAAAGAGCAGGCGCTGCGCACGCCGTCACCGCAGTGGGTGCGTGTGGTAGGCGGCTGGACCGAGTTCCAGTTTGCCGAGCGACGGATGCCCACGCTGGATGAGATCAACGAAGCTGCCCCCGACACGCCGGTCTTCGTGCTGCATCTTTATGACCGCGCCCTGCTCAACCGCGCAGCGCTGAAAGTCGTCGGCTACACCAAAGAGACACCGAACCCGCCGGGTGGCGAAATCCAGCGCGACAGCAACGGCAATCCCACCGGCCTGCTGATCGCCCGTCCCAATGCGATGATCCTCTACGCCACCCTGGCCAAAGGACCGAAACTGCCGCTGGAACAGCAGATCAACTCGACCCGTCAGTTTATGCGCGAGCTGAATCGACTGGGTCTGACCAGCGCCATTGATGCGGGCGGCGGCTTCCAGAACTATCCCGAAGATTACGAAGTGATCGCTGAACTGCATCAGAAAAAGCAGATGACGCTGCGTATCGCCTACAACCTCTTCACTCAGCGTCCGGGGCATGAACTGGAAGATTTTGAGAAGTGGACGGATATGCTGACGCCAGGCCAGGGCAGCGACTATTTCCGTCACAACGGCGCAGGCGAAATGCTGGTGTTCTCGGCCGCCGATTTCGAAGATTTTCTGGAGCCACGTCCGGACTTAGCGCCTGGCATGGAGGATGAACTGGAGCGCGTGGTGCGTCATCTGGTGGAACATCGCTGGCCTTTCCGTCTGCATGCAACCTATGACGAGTCGATCAGCCGGATGCTGGATGTCTTTGAGAAGGTCAACCGCGATATCCCGTTTAATGGTCTGCACTGGTTCTTTGACCACGCGGAAACCGTTACTCAGCGTAATATCGATCGTATCAAAGAGCTGGGCGGTGGCATTGCGGTGCAGCATCGCATGGCATTCCAGGGCGAATACTTTGCCGAACGCTACGGTATTGAAGCCACCCGCCATACACCACCGGTTCAGAAAATGCTGGAAACCGGCGTCCCGGTCGGACTCGGCACCGATGCAACCCGCGTCGCCAGTTATAACCCCTGGACCGCGCTCTACTGGCTGGTTTCCGGTCGCACCGTGGGCGGCATGCAGATGTATGACGTCAATGCCCGCCTTGACCGTGAAACGGCGCTGATGCTCTGGACACAGGGCAGCGCCTGGTTCTCCAGCGAACAAAATAAAAAAGGTCGGATTCAGGTAGGTCTTCTGGCGGATCTGGCCGTGCTGAGTAAAGACTTCTTCAGCGTGCCGGAAGAGGAAATTAAAGGCATTGAGTCAGTGCTGACGGTGGTGGATGGCAATATTGTCTATGCCGCCGGATCGTTCAGCGCGGATGCACCGCCCGCTATTCCGGTTCTGCCTGAGTGGTCACCGGTGGTGAATGTGCCTGGTCACTATCGCAGCGCTCCGCCGGTTGCGCAGAGCCGTGCGGGTATGATGCCCGCTGTGCACCACTGCAGCGGCCCCTGCGGTGTTCATCGCCACTCGCATGAGATCGCCCGTGGTTCCAGCGTTCCGGTTGCCGAAGATAACGCCTTCTGGGGCGCGCTCGGCTGCAGCTGCTTCGCGTTTTAATCATGAATAACGCTATCACTCAATCGCCCCGCATCAACGCGGGGCTGTTCTTCCTGCGCCTGACCGGCAGCCTGCTGCTGTTACAGGTGCATGGACTGCCGAAAATTCTGCATTTCAGCGAAGAACTGACGCGTATAGAAGACCCGTTTGGTCTGGGACCGATGATGAGCCTGCTGCCAGCGATAGTGGCAGAAGTCATCTGCCCGATCTTTATTATTCTCGGCTGGGGTAGCCGGATTGCCTGCCTGCCGATCATCGCGGTGCTGCTGGTCGCGATGCTGGTGGTACACCCTGGCTGGTCACTGGCGGAAGGCCAGTTCGGCTGGCTGCTGCTGATTATCTTTACCACGCTGGCGCTGACCGGGCCTGGCGGCTGGCGAATCGGCGCGGTGAAACATCAGGGGGTTCGTCATGGCGCAGGTTAATGATATCCACCAGCTGGAGCAGGAGCAGCCTGAGGTCCAGGCCGCTGGCGAGATTTCGCCGTTACAGCCGCTACGCAGGCCGGTGTTCCGCATGCTGTGGATCGCCACCGTCGTCTCCAATATCGGTTCATGGATGAACGATGTGGGTGTGAACTGGAGCATGCTGACGCTGAGTGCCGATCCGCTGGCCGTGGCGCTGGTGCAGGCGGCCAGCAGCCTGCCGATGTTTCTGTTCGCGCTGCCATCAGGCGTGATGGCGGATATCGTTGACCGCCGCAAATATCTGCTGTTTTCCCAGCTATGGACCTTTATCGCCGCCTGTGGACTGACGGTGCTCGCCTGGACCGGCCATGTCACTCCCGAGGTGCTGCTGGTGGCAGCCTTCTTGCTGAGCGCCGGTGCCGCCATGAGTTCACCGCCCTTTCAGGCGGTAGTGCCGGATCTGGTGTCGAAACCTGAGCTGGGCGCGGCCATTGCCCTTAACTCACTCGGTATTAATATCAGTCGTGCCATCGGCCCGGCGCTGGGTGGCCTGATCCTCTCGTTCACTGGTCCCTGGATGGTCTTCCTGCTGAATGCGCTATCAGTGCTGGGCGTCACCTGGGTGCTCTGGCGCTGGAAGGCGGAGCCGAGCGTGCAGCGCCTCCCGCCTGAGCACTTCTTTCCGGCGGTGCGTGCCGGACTGCGCTACGTTCACGCGGCACCGGTGTTGCGTAATGTGCTGGTGCGAACCTTTGCCTTCTTCCTGTTTGGCAGCGCGGGCTGGGCATTGCTGCCGCTGGTGGCGCGTCGTGAACTCGGCCTGGGCCCTGGCGGCTACGGCATCATGCTGGCCTGTATCGGTGTTGGCGCGATTTCCGGCGCGGTGCTGTTGCCACGCCTGCGTCGTCGCCTGAGCTCCGATCGCCTGATGGTACTCGCCAGTCTTGTTTTCGCCCTGACCATGCTGGCTCTGGCTTTTGTACGTCACTTCTGGCTACTGAATGCGTGTGAATTTTTTACCGGATTTGCCTGGATTGCCGTGCTCTCGACGCTGAATCTCGGCGCACAGCGCAGCGCCGCGAAATGGGTAAAAGCCCGCGCGCTGGCGGTCTATCTGACGGTGTTCTTCGGCTCCATGACCGCTGGCAGCGCACTCTGGGGACAGCTCGCCTCGCACTTCAGCATTCCGCTGTCGCTCTGCATCGCCGCACTGGGCATGGTGCTGGCCAGCAGCACCGTCTGGCGGTGGCGGCTCGACCAGGATCCCGACCTCAATCTCGATATGATTGGTGATGGCGTTAACGCGCCCGCACTGGATATTCGTCACGAACGCGGCCCGGTGATGGTGAATTACGAATACCGGATTACTATTAATGATGCACATGCCTTTACCGTCTGCATGCAGGATATGCGGCGGGTCAGGCGTCGCGGTGGCGCCATCAACTGGTCACTGTATGAAGATATTCTGCAGCCCGGCATTTTCGTTGAGACCTTTGTCGTCGGCTCCTGGGTCGAGCATCTGCGTCAGAAAGAGCGCTACACCATCAACGACAAAAAGATAGAGCGACGGGTTTTCGCTTTTCATCAGGGTGAACATTCACCCGAGGTTCGCTATCTGGTGGCGCCAGCATGACTGGCACACCATCTTTTCATCCATCACGTCATACAGAGGGCAATACCATGAGCACCTTTAAAACGACCGACGGCACACAGATCTACTTTAAAGACTGGGGCACCGGTAAGCCGGTTCTGTTCAGCCACGGCTGGCCGCTGGATGCCGATATGTGGGACAGCCAGATGAACTTCCTGGCGGAGCACGGTTATCGGGTTATCGCCTTTGACCGTCGTGGATTTGGTCGTTCTGATCAGCCCTGGACCGGTAATAACTACGATACCTTTGCTTCTGACATCAACGATTTAATCACCCATCTCGACCTGCAGAATGTGACGCTGGTGGGTTTCTCAATGGGTGGCGGCGACGTCACGCGCTATATCGGCAGCTATGGCAGCGATCGCGTCGCGGCACTGGTGCTGCTGGGTGCCGTCACGCCAATCTTTGGCAAAACGGCAGACTACCCGCAGGGTGTCGATATGTCGGTGTTTGAAGGGATTCGTGATGGCCTGCTTAAGGATCGCGCGCAGTTTATCAAAGAGTTCGCTACGCCGTTTTATGGTACCAATGCCGGACAGACCGTTTCTGATGGCGTCATGACGCAGACGCTGAACATCGCGCTGCTCGCTTCGCTGAAGAGCACCGTTGATTGCGTCACCGCTTTTGCTGAGACCGATTTCCGTGCTGACGTAGCGAAAGTGAATGTGCCGACGCTGGTGATTCATGGCAGCAACGACCAGATCGTTCCGTTTGAATCCACCGGCAAAGTGGCGGCGGAGATGATTGAGGGTGCTGAACTCAAGGTTTATGACAATGCGCCGCACGGTTTTGCGGTGACGCATCAGGATCAACTGAATCAGGATCTGCTGGCGTTTCTTAACGCACAGTGATGCAAAAAAACTGCGCGGTGACAGCCGCGCAGTTTTCATTTTAACGGGTTGGATGATTCACTTCGTTGGGACGCAGATCGAATAACAACACCTCCGCTCCTTCACCGTGACTGAACGACAGCGTTTTCTCATTGCGAACCCGCGCACCGTCTCCGGCACTAAATTGCAGGCCATTTACCCTGACACTGCCGCGCGCCACATGAATATACGCATAGCGGTCGTCCGGCAGAGTGATTGTCTGCTGCTCATCCCCCTGGAACAGTCCCGCATAGATGCGAATATCCTGGCGCACCCGCAATGCGCCGTTTTCACCTTCCGGCGAAATAATCAGTCGCAGATTACCGCGTTTATCCGCTTCGCTAACGGAGACCTGCTGGTAGCCTGGCGGACTATTTTTCTCTGCCGGCACCACCCAGATTTGCAGAAAGTGAACACCCTCGGTGCCCGAGTGGTTGAACTCACTGTGAGTTACACCGCTACCGGCACTCATCAGCTGCACATCCCCGGGAACAATCACAGAGCCGGTGCCCATGGAGTCTTTATGCTCCAGCGCGCCCTCCAGGACATAGGAGATAATCTCCATGTTGCTGTGAGGATGGGCGCCAAAACCGCGACCTTTGGCTACCCGATCATCATTGATCACCAGCAGATCTGAAAAGCCCGCCTGCTTTGGATCCCAGTAGTTTGCAAAAGAGAAGGTGTGACGTGAATTCAGCCAGCCGTGATCGCCCACGCCGCGTTGCTCTGACAATCTTTGCTCAATCATATTCTGCCCCTTCGTTGATTCGGGAAGTGCGAATGCCCTTCGATGGAAACAGCATATAAGTAAACCAGGTAGTCACACAATGGCGTGAACTGGCAATGACTGTCGCGTTTTAGTAGACAATAAAGACGAAGTTATGGCGGGGCCAGGTTTTGCGGATTAATCCTTCAGCTACTGGCTCGTACCACCAGCTCACCCTGCATGATCACACATTGTGGCAGAGAGTCTGGCCGGATGATTTTTTGCAGCACCAGCTCACAGGCACGACGGCCAATCTCCCTGGAGGGCTGAGCCAGAGTCGTCAGCGGCGGCGATACCATGTCGGCCAGTTCACTGCCGTCAAAACCCACCACGGCAATGTCCTGAGGTATCCGCAGACCCGCCTGCTGTATCGCCGCCATGGCACCCGCTGCCAGCGTATCGGAAACCGCAAACACGGCGTCCGGTCGTGTCTCGCCCGCCAGCAGCTGATTCATCGCGGCTTTACCGGCGCTGAAGCTTAACTCACTGGCGTAAGCGATGGCCTGCCATGCGAGTTGTTGCTCTTTGAGTTGATATGCGTAGCCCTGCTGACGCAGGCGGGCATATCGGTAGCGGAGGTCGTGATTGATCAGCGCAATGCGCTGACGTCCCTGTCCGGCCAGATAGTGCACCACTGACTGCGCAGCGACGTCATCATCAATCCCGACGCAGGAGATCTGGCCATTATCATCATGTTCGGCGCACTGAACCCAGGGTGCCCTGCCTATCAGCTGGCTCAGCTCCGGCAGCTTGCTGAATGCATCCATGGTGATAATGCCATCCACCATCTTGCCGGAGAGCAGTTGCAGGCTGGATCGCGAACGGGCAATATCCGCGCCCGAGTTACACAACAGGATGCGATAGCCATTTTTCTCCGCCTGCTCCTCAATGCCTTTGACCACCTCCGCGCAGAACGGGTTAGAGATATCGGAAACCAGAACCAGAATCATCGAGCTGCGCGCCGTGCGCAGCTGGCGCGCCAGCAGGTTAGGCTGATAGTTGCTCTCTTCGATCGCCTCAAGGACTTTCTGCCGGTTAGCCGGTTTTACGCTGTCGCTGTTATTCAACACCCGGGAAACAGTGGCAACCGAAACACCCGCCATCCGGGCGATTTTCTGAATAGACATAGCGATCCCTCTGTTTTTAACTCACCCGCAGAAAACTTTTGAATCCATGCCGCCTCAGACGTCGCGATCCAGACCCAGCTGATGGCGCACCGCAGGGGCGTTCTCTGATAAAGCAAAATCATCAAAAGCGCGGTCAGCCACCGGGATGATATGCCGGCGGATGAATTCTGCCCCTTCACGCGCCCCGGTCTCGCCATCCTTCAGACAGCACTCCCACTCCAGCACCGCCCAGCCGTCATAGTCGTACTGGGCAAGTTTGCTGAAAATGCGGCTGAAGTCGATCTGGCCATCGCCCGGCGAGCGGAAGCGTCCGGCGCGCGCCAGCCACGGCTGATAACCGCCATATACTCCGCTGCGTCCACTTAATTGGTACTCCGCATCCTTAACGTGAAAGGCTTTGATACGCGGATGATAGAGGTCGATGAACTGCAGATAGTCGATGTGTTGCAGAAGAAGATGGCTGGGATCGAACAGGATATTGCAGCGCGGGTGGTGATTCACCTCTGACAAAAAGCGCTCAAACGTGACACCGTCATGCAGGTCTTCGCCGGGATGTATCTCATAGCAGAGGTCCACACCGTGATGGTCAAAACTATCCAGCACCGGCAGCCAGCGGCGCGCCAGCTCAGCAAACGCCTCATCAAACAGGGCTTCGTGGTGTGGCGGCCAGGGATAGAACCAGGGCCAGGCGAGCGAGCCGGAAAAGGTGGCATGTGCGCGCAGGCCGAGTTTTTCAGAAGCAGCAGCCGCATGCTTTAGCGTAGCGATGGCCCAGTCGGTGCGCCGGGCGGGATCGCCTCGCAGCGCGGCAGGCGCAAAATTATCAAAAGCGAGATCGTATGCGGGGTTCACGGCAACCAGTTGCCCTTCCAGATGCGTTGAAAGCTCACTGATCTCCAGCCCGAAACCGGCCAGTGTTCCCCGCACCTCGTCGCAGTAAGTCTGGCTGACCGCTGCCTGCTTAAGGTCGAAAATAGCGGGCTGGTGGCAGGGGATCTGCAGTGCCCGGTATCCCAGCCCGGCGGCCCACTCCGCCAGCCCCGTCAGCGAGTTAAAAGGCGGCTGGGTGGTGATGAACTGTGACAGGAAGATGCCGGGTCCCTTAACTGTTTTCATCTGTGACTCCTGATTTCAGTTACCGCTTAATCACGGTATTTGAATGAGAAGAAGAAAATAATCGCAATCACCGCAGCAGCCACGGCAGGGATCCACCAGAATATTGCCCAGCTCTCTGCGCTGGCGTTACCCGCCACCAGCTGATTGTAGAGCGCACCGGAGATTTGCGATCCCAGCAGCATGCCGATGCCGTAGGTGAACATCACCACCATGCTCTGCGCCTGCCCCTTGACCTTTTCACCGGCGATCCGATCGGTGTAGATGAATCCCACCACAAAGAAGAAGTCATAGCAGACGCCATGCAGCAGAATGCCCAGATAAATCAGCGTGCGCGTCTCATCACTCATGCCCAGCGCAAACAGTGCATAGCGGACAAACCACGCTGTCATGCCAATCAGCAGCATGACTTTTACGCCAAGACGGCGGAACAGCAGTGGAATGATCAGCATGAAAACAATTTCAGACATCTGACCCAGTGACATCAGGGTGCTGACTTCCCGGATACCGGCATCCGCCAGCCAGGAGGCGGTAAAAGCGTAGTAGGTGCCGAGCGGAATCGAGATCAGGGTGGCACACAGCGCAAAGACCAGGAAATGACGCAGTCGCAGCAGTGCGAAGGCATCGGCGCAGAAGAGATCGCGAACTTTTAACGGCAATCCTTTGGCCGGAGCCGGCGTATGTGGCAGCGTCAGGCTGTAGATGGCCAGCAATACAGAACAGAGCGCCGCCAGCTGGAACACTGCCACGCTGTCAGCAATGCCCGTTACGCCGATAAAGATCCCCGCCACGATCCAGCCGATGGTGCCGAAGACTCTGACGATAGGAAAGCTTTTCTCGCTGCTGGCGAGGCTGTGAAAGGCGATGTTATTTGAGAGCGCCAGGGTCGGCATAAAGCAGAGTGTATAGCCAAATAACAGTGCGATCAGCTGCGCCCCATTCTCCGCGATTAGCGCCTGGGGCACGAACCAGAGAATCGCTGCGCCCGCCAGGTTCATCACCGCCATCACTTTCTGCGAGGGAAAAAAGCGATCCACCAGCATACCGAGCACAAACGGCGAGAGAATTGAGGCGATAGGTCCGGCCGAAAACGCATCCCCAATCAGCAACGGCATGTTGTGACGGGTCATTACCAGCCCCAGCGTCACCGACCAGCTGCCCCAGATAAAGAACTGCATAAACATCATCAGAGAGAGGCGCGGCACCAGCAGCTTATGCTGCATCTGCTGGCCTGCTCTCTCCTGCACTGTTGCAATCATGGGAACCTCACGAATAAGTAATCGATTACATTCTGATTGCTCACAACGTAAACGAATGCAGCCGACTGTTCCTTCGCCGCGATCACAAATTATTAACTCTGCGTTATCACTCTGGAAATAACAAGGCGATGCCGGACGGGCCGATCAACGACTGGCATTAACTACCCGCGCTTTACGGAAGCGGTAACGCTCATACAGCACCGAGTAAAGGCCGCCTGCCACCACCAGAATCGCACCCATCACCGTAGTGGAGGTTGGCAGATTGCCGAGCAGCAGATAACCCACCGCCACTGACCAGATTAAGGTGGTGTAGTCGAACGGGGCCAGCAACGACGCTTCGGCATAGCGCAGGCTCAGAGTCATCAGAATCTGAGTAATACCGCCCAGCAGCCCACATCCCACCAGTAATGCCAGCTGATTGCCATGCGGCACTTTCCAGCCGCCTGGCAGCGTGACCAGCGATGTTAAGGCCGTGGTAATAGCGAACCAGAAAGCGATGGCGCCCGGCTTCTCTTTGCCGTTAAGAAAGCGGATCTGCACCAGCGCACAGGCGGTACAGAAGGCCGCCATCAACGCCAGCAGAATACCCGCCGATGCAGAAAGGGAAAATGTTGCCTGACGTGTCAGTGTGAGATGCCCGGAGAACATCACCAGAATGCCACTGAAACCGGTAAAGACCGCGACCCAGCGATGGTGACGCACTTTTTCGCGCAGAAATAGCGCCGCCAGCAGCACGGTAAACAGCGGCGCGGCATAGTTGATAGCCGTGGCGTCGGTCAGAGAAATGTAGAGCAGCGACAGATAACTGAAATAGAGTCCACCGGTTCCGGCCAGCCCGCGCACAAAATGCCCCCGGATATTGCGGGTGCGAATGCCGTCCAGCACGCTGCCCTGCAAGCGCAGCCAGATTAACAGCGGCACCAGTGCCAGCAGCGAGCGAAAAAATATGACTTCGCCGACCGGTATCGCCCCATCGAGTTCTTTTACACAGGCCAGCATCAGCGTGCTACTTAATGCAGCGGTGATCTTCATCGCTATGCCAGCGGAAGCGTTCATACGATTTTTGTTCTCTCAAAAGGGAAAATAAGCAGGGGAATCAGCACACTCCTTATCCATATTGTCATAATGTCGTACACCAATCTGCCGCGATTACTCTGCAGACGGCATTTTATCTTTTTTTGCCGCAGCATCACGGCATGAAGAGGCATGTAGTCCCGTTTCCCGGCTGGTACACTCTGCCTTCTGCCCTGCTTTATGGGCCTCTTCTCTTAAGGAACGGGAGTCACCGATGTCCACGCTGCGTTTACTGTTATCTGAATCCAACGATCCCTGGTTTAACCTGGCGGTAGAAGAGTGCATTTTCCGCCAGATGCCGGCCACCCAGCGGGTGCTGTTTTTGTGGCGTAATGCGGAAACGGTGGTGATCGGGCGGGCACAGAATCCTTGGAAAGAGTGCAATACCCGACGCATGGCGGAAGATGGCATCCGGCTGGCACGTCGCAGCAGCGGCGGTGGCGCGGTGTTTCACGATCTCGGCAATTGCTGTTTTACCTTTATGGCCGGCAAGCCGGAGTATGATAAAAGCGTCTCGACTGAGATCATCCTGCGCGCACTGACTTCGCTTGGCGTACCCGCGGAGGCTTCTGGCCGTAATGACTTAGTGGTGAACACCGCTGACGGGCTGCGCAAAATATCCGGTTCAGCCTACCGTGAAACGCCGGATCGCGGTTTCCATCACGGCACTATTCTGATGGATGCCGACCTCTCTCGCCTGGCGGATTACCTTAATCCGGATGTGAAGAAATTGCAGGCGAAGGGGATTACCTCAGTGCGCGCCAGAGTGACCAATCTGGCGGAGTTAACGCCGGGTATCAGCTATCAGGCGATCTGCTCCGCGGTGACGGACGCATTTTTCAACTATTACGGTGAGCGCTGTGAGCCAGAGAGGATCTCTCCCGACGCCCTGCCCGATCTGCCGGGTTTCAGAGAGCAGTTCGCAAAGCAGAGTAGCTGGGAGTGGAATTTCGGTCAGGCACCCGATTTCTCGCATCTGCTGGACCAGCGTTTTGTCTGGGGCGGTGTGGAGATTCATTTCGATGTAGAACGCGGCGTGATCAGCCGCTGTCAGATCTTCAGCGACAGCCTCAACCCTGCGCCGCTGGAAGCGCTGGCGCAGCGGTTGCAGGGTGTGACCTATAGGCCCGATGCCCTTGAACCGGTGCTGAATCAGCTTATTGCGGATTTTCCGGAGCAACGCGCGGAGCTGACAGAATTGCAGCAGTGGCTGGTCGCCAGCGTGCGCTGAACATTTTTTTACTGGCCCGCGCGGATATCTGGCGCGGGCAAAAAACATCGCGTAAGCATCTGGCAAACCATCAACGCAAAAAACCCGCACAAGGCGGGTTTTAATTAATTATCAATATCAGGCTTATCTGCTCAGGCTATTGCCATCACGCGTTGATAAGCACCATTGATAATTAAGGCTTACATAGGGACAACGTTTGCCGCTGAAGGACCTTTAGCGCCGTTTTCAATAGTGAATTCGACCTGCTGACCTTCGTCCAGAGTTTTATAATCGTTGCTCTGAATTGCAGAGAAATGTACGAATACATCTTTGCTGCCATCCTGAGGAGAGATAAAACCGAAACCTTTACCAGCGTCAAACCATTTTACTAAACCAGTCATTTTATTAGACATCGATAATTCCTTAATTTATGAGCCACAAAGTGGCGAAGATGGCCTGTCTTTCAGAAGGTAACTTACCAGGCTTTTAGGAGGAGACTCATGAATAAGGGTATCTTGTGATATCGCTTGCACTGAGGACTGCTTTACTAAAACTGCTTTGATAAGGTCTGTGTTCCAAACCGATGACGCTATTAAGCCACGCCTCGCCGACATTAGCAAACATTATTTTAATTTACTTTTAACATCCAGACGTCCGGAGCGCCCCTGTTGATTTTCCGAGCATTTTGAAATATCAGGGCTGACAGAATGATAATTTTCGCTGAACGGTCAGAGAGTAAATAATAGTGCGGTTAATTATTGCTGAAAAATAATACGGCGGCCCTGTACTAATAAAGCGCAGCGATAAACAGTATCGCTGCGCCCTGCTTTATAGAACTCAGGCCAGTTGAGTCTGCTGACGGGCAGCATGTCGCGTCGTGAGCACAAACACCATCAGACCGGCCACGCCCAGCGCAACACCCACCCACGCTGTTGAGATCCAGCCATAGCCAAGCGACACCGTCAGGCCCCCAAGATAAGCGCCCATCGCATTGGCAATGTTCAGCGCCGAGTGATTCATCGCAGCCGTCAGGGTTTGCGACTCATTGGCGACATCCATCAGGCGAATCTGCAATGACGGCAGCAACACTGAGCAGGTGCCGATCAGGAATGTGGCCAGCAGGCCGGTTGCCACATGCTGAACCAGCACCGGGAAGGCCAGCATCACCAGCACGTTCCATAACAGCGTCCAGCCAATAATATTCAGCACCGGGCCATCAGCCAGACGGCCACCCACCAGATTACCGATAATCATTCCCAGCCCAAACGCCACCATCGCCCAGGGGATCAGCGAGGGAGAGATGCCAGCAATGTTAATCAGCGTCGGCGCGATATAACTGAAGATAGCGAACATCCCGCCAAATCCTACCGCCCCTACCAGCAGGGTCAGCAGCACCTGCGCGTTTTTCAGCGCGCCCAGTTCCCGCAGCGGATGCGCATCCACATCGCCAGGCGTGTAAGGAACATAGCGGCCAATCAGCAGGCAGGTTAGCAGTCCAATTGCGCCCACAAAGGTGAACACCACGTGCCAGCTAAATAACTGCCCTATCCAGGAGCCCAGCGGCACACCAATCAGGGTCGCTACCGTCAGTCCCAGCATCAGTGACGCCAGCGCGCGGCCACGACGTTCAATCGGCACCAGCGAAACGGCCACCAGCGACGCCACACCAAAGTAGGCGCCGTGAGGCAGTCCGGTCAGAAAACGCGCCACGAGCAGGCCGTGATAGCTGTCGGCCATCGCGCTGGCAACATTACCGATACTGAACAGCGCCATCAGGATCAGCAGCAGCGATTTACGCGCCATTCGCGCCGCCAGCACCGCAATAAACGGCGCACCGACCACCACGCCCAGTGCGTAACTGGCGATAGCGTTGCCCGCCTGCGGCTCGGTAATCGCAAGGGAGCGTGAAACATCTGGCAGCAGGCCCATCATGATGAACTCACCGGTACCGATGCCAAAGCCGCCCAGCGCGAGGGCCAGTAATGCCCAGCGGACAAAACCGGCATCGTCGGTTTTATGATTTTTTCTTAACAAAATTGATTCCCAATGGCCAGAACTGAAAAAACTGAAGTGAGCCGGAGAGAGAAAGCAGAGCGTGTTCCCGTCCGGGTGAAGCGGGCAGACTATAAAAAGTCAGGCTGCGCTTAGCAACCCATTTATGTGATCTGGCGCACAGTGAAGGCTGCGGTAACGTAGGTCTTTATCCGTGCCACTCTGGCGCATAGCGACCTGTTTAAGATCACAATCCGGAAAGCTACGCAGGCCTGAGTCGTGAATCTCTGTTTAACTGACCTCTCAGCGCTTCTTTTGCATAACAGGAATCAGCAGATGACGACCAGAGTTATCCTTCTTACCGGTGCCAGCGGGCGCATCGGGCGCACTTTCTTTGCGGCCAGCCAGAACAACTACCGTTTTATCCTGACCGATTTACGTGAGCCGGATTACACGATACCCGCACCCCATCGTTTTATTGTGGCGGATCTGTCACAACCTGGTGCGCCGGAGAAATTACTGGCTGAAGAGCCTGTCGATACCGTCATCCACCTCGCCGGTATCCCGGATGCGCAGGCCAGTTTCGACGATCTGCTGCCCGCCAATATTCTCTCTACGACCTGGATACTCAAGGCAGCAGTTGAGCACCGCTGTCGTCGTCTGGTCTTTGCCAGCAGTGCGCAGACCATTGAGGGCTACCCGGCGGATGTCCAGATACATCCCGGCATGGCCGTCTCTCCCGCGAATCTGTATGGCGTCACCAAATGTTATGGTGAAGCACTTTGCGCCTTCTATGCCAGCCAGCACGGGTTGAGCTGTGTGGCGCTGAGAATCGGGGCGTTTGAACCTGCACTGGATAACAGCCTGCATAATGCACGGGATTACAGCGCATGGCTGAGTCCGGAAGATGCCGTCAGATTGCTGACTGGCGCCGTCGAGGCAGAGAAGATCACCTTCTTTATTGGCTACGGCATTTCCGATAACCGCTTTAAGCGCTTTGATCTGACACAGACGCGAGAAGTGCTGGGCTATACGCCATCTGATAACGCATTCAGAGCATTTGCGCCAGGTGAGCTGGATTATTAGCCCCTCCCCTGAGCCGTGATCGCTTTCGGTCCCGAGTCGGCTCGTTATTCTTCATCTCCGTTGCCGCCGGTCTCTCCGGCGGCTGCTTCAGCCCTCAACTGAGACAACGCCGAAAAGAAGGCAGCGGCTGAATCGGCCAAATCAGTGTGTGCCGGTATTCACCCGGCGACCTATGTCTTTCAGCTGGGAATATTTTTCCAGCAGCTGTGGGCCATCATCCAGGCTCATGGCAAACATCCACATATAGGTCATCACCGAATAGATGTGACCCGCATTGGTCCCGCCACGGTTCGACATTACCGCAATGGTGACAGCAAATAGCAGCGCTGCCACGCTACCGATGGCCAGATAACCCCAGGCTTCCCGATCGGAGAGACGGATCCGCAGGCTGGCCAGCACGCCATAATGACGGTCCAGTGACGCAGCGTTAGCGTTGCTGACAAAGCTCACCTCTTTCTCCAGCCGGTTATTCAGACGACCAAACAGCACATCGTTTTTGCGGGTAAATCCCGGCAGGAAACAGGCGAAGAACAGCAGGATCGCCAGACAGCCCGCGCCGGTCCAGAACTCGATAGCCAGCAGCATCACCGCGGCGCCGGTCATAGAGGCCAGCGAGGTAATCAGCACCGGCAGATGTTTCTCAAAAAAGTCGACAAACTCGCGTGACAAGGCCACCCGCGCGGCAATGGTGGAAGCGCTCTGGTTTTCGTTACGCTGTGCCACAATCACCGGCACGGCCAGCCCGGCGTAAATACGGGCAAAGGTGCGGGTATCGACGCTGCGTCGTGCCGCTCCGATGGCCCACATGGTAAACACCATCACCGCATAGAGCACCGCATGCCAGGTCCTGCCGGAGAGAATCGCATTAATAGCGAAGCCCGCCAGCAGCGGATAGAGGAGATACATGACATTTTCCGCCACCACCAGCAGCAGCGTGAGGAACAGCTTGCGGCTATGGCGACGGCCGAGCATTTTTAATGTCAGAATAGCGCTGCGGGGTTTTGCTACCGGCAGGATCGTTTTTGAGGAATGCATAGTTTCTGTTTCTGATATCATGAGTCTTGAGCGGTTGCTCAAGAACGAAAAGCAGTCTATTTGAGCAGTTGCTCAAAGTCAACGTGACACTCATTGAGAGAGAGATGAAAGAGTCAGCTGAAGCACTGAGAACCAAAATCCTGGATGCCGCGATAGTGTTATTTATCGAGAAAGGGATCGAAAAAGTGACCACTCGGGAACTCACTGAGTCGGTGGGCATTTCACGCAGTCATATTTATCACTATTTCAGCAACTGGCAGACGCTCTGCCTGGCAGCGCTTGAACGCTTTATGCACGTGGATTTAGAAAATTTTGCTGACTCCCTGACTCTACTCACACCCCGCCAGAGGTTGCTGACGCTGTTCGAAAGTCATCTGCCGAGCGCACCGGATGCAACCTGGCAACTTTATGCTTCATTCTGGCAGATGGCTGCGCATCGCGAAGCCTATGCCGCGCTGGCAGAACAGATGACGGCAGCGTGGCAGGCGCTGGTGGAGGAGATAATTCGTGACGGCGTCACAGATGGAACGCTGCGTTGTGCCGATATTCCACGCACCGCCCGGCAAATCAGTGCGATGCTTAACGGCTATGCCGATTTGCTGACAATCAATCCGTCGGAGAAAAAGGCAAGCGAAGGGATGGCTGACTTAACGCAGTTTATTGATCATCTCCTGTCGTAACGTGGATCTGACGCGTTATAAAGGCTTTAACAACGCCAGATTTTAATTAAATGTTAATAAAAGGTTTATTATTTTAATTAGTCTGCGCTTTTAACCCGCTATAAATGCAGCTTCTTCAGTCAAACTGACTTATGCTTTTTCCATCTGAAAAGGCCCCTTTTTGATAGCGTTTTGCCCCGGAAACAGCTATTTACACAGATTATTATCATTGACTTAGCACGCTCCGCGCCGGGTAAGCTGGTGTTTTTACGCCACTTATTAACAACGGACTAGCGAAGCGGCAATAATGTATACGTTCACAAACTCACCAAATGATTGATTCCTATAGCAAAGAATCTGTTATCTGCCGATAAAATTAAACGTTGAGTCGGACCTTAAAAACACCTATATTGGCCGCGCTTAAAACACATACCCCAATTTAAATACATTTATTCAACTGCGACGCTACGCCCGTCCCGGTTGTAGGAGAGATATGATGACGGATAAAGTCCGTATTGATAGTTTGAATGCACAGAACTTAAACGCAACCAATGAAACCTATTTAGCCCGTCAGGCTGAATTTGAATCAAACGTTCGAAGTTATCCTCGCAAATTGCCGTTCGCGATTGCGAAAGCACAGGGTGTCTGGATCACAGACGTCGAGAATAATCAGTATCTCGACTGTCTTGCAGGTGCCGGAACGCTGGCATTGGGTCATAACCATCCAGACGTTCTGCAGAGCATTCAAAATGTCATTACCAGCGGCTTGCCGTTACATACTCTTGATTTAACCACGCCGTTAAAAGACGAGTTTTCTGAGTACCTGCTCTCGTTATTACCGGGTCAGGGCAAAGAGTACTGCCTGCAGTTTACCGGCCCGTCGGGCGCGGATGCCGTTGAAGCGGCGCTGAAACTGGCGAAAAAACACACCGGTCGTTCCGGCATCATCAGCTTCTCTGGTGCGTATCACGGCATGACCCACGGCGCGCTGTCTGTTACCGGCAACCTGTCACCGAAAGAAGCCGTCGACGGCTTGATGCCGGAAGTGCAGTTCATGCCTTATCCGCACCTCTACCGCTGCCCGCTGGGCATTGGCGGTGAAGCGGGCGTGAAAGCGCTGACCTACTACTTCGAAAACCTGATCAACGACGTTGAGAGCGGCGTTCGTAAACCGGCAGCCGTCATTCTGGAAGCAGTTCAGGGCGAAGGCGGTGTTAACCCGGCTCCGGCTGAGTGGCTGCAGCGCATCCGTAAAGTGACCAAAGAGCATGGCATTCTGCTGATCATCGACGAAGTGCAGGCGGGCATTGCCCGTACCGGTAAATTCTTCGCCTTTGAGCACGCCGGTATTGAGCCGGACATCATCGTGATGTCAAAAGCGGTCGGCGGCGGTCTGCCACTGGCGGTACTGGGCATTAAGAAAGAGTTCGACGCCTGGTCTCCTGGCCACCACACCGGCACCTTCCGTGGCAACCAGCTCGCAATGGCGACCGGCCTGACTACGCTGAAACTGCTGAAAGATAACAACATCGCTGACAAAGTTGCTGCACAGGGCGAATGGCTGAAAGGCAAACTGGGCGAGCTGCAGCAGCGCTACCCGGTAATCGGCAACGTGCGTGGTCTGGGTCTGATGATCGGCATTGAGCTGGTGAAACCTGACGAAGCCGCTGATCACATGGGCAGCTTCCCGGCAGACGGCGAGCTCTCCGCGCTGGTACAGAAAAAATGTTTTGAGAACGGCCTGATTCTGGAGCGTGGCGGACGTCACGGCAGCGTATTACGTCTGCTGCCTTCCCTGCTGATCACAGATGCAGAACTGGACGTGTTTATGGATAAATTTGAAAACGCCCTGCTGTCAGCTGGCGTGAAACCAGTTTGAGTGGAGTGAATGCAATGTCCCGGTTAAACCCGATTCTGGCGGCCTCAGCACAAAGTACCGAGGCCTACCAGCAGGCGATTGCCCAGAGTAGCGCGGCCGTCGTGAAGTGGCTGGAACAACCTGAGATGTATCAGGGAAAAACCGTCGCAGAGCTGCGCGAGCGCATTAAGCTGGACTTCAATCCTCAGGGCCTGGGCAACCAGGCCGCGATTGAACGCGCCATTGAGTACTTCCTCAAAGACAGCCTGTCGGTTCATCACCCGCAGTGTGTGGCGCATCTGCACTGCCCGAGCCTGGTTATCAGCCAGGCAGCGGAAGTGCTGATTAACGCCACCAACCAGAGTATGGATTCGTGGGACCAGGCACCTTCAGCCACTCTGATTGAGATGAAGCTGATTGAGTGGCTGCGTTCCCAGGTCGGTTATCAGTCCGGCGACGCGGGTGTCTTCACCAGCGGCGGCACCCAGAGCAACCTGATGGGTCTGATGCTGGCGCGTGATGCCTGGTTTGCCCGCCAGGGTCATTCTGTTCAGCAGGATGGTTTAACCGGCGATCTGAAGAAGATTAAAGTCTTCTGTTCAGAGAATGCGCACTTCTCGGTTCAGAAGAACATGGCGCTGCTGGGTCTGGGCTATCAATCCGTGACGCAGGTGAAATGCGATCGCTTTGCCCGCATGGATATGGATGACCTGCGCCACAAACTGGCAGCCTCCAAAGCCAACGGTGAAAACATTCTGGCGATTGTTGCCACGGCGGGTACTACCGATGCCGGTGCGATCGATCCCCTGCGTGAAATCGCGGCGCTGGCGGCCGAAGAGAACATCTGGGTGCACGTCGATGCGGCCTGGGGCGGCGCGCTGCTGCTCTCAGAAAAGTATCGTGACTATCTGGATGGCATTGAGCTGGTCGATTCCATTACCCTGGACTTCCACAAGCAGTTCTTCCAGACCATCAGCTGTGGTGCTTTCCTGCTGAAGGAAGCACGCCACTATGAGCTGATGCGCTACCAGGCGGCCTATCTGAACTCTGAGTTTGATGAAGCGCAGGGCGTACCGAATCTGGTGTCCAAATCGCTTCAGACCACCCGCCGTTTTGATGCACTGAAACTGTGGATGGGTCTGGAAGCGCTGGGTCAGAAACAGTATGCCGAAATCATCGATCACGGTGTGACACTGGCGCAGCAGGTTGCACAGTACGTTGATGAGCAGCCTGCGCTGGAGCTGGTGATGAAACCGCAACTGGCCAGCGTGCTGTTCCGCTATCGTCCGGCGCATCTGGCGCACTTCAGCAGTGCGGATATTGCGCTGCTGAATCAGCGCATCGGTGATGCCCTGCTGGAATCGGGCCGCGCCAACGTTGGTGTAACCGAGTTCGATGGCGTGACCTGCCTGAAGATGACCCTGCTGAATCCGACAGTGACGCTGGAAGATATCAAAGTGTTGCTGACATTGGTGGAAACCACGGCACAGCAGCTGGTGTAAATAGTGGCGTCAGGGTCACTATCAGAGGCGCCTCAGGGCGCCTTTTCTTTTACTGTGTTTACCCCTGTTCTTTCATCGGTGAGGCCACAGCGCCTGTGAGCTGGTTTGCCGGACATCTTCGCCTATGCCCCTTTTGTGTAGCCCCTAACCGATTTTGTATTGACTTACCCATTCAGCACAAAAATCCAGATACGCGAGTGTGATGGCTGAAGGATGTTTGTGCCGGACATAGACCAGATGTAAAGGCATCGAGTGAGTCGGATAATCGGGCAGCAGTCGCACCAGCTTCCCGCTCTCCACATCAGGTTTCACTAAAAAATCAAACAACAGCGATACTCCGGCACCGCTCAGTGCGTAATGACGCAGGCCCTGCGTGTTGTTGGAGGAAAAAAAAGGCTCAAATTTTACCTTCTCGTCTCCGGATACCCACTCAAAGGAACCACTGTTAAGCCCTTCCCAGCTGGCTATCGGGCACGTCGCCAGCGCCGCGAGCGTCTGCGGATGACCAAAGCGTTCAGCCAGTTCAGGCGTGGCAACAAACCATGCCTCGACATTCATAACCGGTTTCGCAATCACATCTTCGGTATGCAACTCGCCCAGCCTGAGTGCCACGTCAATGCCATCTTCAAACAGATCCACCACTCTTTCCCCTGAGTGGCAAAACACTTTGATATCAGGATAGCGTTGCTGAAACGCATGCAGCAATTCCCACCAGATGGTGAAGTCAGGCGGCACCGATATTCTCAGCTTGCCCGCCAGTTTGTGCGCAGACCTGACCGTTTTGGTGGCCTCTTCCAGCAATTCAAGGCCAGGTCGCGATTGCTCAAAGAACTGTTGTCCTTTATAGGTCGGCCTGACCCCTTTCTTTGATCGCTCCAGCAACTGTACACCCAGTGCCCGCTCCAGCTCGTTCACTTTCCGCACCAGCGTAGAGATGGGGATAGCTGTTCTCTCGCTTGCCGCTGAAAAGCTGCCTGCCTGAACGACTGCAATAAAGAGTTTTGTCGCGTTGAGATCCATTATCTTTCCATATCTGGCAAACATGTACCCAATTCTGACCATTTACTTCTTATTTTCAACTATTAAACTCCCTGTTTTGGCTAAGAGAATAAAAATAAAACGGCCTGTAAAAAAATTCTTATTTTAACGAATAAGTCTGGCTACACCGTATCCGGATAAGGAAAAAGCGATGAAAAACCGTGTGACAGAAATTCTGAATATTCGCTATCCCATTATTCAGGCACCCATGTACTTTCTGACCAATGCAACGTTTGTTGCCGCAGTATCAAACGCAGGCGGATTAGGCATAATTGGCCCCAACGCCGGGCAGGATACATTGCCAGACTCTCGTTTCATGGCGCTGGAGCGCATGCGTGAGCAAATCAGAAAAACCAAACAGCTGACCGATAAACCTTTTGGGGCAACCCTGATCAATGGGCCGGATATGAGTTTCTGGCGGCCCACCGCTGAAATGTTTGTTGAAGAGAAGGTAGATGTCGTTTTAGTTAATGAAGTGCTTGATGCCGAAATATTCGATTTTCTGAAACAACATCGCATCAAAATCCTTTATCGTGCGCTGACGCCTGACGTAGCGAATTCTCAGCAGGCTGAAAAGCTTGGCGCCGATATCATTGTCGCCACCGGATTTGATGAAGGCGGCACCGTGCCATCACGCATTATCGGAACGTTCAGCATCGTGCCTATGATCGCTGACAGTGTGAAAATTCCGGTGCTGGCGGCAGGCGGCATTGGGGATGTGCGTGGCGTGCGTGCAGCCATGACGTTAGGTGCAGAAGGCGTCTGGATAGGCAGCCTGTTTTTAACCGCGCAGGAGAACCCGGCGGATGAGAAGGTTAAGCAGCTGATTGTTTCATCGAGCGCAGAAGATTTGCTACTTTTCCGCACCCTGCCCGCTTATTACCGGACATTGCCAACGCCGCTCAGCCCCAGGCTGGCAGAACTTGATGCGCACGGCGCTGACCGTGAAACCCTGTTCACTGCAATGAATGGCTACCACTCTTTATGGCAGGCGATGCGACTGGGAAATCTTGACAAAGGCGTCGTTTCGACAGGCACCGGCATCTCGATGATCAAATCGGTGCGAACCGTTGCAGCCATCGTCGCCGATCTGGCACAAGATTTCATCACTCAGCCGGAGAAACAGAAATCTGACGACACCGTTCTCAGTCTGTAATCTGTTTAAAGTTAGTGATGTGACCGCCACCAGCGGGATCCGGTTGTCGGATGAGTCCCGACCGGGTCCAGCGTGCTGCCCGCAGTGTTCAACTGTGGGCCGTTATTCAGCTTTTCCTCTTCACAGCCTGAAGCCATACAGGTTCAACCCTTTTCAGTCAAACAGACACAAGATAAATTAACAGCTTTTATTCCCTCATTTAGATTTCGTTTATTTTATAATTTGCATGACGCCTTTATTTCAGCAGAGTCTGGAAAACCGCATCGCGATCAATATATAAAGATTTTACTTCAGCCATAATTAATCAACACTCACGTTAAGTCACTGATAAAAGTGAATAACATATTACAGATAAGAATAGTTTAATTTCACAGGAATTAACGCTTATGCTCCTGCGTAAAATAGTTATCATTCTTCTCGGTATGATTATGGCTGCTGTCATCATTATTGCCGACAACCATGCTCATAAAGTTAATTGCCGTGATCAGGTTTTCAGTTTGCCATCATCGCAAAGTGAATGACCTTGTCTGAATCCTTCTCTCCAGCATCCTCTTTGGCTTCAGACCTGTTGGCGGTGTTGATGAAGCGTGAAGGCCAGAGACTTTGACCCGGCTGAATCGCTTGCGGGATAAAACCCTGTTACATCGGCCCGAACAGAGCGGCACGTTACGCCAGTGATATTACAACTGCATTTCTGATAAGCAGGCTTGTTTGTTGCCCTTCCTGGCAGACCTGCCAAAAAAGGCTGCATGGCACTTATGCAGCCTGAATTTCCCGCTCAGCTCGCTTACCGACACTTAGCGCGACGGTGGCTCATCCAGCAGACGCAGATGGTCATCTTTGTTCAGGGTCATCAGCGCAACAATACTGACCAGCGCAGTCGCCATCACATACCAGGCGGGGATATCGGGATTACCGGTCTGTTTAATCAACCCGGTGATGATCAATCCGGCACAGCCTGAAAACACCGCGTTAGAAAGCGAATAGGCCAGACCCAGTCCGGTATAACGCACCCGCGTCGGGAACATCTCTGCCAGCATTGCAGGCCCCGGTCCGGCCAGCAACCCGACCACTCCGCCCGCGATAAACACCACCAGCGCTTTAAGCAGCAGCCCGGTGCTCTCTGCCTGAAGTATGTTAAGCAGAGGCAGAGAGAGCACCAGCAGCAATACCGCCGCCGTCACCATCACCGCACGGCGGCCAATCCTGTCACTCAGCATGCCGGCCGGGATGATGGTGGCAGCAAAGCCCAGGTTCGATATCACCGCAATCAGCAACGCCTGGTTAAAACCGGTGTGCAGCGATGCCTGCAGGTACGTCGGCATAATCACCAGCCAGGTGTAACCGGCCGCCGACCAGACCATCAGCCGACAGATACCGAGCAGGATCGTTTTCAGCGTATCGCCAAGGCTGGCGTCAACTTTTGCAACGGGTTTTGCCTGCTGCTGAATAAACGCCGGGGTCTCCTCCATCTGAACCCGCAGCCAGAGCGCGATGACACCCAGCGGCAGGGCAATGAAGAACGGGATGCGCCAGCCCCAGCTCAGCATCTGCTCCGGCGACAGCAGCAGTGAGAGCAGCGCTACGATGCCCGCGCCAGCCAGTAATCCCAGCGCCACAGTAAAAGATTGCCACGCCCCATAAAGGCCCCGCTTACCGCGCGGTGCAAACTCGGTCATCAGCGATACCGCCCCGCCATACTCACCCCCCGCGAACAGGCCCTGCAGAATACGCAGACCGGTCACGATCAGCGGCGCCAGGATGCCCAACTGGGCATAGGTGGGCACCAGGCCGATAGCCGCCGTCGCCAGCGTCATCATGATTAACACAAAAATCAGCGTGGGTTTGCGCCCGATGCGATCACCCATCCGGCCGAAAATGATTGCTCCGAGTGGACGGAAGAAAAAGGCGATGGCAAATGACGCATAGGTCAGCAGAAGCCCGGTCAGCGCTGACTCCCCTTCCAGCCGGAAAAAGTTCTGCGCTATCACGGTGGCAAGAAAGCCATAGACGGCAAACTCATACCATTCAATGAAATTACCTACCGAACCGGCAATCAGAGCACGTTTACGGCTGGCGGAGCTGAGCAGATTATCGACGGGCACAGACATGGCAGGAGATCCTTTTTGAGCATCATCAGTCGCTTATGATTAGCACAATCGCCGCACGCCTGCGCACTCTTCTGCCTGTCACGTTAACTCAGACACAGAAATCTGCGCTTAACGCGCCACGGCACGCCCTTTTTCACCTTCACGCCTTGCACAACGGCTTTACGATTGTCAGGATGTGCGGCATTGAATGAATCAGGCGGATAGATGATGAACGCACAAACCTCAAAAGATCCTCTGCATGGCGTAACGCTGGAGATGCAGATAAACAGTTTAGTCGCGCAGTATGGCTGGGCGGAGTTGGGAAAACGGATCAACATTAACTGCTTTAAAAGCGATCCGAGTGTTAAATCAAGCCTGAAGTTTTTGCGGCGCACGCCCTGGGCGCGGGCTGAAGTCGAAGCGCTTTATCTCGCCTCGTTAAAAGAGGAACCAGCCTCCCGCGAAGCACCGTCTGAAGAGGCGGATCAAGCACCCGCAGAAGATCCCTGGGGCAACTGGCGCGGTAACCAGCCGGAGTAACGGGCAGAAAACGCAGCAATAAAAAAGCCCGCGCAGGATAACCTGTGCGGGCTTTTTTTACGTCAGGTCGCTGTTACAGCGCCATGTCGTGCTTCGCTGAAGGCGCTGCCTGCTCAGGCTGTGCTGCTGGTGCCTCGGCTGCTTTGCCATCCATGTTGATAACCGGCGGCGTGGTCAGCTGCAGAGTCGCAGCGGTGTCATTCCATACCTGCTGCAGCATCGGCACATTGTCATTCAGTTTCTGACCGTAGCCTGGGATCATCTTGTGGATTTTGGCCTGCCATTCCGCTGACTTAAACTCTTCCGGGAACAGTTTCTGCATCACGCTTAACGCGATAGGCGCAGCGGTCGATGCACCAGGAGAAGCACCCAGCAGTGCCGCCACGGTTTTCTGCTGATCGGTCACAATTTCTGTACCCAGTTTCAGCACGCCACCTTTGTCAGCATCTTTCTTGATGATCTGTACGCGCTGACCGGCCTGAATCAGTTTCCAGTCCTCTTTCTTCGCGTCCGGGTAGTACTCTTTCAGCGCTTCGAAGCGATCTTCTTCTGTCAGCATCACCTGGCCAACCAGGTATTTCACCAGGTCGAAGTTATCCATACCCACATCGGTCATTGGCACGATGTTATGGGTAGTGGTGGTGCTCAGCAGGTCAAACAGTGAACCATTTTTCAGGAACTTGGTTGAGAAGGTCGCAAACGGTCCAAACAGCACGACGCGTTTGCCATCCAGATAACGGGTATCCAGATGCGGAACGGACATCGGTGGTGCACCGGTAGACGCCTGACCGTAGACTTTCGCCAGGTGACGATCGGCAATCGCCTTGTTTTCGGTTACCAGGAATGAACCACCGACCGGGAAGCCTGCATAGTTTTCCGCTTCCGGGATGCCGGTCTTCTGCAGTAATTTCAGCGCGCCGCCGCCAGCACCAATAAAGACATATTTCGCGTCAACCGCACGCTCGTTACCGTTTTTGGCATCTTTAATGGTGACGTGCCACGAGTTATCACCGTTACGTTTGAAATCGGTGACTTCAGACGAGGTTTCCAGACGGAAGTTGTCATTCTTCTTCAGGCTGCCGATTAGCTGACGGGTAATTTCGCCGTAGTTTACGTCGGTGCCGACTGGCGTCCAGGTTGCGGCCACTTTCTGCTGTGGATCACGACCTTCCATCACCAGCGGTGCCCACTGTTCGATCTGCTTGTGATCGGTAGAGAACTTCATGCCCTGGAACAGCGCGGTTTTCTGTAACGCCGCATAGCGTTTAGTCAGGAAGTCGACGTTGTCGCCCCAGACGAAGCTCATGTGTGGCGTTGAGTTGATGAAAGAGCGCGGATCGTGCATCACACCCTCTTTGACCTGCGAACTCCAGAACTGGCGTGAAACCATGAAGGCTTCGTTGATTTCCAGCGCTTTCGTCACGTCGATCGAGCCGTCTTTACGCTCTGGCGTATAGTTCAGCTCCATATTGGCAGAGTGACCGGTACCGGCGTTGTTCCAGCCGTTAGAGGATTCCAGTGCCACACCATCCAGCTTCTCAACCATGATCTGTTTCCAGCCAGGCTGCAGCTCTTCCAGCATGGTGCCCATTGAGGCGCTCATGATGCCGCCACCAATTAACAGGACGTCGGTTTTTTCTGGTGAAGTTTCAGCATGCAGTGCTGAAGAAACTAACAAGGCCGCGAGGGAAAGAGTGGGAATAACTTTCTTTGAATTCATCATTTTAATCTACAGCTCAGACGGTACTGGTTAAAAAAAGTCCTTAAAGTTTAAAATAATGTTATTTGTGAGTTAATGTGAAAATAGTTATAAAATTAAAAATAGCAATTTAGCCTTAATTTAATTACAAAAGGCTTACCGAATTGCTCACATATTTTAACCACACATTAAGGGTGTCCTTTGAATTATACAATCCCCTAACACAAATATTGTTCTCCGGCGATTGCCCGCGCGCAGACCGCTAAAACTGTACTGATGCGGTCAGTTAGCGTATGTTTCCGGGCGATCTCCCACCCGTGCTGAACGCCAATGACAAGCCAACCACAGAACCTACATGCCGTGACTAAACGCCCCATGAAACTCAGTACCCTGACCACCCTGATGATGACCGCGGTTATCGTCACCGTGCTGCTCGCTGTCCATCTGCTCTATTTTGTGCAGATCGATAACTTTGCTCAGTCGCATCTTAAAGATAAGGCGATGGCAGTGGCACGCACTCTGGCAGACAGCCCTGAAGTGCAGCGTGGGTTACTGTTACCGGACGGCAGCAGCCAGATTCAGCCACTGGCTGAAGCCGCGCGCAAACGCAACGGCCTGCTGTTTGTGGTGGTGACGGATATGCGTGGCATTCGCTTTTCACACCCAAACGCGGCGGTGATTGGCAAACATTTTGTCGGCAACGATATCTATCCGGCACTCAGCGGGCGGGAAAATGTGGCGGTAAATCACGGCGTGCTGGTAGAGGCACTGCGGGTATTTACCCCGGTTTATAACGCAGATCATCAGCAGATTGGTGTGGTGGCGATCGGCATTGCGCTGAATGATGTGGCGGCGCAGATTGCCAAAAGCCGCTGGAACATTGTCTGGACTGTCTTATTTGGCGGCCTGGTGGGTCTGCTGGGGATTCTTATTCTGGTCAGGCGCCTGAAGAGCATATTGCTCGGGCTGGAGCCGCATGAAATCTCCAGCCTGTTCGAGCAGCGTCAGGCGATCCTCAATTCTATTAAAGAGGGTGTGATTGCGGTCGATGATGAGTCACGCGTCAGCCTGATTAACCACGCGGCGCAGCAGCTGCTGCATGAGACCACCCGCAAGATGCCATTAAGCGGCGATCTGATTGCTGAAGAGAGCGTGATGCACCGCCATCAGCAGGATGCGCTGCATGCGGGCAAAGCCTGGCACGATCAGGAGCTGACGCTGGGTAATCGCATCCTGATCAGCAATACCGTGCCGGTTCGCAGTCGTGACCGCATTATCGGAGCGGTAACCACCTTCAGGGACAAGACCGAGATCAGCCAGCTGATGCAGCGTCTGGACGGCATGGTAAACTATGTAGACGCGTTACGTGAACGGTCCCATGAGTTCATGAACAAGCTGCATGTCATTCTGGGCCTGCTGCATATGAAAAACTATGCGCAGATGGAAGAGTACATCCTGAAAACCGCCAACGCCTATCAGACGGAGATTGGTTCGCTGCTGCAAAAGATCAAATCGCCCATCATTGCGGGTTTCCTGCTCAGCAAAATCAACCGGGTGACCGATGAAGGCCATCAGCTGATTATCGATGAGGCGAGTTTTCTGCCCGACTGCGGCAGCGAGGAGCAGAGCGCGGTATTGATTACGGTGCTGGGCAATTTAATCGAAAATGCGCTTGAGGCGCTGGATCCGGAAACCGAAGGGGAAATCCACCTCATGCTGCATTATCAGAATGGCTGGTTAGCCTGTGAAGTGAGTGATGACGGACCCGGGATCGGCGGTACGCAGCTCAGCGCCATTTTTGAGCGTGGCGTCTCGTCAAAAGGCGAAGATCGCGGTGTCGGATTGTTTCTGGTTAAGCAGCAGACCGAAAGCCTGGGCGGCAGTGTCAGTGTCGAGTCGGAACCGGGTGTATTCACCCAATTCTTAGTACAACTTCCGTGGGAGAGAGGAATGATTACCCAATGATCAATGTGTTAGTTGTCGATGATGACGCCATGGTAGCCGAGCTGAATCGCTGTTATATCGGGCAGATCCCAGGCTTTACCTGCTGCGGCACCGCCTCAACCTTACAGCAGGCCAAAGAGCGGCTGGCGCAGGCCGAACCTCAGGTTGATCTGATCCTGCTGGATATCTATATGCAGCAGGAGAACGGTCTCGACCTGTTGCCGGAACTGCGCAGCGCAGGACGTCCGGTTGACGTGATTATTATCTCGTCAGCAGCAGATGCCGCCACCATCAAAACCTCACTCAACTACGGTGTGGTGGATTATCTGATCAAGCCTTTCCAGTTTGCCCGCTTTGAAGAGGCGCTGACTGGCTGGCGACAGAAAAAATCGCTGATGGATAATCATCAGTTCTATCAGCAGTCGGACGTTGATCAGTTGTTGCATGGCAATCCGCCGGGGGCCAGCGAGCAGAAGCGACTGCCGAAAGGATTAACACCGCAGACGCTGCGCACGCTGTGTCTGTGGATCGACGCCCATCCGGGTACCGAGTTCTCCACCGACGAACTGGCAACCGAGGTGAATATCTCTCGCGTCTCCTGCCGCAAGTATCTGATCTGGCTGGCGCAGATTAATATCCTGTTCACCAGCATTCATTATGGGGTCACGGGCCGTCCGGTTTATCGCTATCGCCTGCAGCCGGAGTATCACACTTTACTCAAACAATATTGTCAGTGAACCAGCCGGTAATCGGTGTCCAGTAACTGAAAAGAAAAGTGACGTTGTGACGAGCAGATCACCTGCCTGTCACGGGTCACAAATATCGCTTCAATGCCCGGTTGCTCCGCCAGGCAGGCAATGCCCTGTTCAACGCCGAGGCCATAAAGCAGCGTGGTGTAGATGTCGCCATCCAGTGAACGGTCAGAGATCACGGTGACGCTCAGCAGGTCGTTATCCAGCGGATGACCGCTACGCGGGTCGAGGATATGGTGATAACAGACGCCATCCAGCTCAAAATAACGCTCATAGATACCGGATGTCACCACCGAGCGATTATTCACGCTGATCACCCCGATCAGCTCTTCGGCCTCACCAAACGGTTTTTTCAGGCCGATTGCCCAGCCCGCCTCTTCTGGCGGCGCACCCACTGTCTGCACATTTCCGCCCAGATTAATCAGCGCACTGCTGACCTGCTGCTGGCGCAAAAAAGCCTGCACAACATCGGCGATATAGCCTTTGGCGATCGCGCCCAGGTCAATCTCCATCCCCGGCCGGGCCAGCATGACACTGCGGCTTGTGTCATCAAGAATAACGTCATGCGGATTCGTCAGCGCCATGCGCGCCTGAAGTTCTGTCTCTGATGGAACACGGTGGCCCTGAAAGCCGATTTTCCAGCACTTCACCAGCGGGCCGATAGCCAGATTAAACAGGCTGTCGGGCAGCAGGCTCACCGCATGCGCGCAGGCGATCAGGTCAAACACCGGCTGACTGACGACCACCGGATGCTGCCCTGCCGCGTGATTAATCGCCATCACTTCCGACGCCGCGCGGTTAACCGTGAAGAGATTCTCCTGCTGTTTAATCAGGCGGAAGACCTGTCTGGCCAGGGTCTGATTATCGTCGAAGAGTTTGAGCAGGATGGGTGAACCCATTAAGACAGCGGAGTAAGCATAGACACGCGCATCAGTTAACATAGGCGACTCTGCTTTAAAGAGAATAGAACGGCATCCGCAGAGCGCGGATGCCGGAGACGACCCTTAACGTCGGGCGTAAGCGGCGGCGTTACCACCGGCCAGAATGCCGAAGATAATGATATCGGCGACTGCGTTACCGCCGATGCGGTTCGCGCCGTGGATGCCGCCAACCACCTCGCCACAGGCCCAGGCGCCGTTAATCACCTGTTTCTGGCTGTCCAGCACCGCGGTGGTGGTGTCGATGGTGACGCCGCCCATGGTGTGGTGTACGCCCGGTGCAACACGAATCGCGTAGAACGGTGCTTCACTCAGAGGATGACGCAGCGCGGTCTGACGACCGAAGTCTTCATCTTTCTGCATGATAACGAAGTTGTTGTAACGGGCCAGCGTGGCTTCCAGCGTATGATGCTCACTCATGTTGAGTTTCACCGCCAGTTCTGCCACGTTTGGCGCGCTGACCACAAAGCCTTTGGCGATATATTCGTCAGCCGCTTTGTTATTCATCCGCACCTGCTCGTCAAACACAATCCAGGCACTCTTCTCTGGCAAGGCGATAATCTGCGCCGAGACTTTATCGCGGGTTTCCATTTCGTTGTAGAAGCGCTCACCCGCCTGACTGACCAGGATAGCACCGCCGCCACGAATGGATTCGGAGACCAGATAAGAGGTGGTCTGTTCAACCGTTGGGTGAATCTGGATTTCGCCCATATCCACGGTACCGGCACCAATTTTTTCCAGCATGGCAATACCGCTGCCGGTGGCACCTTTGTGGTTGGTGGTGACAAAGCCATCGAGTTCAGGGCGATATTTCACTACCAGTTCACGGTTCGCACTGAATCCACCAGTCGCCACAATCACGCTTTTCGCGTTCAGGATACGGCTGTCGTTGTACTCATCGACCACTCTCACACCCGCTACCGCGCCGTTCTCATAAAGGATTTCTGAGACTGAGGTTTCCAGCAGGACTTCGATGTTGCGGCTGTTGATGTTTTTAACCAGACCGCTGATCAGGAAGCCACCCACCGCTGAACGATCCGCCGGACGGTGGGTACGATCGATGCTCATCCCGCCGGTGATGGTGATGTCGTTAAGCTCAATGCCGTGATTCGCCAGCCACTCAATCGCCTCCGGAGCCAGCTCTACAAACTCACGCAGCAGCACCGGATTATTTTTAAACTGACCGCCTTTCAGCGTCTCCTCGTAGAACAGCTCTTTGCTGTCTTCGATGCCTTTGAGTTTCTGGAAACGGGTTTCCGCGGCGTTCATGCCCACTGAAGCTTTAATGGTGTTACCGCCGATGGTCGGCATCTTCTCGATGATGACCACGCGCGCACCTTCATCATGCGCCTGAATCGCCGCCGCAAGACCGGCGCCGCCGCTGCCCACAATCACCACATCGTAATTCTGCGGTGCGTTAGGGTTGCCGCCCTCTTCAATCACATGCTCTTTGCTGGAGGTGGTCAGCGCGCGTGAAACCGCTTTTTTCAGCGCCTCACTCTGGGTAGTCGCACCGGTAATCGCATCGACGTGCGGGCTGTTAGCCACCAGGATGCGGCTACGCAGGCTTTCAAAGGTGGTGGTGAAGTCCACATCCAGGGTGTCATCCGGCACCAGCGAGATGTCGGTGATACGGTCAGTATCCAGCGTGACGTTGATTTTCAGTTTCAGCGCTTCGGCTTCGACTTTTTCCTGATAGACGCCCGCTTTGTATTTACGGCCCGATTCACTCATGTCGCGGATCATCGCATCGACCAGGGAGAAGCGCCACAGCGGTTCCGGGATCTGCAGCTCTTCGCGTTTGTTGCTGTCGATGTAGAGATCGAGGTGTTCGTTATTGATGATGCGGTCAGCCCAGTTCGGGTAAGCGATGCAGGCTTTACCAATCGCCACCAGATCGTAGCCTTTCTCCAGCGCCAGTTCGGCATCGGCTTTATTGACGACGCCGCCAACACCAATCACCGGCACTTTTGCCAGCACAGGCGAACGCATCGCGACGAATTTCTCAATCAGCGGCGTCGGGTCCTGGGTATCGACAATGGACGGACGCAGCAGCTGGCCTACCGAGAAGTGGACGTAATCGAGTCCGCGCGCCGCCAGTTTTTCCAGCAGATAGAGCGTGTCGTCAAAACGAATGCCGGGCACTTCGATCTCTTCCGGCGAGAAGCGATAGCCGATGATGAAAGAGTTATGGGCGAAGCGCTCAGCCATCTTGTGGGTGATTTCCAGCACTTCCAGCGGGAAGCGTGCGCGGTTATCGCGGCTGCCGCCCCACTTGTCATCGCGCTGGTTAGAGTTCGGCGAATAGAACTGCTGAATCAGGTAGGTGTTAGCACCATGAATTTCGACGCCATCGAAACCGGCCTTGATGGCGCGGTTCACCGCATCACCAAATTTGGTGATCATGGTTTCGACTTCTTCGGCGCTCAGCGCCAGGGGTTTGGTTGCCCCTTCACGCGGTGCCGCGATGGCGCTTGGCGCAACCGGCGTTTTGCCGCCAATCAGCTCCGGTTCGACCATACGGCCGCCGTGATAGATCTGCAAAATGGCCGTAGAGCCTTCAGATTTAATCGCGTCCGCGATGCGTTTCAGACCAGGAATTTTGTTGTCGCTGTCGATAGCAATGGCACCCGGAAATGCCGGGCCACGGTTGTCAATAAAGCAGCATTCAACGATTACGGTTCCGATGCTGCCTGCACGTGCGCGGTAGTACTCGACCAGCTCACTGGTGACCGTACCGTCATAAAAACCGGTACAGGTGGTCATCGGCGCCATTACCAGTCGGTTTTTCAACACAGCGCCGTTAGGCAGAGTCAATGGATTAAGGATGGGGGTGAGAGATTTCATTGCGATAAACTCCAAGATTTAAAAGTCTGGAAATTTTTTAGCGGACGCAAATTATCGCTTAATTAAGTGGTCCGATGTCATGAGACTAATATACCCTTTTCTTTGCTTTCATAAGCGATAAATTTACTTTTTTAACTTTTAAATGATTTAGAGTTTTTATTTGCCGAATGCATAAAGTGAAGTTATATTAATTGTTAATCATGGGTAACCAAAAATCAACCATTCGTTTACATAAAAAATAAATCGTTTATCATCAAGAAGTTAAAGCAAGGCATTCAGTTTGCGTGAGCTGGTGATTTGTCGACCAGCTTCACAGAACTGTCAAAATGTCGATGCCGTAAATATAAATAAAAAATAAATGTTAAAAATGGGGAATAATGAATTAATTTCTTTGATCTGGATCAAAATCTATATTTGCAAAAATCGCATCATATTTACATGGATTTAAAAATGCAGCTCAATAGCTAAGCAGTCGATTAAAAAATCAGTGCATCGCGGTTTATTCACACTATTAAGAATAAGAAAGAAAGTCATCAGTGAAGGTCCGGGGCGCAAATCGCATTCTTCTTAACTTGCAGATAAAATACTATGAAACCACTCTCAGCTGTAACTGAACCCCCAAAAGTCGCACCTGCGGCGCCGGGTAAAAAGAAAGCTATCATGCTTGCTCTGCCGGTGCTCGTTGCCGTGTTGCTGTTGCTGGTGCCCACACCAGCCGGACTCGAACCCTACGCCTGGCACTTCTTCGCCATCTTCGTCGGCGTGATTGTCGGATTGATCTTTGAACCCCTGCCAGGCGCGGTGATCGGCCTGACCGGCGTGGTAGTCATCGCGCTGTTCAGCCAGTTTCTGCTCTTCAGCCCGGCTGAACTGGCTAACCCGAAATTCAAAGTCGCCAGTGAGTCGTTCAAATGGGCGGTCAGCGGGTTCGGCAACTCCACGGTCTGGCTGATCTTCGGTGCCTTTATGTTCGCCGCAGGTTATGACAAAACGCAGTTTGGTCGCCGCCTGGCCCTGATTCTGGTGAAGTATCTGGGTCGCCGCAGTCTGACGCTGGGTTATGCCATTACCTTTGCTGACCTGCTTCTTGCGCCCTTTACGCCGTCAAACACCGCGCGCAGTGGCGGTACCATCTACCCGATTATTGCCAACCTTCCGCCGCTTTACGGCTCTAAACCTAACGACCCGAGCGCCCGTAAAATCGGTTCCTATCTGATGTGGGTAGCGATTACCGCGGCCTGTATTACCAGCTCCATGTTCCTCTCTGCGCTGGCACCCAACCTGCTGGCACTGGCACTGGTAAAAAGCATCGTCGGTTTTGATATCTCATGGGGCATGTGGTTCCTGGCCTTCCTGCCGCTGGGTGTGCTGCTGATTCTGACCATGCCGCTGCTGGCTTACTGGTTCTACCCACCTGAAGTTAAAATCAATGATGAAGTGCCGAAATGGGCCATCGCTGAACTGGAAAAACTGGGCAGACTGACCCGCAATGAAATCCTGCTGCTGGTGTTTGTAGTCTGTGCACTGCTGATGTGGATTTTCGCCACCTCGTGGATCGAACCTGCCATGGCGGCGCTGTTGGTGGTCGTTCTGATGTTGTGGACCGGCGTACTGACCTGGAATGACATCACCAGTAATAAACCGGCCTGGAACACCTTTGCCTGGTTCGCCACCCTGGTGGCACTGGCCGATGGTCTGGCCCGCGTTGGCTTTATTACCTGGTTAGGTAAAGAGGGTGGCATGCTGCTGCAGGGTTATGACCCACAGGTTTCGGCCGTGGTGCTGTTAATCGCCTTCTTCCTGCTGCACTACCTGTTTGCCAGTACCACCGCACACACCACCGCGCTGTTACCGGCCATGCTGACCATTGCAGCCTCCATTCCGGGCATCAATATGCCGGTCTTCTGCCTGATGTTGTGTACCTCTCTGGGTGTGATGGGCATCATCACGCCATACGGTACTGGTCCAAGCCCGATTTACTACGGCAGCGGTTATCTGCCTACCAAAGACTACTGGCGTCTGGGAACCATCTTCGGTGCCATCTTCTTAGGCTCCATGATGCTGATTGCCTATCCGTGGATGGTGTGGTTGTTCTGACGGATACAACATGCAGATCAACGCGTTATAAGATACCATTCCTGCACTTCCCCACCGCACCCGCGGTGGGGAAGCATAATAAACAATTAATTCGCCTATGATGTTGCGCCCCGCAGCCTGTCCGCGGAGGTTCAGCCGGTCATTAAGTGAGAAAAAATGTCGAACAAGCCTTTTGTCTATCAGAACCCTTTCCCGCTGTCCCACGAAGATACCGAATACTATCTGCTGAGTCGTGAGCATGTCTCCGTCTCCGAGTTTGAGGGTCAGGAGATCCTTAAAGTCGATCCGCAGGCGCTGACGTTACTCAGCCAGCAGGCGTTCCACGACGCCTCTTTTATGCTGCGTCCGGCCCACCAGCAGCAGGTCGCCTCCATCCTTGATGACCCGGAAGCCAGCGACAATGATAAATATGTCGCCCTGCAGTTTTTAAGGAACTCTGAAATTGCCGCCAAAGGCGTGCTGCCAACCTGTCAGGATACCGGCACCGCGATCATCATGGGCAAAAAGGGCCAGCGCGTCTGGACCGGCGGCGGTGATGAAGCTGCGCTGTCACAGGGTATCTACAACACCTATATCGAAGATAACCTGCGCTATTCGCAGAATGCCGCTCTGGATATGTATAAAGAGGTGAATACCGGCACTAACCTGCCAGCGCAGATCGACCTCTACAGCGTGGATGGCGATGAGTACAAGTTCCTCTGTATCGCCAAAGGTGGCGGTTCCGCCAATAAAACCTATCTCTATCAGGAAACCAAAGCGCTGCTGAGCCCGGGCAAGCTGAAAAATTACCTGGTAGATAAGATGCGTACCCTCGGCACCGCAGCCTGTCCGCCCTACCATATTGCGTTTGTCATCGGCGGCACCTCGGCAGAAAGCACCCTGAAAACCGTGAAGCTCGCCTCAACTCACTATTACGACGGGCTGCCCACTGAAGGCAACGAGCACGGTCAGGCGTTCCGCGACGTTCAGCTGGAGCAGGAACTGCTGGAAGCGGCGCAACAGCTCGGTCTGGGTGCGCAGTTTGGCGGCAAATATTTTGCGCACGATATCCGCGTGGTGCGTCTGCCACGTCACGGCGCCTCCTGCCCGATCGGCATGGGCGTCTCCTGCTCGGCTGACCGTAACATCAAAGCGAAGATTAACCGTGAAGGTATCTGGATTGAGAAACTGGAAGCCAACCCAGGCCGCCTGATCCCGGAAGCACTGCGTCAGCAGGGCGAAGGTGAAGCGTTGCAGGTTGATCTCAACCGCCCAATGGAAGAGATTCTGGCGCAACTGTCCTCTTATCCGGTTTCAACCCGCCTGTCACTGACCGGCACTATTATCGTGGCGCGCGATATTGCACATGCAAAACTCAAAGAGCGCATCGATAACGGCGAAGGATTACCGCAGTACATCAAAGATCATCCGGTCTATTACGCTGGTCCGGCGAAAACGCCTGAAGGTTATGCTTCTGGTTCACTCGGCCCGACCACTGCCGGTCGTATGGATTCCTACGTGGATCTGCTGCAGGCGCACGGCGGAAGTAAGATCATGCTGGCCAAGGGCAATCGCAGCCAGCAGGTGACGGATGCCTGTCATAAACATGGCGGCTTCTATCTCGGCAGCATTGGTGGACCGGCAGCGGTTCTGGCGCAGCAGAGCATCAAAAGTCTGGAATGCGTGGAGTATCCCGAGCTGGGAATGGAAGCAATCTGGAAAATCGAGGTGGAGAACTTCCCTGCCTTTATTCTGGTCGATGACAAAGGTAACGATTTCTTCCAGCACATTGAGCGCGCGCACTGCGCGAAATGCGTTAAGTAGCACATGCGTTAAGAAAGAAAAAAGCCCCGACTTCGGGGCTTTTATTTGTTACGCATTCAGGCGTATTGGCTGTGATAACGAGCCTTTTTTAGCCCCGCAGCAATCGCTGCAACGCCACATCAATCTGCACATCACCTTTGGTGAGTTCGATGATCTGATACTTAATCGCCGGATTTTCGATCAGGCCGACCAGTGTCGCCGCCACATCTTCGCGCGGGATCTCACCATACGGAATCGCCAGATCGGCATGAACCCGGCCGGTACCCGCTTCATCGGTCAGCGTACCCGGTCGCAGGATCACCCACTCCAGCTTACTCGCCACCAGCTCCGCATCCGCCAGACGCTTCACCCGCATGTAATTCTCAAATCCCTCTGAGGGTGTTTTGCCGCGACCCGCATCCGGGAAAGCGGAAACCAGCATAAAGCGTGATACTCCCGCCTGCTCTGCTGCGGCAACCGCCAGCTTCAGTCCTTCTCCGTCGATGGCATTGGTCAGCTCGATCCCGGCACCGCCCGCACCCGCCGTGAAGACAGCCACATCGTGACCGGTCATCAGATCTGCCAGTGCCATCACGCTCAGCTGCTGAATATCGCCAGCCACCGGTTTAGCACCAGCGGCATGCAGCGTCTCTGCCTGTTCCGGTTTGCGGTGCAGCGCCGTCACTGTATGGCCTTTACTGCTCAGCTGACGAGTCAGCTTTTGGCCCACTTTGCCCGCTGCGCCGATAATGAAACATGTCGCCATAGGATCCAATCCTCCATTTACTGATTGAGTGCCAGAGTATAGTTATCAGTCAGAAACAAAACAGGCGCCTGATGCGGCGCCTGCTGGGTTATTGCGGGATCACTTTTTCTGCTTTCAGCTTATCAAACAGCTGAGTAAAGGAGTCGAGCGTGCTGCGATAGCCGGTGAAGCCCGCTTTACGGCTCTTACTCATATCGGTAAAGGCTTCCATCGGACGTCCCAGGTCTGCATCGGTATGCCACCAGGAAGCCAGTCTGTTGACATCCGATTCACGCAACTGATGCTGCTCTGCAATCGCCTGCCATGCACTGGCGGCTTCCTGCATGCGATCTTCCAGCGGCATCATCTGCGCCGGGTATTCCGCTGCTTCAATGCCGAAATAGTCAGCCAGTTTTGGCCACATCCAGTTCCAGCGGAACACATCGCCGTTTACCGCATTGAAATCCTGATTAGCGGCATTAGGTGAGGTCGCCGCCCAGTGCAGCTGCTCAGCCAGCAGGCCCGCATCGGTCATATCAACGACACCGTTCCACTGCTCAGGTGAGCCAGGGAAGATAAACGGCCAGCCTTTCTCTTTACACAGCGTTGCGTAGACCGCCAGTGTCTGACCCATATTCATCGCATTGCCCACGGCATAACCGATGATGGTGTGCGGGCGATGCACACTCCAGCGGTAGTCATACTTCTCTGCACCAGCGAACACTTCATCTTCCTGCGCGTAGTAGAAGTTATCGACCGGCTGACGGCCCTGCTCTTCACGGAACGGCGTGACTGGCACAGCGCCTTTGCCGTAAGCTTCAAACGGCCCCAGGTAGTGCTTCAGTCCGGTTACCAGCGCCACGTGCGAACCCTGTAAGCGGTCGCCGAGTGCTTCAATCACATTTCGCACCATGCCGCCGTTAACGCGGATATTCTCTTTTTCATTTTCCTGACGCGCCCAGACGCTAAAGAACAGCGCATCCGGTTTCACTGTTTTCAGCGCGTCCCGAACGGCATCCGCATCGGTCAGATCGGCCGTCAGGCTGGTGACACCTTCAGGTACCGCGCCACGTCCGCGTGACAGACCGCTGACCTGCCAGCCTTCCTTCTGTAATTTATCTGCCAGTCCGCGACCAATAACGCCACTGATGCCCACAATCAAAGCATGCTTTTTCATTTGATTTCTCCTCATTTTGCGTAATGCTAAGCCTAATAGAGAATTCAGTTCTTATCTCTGGCATTTATTCACAGCATTCTCAACCTGAGTTCATTAATCGATGCACGATCATCGCCTCAAAGATATTCTGCCGTTTGTTGCCAGCGTAGAGTGTGGCAGTTTTACCGCCGCTGCGGAGCGTCTGCACGTGACCGGATCGGCGATCAGTAAAAGCGTCAGCCGCCTGGAGACACGATTAGGCTCGCGACTGCTGGAGCGCACCACACGGAGCCTGCACCTCACCGACGCGGGCAGCGCCTATTACCAGACCTGCCTGCGCATTCTGGAGGATCTGGCCGAAGCCGAAGCGGTGCTGGCGGCACAGCGAACGATTCCTTCCGGTCGCCTGCGCCTGGCGGTGCCCACCACCTATGGCCGCCTCAATGTGATGCCGCTGCTGATGCCCTTTTGTCAGCAACACCCGGAACTGGCTCTGAGCCTGAGTTTTTCTGACCGCTTTGTGGACCTGTTTGAAGAGGGCGTGGATGTGGCGGTACGGATCGGCGGCGCGCCCGACCTGCCTGCTTCGCTGGGCTGGCGTAATATGGGCCGCGAGCAGATGCAGTTCTGTGCCTCACCCGCTTATCTGGCACGCGAGGGTCGACCTGAAGATGAGGCGGCACTGCTGAACCACCGCGCCATTCTTTATGAGCGTGTAGATGGCAGCACCAAACCCTGGCTGTTCACCACCGAAGATGGTCAGCCGCACTGGCGCGAGGTGCCGTACCGGCTGGCACTGGGCGACGTCGATGCCCAGCTGCAGGCTGTCATCGCCGGGCTGGGTGTGGCACAAATGCCCTCGTGGCTGATTCAGCATGCCGTGAAACAGGGCGATCTGGAGATAATTTTGCCGCAGTTGCAGCCCGAGGGGCTGACGCTGAGCGTGGTGTGGCCACGCCGTAAACAGTTCCTGCCTAAGGTCGATGCACTGTTATCGGCGCTCACCGCGCTGGAAATCCGCTAACCCGCCCTGCTATCTGTTTATCGCGGTTGGGATGTTTCATCCTGACTGCGATCATTTACTCTTTCCAGACGCTGATTTTCCCGTGTTCTGCCCTGCCTTAACCGCCGGTAACTTATCGATCTCCCCTATAACCCGCTTAAATTTAATGTTTTTATTTTCGCCTTGATGGAATCCCATCAAAATAAAAATGGCGGAAGGGTTGAGCTCACATAATGAAAACTAAGTTTCAAATATAATTTAACCCGAAATAAAAATATCAGTAGGGTGATGTCTTCTTCATGTTCTGACGTTTTGTCTTTGCCGTTATTACCAGGAGTATTCATGGAAAAAGAACTTTATATCTCGTCGAACCCGGCATCCGGTCCAAATAGCACCACCCGCACCGAGCCTTTTGTGAAGATTATTGCGCTGGTCGCCACCCTGGGTGGATTGCTGTTTGGTTATGACACCGGTGTAGTCTCAGGCGCATTACTGTTTATGCGCGGCGATTTGCATCTCACCCCATTTACTACCGGGCTGGTCACCAGCTCCCTGCTGTTTGGTGCAGCCTTCGGCGCGCTGGCAGCCGGTCATCTGGCGGATGGCCTCGGCAGACGACGCATTATCATTGCGCTGGCGCTTATCTTCGCTTTTGGCGCTGTCGGCTCGGCGCTGGCGCCTGATGTCACCTGGATGATCGCTTCTCGCCTGTTCCTGGGCTTTGCCGTGGGGGGTGCTGCCGCGACCGTGCCGGTCTACATCGCAGAAATCGCCCCCGCCAATAAACGTGGCCAGCTGGTCACCCTGCAGGAGCTGATGATCGTCAGCGGTCAGCTGCTGGCGTACATCTCCAACGCCACCTTTAACGATATCTGGGGCGGCGAAAATACCTGGCGCTGGATGCTGGCGCTGTCGATTGTCCCCGCTGTTCTGCTCTGGATCGGCATGATTTTTATGCCTGAAACCCCGCGCTGGCACGTAATGAAAGGCCGCAGTCAGGCAGCGCGCGAGGTACTGGAAAAAACCCGCGCCGCCGACGATGTCGAGTGGGAACTGGAAGAGATTGAGGAAACCATTGAAGAGAACCGTCAGCGTGGCAAAGGCCGCCTGCGCGATCTCGCCACACCCTGGCTGATGAAAATCTTCCTGCTGGGCGTGGGTATTGCCGCCATCCAGCAGCTGACCGGGGTGAATACCATTATGTATTACGCCCCCACCATGCTGACCGCCGCCGGACTGAGCAACGATGCCGCGCTGTTCGCCACCATCGCCAATGGCGTGATCTCCGTGGTGATGACGCTGGCGGGTATCTGGCTAATCGGCAAAGTGGGACGCCGTCCGCTGGTGTTAATCGGACAGATGGGCTGCACCTGCTGCCTGTTCTTTATCGGGCTGGTCTGCTGGCTGATGCCGGAATACCTCAACGGCACGGTCAACCTGCTACGGGCTTATCTGGTGCTGGCGGGGATGCTGATGTTTCTCTGCTTCCAGCAGGGCGCATTGTCACCCGTTACCTGGCTGCTGCTGTCGGAAATCTTCCCCGCCCGGATGCGTGGCATCTGTATGGGTGGCGCTGTCTTCTCACTGTGGATCGCCAATTTCGCCATCTCCATGGCCTTCCCGCTGTTATTAGCCGCATTTGGTCTGGCCGGAGCCTTCTTTATATTCGCGGCTATCGGCATCGGCGGTTCTGTTTTTGTTGTGAAGTTTATTCCCGAGACCCGGGGAAGAAGTCTTGAGCAGGTCGAGCACTATTTCTATGCGCTTTATAACGGCAACGGCAAAAAATAGTGCCTGAAACGTCTGTATTGAATAATCCACGGCCCGCGTCATTACGCTGACTACCCGATTGCTATTAACACTGTACCCCTACATTCAAGGAAATTGTTATGAGCCTGAATATTCCCAACGCGCGCTTTTGCATCAACCGTAAAATTGCGCCCAGCCTCACCCTTCCGCAGTTTTTTAAACTGGTCAGCCAGCTCGGTATCCATAATGTCGAACTGCGTAATGATATGCCCAGCGGCCGCGTCACCGACGATCTCACCGGCGACGAGGTAAAAGCCCTGGCGCGTGAGTCAGGCATCCGGATTGTGACCATCAATGCGCTCTATCCCTTTAATCAGCTGAATGAAGAGGTGCTGCAACGCACCCGCCAGCTGTTAAGTGATGCGCAGGCGGTCGGCGCTGAATCGCTGGTGCTCTGCCCGCTTAATGATGGCACGCCGATTAGCGCTGCCGACACCGTAAGCGCGCTGAAAACCCTGGCCCCGCTGTTCGCTGAGGCAGGTATTCAGGGGCTGGTGGAACCGCTGGGCTTTCCGCAAAGCTCGCTGCGTTCAGCGACTCAGGCTCAGACGCTGATCCATGAAGCGGGTGTGCCATTCAGATTGCTGATCGATACCTTCCATCATCATCTGTTTGAAGATGCGGAACAGACCTTCGAACAGGAGATCGATATTCAGCAGATCGGTCTGGTTCACCTTTCCGGCGTCACCGACCCGCGCCCGGTTAATCAGCTAACCGACGAAGAGCGCATCATGCTCAGCGCGGACGACCGCTTGCGCAGTAAGCAGCAGGTCGAGCGACTGGAGAAGATGGGTTACACCGGCCTTTACGCCTTTGAGCCGTTCTCCTCAGTGATGAACAGCTGGCAGGAAGCGGACATTGCCCGCGAAATTCGCGACAGCATCCAGCTGTTAAACCACTCAGCTTAAGGAATTATCATGACTATTAATATTGGCGTCATCGGCACCGGCGCAATCGGTCGCGAACACATCCGCCGTTGCAGCACCGTGTTACAGAATGCGCGCGTGGTGGCGCTTAACGATATCAACCGTGAAAACTGCCAGCAAATCGTTAACGAGCTGACGCCGGAAGCGCGTATTTATGACAATGCTATCGATCTGATTAACGATCCGCAGGTCAATGCGGTGCTGGTCACCTCCTGGGGGCCGACGCATGAAGCCTTTGTGCTGGCCTGCATTGAGGCGGGTAAAGCGGTGTTCTGCGAAAAACCGCTGGCGGTTACCGCGCAGGGCTGCATGAACATTGTGGAAGCAGAAATTAAGGCAGGACGTCAGCTGGTGCAGGTCGGGTTTATGCGCCCTTATGACAGCGGCTATCGCGCACTAAAAGCGGTGATCGACAGCGGCGAAATTGGTGAGCCTTTGATGCTGCACTGCGCACACCGCAACCCGGAAGTGGGCGACAGCTACACCACCGACATGGCGATCACCGACACGCTGATCCACGAACTCGATGTGCTGCGCTGGCTGCTGGATGATGACTATGCCAGCGTGCAGGTAATCTTCCCGCGTAAAACCCGTAAGGCGTCGTCACATCTGCGCGATCCGCAAATCGTGCTGCTTGAGACCACCAAAGGGGCGCGCATTGATGTCGAAATCTTCGTGAACTGTGAATATGGTTACGATATTCAGTGTGAAGTGGTGGGTGAAAGCGGCATTGCTCGTCTGCCGGAGCCGGTCTCTGTGCAGCTTCGCAGCGCGGCTAAGCTCTCCACCACCATTCTGACTGACTGGAAAAAGCGCTTTATCGATGCGTATGACGTGGAGTTACAGGCATTTATCAACAACGTCATCAGCGGTGAGATGACCGGTCCCTCCGCCTGGGATGGTTACGCCGCCGCGGTGGCCGCTGATGCCTGCGTCGCGGCCCAGACTTCCGGTGAGATTGTGCCGGTCAGTATGCCAGCAAGACCGGCGTTTTATCGCTGATAGCAACACTGCACGGCGGGTTCCGCCGTGCATTTTTCCCTCCGTTTCACCTTTTCCAGCGGCTTTTCACGCATCATCGGTAACCGGATAAAGCCGCCAGGCAGGACATTGAGTCATACCGGCCTGAGCGCGCAGCACTGCCCACTGTTAACTCATTATCACGGCGCAGTAATCACAATTGCCACACGCCGATTTTGCGCGCGTCCCTGCGCGCTATTGTTGCTGGTAACGGGTGCACTCATGCCTAATCCACGTGTGATAATATTTTCGCGCGGTATAGCAGCCCCTTCCGCCCACTGTGCCGCGACTGCGTTAGCTCTTTTTAGCGACAGCTGTTGGTTATAATCTGGTTTGCCGTAATTATCGGTGTGCCCGTCAATTCGCACATGCTTAATACCGGTCGACGCCAGGTTTTTTGCCATCCCCTGAATATTTCTTTTGCTGGAGGGTGTAAGTTCTGATTCGTTTACACCAAACAGGATCTTATCTGATAAGCCTAATCCCCAGCCTTCCCTATTTTGAGTGAATCCCGCACGCTGCATCGCTGCGATCTGCGCCTCACTAAAACGTTCTTTAGACTGACAACCGACCAGCGCTAAAATAAGCAGCATCAGGGAAATATTTTTTTTCATCTTTAAGCCTTATTGGTTCGCTTATTTTTGTACATATTCATGTCAGCGCGTTCGAGAATAGACTCAACCGTATCGCCGTGTTGTGACCAGGCGTAGCCAATGGTAACCGAGGTATTTATCGGCGTACCTTCTGCAAGGATGATTTTTTCCATGATGAGGTCATGGATGTCCTGCATGAGTTGCTGTAATTGCTCCTCACTGACCTGACTGCTCACCAGCATGGCAAATTCATCCCCACCTAAACGGGCGACTAAATCCTGTTCAGATGCCAGTGATAGCAGGCGTGCTGCTATCGCTTTTAATACCTCATCCCCGGCGGCATGGCCCCAGTTATCATTGATACTTTTAAAGCGATCGCCATCAAGAAACAGTAAGGCAAAACGCTCCTCAGCATATTGCTGGTCGAGAAGCCGGGAAAGGTGAGCAGCAAAGGCGCTGCGGTTTGCAAGACCGGTTAACGGGTCCTCCAGCGCTTTGGCTGCCAGCGAGCGATTATCCCGCATAAGCGAAGCCTTCAGCGATTGCATTTCCCTCAACAACGAATTCAGATCATCTGAAAATAGCTGAAACTCACTCGTCGTGCTCTCCGGTATACGCAAGGAAAAATCACCGGAATGAATCACATAGTGAATCGAACTGGTAATGTTGCGCAACGTAGCGAGCATACCCCGATGCAGAAATTCACTCAGCAAAAGGGAGATAATCAGGACACATAGCATACCGCTGGTCAGAATCATGAAGGAGTATCGAATGAAACTCACCGCGCCGGTCACGGTGCCTTCCAGCGTTAATGTACCGACAGCAACGTCAGAGTGAATGATACTGACGTTAAGCGGTTTAAGATAAATCCACTCACGTAATAACCGCGAATACCAGCCCGTCTGCTCCTGCTGAGCATGCCAGTTGACCAGAACAATGTGATCTTTAGTGACCAGTTTCGCAGATGCATACATCCCTTCATTGCCGAGCCGTGCAATTTTATTATGCGCATCGTAACTGTCGGAAAAAACGGTCGCAGCGGTTAGCGTGGTGCTGAGGGTTGCGCCGATTAATTCAAGGTTTCGCTTCTCGTAATTTTTAATAAATAGCAGCGACGTCGAGGAGAGCAACAGCCAGCACAACAGTAATATCACCGCAGCGTTGATGGTGCTTATTTTTCGCAGTTTATTGCGTATCGATGATTTGTCATTTCTTAATTTATCGAATTTCATTTTATTCGCTTCTCTCGCGGGACAGCAAAAGCACGTCCGGACTCACCCTGACACCGCTTCTGGCAAGCGAATCAAGGTTAACGGAAAAAAGCGTGTGGCCCGGATGAAAAATCAGGCAAAACGCGGCGCCCCGCGTGCAATCCGCATTGTTCTCCGCGAGTGTAAGAACGGCTCTGCCCTTAAACTGCTGAATAAGGTCCACCTGCTGTTGTGACGTCTGATCGCCGAAATAGACGGCGTCGCATCTGTGCGACGGCAGGTCGCCTGCGCTGGCAAGATAAACAACGGTGAATGTGGCTGCCGCCGAGGAGGCAGAGTCCGGCAAGGAGAGATGCCGGGCTGAAGAAAAAATACATAATTGAGGCGGTTGTTTTAAGCCCGTCCACTGGGTGAAGCTGATAATACCACTGACGATATCATTGGCTTTGCCATCTTTTATTTCGGCACTGGCAATATGAGGAATAAGCAGCAGCAAAATAAGTCCCGTATAAACGAGTTTGCAGATGTGGCGTATGAAAAGCAGCACATCGACGTCATGATGAATTTGATATTTATCGATCATACTGCGTTCCCAAAAATTCTACGCATGGCAGGACGCCTTAATAAGCGCGGAAATATTAGCATAGCGGTGATTAAATTTGTACTTCTGGTTTGGTTCGCCACATACCCTGTTGTTGTACTTTTATCTGGCGTAAGAATCACTGTGCTATCTGTCAAAATAAGGTTTTAAAATTTCTTCTGTCCAGTGCATAAAGGCTCTGACACGCCGCGACAGATTTCGTCGGTGTGCGACAACAAAAGAGGCACTGAGCGGCTCAGGACGCAGATTGGGAAGGACTTCAACCAGCGCACCGCGCTCAATATAGGGCGCCAGCGTGGAGTAACCGCCCTGAATCAAGCCCAGCCCGGCCAGTCCCGCCTCATGATAGGCCGGTACGCTATTTACCCTTATGGCGCCGGGTAACATCAGCAATTGGTAGCCGCCATCCACCGGATACTCCCAGCCATCTGGCTTCGAACCAAAGCTCCGCTGGTAATGGACCATCTGGTGTCCCTGACTGAGAAGGTCATCAATCGTCTGCGGTATCCCAAAGCGCGCCAGATAGCCCGGACTGGCGGCATTAATCATGCGTAGCTGCCCCAGAGGGCGAGCAATAAGCGTGTCATCAACGATTGGCCCCAGACGGATGACACAATCAAACCCTTCATGAACTAAATCAACGCGCCGATCGGTACTTGAAAGCTCGATCTCCAGTTCAGGGTGTGCCTCCAGCAACTGAGGCAGCGCGGGGATTACCACGCATTGTGCCAGCACGGCAGGCATATCAACGCGTATTCTGCCCCGCAGTGACATCCCCTCGTGAGAGAACATGGACTGTAATTCTTCGGCTTCCGATAACAGATCGCGGGCGCGTGAGTAAAAAGCCCGTCCATCTTCCGTTAACTGCACTGTTCGCGTGGTGCGATGCAGAAGTGTCGCGCCTGTCTCCCTTTCGAGTTCGCGCACCACTAGTGAGGCGCGTCCTTTCTGAATACCCAGGCTTTCAGCTGCCTGAGTAAAACTCTTCATTTCCGCCACGCGTGCAAAAATAATCAGCGCCTCAAGGTTTTTCATTCATTGTTCCCCTTCAGAGTAACAGTGCGTTATTTCTTACGTTATTTATCACCATATTAATGGGTAATAGACTGCTTTCACACCGCGGATATTACAGAACGCGATCTGAACGTTATGAAGGTGAACCGTCTTTCTGAAAGGCTCAACGCCGTTGCGAACTGCCATGCAGGTTTGTGTACATAAGCACTGGTTCAGATCCCCGCATCATTCAGAGCACTGTCGGTTCGCGGCAAACATTGCTCAGGGTATCGGGAAGCACTCAGTGAAAAGGTTGTTACTCACCACTCAATCCGTTGACCCGAAGGAAGATTTGAAAACTTAGCCCCCATTCCGGATTTGGTTAACGCCAGTCGCGCTGCCTTACGCTGGATTTCACCCCCCTGTCAGGAAGGAAAAGAGAAATGAACAAAGGTTATTTAATCGCTCACGTGACCGTATCGGACCCTGTCGCATACGCTGACTATGCCAGAGCTGCAGGCGAAGCCATGCAGGCGTTTAATCCGAAGATCGTTGCCTGGTCAGGGCAGTATGAAAATCTGGAGGGAGAGGCGCATGAACGGCATGTGGTATTTGAGTTCGAATCTTTTGCCGAAGCCAAAGGTTTTTATGAAAGCCCTGCGTATCAGGCTGCCAGGCTGTTGCGTGCAGGGGCTGCACACGGGACGTTTGTGCTGGTTGAAGGGGCCAGCCTTTAAACACTTCTCCGTCATGTGCCGATGCAGACTCCAGCGAACCTGGGGCCCGCAGGATGTCACCAGTATGCTCAGTGGTGCCGGGATTTACCCGAGAAAGTGACAAGGGATATTCTGGTAATTGACGCTACCTGACCACCGTGCCGGTTAGGTAGCGTGTAACTGGCAAGGGGGTGGCTGTGTCTGACTTTATGACTTCCGCAGATCGCTTCCATCCCCTTCTGCTTTCATTAAAGCAGCACGGATGAGGTTTTTCTTACAGACGCTCACTTTCGGGGCAGGCGCAGGCCAAAGATAGTGTGCCCGTTCTCATGCCGGTAGTAAGCACTTCCGCCATGTAAAGCGGCGATGGCGCGTACCAGCGACAGTCCCAGCCCGCTTCCGGCCGTATGACGGACGTTATCGCCCCGCCAGAAGCGTTCAAATAATTTTTCAGGCTCCTCCAGCGCTTCGCCCGCGTTCAACACCTCAATCTCAACGTAGTCAGCGTGATGACAGGTACTGACCTGAATCGTGTCTTTTTCTGGCGAATAACGAATGGCGTTGATCAACAGATTACTCATCGCACGCTGGAACAGCATTTTATCCGCGGTGAGGCTGCCTTCGGCGCTCAGCTCAATGAGCTTCTCCTGCTCTTCCGCAACCGGTTCAAGAAAGTCGATCAGCGCTTCCAGCGCATCCTGCAGCAGGAAGTCCTGTTTATTGAGTCTGATATTGTGGTGCGTGGCGCGAGCCAGGAAGAGAATGTTTTCAGTGAGACGCGACAGACTCTCCAGCTCTTCAATGTTGCCTTCGAGCAGCCTCTGATATTCAGCGGCTGAGCGTTCATGACCCAGCGCGACCTGATTCTGGCCCAGTAACACATTAATAGGCGTGCGGATTTCGTGCGCCAGATCGTCGGCAAACTGGGTCAGACGGATAAAGTCCGTGGATAAGCGCTGACGCATAGCGTTAAGCGCATTGCCAATCGGTAGCAGCTCCTGCGGGATAGCCTGAAGCGGCACGGGCTGATTTAACCGGTCACTGGCCGTTTCTGCCACGATCTTACTTAACCGGCCGATCGCCCTTAGCCCTCTGCGAATCAACAGCGGACTGACTGCGGCGCACAGCAAAATGGCCGCCAGTGAAACCAGAATGCTTTGCTGGCGATAACGCTCAAGCATCAGTGCTCGCTCCCGCGCGACCCTGGCAAGGGTAATAGTTACCGGCCCGAGCGAGGAGTTTGCCTGCAGGCTTAACGCCGACGCTTCCGTCTTATCCGCATTGATCCAGCGGTGCAGCTGTTTCTCACTGGGTGGCGTGCTGACCGGCGTGGGCGAGATCGCGGGCAACGTTATCCCGGTATGATTAATACTGACGTTTTGCTCATGCTGCGAGCGGATGCTGAGAATGTCCTGATGGATATCGACCATCCGATTGAAGTAGAGCGGCAGCGAGCTGGGATGGGCACCATCTTCAAGCAGTTGTCTTAACTGCGCCGCCCGATTAATCAGCGTTTGATCGTCCCGCCAGACCAGTTCACTGCGTAACGCTTTATACAGAATCAGGCTGATGCCGCCACAGGCCATCGCCATGATCAGCGTAAAAATTGCCGTCAGCCGCAGCGTCAGAGAAGGGCTAGTCACCCTCGCCTCCTTTTTCTGACAGGCAATATCCCATGCCCCTTACCGTAGTGATGAGCTTTTTAGGAAAGGGGTCGTCGACTTTACGGCGCAGGCGGCGGATAGCAACATCGACGATATTGGTTTCACTGTCGAAATTAACGCCCCATATTTCGCTGGCCAGTAGCGTCCGCGGCAGAATCTCACCGTGACGGCTGGCGAGCAGCCATAACAGCATGAACTCTTTGCGCGTCAGTGCAAGAGTGACACCGTCACGCAGAACCTGAAAGCGCGCTGAGTCCAGCACCAGATCGCCCACCCGTAGTACGCTACTGTGCGGCTGCTGCTGCCGGAGCTGATTTCTTACCCGAGCCAGCAACTCCGCAAAAGAGAACGGCTTAACCAGGTAATCATTGGCCCCCAGTTCCAGCCCTTTCACCCGATCATCCACCGAGTCTCTGGCGGTCAGGCAAATCACCGGAATCTGACTGGCGGTACGCAGGGTTTTCAGCACCTGCCACCCATCCATTCCCGGCAGCATAATATCCAGTATCACCAGGCTGTAGGGATGTGACAGCCCCAGATGCAGGCCATCCCGGCCGTCTGCGGCGTAATCCACGATATAGCCCGCTTCTTCCAGCCCCTTACGCACCCAGGCGCTCGCCTTCTGGTTATCTTCGATCAGCAATAGTTTCATCGGCGCAGTTTGCCATGAAATTTATGACCGCCCCAGTGTTTCAGCGCCAGATGACAATATGGTCATCTTTCTGACAGGCAGAACGAACAACCGTACAGGTATAACAGCGGGGTGATTAACACCGGAGTATTAAAAAATGAAAAAGAGTCTCACTGCCCTGGCCCTCACTACGCTGCTTGCCGTTCCCGCGGTCACCTTCGCGGCCAGTAAAAATCCGCTGAGCGTTCACGTGCTGAACCAGCAGACCGGGCTGCCTGCCTCAGAGGTTGAGGTGATGCTTGAGCAGAAACAGGGAGAAAGCTGGAAAGTACTGAATACCGCCAATACTAACCAGCAGGGTCGGATAGATGCACTTTGGCCAGCAAAGCCCTTTGAGGGGGGTGACTATCGGGTGATTTTTAAAACCGGTCACTATTTTGCGGCACATCAACAGCAGAGTTTCTTCCCCGAAATCCCGGTGGAGTTCCATATCACCAATACCACGACCACCTATCATATTCCGTTGCTGCTGAGCCAGTACGGATATTCCACCTATCGCGGGAGCTGAAATAAATGAAACGTTTACTGCTGGCATTGATGCTGACTACCGGACCTGCCGTGGCGCTCGCTGCTGAGCCAGCCTCCGTCTATGACATGACGCAGGCGCTGAGTAATCAACTGGCAACGGAGGCCTTGTCCGCCTGCCATAATATGAATCGTCAAGGCGTAGTCGCCGTGGTGGATCGGGGTGGAAATCTGGTCACACTGATGCGGGATGACAACGTGGGGCCGCACAACACCCAGGCGGCATGGCGTAAAGCGTTTACTGCGCTCTCCACCAAAACGCCAACCAGACAACTGACCATAAAGGCGCAATCCTCACCGGAAAGCGTCAACCTGAATACGGTTAATGAGCTATTGCTGCTTGGCGGCGGCGTGCCGGTGCAATATCGCGGCCAGTGGATTGGCGCTATCGGCATGGCGGGCACCGGCGGCGCGGAATCCGACGATCAATGTGGGACTGAAGCGATTAACAAAGTGCTGGGTAACAGCAAGCAACCGTAATCATGATGAACGCGCGGCGGGTATATTCCTGCCATACATGGGGAATAAACTGTTCCCCATGTTGTTTAGATAAGTCGCCGCAAGAACGACTGCTTTGTGCCAGGAGCGGACATCAGTTCCAATTAATATAGTCAGCGCAATGCCTTTGAGAAACAGACAGCTTCTGCCCTGCCTATATATGGGCCGTAATTCTCGATAGGGACATAACCATTTTTCATGTAGAAATTTACTGCACGATAGTTGATGTGTCGGGTTTCCAGCCTAATTTCGATATATCCCATCTCTTTTGCAGATTTTTCAAGAAAAGTGAGTAAAGCACCGCCAATCCCTGACGCACTTCGGTCTGAAAACATCCTTTTAATCTCGGCTATATTTTTGGTTAATGGCCGTATAGCACCACATCCCACAGCTTTGCCTTGAGAATTCTTTGCTAATGCCCATAAAGCATTGTCATCACTCATTGCTTCGACGGTGAAATTGCTTTTGCCGTTATCACCAGTAATAGCGGCAAGTTCTGCTGATAGAGCTTCGACTAAGCGACGGGACTCTGAAGAAAATGGATCTGATTTTTCTACTGTTATCATGGTTATATCCTGCAGGATAAATGTGACCAACTTAAAGCATCCTGTTAAGGAAAGCATCAGCCTAAAACGGGTGATGGGACAACAATTATTCAAACCATCCTTTGGATGTCATGTCCGCTCCTCGCTCATACGGGACACTCATAATCACATCTCCTAACCCAATGGAGATTGAACATGACAACATCCCCCTGGAACAAAAGCCGCATTATCGGCCAGAAACGGCCTCTTCAGATCTCTCATATCTGGGGGATTCGTATCCGTCTTGAGCGGGAAGGAAAAGTCCGCGATTTGGCTCTGTTTAACATGGCTCTGAACAGTAAACTTCGGGGCTGTGATCTGGTTAAGTTGAAATTTTCTGATGTGGCCTATGGACACACTGTTTCGGGCAGAGCGACTGTGATGCAGCAAAAAACGGTCAGCCCTGTCCAGTTTGAACTGACGAAGGGAACCAGAGAGGTTGTAGCCGCATGGATCAAAATGGCTCATCTACGCAGTAGCGACTATCTTTCTCAGTCCCGTATTAGTTCATCAAGACACATTTCAACCAGACAATATAATCGTATTTTTCATGGATGGATTGAGAAGCTGGGTCTTGATGAAACGCTCTACAGTACGCATTCCATGCGCAGAACCAAGCCATATCTGATCCTTAAAAAACGAAAAATCTTCGTGTGATCCAGTTACTTTTGGGTCACAAAAAACTCGAAAGCACAGTACGTTACCTGGGCATCGAAGTAGATGATGCCCTGGAGATATCAGAGTCGATTGAAGTCTAACTTGTCAGGGCTGCAACAGCAGCGCTGTGTCAAAAGCGGACAAAATTTATTGGGATATTATGGACGCTGGTTCAGCCGGCGCATTGAGATGAACATCACACTGAGGCCCAAAGCATTGTATCTGCTGGCAGGCAGGCTTACCGCTGAGGCAATTGTGATAAACGTGCATGTTATGCAGTCTGACATTAAAGACGGTATCCATATGGATACCGTAATCGGCATTGTCATGCACCTCCAGATCGCTCATATAAACGTTGATCAAGTGCGAACCCCGAATGCCGTGCCCGCGTGGGCTGGCATAATAACCTCCGCTGTTTTTTCCGGTCTGGATTAGACGAACATCTGCGACGCGGCGAAGGTAGATATTGTGAAAATAGTCATTCTCAGTGTTGCCATTGTTATGCAACTTCAGATCCGTCGCCGTGACATGACTGGCGCCTTTGATATGGATCCCATCGCTGCTGTTCTCCACTTCAACGTTCTGAAGAGTAATATCATTACAGCCGGTTTTTTCACCGGCGGTCGGGTCTCCTCTGCAGTTAAAAAAGAGACCAATCTGATTACTCCTCAAATCCTGACTGTCAGACCGTTGGTCAATGGTGCCGACCAGTTTCACATCCTTTATCGTGACGTGGCTGGCGGCAGTGGTATAGAGCAGCGGCGCATTAATGGTGCTCCTCACCGCAGGACTCCAGGTGATAACTGTCCCCGGCCCCGTGCCTTGAAGTGCCACATTGCTGCTCAGCAACAGGCTGCTGTCCTGAAACCAGGTACCTTTACCGAGCAGTACCGTGCCGCCACCGGCGACCTGCTTAATGCATTCAGACAGTTTTTGTGAAGATGAACACGCCACCGTGCCAGCAGCAACTGCAGCGGGGAGGTAACATGCCAGCATGAAACCAGCGATAAAACTGACATTGCGTAAAAGGGCTTTCAAAGTAATTTTGCTCACAGTTAACTTAAGAACAGAGGGAGAGGTCAACACTGACAGAGATCATCTCAGAAGGAGCCGGATCCCCAGATACCCCATCACCAGCCCACTCGCTTTATCCAGCCGGGATTTGTATTTCATATAGGTGAGACGTGGCTTTTCAGCCGATAACAGCCATGCCACCAGGCCATACCAGACTGCATCAATGAAGAACGCCATACCGGGCAACAAAAGATAAAGATAGGGCGAGATATGCTGACTGAGCAGCGCAGCAAAAATACTGCCAAATACAATTGCTGTATTCGGATTACTGAGCTGAGTCGCCATACCGGTAAGAAACGCGCGGCCCGGACGGTGTGCGTTTTCGCCTCCCAGGCTCAGATCCAGGCTGTTGCCCGTTCTGAAAAGCATGCCACAGCCAAGCCAGAGAAGGTAAACCCCACCGGCGGTTTTAAGCACGGCATACTGCCAGGGAACCAGCTCCAGCAGAGAGTGCAGCCCGGCCAGCGCAATAACTGAGAAAATCATGCATCCCACGCCCATGCCTGCGGCGGCGGAGAGCGCACTGAGGCGAGATGAGACGACGGCAGTACGTACTATCATGATGAAGCTTGGTCCGGGACTCATGGCGCCTACCAGGATAGCGCCGGCTATCGTCAGAAGGGCGGCTGGCGATTCAGTCATAGTGTTACCTGCACTGTTAGTTTCAGAATTGCCTCTTTTGAGCTGGATAATCTGCGCAAAAGACGATCATTGACGGCTCTGGTTGTAACGCCCGGCCAGTTTGTCCAGGAATGTGAACAGAGCCTGGTTCATCTCCCGGTAATCATGTGCACGCAGTTGTGCAGGCGTATGGACAAAGCGGTATTCACCCGCCCGGCCCAGATCCTTTTCGGAGTGGGCAATAAGCAGTTCGACTACTTCCGGTGTCAGCTCCATGTGGCACTGGAAACCGAACACCAGATCGCTGTAGGCGACGATCTGACGCGGGCACCCTTCACTGTGGGCGATGACCGTGGCATCAGGCGTCAGCCCAGGCATATCGTTATGCCAGTGACCGACCTCAAGCGTGTGTCCGAAATGTGAAAACAGCTCATGCTGTTGCCCTGCCTGCGTCAGAGAGACAGGAAACTTGCCGATCTCTTTTTCCGGGCTGTGTGCAAAAGAAGCACCGAGCGCCTCACCAATGAGCTGGGAACCCAGGCAGATGCCAATAACGGCTTTACCTGCGCGCACAGCGGATGCGATGACCGCCTGCTCAGCCTTTGCATCAAAATGCGGGCACTCTTCAGGGGTGGTTTCCGGGTCCTGTGGACCGCCCATAACAATCAAAAAATCGATGTCATCCACGCTGGACGGTAGAGCCTCACCTTCATAAACTCGTGAATAGGTGACGTGATTACCTTTGCCTATGGCCCAGGACTCATAAGCGCCGGGAGCCTCAAAACTTTCATGGATGATGAAATGCACGTGCATTTAAAGATGCTCCTGTAATGCTTATGTTAACCTTAATTTTTCAAGTTTCACCCTGCCGGGATGTTATGAATCGGGTGAGTCCAACTAAGATAACTGCAGGAACTAAATTTGAAATGCCAGGTAGCATAGATAAAGCGCCAAGACATGATGAAGCGACGGGATGGTCTTGCACCGCCATCAGCTATCAACGCGGAGAGACCGATCCTCCTCATCATCATATTGAAGGACAGCTGTTATTTGCTACCAGGGGCGTTATGTTGGTTGAAACAGAGGGCAATCGTTGGGTGATCCCCCCTCAGCGGGCATTGTGGCTACCGCCTCTGCAGATTCACAGCTACAACCTGCTATCCCACACCGACTTACGGGCTATTTATTTCAGTAGCAGTCTTATCGAAGAATGCCTGAATTTTACGAAGAGTCGCCAGGTGCATGTGATTACAGCCACCGCACTGGTGAAAGAGCTGATAGCCGGGCTTTTCAATGTCGATTACACTGGACCGAGCCAGCGTAAAATGGCGCTGTTAATTTTAGAAATTCTCAGTGAGGCAACGCCTTTGACCGCGGAGCTACCTATGCCGCATGATGAGCGCTTAAACAGGGCAACCAAAGAGTTACTGGTCAGTCACCGCTGGGAAGCGTCTCTAAGCGATCTGGCCCATATTGCCAATATGTCTGAACGCACCTTTTCGCGAATGTTTATTAAGGATACGGGCTTCAGCTTCAGAACCTGGAAGCAAAGAGCAAGAATTTGTGCGTCATTAGATCTCCTCGCCAATGGCATCTCAATTAAGCAGGTCTCCTACCAACTGGGTTTCTCATGTCCGGCTGCATTTACCGCTGCATTTCGTTCCATTCTGGAATTAACACCACGCAATTTTCTTCTTTAGCACACGGCCAATGTCCGCTTTTCGCTCATAGCGGACATTAGCCTGCTCAACGTCCGCTTTGAGCCAGGAGCGGACGTTCAGGGTATCATGTTGCAGTTAACGTTAAAGGTCCGGCTTACTCGCTTTCAAGTATGTTAATGATTAAATCGCGTGGAAAAATTGTCTCACTGGTGTGTATGAGTTCTTCTATTGTCCACCAGTGATAATCGCGTATGACTTCCTTTTCATTGCTACTCCACCCTGAGAGGTCGAGCTCAACTGTATTTGCATCAATCATAAAGAAATGCTCTTCAGCAAGTACATTCTCCCCACTTGGTAGCATCATTGTGAAGGTCTGGGATGCTATCTGTGGTCCTGTTAATGTTCTTGTCAAACCCGTTTCTTCAAATAATTCGCGTATAGCGGCCTGCTCGAAAGATTCATTTTTTTCAAGCCCTCCACCTGGAGTTGCCCAGTATGTTTTTCCTCTCAGAGCACCATCTTTATGACAGAACCTAAAGAGCAGGACGCGATTTTCAGGCGAAAGAATGATCAGTCGAGATGATGGTCGAATGCGCACGTACCCCCCTTAAAAAGCATAAATACTGATTCTTGATATTTATATATACATAAATTGCAGCCTGAATCGGCCTATTGGTCTGTATTTTCTTACATCTTTAATCTCACTCAGCGTCCGCTCCTCGCTCAAAGCGGACATTATTTAGCGTCGGTATTGTGCCAGTAGCGGACGCTGAAGCCGTAATACCATCTTTGCATGATGCAACAGATGACGGTATGTGCATATTTTTCGTAAGGTAAACAAAATCTGATCGGGAATTCATCAACCACCAAGGATAATTGCCCATGCCAACCCCCACACTTACAACAGATCGGTTGCTTTTGAAACCATTAGTCGCCGAAGATGCTAAGCAGATCCAGACGCTTTATCCCCGCTGGGAAATAGTCCGCTATATGGTGGCATCGGTCCCCTGGCCTTATCCAGAGAATGGTGCAGAGAATTACGTCAATAACGTTGCTCTGCCTGACATGGCGAGCAGAATTGCATGGTTCTGGACTATCAGAAATCGTGAGATACCAGATAAAGTCATGGGCTTGATCTGTCTTTACGATGAAGAAGATAACAATCGTGGATTCTGGCTCGCACCGGAATATCAGGGTCAGGGCTATATGCGTGAGGCTAGTATTGCGGCTACAGATTACTGGTTCAATGTGTTGAATAAGCCGGTGTTACGCGCACCTAAAGCAGCCCTTAACAGCCGCTCTCAACGTATTTCGGTCACTAGCGGAATGCGGCTTATCAAAACTGTTAAGAAGGAGTATGTCAGCGGCCTTCTGGATTCTGAGCTTTGGGAAATCACCCGCGATGAGTGGAATGCTCGAAAATTTCAATGATACCAGGAATAACACGTTCGCTTCGCTCTCATAACAGACATGCCGGTCCACTGGCTGCTGCCTGCCAAAAGCGGAGCTCTATAAGAGCTGTAGAAGGTCAACTACCACGATGCTTCTCTAATCGAATAAAAGCGTCATCTAATGTTGTCTTATTACCCCAGCCGAGTTGCATGTAGAATTTGGCCGCACGGCTGTTTTTATCTGTTTCCAGCCAGGCAACTTCGTGATGTTTGAACAACTCTTGTTCCGCAATCTTTGTAAGTCTGCGACCGATGCCTCTGCCTTCATAGGCAGGAAGGACAAAAAGACCATAAAGAGAGCCTTTCTCCCTTAAAATCATCAAAAAACCCACCACTTCATCATCATCTGTTGCAACCCATGCGCAACTACCCTCTTTGATCATATTGCTCACGGTAGTTTCGGTGATGCCCATCTCCCGCATCTCTTCACGGCTCAGATGATTTTCGGCGACTGATGTTCTGACAGTGAAAATACCTTCAACGTCAGACAATTGAGCTGGTCTTATATGTATATTCATTAGTCTTATTCTATGTATGACAAAGATAAATTTTAATCATATCCTTTACAGAATGATTGAACTTTGAGCGAAATCGCTGCTGCACATCATCTCCGCTGCTCGCTCATATTGGACGACCATAATCACATCTCCTAACCCAATGGAGATTGAGCATGACAACATTCCCATGGAACAAGGGTCGTCTTATTGGCCAGAAACGGCCTCTTCAGATCTCTCATATCTGGGGAATCAGTATCAGACTTGAGCTGGAAGGAAAAGTACGCGATTTAGCTCTGTTTAACATGGCTCTGGACAGTAAACTTCGGGGCTGTGATCTGGTTAAGCTAAAAGTTTCTGATGTGGCCTATGGCACTCTGTTTCGGGCAGAGCGACAGTGCTGCAGCAAAAAACGGGAAGCCCCGTTCAGTTTGAACTGACTAAGGGAACCAAAGAGGCTGTAGCCGCGTTGATTAAAATGGCTCATCTACGTAGTAGCGACTATCTGTTCCAGTCCCGCGTCGGTTCTTCACGACATATCTCAACCAGGCAATATAACCGTATTTTTCATGGATGGATTGATAAGCTAGGTCTCGACGAGACTCTGTACAGTACGCATTCTATGCGAAGAACCAAGCCATATCTGATCTATAAAAAAAAACGAAGAATCTTCGAGTGATCCAGCTACTGTTAGGTCACAAAAAACTCGAAAGTACAGTCCGTTATCTCGGTATTGAAGTGGATGATGCCCTGGAGATATCTGAGTCTATTGAAGTTTAATTTGTGAGGGCTGCAACAGCAGCCCTGTGCCAGAAGCGGACATTGCTAATCCCCTGACACACGCTAAACAGTTTGCAGTGCAGCTTATTTCTGTTCCCTATGTAAAAAGAGCATTAACTGAAAGATGTCAATTAACTTCCTCATGTATATCTACATCCACACATAGTCATCAGGAAAGGGATGAATGAAGATGCTGAGAGGTAAAAGAGCTGTTATTACCGGCGGCGGCGGGGGATTTGGCCAGGCGCTGTGCGTGTGGCTGGCACGAGAGGGCGTCGAGGTGGATTTTTGCGCACGGCGGGCTGAAGATATTCAAAAAACCTGCAGCATCATCACTGCTGAAAGCGGCATTGCAAAAGGGTATATCTGTGATTTAACCCGGCCTGAATCCCTTTCTCAGTTTTCTTCACAGCTGTTAATTTCAGACAAGCCTATAGACATTTTAATCCTGAATGCTGCTCAGTGGTTGTCAGGGAGATTAGACGATCAGCCCGACACAGAAATTATCAATACCATCAGTTCAGGTCTGACAGGTTCGATTCTACTGACTCAGGCTCTGCTGCCCGGGTTAAGACGTTCAGACAATGCTGATATCGTCTCAATTATATCTTCATGTGGGATCCCGAATTTTACGGATTCAATTGCGCATCCTGCTTTTTTCGCTAGCAAACATGGGCTTAGCGGGTTTATCACCAAACTGTCACAGCAGTTGTCCGAAGAAAACATACGTGTGACCGGGTTATATCCACCGGATTTCGAACTTACAGGATTAGATACGCTTGTCGACAGTGAATTCAGAATGGGGGAATGTCTGATGAATGGGCGCTCAGTCTGGGAAACAATTCGTTTTGTGCTGACTCAGCCACGTAGTTGTCATATAAGCAGTATCTACTTTCAAGGTCCAACTCGCGAAGACCTGGGATAAGAGTGGCTAAAAGCCAATAGAGTTAAACAAACATTCATACTTCCGCTCTTCGCTCATAGCGGCCTCTAGCTCAGTTAGCTTGTCCGCTTCGTGCCAGAAGCGGACGTTTCTTACAACAATCTAAGTTGATCATCGGCGAGCAGACCACCATCTGCCACCACTCTGATTTATCCGGTAATGGAAATTGCGCGCCTTTACGCTCTGTTCAGAGGTAATGGAAGGAACATTTAGTTAGGAAATTCGTTTAACGGAGTGATTGTATTTTGGAAAAGATTCATGCAACTGAGGTGAAATATATCAAGCTGGGAGTGGGAGGCGAATGGGAACATGAGTGCCTGACATCTGGCATTATTAAGTTTGGATACCATAAGACGCCCCATAAGATGTGCCTTGAAGGAAAGTGGCAGGATGTGCAGAAAGTCTGGGAAAAAGAAAGGAACAATAATAAGACCACTGCCAAAAATGATGTCAGACAGATAAAGACATTTTATACCGCTACCCCCGAAACACTTTTCATTACCTTCAGCCAGGGGTTATTGCATTGGTGCCATCCTTCTGGAGAAGTCACTGAACTGGAAGATGGCAGCAGGATCCGCCAAACGGTGGACGGATGGCACAGCCATAGTCTGGCCGGTAACCTACTGTCCCACAGCGTCCTGAGCGGAGCTTTACTCGCTACACAGAATTACCGGGGGACCATCTGCGATGTGCGTTTAGCCGATTACGCTCTGCGAAAAATCAATGATGAACAATCGCCGGAAATTATCATCGCTGATAATGCTAAGGCTCAATATCTGATGGCTATTACCAATCTGTATAGTTTGCTTACCTGGCAGGACTTTGAGTTGCTCGTAGATCTAATTTTCTCTGCTAGTGGATGGAGAAGAACTGGGAGCCTTGGCAAGACACAAAAAACTGTCGATATTGAACTTGAACTACCCACTACCAAAGAACGGGCATTTGTGCAGGTGAAGTCTGATGCTAATCAGTCTGTATTCTCAGAGTATTTGTCACGGTTTTAGACAAGTGACAGCTATGATCGGATGTTCTTTGTCTGGCATCAAGGGACATTAAGTGAGGATCTCAATGCTGAAGGCGTCACTATGATTGGGCCTACAAAGCTTGCAGAACTCATACTGGTCACCGGGCTAGCCCAATGGCTTAGAAATAAGGTTTCGTAATAGCCCTCCACCTTATCGGTCACAGGCATTTTTTATAGAAGATGCCTTTTATTTCTCTGTGTCGTGGATAGCTAAATTTGGCCACGGTCAAAGGTATGTTGATATCCGCTCCTCGCTCATTGCGGACCTTCAAGAGCGCAGGTTTTCTGCGTGCCAGTAGCGGACATCTCACATATCCACATTCGCATATGATCCGCTGCGGCCTACTTCAAGGAAATTAAGCTAAGTAACATTCATATGGATGACACTTTAGATACTCAAAATGATTTATTCGGAATATTGGATACATTTTGAATGGAGCCTTAAGTGCGTCTTTTTCATTTCAGCGATAGTCCTGATATCAGCATATTCAAACCTCGCCCAATAAGGGTTCATGTCGACAGGCCTGCTGGACAAGAGTGGTTAAATGGGTCACTGGTATGGGCTACTGATGAAGCTCACGAATTACTTTATCTTTTCCCTCGGGAGTGTCCGCGCATCGTATTTTGGCCACTACCTGATACAAACAGAGTGGACCTTGAACAATGGATGGGAAACAACTCACATGCTACTGCCATTGCCTGCATCGAGCATGCATGGCTATCACGCTTTCAAAATGGAAAAGTTTACAGATATGAATTGCCTGTAGATCACTTTGAGCCAACGGGAGAGGTCGGTATGTGGGTATCCCGGACAAACGTTATCCCAACTGGCTTGAAGGTAATTTCAAACCTGGATGCTGAACTTATATCAAGGAATATCACGCTTCGTGTAATGGAGAGACTCACGCCACTCAAAAGTATATGGCTGACATCGCTTCACGCTAGCGGCATTAGATTGAGAAACGCACAAGACTGGGGAAAACCAGGCTGGTCGCATTCGAAACCGGGCCGCCAGGTTATCGTATAAATTTATAATTGATAAGTTAGGCCTTTGAGCAAACGTCAGTGATGTCCGCCTCTCGCTCATAGCGGACCTTGCCTGCCGTCAGCCCGCTTTGTGCCAGAAGCGGACATTGCTTGCATCATGGTATGTTAATTTACGGAGGGCTGGTCAGAACGGCTATTCCCCCCTCACCGCCTGTCTGAATGTTGTGGCGGGAGTGGTATGTGAAAGTGATTAGCAGGCCACCTTCACGGTACAGATTTAAACAAATTTCAGGACCATATGAGATCCTTGGGTTTTTTTGACTGCTTCATCGATATAGTGCTGGCGAACGGCATCAGTAACAGGTTCACTTTCATAGGGGGGTTCAAACTGTCTCATGGTGTTTTTTTCAGCCACAAAACCACCCACGACCATCTCACCTTCTGCCCTGATTTTTCTGCCGTCGATATCGAGCATCACATACGAACTGGTGCCTGTAATTTTCATTTCAGTTATCCCTTACAAAAATGACTTTTTCCGTCTGTGATACCGGATCGATTGTGGTGATTTTCGTGACATTATCATTACCCATAAGGCGCGGTAACTCAACGTTTTCCCATATATTGCCTTCACGCAGCGACTGTCCCACTACGGCTCTGACTTCTCCTGATACCTGTTTTGCATAAGACGTGGAGACATCCTCCCAAGCCTTGATGCTCTGGGGGTTATCGAAATCCCATTCAGGCATTTTAATATTTTTATCTTTGATTGTGGATTCGAGCGTGACACCTCCACGGGACTTCGCGATGGATTCTGCGACATCAGGGCCGCCGACACCTTCAGTGCGTCCTGACCAGAAAAAGGCACTGTCCGGATCTGTGGCAAATTGGGTTTCAATTTCTTTAAGGTTGATAAGGCTCTTAGGCGTGTTGCGCCACGCATTGAAGGCTGCACCTCCTTTTGCACCGGCAAAGCCGCCTGCAAACGCACCGCCTAGCGAAAGCCACTTCTGACCGTCAGAGTCTTCTCCCCATAACTTCCCGCCTATGTAAGCGCCACCATAGCCCCCACCAAGGCCTCCTGCAAAACCCAGCAGGGCTATCGCCGGTCCTGCCAGAACGGCCGTGGCCGCGAGCCCCACGCCCAGTAGTACTCTATCCACCCAGTCAGGGATTTCAGGACTGATTACGTCAGTCTGCTCTTTACTGCCACCAATAATGACGTTAGGAGATCCGTCGTTGATGACACCACTGCAAGCCAGGCGGTCCCCCGACCTAGCAGCGGGCAGTCCGTTGATATAAACGCGTGAAGATCCTTCTGCCACCCGCTGTAAGGCCGGGCCGTGCTCGTCACAGTCCCCCACAGACATATGCGACATTACCGCCGGCCTTCCGTTGATGAACACATTGGACGAACCAGTAACCAGATGGCCGGTTTCGTGGTGGGGTGCCCATGACATACTGCCCAGAACTTCTCCCAGCCCACCACCGCCAGCTGCGCCAGCGACCGTCGCGGCCAGGACTACCGTTCCGACGCCCCCCGTGGCCAGCGTGAACGCCGCACCGGCAATAGCCCCACCTATCAGACCGAGCACCAGCCAGCCTTTAGAGGCGGAGTGTTCAATGCCGTCCCCCACGCGCGCAGCGGAAAAGGCTTCAACGGCACCACTCATTTTTAATTCATCCGCTGACTGAGATAAGCCTCAACGGCTTCAGTGGTATCCAGTCCGTCAATACCCCGGACACTTCTGGCCAGAAGCAGACTTGATATCAGTCCAGGTATCCTGGCACCTGTCATCTCCCACAGCGCAAAGCGGCCAGCATGCTCGCCGTCAGGTATCGGAGACAGCATCAGCGGTTCGCCGGCAACGTCAAAGAACAAATAGCTGCCGTTCCTGGCCCTACTGAGATCAATCGACGAGTAAAGGTCAGAAATTGAAGGGAACACGCTCAGTTCGCGGCTGTCACGGTCAAAGCTGAAGAAGAGTTCCTGACTGTCGGCGGGGATCTGGCTTCCCCTTGCAGGAGAACCCGGTGCATTATCCGGAAACGTAATGCTGTCCGTGATACTGTCGTAGATCCTGCCGTGGTAATCGTCAAACGCATCCGGGCAGGTGCCAATAAAGCAGAGCAGCTTTATTCCCGTACTATTTTCAGATGTCAGTACCACCCTCTGCTTCTGAAAGATGATTCTTTCGCCGGATTTGAAACTGTAAAACAGTTCCAGAGCCTGCCTGCCATTCAGTTCAGTGAGCCGAGCATGTTTGAGTGAGAGATCCTGCAAAGTCGCCTGGAGTTCGGATGACAGCCTCTGGGATACTGACTGAAGCGTGTCTTCTGCAGCAGCCGTAGCACGTGAAATCACGAAGGTGAATTCATTGGCATTCGTATGGCTGAGGGTAAAGAGGTTCATGGTGCGATCGCGAAATACGTCAGGCACCGTAATGTTGCAGTCCTGCAAGGTATATTCAGACACGTAAAGCTTCTCCGGTCCGTGAGTCCGGACCAGAATATCAACGTTTATAAAAATGGTCTCTAATGATTCTGATTTAAATTTGATCTAATTCAAAGGGTTTCTTTACACCTTCTGACCTGCTCCCTGATAATTCACACAGAAGACTGTTATCAATGTCCGCTTTTCGCTCAAAGCGGACTGACACGCATCAACAGCTTACCACTGCTTTTACCAGGCTGGACGACGTTGCCTGAACTCGTTTCGGATATCGTCGTCAGCAGGCGAGCCGCGCAGCGGTGCGAGAGCAGAATTTAATAGTTACAATATACTAATGCGATTTAATAACAGGCGCAGGATTAGGCCGGCGAACCGGCCTGAGGCATTATCAGATGGCGCAATAAACGCGCGCTTCACGTGGCGTGTAGATACCAAACGTCACCACGCTCAGTAAGCCATTAACAAACGTCTGCTGCACTTCAACCCGGTTAACTTTTTCCTGGCCGCCGCACACCTGCGCCGCATCAATGCTCTTACGCTGACCGATACCTGAAACAAAGAACGGCTGGCTGGTGGTTTTCGTCGCCGCACCAACTTGATTCTGTTTCATTACGAAAGTCTGCTGCGCACAGCCGGTTAAACTCAGAGCCAACAACGCCGCAACACAAAGCTTGTTCATAAATATCCTTATCGCCTGAAATGAAAAAAAATGCTGAGTGAAATCATCACTCAGCCAGCAATCAGGTTATCGACAACGAAAGCGGAAACATGAGAAAAATTTTTAAGTACCCCTAACGGATACGTTTTGCTGAATAGTACAGCAATAAAAAAAGCCCCTGCACAGCAGGAGCTTTTTATGTTTACCGCAGCGTTTCCGCTTAGCGAGTCAAATCGTAGAAGAACTTTTTGACGCCATCGAGAAAGCTTTTTGAATGCGGACTGTTCTTCTCGCCCGCCGCACCATCAAAGCTCTATTCCGGCTCACGCAGCAGCGACTTATGCTTCTCGCTCATAGCGGACCCAGGGCTGCCGTCAGTCCGCTTTGTACCAGGAGCGGACATTCGTAGCTCTGCAAAATTTAATGTCCCGAGGAGCGGTAACGTGCCAGGTGCTGTAACAATAGGCATCTAAACTTCCTAAATGGACACTGATGGAGAATAGATTCCCTATGCGAACCCCTGATTACGCCTCCCGAGATTCTGATAAATGGTCACAGGTAGATGCCTGGTTTGCTGAACAGCTCGCGCCTGAAGGAGCAGATTTAAAATACACACTTTCTAATAACTTAGAGCAAGGATTACCCACACACGATGTGTCTGCTTTGCAGGGGAAAATGCTGGCCATTTTCATTAAAATGACTCGATCTGTCCGCGTTCTTGAAATAGGAACGCTTGGAGGTTACAGCACGATATGGATGGCCAATGCTCTGCCCCAACATGGAAGCATAACGACCATTGAGTTTAATAAGCATCATGCAGAGGTTGCCCACCAGAATATAAAAAATGCCGGATTAACTGAGCGCGTCGAGCTTCACACTGGTGCTGCACTTGATGTCCTACCTACGCTTAAAGCACCGTTTGACCTTATTTTTATCGACGCCGATAAAGTAAATAACCCACGCTATCTGGAATGGGCAATCAGATTGTCGAAGCAAGGCACTGTAATTGTGGGGGATAACTCAGTGCGTGGTGGTAGTGTGATTGATTCTGCTAGTGATGATCCTAATGTGAAGGGTCTGAGAGAGTTTATTCAGATAATTTCAGCTGATGAGCGACTTGAGGCCACAGCCATTCAGACTGTTGGTGAAAAGGGATGGGATGGTTTCGTCATGGCTGTAGTTAAAGCCATATAATTATCTATCTTACCAACGCAAATTTCAGCCGCCGCCAGGCGGTCTTTTCATACCATTCCCTGTAGATTATTAGACGCCGAACTCCTCATTGATTATCGCGTACTGATTTTACTCATACTTTCGTTCTGGCCCAATTAATTCTGAAGTTTTTTTAGCAAGCAGGTCTGCTTCTAGCTCATAGCGGACTTTGCATCTGGGTCAATCTGCTTTGTGCCAGAAACCGATATTCATATAGAGGCCGGTACAGCAGGATGTTAAGATTCTTATGCAACCGTCAATTCGAGCCGGTAACAAAAAGATCCGCTTGTCAGCAGATCTTTGATGCGCTTATTTTTCATTCGGAAGCGGTTACACTAGAAAAGTGATTTTCAGTTACGTTATTTCTGCTGATAAACCAGTTGCAGCTTTACGCGGTAACAGTCGGGAGACAAGAAGGCCTGCAACCTGTCCGGCTGCAGCCAGATAAAAAGCAAGCTGTAAGGCATTTTCGAGACTGCTCACAGACGTTTGCTGCTGCAGATTTTCGCCCCCGCTTCCGGAAAAAGCTATCAACAAAGCAATACCAACAGCATTACCCACATTCAGCGTTGTAGATGCCATGCCCGAAGCGATCCCCTGTTCGTTATGCGTTACACCTGAACCAGAAGCTATCCACATTGCCGTCCATACAATCCCCTGGCCTGTTCCTGAAATGACCAGCCCGGGCAATATGCTCGCATAAGATGCATCAGAAAAGGCTGCCGGCACCAGTGCCAGCGTACCCGCAATTCCGGTTAAAAAACCGGCCAGTAATACCGTGCGCACCGGCAGACGATTTGCAAGTCGGGCTCCGATTTGCGTTCCGGCAAAAATTGCCAGCGAAGGAATAATAAACGAAAGGCCGGTCTGCAAAGCGCTGTATCCCATAATGCTCTGAAACATGACCGTCAGAAAATAAGGCAGAGCACCAAAGGTTCCCATATAAATGAACGTAATCACCATGCCTGTAACCAGACTGCGGTTTCTGAATAAGCGTACTGGCATCAGTGGATCGTGGCTGCCAACTTCAATAGCAGTAAACGTCAGCAGACATACCATTGCCAGTCCCAGCGATAAGAGAACTTGTCCCGTAAGCCAGCCATCTTCCGGCCCCTGAACCAGAGCATAAACCAGCAGTGTTGATCCCACGGTTACGGTCAGAGCGCCCGGAAAATCGAAGCTGCGGCGTTCGTTCCGGAACCTGTCTTTAGGTAAGACAAAAAAAGCTGCAAAAATTGCGATGGCTGCCAGTACAACGTTGACAAAAAATACCGCCGGCCAGCCACAGGCACTGGTGAGTATCCCGCCGGCAAGCGATCCCAGGGTAAGCCCACTTGCGCCTGCACCGCCCCAGATAGCCAGTGCCCGGTTGCGTGACGGCCCTTCCTCAAACAGTCTGTTTATAAGCGAAAGCGTGGCTGGAAAAAGTAATGCTGCGCCAATGCCCTGTAAGGCACGTGCAATTACGATGACCATAGGACTCCACGCGAACCCACCGGCAAGCGAAGATAGCGCGTACAGCCATAACGCACCGATAAACACGCGGCGCTGCCCCATAAGATCGGCAGCCCGTCCACCGAGTAATAAAAAACCTCCGCAGCACACCGTATAAGCACTGACCACCCACTGAAGTGTGTGCTCTGAAAAGCCCAGTCCTGCGCCAATTTCCGGCAGTGCTACAAACACGATATTGATATCCAGGGAGTAAATAAGCTGGGCAAAAGCAAGCAGCGCAAGGCTCCAGTGCTGTAAGCGAGGGGTGAATGAATCCGGTAAGGCAATAGCCATCTGACAATCTCCGTATAAACCAAAGTACGAGTACATGCGTACAATAAATGTATGTATGTACCCGTACATTAGTCAACAGATAAAATTTAAAGTAGAGTGTCGGTATGTTGCTAACCTGATGAGAAATCTAATGCTTGTTAATCATCCTGATAAGGAACAAATACGGCTTGAGAATGTGCTGACGGCTTTGGGAAATCCCCTACGTCTGACTGTAGTCCGTGTACTGGCTGGCGGCGGTGAACATGCCTGTAGCGCCGTGCTGAGTGGTATTCCCAAATCAACGCTGACTCACCACTGGCGTGTACTAAGAGACAGTGGCGTTATCTGGCAGCGTCCTTTTGGCCGCGAAAATTTATTGTCTCTACGTCGTGAAGACCTGGATGCCCGCTTCCCCGGTCTGCTTGATGTTCTGTTGGGAGCCGTGGAAAACGACGAACTAACACAGGAATCAACGACAAGGAATCTGCCGCCGCCATCCTCTGAATAGCAGGCACATACAGAATGAAGTGAACTAAGCGTATATGTCCGCTCCTCGCTCAAAGCGGACATCTGACTGTTACCAGCCCCTTTTTTTCAGGAGCGGACGTTCATGATTTTGAGATAAGCATAAAAGTGCATACGATTTCAGAAAGCATTAACTGCCTGGTACAGATTACAGAGACAGGCCGGACTCACCAATAAAATCGACAAAGCAGCGTATTCTCGGTGAGAGATACCGGCTGGCTGGCCAGAGTGCCGAGAAAACCCCCTGCCTGGTACAGCTACCTGGCAATACCTCTTTCAGTTGCCCCGTGTTCAAAGATTCGCGAACGACAAAACCGGGCACATAGCAAATCCCCATACCTGACAGGCTCAGGCGAACAGAAGCCTCTATATTATTTACGGTCAGTACAGGGGCTGTCCTCAAGTCAGTACCCGGGCACATACCGCGCAGTTCCCAGGGCTGGAGCAGCCCAGTTGAAGGAAAACGAAAAGAAATGCACCTGTGCATCGTTAAATCCGCTGGCGAGCCGGGTACGCCATACTCATTCAAATAGTCAGGGCTGGCGCAGAGCACAAAACGAAAATCACCAACCTTTTTAGATTTCAGTCGGGAGTCCGTCAGTTCACCGCTTCGTATGGCTACATCAAATCCTTCATCAATGATGTTTACCAGCCGGTCGCTGAAATCGAGATCGAGTTCTACATGAGGATAACGGCGGGAAAAGTCCGGCAGAAGAGGAAGGATCAACCTGTAGCCAATGACAGGCAGTGAAACCCTGAGCTTCCCGGCAGGCTGCGCTAAGCTGCTCGTCAGTTCTGACTCCGCCTCATGTAATTGCTCAAGAATCTGCTGGCAGCGGATTAATAAAGCAGCCCCCTCCGCTGTCAGACTCACGTTTCTTGTACTGCGGTTTAAGAGACGTACGCCCAGTTTATGCTCAAGTCTGGCGACATTCTTCCCGACCGCTGAGGCAGAAATCCCAAGCAGCCTTGCGGCCTGTACAAAACTCAGCGTCTCCGCTGTCCGGACAAACGAAGTAAGAGAGGTCAAACTGTCCATTGATTATAAACTTAATGTCCGTTAAGAAGAGATTTTCAGTGTATTTATTCACTCTGATGTCTGCAATAACATTACTGAAGTTTGTTAACCCATCCGCTTTTCGGAAACATAAGGTCACCCAATGGCAACTTCAGCCAGAACACCCAGTCCATATGCCAGGAATATGGCAGCCTTTTCTGTCTATCTGGCGGCTATATTGCTGCCGTTAAGCTTTACCGGTGGTGTAATCTCCACGCCGGCAATACAACAGGCTCTTGGCGGCTCGCCTGCCGCGCTGTCATGGCTGACGAATGGATTTATGCTGACTTTCGGCAGTTTTTTGTTGTCAGCCGGTGTTGCTGCGGATGTTACTGGCAGAAAGCGCATTTTTACCGCAGGCTCAGCCCTGTTTTGCCTGAGCAGCGTTATGATCTGCCTGACACAGGATATCTTTATGGCTGGGTTGTTCAGGTCACTGCAGGGTCTTGCGGCGGCCTTGATATTGGCCAGCGGCAGCGCCGCACTGGCCCGTCTCTATGAAGGTCCGGACAGGACCCGGGCCTTCAGCGTACTTGGCACTATGTTTGGCGTGGGCCTGGCGTTCGGCCCTGTGTTGATGGGTTTCATTACGGATGCTTTGGGCTGGAGATGGTTGTATGCCATGTTAGCTCTGCTTTCAGGCATTGTAATTTTGACTGGTGCTGCGTTTCTGCCAGCATCAGAGGAGAGCGGACATCAGAAACCAGACGGCACAGGATTAATCATGTTTACTGCAGCCCTGATGTTATTTACATCAGCGGTGATGCTTATACCTGCCTTTGGGTTTTTATCGTTTCCCACATTCGCCCTTTTCATTTCCGCCATGCTGCTTTTCAGCGGGTTTGTAGTGCGTTGCCTGGGGGTTGAAAATCCTGTTCTGGATATCTCTCTGCTGCTGCGCCCGCGCTTTGCCGGCGTTCTGCTACTGCCGATAGCAACATGCTATTGCTATGTTGTGCTGCTGATTATTATTCCGCTTCATTTTATGGGCGGTGACGGGATGAGTGAGTCCCGGAGCGCTTTTTATCTTATGGCGCTGACGTCTCCAATGCTGGTTTTCCCGTCCATTGCCGCACTGCTGACAAGGTGGTTTTCTCCGGGAACCGTTTCAGCTGCGGGACTTATTATTGCATCAGTCGGGCTGCTTTTCCTCGGATACGCACTACCGGGTAACAGCAGTAATTTTCTTGTGCTTTCACTGATTATGACGGGTACCGGCGCTGCGCTTCCATGGGGACTGATGGATGGTCTGGCACTTTCAGCTGTATCTGTGGAGAAAGCGGGCATGGCCGCAGGCCTCTTTAATACCGTTCGCGTTGCTGGAGAAGGGATCGCTCTGGCGATGGCGTCAGCATTTTTAACAGAAATGAATGATTTGAATCTGAAAAACACCGTTCACGGGTATGCGCCAGAGGTCATTCACCAGGCTGCCGCATGGCTGGGGGGCGGCAGTACTGAGCAGGCCGCTGCGATGTTACCCGGTATTTCACGATTATTGCTTCAGGACAGTTATGACACTGCGTATACGTTTCTTTTTAGAGTTCTGGCTGCTGTCACGCTGATTTGCGCGCTAATGGTCTGGATCACCCTGGTTCGGCAGAGGCAGGGCTGTGCTGCAGGCAATACGCTGGCCAGAGATGAGTGAAAAATCCTAAACCCGTTGTGATTAAGGGGCCGTTCTTTGCTCAGCGGGTTATGGAGAATAATGCAGTGTGTCGTAAAAAATATTTTCTCAAATGTGTATTATGAGGTGCTGCACTGCGGGATCTTTAAAAAAGATATTTTCTTTTGCTATTGGTAAAAACGCTTTCTGGAATTATTTAGTTTAAATTTTGAGACATATTAATGCCGGTAATATGAAAGGTATTCTTCTGATACAGTGCTTTGGCTGAGGCATTATTCGGAGCTACCCTAAGTCCGACTTCATCGATGTTCATTATTTTTAGCAATCTTTTCATTTCGCATAAGGCCAGACCACCGAATCCACGGCCGCGCCAGTCAGGATAAATGTAGAAATCACTTATCCAGGCTGATGACCCGGTGATCGACAGCCAGAGGATGCCAATAACGTCCTCTGGTTCATCAGGCTGTTGGATACACCACAGCTGATTAGCCGGGGTCACAACTCCCTTTGTTAACACTGTATCAATAGATTCTATGGCTTTGATTAGTGCTTTTTCGGAAAGATATCCGCGATTGTTTTGCAGATCCTGCGAATATTCATGGATGAAAAGAGAACGATAATTTACGAATTCTTCTTCATTCATATTCCTGAGAGTAATCACACTGTCTTCCTGATGAGGTAGTTATGTGTTGAAGATATCACCTGGAAACTGTTTTTCAAGCTTCTCTGTTAAGGAATGTTTTCTCTGCACGTTTGAATCACCACTGAGAATGGTGATATTTCAAAATAGCGAGTAAACGGCACTTACTGATTATTGCTAAGCTCCGCTCCTCGCTCAAAACGCATTTTAACCAGCTTCTGCAGTTAACCCGCCCCTTTGCCATCACACTCAGCCAGCAGGCCCGGAACGCTGTACGGTCCGGGGATCTTAAGATGCTCGATTGAGGTGTCCTGACATCTTAAATGTCACTGAAATTATATGCTTTGCGTTCCTTCAGCTGATGACGAGACTCTGACCCGGAATGCAATAACCAGCGCGGCAGTGAGCATGATACAGGCAGCTGTAATGAATACCCCCGTCACCCCGTTGAGGCCATATATCAGACCACCTATTGCTGCACCCGCGGCAATGGAGGATTGAACGGCGGCGACCACCATACCCCCTGCGCTCTCGGCCTCATCAGGAAGAGTCCGGGCGACCCAACCTGACCACGCCACCGGTATGCCACCAAATGCCAGCCCCCACAGCATGACCAGCGCCGTAAGCCCGGCGATTGATAACGGCAGAGTGATCATACCCAGTGCCGCAGCTCCCACCAGAGCAGGCATAATAATCAGCGTAAAACGCAGGCTGCGTTCCATCAGCCACCCTGCCGACAGTGTCCCGATAAAGTTAGCAACGCCAAACACCAGAAGTATTAACGCCAGCCCTTTTGCATCTATGTGTGCGAGTCCTTCCAGCGCAGGCCGTATATAGGTAAACAGCGCATACTGGCCGGTGTGTGCAAGCACGCACCCCAGCATGCCCACGCTCACGCCCGGCCTCTGGAGCAGAGAAAATACGGATGCCGTCCTGGTCCTGACTACCGGCGGCATTCCGGGCAGCGTCAGCCACTGAAAAATGAAAGAGAGTGCGCCAACCGCAGCAGCAGCAATAAACGCACTACGCCAGCCAGACATCTCGCCCAGATAACTTCCCAGCGGTACGGCAACAACAGTACCTACCGCGATTCCACTAAAAATGATCGACAGCGCCCGCGGTACCAGCCTCTCCGGCACTAGCCTCATCGCAACCGCCGCTGCCATACTCCAGAATCCACCCAACGCGATCCCCAGCAGGATGCGCATTGCCAGCAGCATGACAATGCCTGAAGAGAGCGCCACAAGCAGATTTGAGAAGATCATAAGGGCAGTAAAGCTCAACAACACGATGCGCCGGTCCAGCGCACGCGTTAATCGCGGTATCAGTAATCCGGCAAATAACGCAATCACCGCCGTCACTGTTACGGCCTGTCCTGCAAGAGACTCTGACACCCCCAAATCCCGTGCAATAGGCGTTAATAAGCTGGCAGGCAGGTACTCTGCGGTGAGCAGGCCAAAAACACCCATGGTTAACGAAAAAACCGCAAGCCAGGCTGGCTGGATTTTCTCATCTCTTTGCACTCTTTCTTTGTGAACCCTGATAGAAGTTTCATCCGTCATTTCTAAGTCTCCTGGAAAGTCGTTTCAGGAGAAGAAGTCTATTCAGGCGCAGCTGGATGATCTATGCTCTAAAACCCTCACTTTTTTACCCAAAACCCGGAAAGGCATATGACTTCATCCTTCGCTCTGTCATCAGAACTCATCAGCGAGTTGCTTTCCGGCCTGCGGCTATACGGCGTGCGATATCAGCGTATCCAGACGGGAGATACGTTTGGCCTGAACTTCGCAAGCAGGCCAGGTCATGCTTATCTGCACTACGTCGCTGTGGGGGAGATGGTGCTCCATAGTGCAAACGGCGAAGTTCTTACGCTTTCAGCCGGAGAGGCTGTATTTCTTCCCCACGGCGAACGGCATCAGCTTTTGTCGGCAACAGCCGCCGACGTGCTGGATATCGACAATATTGAAACGGCACCACTGGATGAAAAAGTGAGTGGGATTGATACCTGCCCGAGTACTCAGGAAACGCCAGGCGCTGTGCTGTTTTTTGGTTGCATGAAAATCGATCTGGGAAGCATGCAGCGGCTGGCGGATGTGCTGCCTGAAATTATGCATGCCGATGCAAAGGGGATTCAGTGGCCGGGACTTATGCATATCCTTGATGCGATGAAGCGTGAGATATGCTCCGGACGCGTGGGCTATGCAGGTATTCTCGCCAGGCTTGCCGATGTGGCTGGAGCGATGTTTATCAGAGGATGGGTGGAAGACGGTTGCGGCAATAGCCCTGGTCTGGCTGCAGCACTGCGCGATCCGCGTCTGGCTCAGGCCATCCTGGCGATTCATCGCGAACCGGGCCGGGACTGGAGCGTGGCAGAACTCGCCGCCGAATCGCATATATCCCGCTCCGCATTCGCCGAAAGGTTTCAGACCACTATCGGCGTCCCACCGCTACGGTATGTAACGGAAGTAAAGATGCATCTCGCTGTCCGCTGGCTGTCGTCAGAAAACATCACCGTCGACATCGCATCGCAACGGTTAGGATACTCCTCTCAGGCTGCTTTCAGCCGGGCTTTTAAGCGTGTAACGGGCAAGTCTCCAGGCGCGGTTCGTTTGCTTAGCTAATGGGTTTTATCCTTAGCGGGGATAGCAATAATCGCTACGTAGTTTTACTTCCTTTGTGCTCCAGGAAGTGCAGAACAAAATGAATCACATTAAAAACAGTGTCCGCTACTGGCATATAGCGGTCATCAGCCCGATGACAGTCCACTTTGTGACAGGAGCAGACGTCAGTTCCAATTAATATAGTCAGCGCAATGCCTTTGAGAAACAGATAGCTTCTGTCCTGCCTATATATAGGCCGTAATTCTCAATAGGGACATAACCATTTTTCATGTAGAAATTTACAGCACGATAGTTGATGTGGCGGGTTTCCAGCCTAACTTCGATATATCCCATCTCTTTTGCTGATTTTTCAAGAAAAGTGAGTAAAGCACCACCAATCCCTGACTCACTTCGGTCTGAAAACATTCTTTTAAGCTCGGCTATATTTTGGGTAAATGGCCGTATAGCACCGCATCCCACAGCTTTGCCTTGAGAATTCTTTGCTAATGCCCATAAAGCTTTGTCATCACCCATTGCTTGGGTGGTGAAATTGCTTTTGCCGTTATCACCAGTAATAGCGGCAAGTTCTGCTGATAGCATTTCGATTAAACGATGGGATTCTGAAGAGAATGGATCTGATTTTTCTACTTTTATCATGGTTATACCCTGCAGGATGAGTGTGACCAACATAAAGCATCCTGCTAAGAAAAGCATCAGCTCAAAACGGGTAAAGGGATATCACTTATTCAAACCATCCCTGGGGTCATGGCTGCTCCTCACTCATAGCGGAAATAAATCTGAACTTAGTCTGGCCCGCCTCATTGCTGTTGCCAGAAATTAATACAAAGGTAATACAGCTTGAACGTTAAACTGGAAGGCATACGGACATGATAGCAGTTTAAATTGCTCATCGGCCGAATAGGTGACGGCAATTTGTCGAAGCATTTTAATCATAACATGGCTGCAAAGATATGAGGTTCACAATCAAGATAATATAGTAAACAGGGACTTTTAAAACACAATTAATTTAAAAGCCATCCTATACTAATGCTTAAAGCATCAGCTGAAAAAAATATTAGTTTTTTTTGCAGTTTCTCATTTTATAAAAGAAGCCGGAATGCGCATTTTCGATGATAAAACGATCATCGTAATTTGGACGTCTTACGAAGGTTATTCCGTTAACAGTAGCCTGCTGTTTAATACCACCCATGACACTTTCAAGCGCTGGGGATGCTACCTCATTACTCAGCATTTTCACTTTGTAGTTACTTCCATTGTCTTCAACGACAGCAGCTTTTGGCAAAAGCTGCGTCTCTGTATGAGAGCTGGTTATCCGGACATCACATAAATATGTCCCCAAGCCTAAACCTTCAGCTGCGGAACATAAACCGGAAAAACACAAAGCAATCATACAATAAACAAATTTATTCATATCTGTCTTCCAGGACTTTGGATCGTTAAAAAATCGTTATCGGCAAAATATTTTGTGACTTGAGGAATTGGTGATGTCATACGTGTATAGAGCTGATTTATGGATATTAATTTTTGTTGTGGGTAAGGTTGGATGAGCCGGGTGCTATGTTGGATGCAATGGTAACAGTCAGTCATTAAGAACGGAACGTCCGCTCCTTGCTCATTACGGACGTTCACCGCCTGTATCTTCTTTTTATGTTGCGATCCTTAATATCCTGGCATGATACGAACGACTTTCAGCTCTAATGCAACATAACATCTGTGACCAGCATGCCGCGATTCAACCCGTTCCCCTGCAGAAGAGGCCGGGCGGGAAATGGATCGTTGGTGGTGCCGGATAAACTGCCATCACTCAGGCTGACACTATGCGATGTCTTTTAAGGAAGATCGGGATTTACTGGTGCCGGTAAAAACGACTGATATGACTTCACCGGCTTTCGCAGTTCAGGCCTGGCAACCCGGTGTCTCAGCATTGCCTTGCTGTCTGCTTAGTCTGTATGCATGAAGTCGCCGGGGTAATTAACCTCCGGCAGACCACGTTAACGGCATAGGGATAACTATTTAGCTCCACTCATCCCGGGAGAACCATCATGTCCTCCCTCATTCCCGCCACTGCCACCCTGCCCGCCGACGCCGCCAGGACCCGCATCGCCTCCGTTTCCGCCATTACCTGATCCGTCACCATTACCGCCGTTCCCTCCATTTCCTCCGTTTTCACCACCATTACCGCCGTCGCCGCCATTTCCGTTGCTGCCAGAACCAGCATTCCCTCCGTCTCCCCCGTTTCCGTCACCGCCACCGTCACCACCGTCGCCACCGTCGCCGTCTGCCCATGCCGCAGTGCTGAATATTCCGGCCGCCAGAGAAGAGGTTACCGTGAGTACGACCATGAAAGGTCTCAGTAATGCTGAGGTGAGAATAATGAGATATACAGCTTTCATGAGAAGGTTTTTCATATCATCCTCTGCGCTATGACTTATATGCCGCCGCCGCTATCACCGCCATCACCACCATCACCACCATCACCATCACCACCGGATGAGTTGTTCCCGCTTCCTCCGTTGCCACCATCCCCTCCATCGGCTCCGTTAGTGCCGCCATTTCCGCCATCTCCGCCATTTGAGTTGGAGCCTGTACCAGCATTACCGCCGTTACCGCCATCCCCTCCGTTTTCGCCCGGACCACCGTCCCCGCCGTTTCCACCATCAGAAATCAGTGATAAGGAATCAGGAAAAGGAATCGGGGAGGCCGGAGAGGCATAACCGCAGTGTGTAAAAATCACCAGTATCAGAGTGGAGCACCTTAGTAGGGTACGGTATCGTTTACAGATGTTCTGACTGGTCATTGTTACCTCCATCACCGCCAGCACCTCCGGGCGCATTGTCAGTTGAACCACCATCACCCCCGTTGCCACCATTGGCGCTACCCTGTCCATTTTTATGATGTTTGTGGTGTTTATGGTAGGGTTCAGTCGCGGCGCCTGCCCCATTTCCCCCATTTCCGCCGTTACCACCTGTAGCAGAACCGTTACCGCCGTTACCTCCGTTCAGACAGCCTGTACCGGGCACGCCGTCTTTACCACTTTCTCCATCAGGCGAACTGCCGTTCCCATCTTGTCCGTTCAGGCTCTCACAGGCAGACATCTGAATAGTGTCCTGCGGGAGTGTCTGACTGAATACCGGCAGGGAAAGGAGCAGCCCTGCAGATAGTGGAAAAAAAATCAGCGTGTTGTGTAGCTTTGACATAGAAGTTTCATCCTTTAATTAATGGCCGCCTTCATGAGGCGACCATTTTTAGTTAGATTCTGCAGCCTGATTACGCACCGCCGCCATCACCACCACCACCATCGCCACCGCTGTCACCACCATCACCGCCGCCGTCACCGTCTCCGGAACCATTACCGTTAGCGGAGCCGTTGCCAGTGCCGTTATCATTACCGCTGCCATTCCCGTTACCGCTGGCGCTGTTATTTCCTCCATCGCCGCCAGGGCCACCAGGAGAATTAGAACCAGAACCCCCGTTGCCGCCGTCACCTCCATTAGCATCGCCGACAAGTAAGAAGGTCTGTGGGGAGTGATTCGTAAACGGTTGGTTATGTAACGGTGCAGCGACTGCAAGTCGCGCCGCAGAGAGGACTAAAACAGCCAAAGCAAGCGTTAATTTTTTATGTCTCATAATCCATCCTTAAAGATAATAAATACATGAGATAATCGCTGGCCCACCCCATAGCTAATGAGCTATTTCATTAAAAGTAAATTATCTAAAAAATAAAAACTATGGAGTGTAATGAAACGTTTTTCGTTGTTTTATAATGTTTTCGTTTAATTTTAAAAAAAATTTTCGGGGATGCTATTTTTTAACTAACTAGTTAATAGCTAATGACATTAAAGGCTAATAATTACCCTGCTAACAATTTACTCTTTTCATGAAATAATACATATTGCATTTTTATTAAGGCACTTTTTTCATAAGCAGGGAATGACAATCCTGAACTCAAAAAAAAGCAAAAGCATATATCATTTTCTATAATTCATCTGACTTTTAAGAGGTATGGTAAGGGGACACTGTTTAACCACTCAGAATTAATTTTCCTGAACCTCAGAAATCCGTAATTTCAGGAAGCACTACCCTAACTGCTGCAGGCGGGACCTCGCGAGGCTGAATAAAGGTGAAGCCCGTAACGCGCTGATGCATGCGATATTTATGCACCGGCTGGAAGAAATCAGGGCCCGAAATCCGGCAAATCAGAGCTGCATGTTGCGCAGTAAAGTAACTGCCCCGCTTCCCATTGATACAGACCGCCTGTTTCGACGGTGTGCTGTTATGCGGCGGAGCGGGCTGAAGCCCGCCCCTGAATACGCCTGTCGTCAGACATATCCCATCATTTTCAGCAGCGACTGCACCTGATTCATCGCTTCGCTGCGATGGGTGACGCCCAGCTTCTGATAGAGATTGCGAATGTGGGTTTTGATGGTGGTGGAGGCCACCGCCAGCTCACCGGCGATTTGATCGTTGCTGTAGCCCGAATAGATCAATCCCAGCACCTGCCATTCACGCTGCGTCAGCGGACTGGTTCGGATCAGCTCCGGCACGTCAGGATGGTTAAGCAAACGGCTGACAAAGCCTTCATCGAAATGGGCGAATTTGTGACGGTGATATTTATTGATCTCCAGCAGGATGCGCCGGGCGCGGTGGCTGTCCAGCTCATTCAGGGTATTCAGCTGAATCAATTGCCGCAGCTGCTGCGCCATCATCTCGCCTTCAATCACAAAATGGCTGATAAAACCGGTGCTGCGCGCCAGTTTCAGCGCCTCTATCAGGACACGCTGCGCCTCCGCTTTGCGGTCGGTCTGCCAGTAGATCTGATTCAGCAGCAGCAGATTACGGTTTAAATCGCTCATCAGGCGCAGGGCACGGGCATTCTCATTCAGCTCCTCCAGCACCACTTCCGCCTGGCTGACATCACCCAGCAGGATCTGCGCGCGGGCGATGTTCCGCCATTGTCCCTGCAGAAAATGGTTATTGGCGAAGGCGGGTTTAGGCGTCTGCCGCATCCAGTCACGGGCGTTCTGGCTGTCGCCGGTCAACTGCCAGTAAATGACCCGGACTTTGTCGGCATTGGCTATCCAGTCGCTGTGCCAGTTGCCATTGTTCAGCAGGTTTTCCAGCCGGTTCAGGTAGCTGCGGGCGTTATCCAGATTGCCACGTGCCAGTGAGCACTGCACCAGCAATCCCAGACACTGAATCTGCTGCTGCGGCTGGAAACCGTTCAGTACCTTGATGCCTTCCCGGGCCGCTTGCTCCGCCTCTTCCAGTCGTCCCCAGGCCCACAGCAACTGAGCGCGAATGCGCAGCAGAAACTCATGCAGCGGGAACTGAGCCAGGTGCTGCTCGTCGACCAGCACAAAGGCGCGGCTCTGGATCTCATAGGCTGCCTGCAAAAAGCCCTGAGCAAACAGAATCTCGCTCTGCTGAATCAGGCTCCAAAGGGCGTAGTGCCACACTTCATCGCGCCGCGCCATCTGTTCGGTCTGCCGCATCAGTTTGAGTGAATCATCCAGCTCACCTTTGCAGTGCATCACTTCGCCATGTACCGAGGTTGCCACAATGCGGCTGTAGTGACGGCTCGCTGGCAGAGTGTCGAGCGCCACTTTCGCCAGCCGCTCCGCTTCATCGGTATTGCCATCGTTAATCGCCACCTGGGCGCGCAACGCATTAAATTCACCGCGCAGTGCTGCATCGATCTCGCAGCGGCTGGCCTGTTCAAAACGCGCCAGCAGACTGTCGACTTCGGAGAAGCGATGCTGACTCTGCATCAGCCACGCCTGCAGCAGTACCAGCATTGGATTTTCCAGCATCATCTCCCACGGCAGTGCTTTCAGGGAGTTCTCCAGCAGTGGCAGCTCGCTCTGATTAAACAGCGTCCAGGCGTGCTTCAGCAGCACGTCCCGCAGCATGGTAGCGTCGCCAGAGGCGAGCGCATGATGAATCGCCTCGCCGGGAAATCCCTGCGCCATCCAGCTCTCTGCCGCAGCCCGATGCAGCGCAGGCAGTTCCGCCGCCAGTTCCCACTGGCAGCGCTGACGCAGGAAGTTACCAAACAGCGGATGGTAGCTGAACCAGCAGCCGGAATCGTCCATGCGCTGCAGAAACAGACCCTGACGCTCAATCTCTTCCAGCCGCATCTGGCCGTTCTCTTCGCGGGTGACACAGGCGATCAGTTCATCGTTCATTGAACGCAGCAGCGCGGTTTTCAGTAAGAAATGACGGGTAGGCAGATCGACGTTATCCAGGACTTCTTCAACAAGATAATCGGAGAGGTGGCTGGCATTAATGCCAGAGAGACGCCGGGCGGAATGCTGAGCCGAACTGGCCCCCTGTCGCGCCGACAGTACGATCAGTTGCAGCGCCGTAGCCCAGCCCGCTACATCATCACAGAGTCGGCTGCTCTCTTCGCTTTCCAGCGGGGCCGCCAGTCGGCAGTCAAAAAACTGTCGCGCCTCCTGGTGGGTAAAAGCCAGCTGCTGGCTGCCCAGCTCAATCAGTTGCTCACGCACCCGCAGGTTGGCGATACCGAGTTGCGGCAGATTACGTGACATCAGAATCAGCGTCAGATTTTCAGGCTGATGGCGCAGGAAAAAGCGCATCGCGTCGTGGATCACCGGATTGGTAATCAGATGGTAGTCATCAACGATCAGCCACAGAGGCTGCTGCCACTCCACCAGCTCGATAAAGAGCTGAGAAAACAGGGCATTGAGATTCACATACTGCCGCTTCTGGGCCAGCAGCTCACTGCGCGGACAGCCACTGTGGGTGGCCTGTTGCAGTGCAGCGATCAGGTAATCGGCAAAACGCTCCGGCTGATTATCGCCCTCATCTAAAGAAACCCACCCCAGATCGCTTTTCCCTGCCGCCCACTGCGACACCAGTGTGGTTTTACCGTAGCCCGCCGGACTGGTGACCAGCACCAGCCGATAGTTACCGGCAGCGGTGAGTTTTTGCAGCAATCTCTCCCGAATCACAGTGCCTTCAAGACGCACCGGGCGGCTGAGTTTAGCGGGTATTAACATGGGCGCGCGTTTCTCCATTTGTCGAGCGCATCATTATTTTACGCTTCGTAATTATTCCTTACACAGGTTCAGCATTTCGTCAGATGAATGCAAGCAAACCCATTAATTAAACTTTACAAAAGCGTGCGCAATCACACTCCTTCAACGATTTCGGATTAGCCTCATCCTCTCCACCCTCCCCATCCTCCTCCGCTAATTTTTTGCAGGAGGATGAGCGAGGGTTTCCGCGCGGGCAAACTGTCGCCACATTGATCCATTTTCCGTTTTCACAGGACATCAACCATGACACAGCCCGATTTCAACCCGATTCAGTTCAATGCTGCCTTGACCCGTCAGTGGCAGCGTTTTGGCCTGCGCGATGCGCAGGAGATGACCACGACACAGTGGTGGCAGGCACTCAGCGGTGCGCTGGCCGATATGCTGGTCGCGCAGCCTGCTCCCCCGGCCCCGACAGAACTGCGCCATGTTAACTATCTGTCGATGGAGTTTTTGATCGGTCGCCTGACCGGCAACAACCTGCTGAACCTGGGCTGGTATGACCCGGTCAACGAGGCCCTGGCCGCCTGGGAGATCTCACTCACTGACGTGCTGGAAACCGAAACGGATCCGGCGCTGGGTAATGGCGGCCTGGGTCGCCTGGCAGCCTGTTTCCTGGATTCCATGGCGAATGTGGGTCAGCCCGCTACGGGCTACGGTCTGAACTATCAGTACGGTCTGTTCCGCCAGCGCTTCGAACAGGGCGCGCAGATTGAAGGCCCGGATGACTGGCAGCGCGACCGCTATCCGTGGTTTAACCACAACGCCGCGCTTAACGTGCGGGTCGGGCTGGGCGGTAAAGTGGTGACGGTTGCGGGTCAGCCACAGTGGCAACCGGCGTTTGAACTGCTCGGCGAAGCCTGGGATCTGCCGGTGGTGGGTTATCAGAATGGTATCAGCCAGCCACTGCGTCTATGGCAGGCGAAACATGCCCAGCCGTTTAACCTCAGTCGCTTTAACGACGGCGACTTTCTGCGCGCTGAACAACAGGGTATTGATGCTGAAAAACTGACTAAAGTGCTCTACCCCAATGACAATCATCAGAACGGTAAAAAACTGCGTCTGATGCAGCAATATTTTCAGTGCGCCTGTGCGCTGGCTGACATTCTGCGTCGCCATCATCGGGCCGGCCGCAGCATCGAAACCCTGGCCGATCATGAAGTGATCCAGCTTAATGACACCCATCCGACGCTGGCCATCCCGGAGCTGATGCGTCTGCTGCTGGATGAGCATCAGCTGAGCTGGGATCGCGCCTGGCAGATCACACAGCACACTTTTGCCTACACCAATCACACCCTGATGCCGGAAGCGCTGGAGTGCTGGGATGTGCGTCTGGTGCGCAGCCTGCTGCCGCGCCATATGATGATCATCAATACCCTGAACGCGCAGCTAAAAACGGCTGTCACCGCGCGCTGGCCGGACGATGAAGCGAAGTGGGCCAGACTGGCGCTGGTGCATAATAACCAGCTGCGGATGGCAAACCTCTGCGTCACCAGCGGGTTCGCGGTCAACGGTGTGGCGGCGCTGCACTCGAAACTGGTGGTGCAGGATCTCTTCCCGGAATATCACCAGATGTGGCCGGAGAAATTCCACAACGTGACCAACGGCATTACGCCGCGCCGCTGGATCAATCAGTGCAACCCGGCGCTTAGTGCGCTGATCACCCGGACATTGCAAAAACCCTGGCTGAACGATCTCGATGCCTTGCAGGGGCTGGAAGCCTTTGCGGATGACGCCGCCTTCTGCGCGGAATATCGCGCCATCAAGCAGCAGAACAAAGTCGCGCTGGCGCACTGGGTGAAACAGCGGACCGGCATTGAGATTGACCCTACCGCGCTGTTTGACGTACAGATCAAACGACTGCATGAGTACAAACGCCAGCATCTGAGCCTGCTGCACATCATTGCGCTGTGGCAGACGCTGGTCACCGATCCGCAGGCTAACCGGACGCCGCGCGTGGTGCTGTTTGGTGCCAAAGCCGCGCCCGGCTATGCACTGGCGAAAAACATCATCTATGCCATCAACAAAGTGGCCGAGGTGATCAATCAGGATCCCCGCATCGGTGACCGGCTGAAAGTCGTGTTTATTCCCGATTACAACGTCTCCGTCGCCGAGCGGCTGATTCCCGCCGCCGACCTTTCTGAGCAGATCTCCACCGCCGGTAAAGAAGCGTCCGGCACCGGAAATATGAAACTGGCGCTGAACGGCGCACTGACCATCGGCACACTGGATGGAGCGAACGTCGAGATCGCTGAGCAGGTTGGCAGCGAGAACATCTTTATCTTCGGGCATACCGTGGAACAGGTGGTGGCTTTAAAAGCAGACGGTTATGCCCCAGCGCAGTGGCGCAAGAAAGATCCGCAGCTCAATCAGGTCTTACTGGCGCTGGAAGATGGCACCTTCAGCCAGGGCGACTGCCACGCCTTTGATGCGATGTTGCAGAGTCTCGGCCCGGAAGGCGGTGATCCTTATCTGGTACTGGCTGACTTCCAGCCCTACCTTGACGCACAGGCGCAGGTAGAAGCGCTGTGGAGCGATCAGGAGGCCTGGACACGTGCCACCATCCTCAATACCGCACGCTGTGGCATGTTCAGCTCCGATCGCGCTATCCGCGATTACCAGCAGCGCATCTGGCAAGCGAAACGCTAAGGAACGCCATGAAAACAGATCCGGTTATGGACGATTTCTCCCGGGCGGGCATCGCCGCTGAGTATATCAATGCTCACGGCAAGCCACAGGCGATCCCGACCCTGACCCGCCAGCGTTTGCTGGCGGTGATGCAGCCTTCCCATCCGCTGAGCACGCCGCTGCCACCGGTGGTGATTTTTCGCAGCGGCGATCTTCTGAGCCTGTCGCCACAGCTCGCTGACGATGCCCACTGGCATCTCACCAGTGAAGCGGGTGAAATCAGCTCAGGTCGCTGCCAGCCCGCTCAGCCGCTGCATCTGCCGCCGCTGCCTGAAGGCTATCATGAGCTGACGCTGCAACAGGGTGCGCAGCAGTGGTCGTGCCGGATAATAATTGCCCCGGCCCGCTGTTATGAACCCCCGGCCCTGCTGGCAGGTGAGTCATTATGGGGCGCCTGCGTGCAGCTCTATACCCTGCGCTCGGCGGAGAACTGGGGAATAGGCGACTTTGGCGATCTGCGTCGGATGCTGCCGGAGGTCGCTGCACGCGGCGGCGCGTTTATCGGTCTTAACCCTATCCATGCGCTGTTTCCCTCCAGCCCGGAGAGTGCCAGCCCTTACAGCCCCTCGTCCCGGCGCTGGCTTAATGTGCTCTACATCGACGTGGGCGCAGTCGCTGATTTCCGGCAGAGCGCTGCCGCTCAGGCCTGGTGGCATCGTCCGGAAACAGAGCAGGCGCTGGAGCAGGCTCGCGCAGCAGAATGGGTCGATTATGCGGCGGTGACCCGGCTGAAAATTGACGCGCTGAGGCTGGCGTGGCCGCAGTTTACTCAGCGTGACGCCAGCGATCCCGAGGTGCAGGCGTTTAATAGATTTATACGTGAAGGAGGCGAGAGTCTTCAGCATCAGGCGCTGTTTGATGCGCTGCACGCCGATCAGATAGCGCAGGATAGTGAGCGCTGGGGCTGGCCGGTGTGGCCGGAGGCGTTGCAGGATCCCGGCAGTCCGGCCGTGCAGGCCTTCCTGCAACAGCACGCCGATCAGGTGCGCTTCTGGCTCTGGCTGCAGTGGCTGGCCGCGAAGCAGTTTGCCGACAGCTGGGACATCTGCCAGCAGCAGCAGATGCCGATTGGCCTTTACCGCGATCTGGCGGTGGGTGTTGCGCAGGGTGGCGCAGAGACCTGGAGCGAGCGCGATCTCTACTGCATGGATGCCAGCATCGGTGCGCCGCCCGATATTCTCGGCCCGCGCGGCCAGGACTGGGGATTGCCGCCCATGGATCCGCAGGTGATGCGTCAGCGCGCCTGGGAGCCATGGATCGCCCTGCTGCGCGCCAACATGCGCCACTGCGGCGCACTGCGCATTGACCATGTGATGGCGCTAATGCGGCTGTGGTGGATTCCGGCCGGTGAGCGTGCCATGCACGGTGCCTACGTGCACTATCCCATCGACGATCTGCTGGCGATTTTGGCGCTGGAAAGTCAGCGTCATCGCTGCATGGTAATTGGTGAAGATCTCGGTACCGTGCCGGAAGCGATTGTCGATAAGCTGCGCGATGGCGGGGTCTACTCCTATAAGGTGCTCTATTTTGAGCAGGAGTCAGGCCAGCGTTTTCGTCCGCCCGCCGAATGGCCACGGCAGGCAATGGCGGTCGCGACCACTCACGATCTTCCGACGCTGCGTGGCTGGTGGCAGAGCGATGATTTGACCACCGGCGCACAACTCGGCCTCTATCCCGACAAGGTGGTGCTGGCCGGGCTGTATCAGGATCGGCTGCGGGCGAAGCAGGCGCTGCTGCAGAGTCTGCATCGCGTTGGTGCCCTGCCGAAACGTGCCGGACGCGATGCACGTCGCACCGGCATGAGCAAGGCATTAAACCGGGCGATGCAGCGCTATCTGGCTGACAGTCACAGCGCCCTGCTGGGACTGCAACCGGAGGACTGGCTGGATATGGCGGCGCCGGTCAATATTCCGGGCACCAGCGATGAATATCCGAACTGGCGACGCAAGCTCAGCGCCACGCTGGAAACGCTGTTCAGCGATCCTGCCACTGACACGCTGCTGCGTGATCTGACGGCACGCCGGAAGCGACTACTGCGCAATTGAAGGTTAACGCGCGACTCAGACTCGTGTCTCACGCAGCCTGTTTTACATAATTTTCAGTTATTACAGCGTGCGGGCCGGCAACGGCTCGCACTCTGCTACTGTAATCAGCACCTCTCAACAGTGAAAAGATCACCCTGAGCACGAGCGTCTAAAAACACTAACCGGATATTTTTCAGGATTTATGGATATTCCGAATTTGTATTCGCCCAATCCTGAGATTGCTTTAACAGCAATGCCCAGTCGTCAGGTGGATAGCCGTTATGCAACATTCCTGAAAATACTTTATAGGCGTCACGCTTACTGCCATAAGCACGTTTGGTCTCAGCGTCATTCATCCATGCAAGAATGATGGTTTTATGTTGCTCGCTGAATCTAAAGAACAAACGATACTGCATCAAAAACTTTGCACGGAACCAATGCTTATTTTGTTCTCCCAGCGTATCGCCCTGGCGAAACTTTGCCTGATGTGGATCGGCGCAAATCTCACTATTGATAACTTTAAACACAGCGGCTAAAAGCTTCGTCGTCGCTTTTCGCTGGTAACTTTCAGGATATTTAGCCCTGAGTAACTCCACTTCATTGGTCAGCGCATTCAGCTGCGATTCAAAACAGGGAGGAACATAAACGTGCCATCCATTTATAACCGTGCTGTCTTCCATACTTAATTACTCATCGTCCATGAGTGGAGCATCCAAATCAACGTCCATACCTTCGGTCAACGATGTAATGCGAGTTAATAATCCTCGATCCAGCATTTTAATATTTGCAGCCGTGTTGCGCCTGTCAGCAGGAAGAAAACTCAGAAAGCTCGCCTTCACTGGATCATCATCAGCCACCGTTTCCTGACGGGTAATAAGGACTTTGCCGCCCGGCAGAACAGCGTATTCGATATTCTCACCAGGTTGCAGATTCATCGCATCACGAACTGCGGCAGGGATGGTGGTCTGTCCGCGGGCTGTCAGTTTTGATGAAGCACGCAGAGAGATGTTTGCATGAGTCAGAGTTCCCATCGTGGATTCTCACTATTATTAACCAGGATAAGTCAGCAGTGATGCAGTTACATTGGTAATGCAAATGCATTGATCGCGATAAGAGCGAATGTTTTGTTACTAAGTCTTCATTAAAAGTTTCTGATTATGCTTTTCCGTATCGCCTGAAAAATTGGCGCCCTGTTTTATTTCCTGCCAGACATCAAACTCTTCGCGACTGATAAGCACAGCAGCAGAGCCGCCCCGGCGGGTGATAATCACAGGCTCACCCGCCCTCACGATATCCATGATTTCAGCAAGATATTTTCGGGCCTGTGTTGTCGTGTAACTTCGCATATAGCCTCCAGAAAAGTCATCCCTGAAACAGCTTAGTTAGCCTATATTCATCAAACGCTATTGCCCACAGCATGACTTACGCAATGCGTAAAACCACGCAAAAAAATCATGCAATCAGGATCTCTGCAACAAAAAAAGGTGCGCCGCAGCGCACCAGATGGAACAACATCAGTATTGTCGGGGCAGCTTCACCCCTTGCCTTTAACACTACTGATAAAGGTCTGCCGTGCAGAGGTGGAACCCAGCCGCTCGGCTTCATCCAGCAGTTTCAACGCCTTATCGATATTACCGCTGTTCACCGCCTGTCTGATCTTCTGGTTAAAGTAACTCTCGGTGTCGCTCATGATCGGTTCCGCACGGGCTTTTGGCGCGGGCGCTGCGGCGGGTGCAGGCGCCGGTGCTGCGCTGTACGCTGCCGCAGGTGCGGTGTTGCCGACGGTCACCGCGCTCGGGCCGGATGAACCAAACAGCGGCCCGACCAGAATGGATGAGCCGGAGCTGGTCTGCATCTTCAGCTTGATCGTGCCTTCCCGGCTGTGGCGGGCGACGGGATCGGGGATATCCGGTACCGCATGACCGGTGCCCTGGGCGTAGGCCTTGGCCGGGTCAAGCAGCGTGGTGGTTTGTGTCAGATCGCTGTCGGTGGTGAACACCAGCAGGTAGATTTTTTGCTGACCCAGCGCCGGGGTTAATTTCATCACCCCTTCCAGTCGATCTGCCGCCATCACGCCCGGCTTCTGATAGGTAAAGTAGCGGCTGGGGAACCAGGCCGCGGGACGCAGGTTTTCATCCAGCACCAGCACGTTCGGCGCGAAAACCTGACCGTTCGCCACTTCACTGCTCAGCGTCAGCGTCAGTTCGCCGATATTGGCGGGCAGACTGTAGGCCGCGACCGGACCGGCAATGTGTGGCGCATTCAGCATCTGTCCGCTGTTAGCGAGTTTTGTGGTCTGTGTCTGAGAAGCAGCCAGCGGTTGCCAGCTCAGGCGTTGCAGTGTCTCGGGTGCCACGACCGGTGCGGACGAGAGATCCTGCGGCACCAGATTGACATCCGCCAGGGCGGGAAGCGCGTGTCCTGTCAGTAACGCCGCACTCAGGCAGAGTGCAGCCAGTTTTTTCATTTTCATTATGTCTACCTTATTGCAGGTCGCGGCGTGAACCAGGCAATGGCACACCGCGACCAAAGAGATCCATCAGGCGCAGGCGCGCCTGTCAGAAAAGGTGCTGGCTTACCACCAGATTTCCATCTGCGCGCCGAAGGTCACTTCATCGTCTTTACCACGGCTGTTGGTCAGGATGCCGTTGCCGCTGGTGTCCGCAGAGGCGAAGGTGGTGAGATCGCCTGAGTTATCTTTGTTGTAACCCCACTTTTCATCCCATTTGGCGTAGGTCGCGAACAGACGCAGAGCCGGACGTGACCAGATGCTGTCGCCCGCCTGCCACTGCTGCGCCAGCGTCACTTTGTACTGGCCGTTGCGCTCGTTAGCCTGCTGTGATTTGACGTTGTCGTAGCCCAGTTCCAGCAACGTGCTCATAATCGGCGTCCATTTGTACATCGGACGCACACCCACGGTGTACCACTCGGTGCCGCGGTTGTTGTCCAGATCGATGTTCTGGTACATAGCGACGTACATCAGATCCCAGCGTTCGGCCAGCGAGATCGCACCGTGGTCGAGGATGCGGTACATGTCACCATTGTTATTGAGGCTGGTGCCCTGCGGCACGCCTTTGCCCTGAGAGGTCAGCGCATCGGTGGCATACTGCAACACGAATTTGTTGTAGCCCTTCAGCATGCTCTGGGTATGTTCAGCAGTGAACATCCAGCCATCTTTAGAGGCACCCTCTTCCAGACGATAGTCGTCACGGGCGTTGGCACGACCGTAATCGACACCCAGCTCCAGCACGCCGTTGGTGTTGGTTTCCAGACCGGCCAGACGCACATCAAACACGTCGTTGGCAGTACTGGTGGCGAAGTCACGGATACGATCGCTGGAGAAGGTGTAAGAGCCGCCCGCTTCAGATGAACGGGTTGCGGCGAAAGAGAGTTTACCGAAGCCGAGATCGACATCTTCCAGACCGGCACCCGGACCGGAAATATCCCAGTAGTAGAAGTCGATCATATGGACGTCATGACGCTGATAGAAACGCTTACCGGCCCAGATGGTAGAGCCTGGCAGCGCGTCGATCAGGTTTTTACCTTTTACGTTGGCTTCACGGAAGGCGGGCGATGTGGCTTCCCAGTCATTCTGCTGTGCCACGGAGTAAGCCACGTTGGTGTCGAAATAGAAGCTTTTGTCGCCCTCTTTCCACACTTCCTGGCCTAATTTCAGTTCGGCGTAGGTTTCACATTCGTTGCCCAGACGGTATTTACTTTGGGCACCGGTGGCCTGGAAACATTGCTGTTCACCACCGCTGCCGGTCCAGCCAATGCCGGAACGGGCGTAACCGGTAAAATCAACCGCCATCGTCGGGGCGGAGAGGGTTCCCACCGCGACGGCAACGGCGATGGGAAGTTTGCGCAGAGTTAACATTTTCTATCTCCTGAGGTCATTGCTTTTATTGTTTTTGGCAGGGCTATACACCCGGCTCCTGATACAGCCTGCGGCACGCGCTCCCGTCCTCGCGGAACAGGTGACAACGCTCGGGCGGCAGGCCAATACCGAGGATGGCGCCCTCTTTTACCAGCACGACGTCCTCCTGGCGGTAAACCAGGTTCTGACGGATAGCGGGAATCTCGATGTGGATCTGTGTTTCATGCCCCAGCTGTTCCACCACCTGCACTTCCCCTTCCAGGGTGACGTCGGCGATATCGCTGGAGAGCAGATGTTCCGGGCGAATACCCAGTGACATGTTGCTGCCGACCTGCACACCGGCGCTGTCAACCGGCAGCCAGACCAGCTGCTGATTCGGCAGCCGCACCTGAACCTGATCGATGGCGGTGGCGGTCACTTTGACCGGCAGGAAATTCATTTTTGGTGAGCCGATAAATCCGGCGACAAAGCGGTTGGCGGGATAGTGGTACAGCTCAAGCGGCTTGCCGACCTGCGCAATGCGTCCGGCATCCAGCACCACGATTTTGTCGGCCAGCGTCATCGCTTCGATCTGATCGTGGGTCACGTAAATCATGGTGCGCTTCAGGCGCTTATGCAGACGGGAGATCTCAATGCGCATCTGAACGCGCAGCGCGGCGTCAAGGTTCGACAGTGGTTCATCCAGCAGGAAGACGCGCGGTTCCGCCACCAGCGTGCGGCCAATCGCCACGCGCTGACGCTGCCCGCCAGAGAGAGCTTTAGGCCGACGATCGAGCAGATGCGCCAGTTGCAGAATCTCCGCCACCTGATTAACCCGCTGCTGGATCTCCGCTTTTTTCACCCCGGCCAGTTTGAGGCCAAAAGACATGTTCTCCGCCACCGACAGATGGGGATAGAGCGCATAGGACTGAAACACCATGCCGATGCCGCGTTCGGCGGGTGGCACTTCATTCATGCGCCGGTCGCCGATTAACAGCTCGCCGCTGGTGATGGTCTCCAGTCCGGCAATCATGCGCAGCAGCGTCGATTTGCCACAGCCTGATGGGCCGACGAAAACAACAAATTCCCCTTCACGAATAGTGAGATCGATATCTTTCGACACCACCGTATCGCCCCAGGCTTTCGTGACATTGCGTAACACAACGCTCGCCATGATCCCTTCCCTCTTAGCTGCATAGTCGTGTCTGCCCAGCGGCAGACGAGTTCCGGGGCTCACTATGCGAGAGGAAACTGACGGTAACATCCTCCACCGCAATGCATTCCGCTGGGGGAGGAGGCGGGAGGAGGAGAAACGCGGGCTGACGCCGCGGCCCGCACGCTGACGCGCTTTTTTGTGATCGCTAACGCAGACCCGCAGGAATTTTTGCCGCGTAAGCGCCCGCTTGAGGGGCTTTTTGCCAGCGCGATCACAGCGGCAGGCCGAGGGGCGTAGAGCAGAGGAGGATGAGAAGCCGTGGCGGATAAGCACAATGATGCCGGTACAGCATTCACCACTTCCGCTAACAGGATGGATTTATGACGATGAAAACCGGAGCAAGAATTCTGGCCCTTTCTGCCCTCTCTGCCGTGCTCTTTTCGGCCAGCGCGATGGCAAAAATTGAGGAAGGTAAACTGGTCATCTGGATCAACGGTGACAAGGGCTACAACGGCCTTGCCGAAGTGGGTAAGAAATTTGAGCAGGAGACCGGCATCAAAGTTACGGTCGAACATCCTGACAAAATGGAAGAGAAGTATCCGCAGGTCGCAGCGACCGGCGATGGCCCGGATATTATCTTCTGGGCACATGACCGTTTCGGCGGCTACGCGCAGTCCGGCCTGCTGGCTGAGATCACGCCGGATGCCAGCTTCCGCGAGAAGATTTTCCCGTTCACCTGGGACGCGGTGCGCTTTGACGGCAAGCTGATTGGCTACCCGATTTCCGTTGAGTCGCTGTCACTGATCTACAACAAAAAGCTGCTGCCGACCCCGCCAAAAACCTGGGAAGAGATCGCCGGTCTCGACAAGCAACTGCGCGCCAAAGGCAAAAGCGCCATCATGTTTAACCTGCAGGAACCCTACTTCACCTGGCCGCTGCTGGCCGCAGGCGGGGCTTACGCCTTTAAGCTCACCGACGGACATTATGACGTGAAGGATGTCGGCGTCGATAACGCCGGAGCTAAAGCGGGCATGCAGTTCCTGGTCGATCAGGTTAAAGCCAAAACCCTGAATGCGGACACCGATTATTCGATTGCTGAGGCCGCCTTTAACAAGGGCGAAACCGCCATGACCATTAATGGTCCGTGGGCGTGGGGCAACCTCGACAAAAGCGGCATCGACTATGGCGTCACCGAATTGCCAACCCTGAACGGTAAACCGTCGAAAGCCTTTGTCGGCGTGCTGAGTGCCGGGATCAACGCCGCCAGTCCTAACAAAGAGCTGGCGAAAGAGTTCCTGGAGAATTATCTGCTGACTGACACCGGTCTGGATGCGGTCAACAAAGATAAGCCGCTGGGTGCTGTGGCGCTGAAATCTTTCCAGCAGACGCTGGAAAAAGATTCGCGTATCGCCGCCACCATGAACAACGCCCGTCAGGGTGACATCATGCCGAATATCCCGCAGATGGCGGCATTCTGGTATGCGATGCGCACCGCTACCCTGAACGCGCTGGGCGGTCGTCAGAGCGTCGACGCCGCACTGAAAGATGCTCAGGCCCGTCTGAAGAAGTAATTCTCCCCTTGCAGCCGGGGCAACCCGGCTTGAGTGACCGTTAAGGAAAACCGCATCATGTCAGGAAAACCGAAAACGCGCAGTGTGCTGTTGAAAAGCGTTCTCATCGGGATCTGCTGTCTGCTGGTCGGCTATCTGCTGGTGCTGATGTACGCGCAGGGCGAATATCTGTTTGCGCTGCTGACGCTGATCCTCAGTGCGACCGGACTGTGGATTTTTGCTAACCGTCGCGCCTATGCGTGGCGTTATGTCTATCCCGGCGTAGCGGGAATGGCGCTGTTTGTACTGTTCCCTCTCGCCTGCACGATTGCCATTGCCTTTACCAACTACAGCAGCAGCAACCAGCTCACCTTTGAACGGGCGCAGCAGGTTTTGCTGGGCCGCACCTTCCAGTCGGGTGAAGCAGTCAGTTTTTCTCTGTTCCCGGCCGGCGATCGCTGGCAGCTGGTGCTGAATGATGGCAAAGACTATGTTTCACCGCCGTTTCAGTTTGGCGCTGAACAGACACTGAAAATGGCCCCTGCCGCACCACCTTCAGGTGAACGGGCGAACTTCAGAGCGATCACGACCCATCGTCAGGCACTGAGCCAGATCCGGGCGGAACTGCCGGATGGTCGTCAGTTGCGGATGAGTTCGCTGCGCCAGTTCTCCGGCACCCAGCCGCTCTATCGGGTGGGTGTGCAGGATGAGCTGATCAACCAGCAGAGTAACGCGCGCTATCGTGCTAATCCGCAGACTGGTTTCTACCAGGCGATTAACGCCGACGGCAGTTGGGCGAACGAAACCCTGAGTCCCGGCTTTACCGTGAATACCGGCTGGAAAAACTTCGTGCGGGTGTTTACTGACGAAGGGATTCAGAAGCCGTTCCTGGCGATATTTGGCTGGACGCTACTCTTCTCGCTGATCACCGTGGTGCTGACCGTCGCGGTGGGCATGGTGCTGGCCTGTCTGGTGCAGTGGGAGGCGTTGCGCGGCAAAGCGGTCTATCGGGTAATGCTGATTCTGCCCTATGCCGTGCCGGCGTTTATCTCGATCCTGATTTTCAAAGGACTGTTCAACCAGAGCTTTGGTGAAATCAACGTGATGCTCAGCGCGCTGTTTGGCGTGAAGCCCGCCTGGTTCAGTGACCCGACGCTGGCGCGCGCCATGCTGATTATCGTCAATACCTGGCTCGGCTACCCCTACATGATGATCCTCTGCATGGGCCTGCTGAAGGCGATTCCGGACGATCTCTATGAAGCCTCGGCGATGGACGGTGCGGGACCGCTGCAGAACTTCTTTCTGATTACTCTGCCGCTGCTGCTGAAACCACTGATGCCGCTGATGATCGCCAGCTTTGCCTTTAACTTTAATAACTTTGTGCTGGTGCAGTTACTCACCAACGGCGGGCCGGATCGCCTCGGCACCACCACGCCAGCCGGTTACACCGATTTGCTGGTGAACTACACCTGGCGCATCGCCTTTGAGGGCGGCGGCGGGCAGGACTTTGGGCTGGCCGCCGCTATCGCCACGCTGATCTTCCTGCTGGTAGGTGCGCTGGCGGTGATTAACCTGAAAGCCTCGCGAATGAAATTCGACTAAGCGCCTGGCCCGACTGGCGTCATGGTTGCAGGCAGTCCGGACGCGAAGAGCGTGGAACAACCGCAACCTGGGAGGTGAGGATTGTGAGCACTGCCCGGGGTCAGACTGACAAATAAAATAGCCTGAGGGACCAGGCTCAGAGGAGTTGTTATGGCTATGGTACAACCGAAATCGCAACGGCTGCGTCTGTTCACCACGCATCTGCTGCTGCTGTTATTTATCGCGGCGATTCTCTTTCCCCTGCTGATGGTGATTGCGATTTCGCTGCGTGCCGGGAACTTCGCCACCGGCAGCCTGATCCCGGAGCAGATCTCGTGGGAGCACTGGCGTCTGGCGCTGGGTTTCAGCGTGGAACATGCGGATGGCCGGGTGACACCGCCGCCCTTCCCGGTGCTGCTCTGGTTATGGAACTCGATCAAGATTGCGGCAATCAGTGCGCTGGGCATCGTGGCGCTCTCTACCACCTGCGCCTATGCCTTTGCCCGTATGCGCTTTACCGGCCGTGCCAGCCTGCTAAAAGGAATGCTGATTTTCCAGATGTTCCCGGCGGTGCTGTCGCTGGTGGCGCTCTATGCCCTGTTTGATCGTCTCGGTCAGTATCTGCCTTTTATAGGGCTGAATACCCACGGTGGGGTGATATTCGCCTATCTGGGCGGTATCGCGCTGCATGTCTGGACTATCAAAGGCTATTTCGAAACTATCGACGGGTCACTGGAAGAGGCCGCCGCGCTGGATGGCGCAACGCCGTGGCAGGCGTTCCGGCTGGTGCTGCTGCCGCTGTCGGTGCCGATTCTGGCGGTGGTGTTTATTCTGGCGTTTATCGCCGCGGTGACTGAAGTGCCGGTCGCCTCGCTGCTGCTGCGCGATGTAAACAGCTACACCCTGGCGGTCGGGATGCAGCAGTACCTCAATCCGCAGAACTATCTGTGGGGCGATTTCGCCGCTGCGGCGGTGCTCTCCGCGATTCCGATCACCCTGGTTTTCCTGCTGGCGCAGCGCTGGCTGGTGAGCGGTTTAACCGCAGGCGGGGTGAAAGGCTAAAACGATCATCATTGTACGTTGCCACTACTTACACAACGCCTGTTGTGGTTGAAGGATTCGGCGGCCTGCGGGCCGCCTTTTTTATGCTAATCCGATTCCGACGCACGGCTGCCTGCCACCAGCGCCACGACCATGGCAGTGATCGCCTGTTCTCCTTCCCGTTTGCTGACATCGCCGCGTGCCACCGCACCTGCGATGGCATCCGCGCCCCCCAGCAAGCCCCACATGCCTGCTTCCGGAATACCGCTGCTGCCTGCCAGAGGGACAAACCAGCGCTGACAGCGGGCGATAAAGTCGAGCTGATAGTGGCGTTTGACGGCAGCCAGTTCCGGTGAGGTGCTGAGCGCTGACAGCAACTCCGGAATCTCACGCCCTTCCGTCATCACACAATCCACATAACAGGCCGCAAGCACTTCCGCTTTTTGTTGCATCACCATCGGCGCGGCATTCATCGCCGCTTCCATCTTTTCGGTCTGGCGGCGATCAAAATCGTCATACAATGCCGCCAGCAATCCATGACGGGTGGTGAAGTGGTCATAAACCACCGGTTTACTGACCCCCGCCGCATCGCCGACTCTGGCCAGCGTCAGTGCCTCGCTGCCTTCGGTTTGCATTATCTGCCACGCGACGTCTGACAACTGCCTGCGTCGTGCTTCGCGTGACAGACGCTTACGGGGTGTTTTTTCAACGGTCATGTTTTTCCTGATGGGCGAACAGACGCTGGCCCAGTTGATGCGCCAGCTGATAGTGTGACTCAGGATAACCTTCATCGCCGCTAAGCAACAGTTCACTGGTCACCACCGGCGCACCGCAATAGTCAAAGATGCCGTGATCAATCTGATTCCGCATGCTGGCGAAATAGCCGCGCCGCAGAAAGGTTCGGTTGTCAGCCGCGCCAATCGCAAGCAGATGCACGGGAAGATGGCCGAGGCGTTTTACGATATGGCCATCCTGCTCATCAAAGGCCCAGCCCGCGATGAAAACGCGGTCTATCCAGCCTTTAAGCTGTGCCGGAAATGACCACCAGTAGACCGGATAGACCAGCACCAGTGCATCGGCACGATCCAGCCGCTGCTGTTCTGCCAGCACATCGGGCGGCGTCGGTGCCAGACCGTTGAAATGTCTGTGATCGCTGAGCGTAAAACGTGGATCAAACCCTTCTGCCGCCAGATCGGCCTTTTCAGCTGTATGGTGGCCTGTCGCGATAATGCCCTGCGCCAGCTGGTCCGCCACGCGATGGGTGTGAGCGTCCTGATTGGGATGGGAAGTCACTATTAATGCATGCATCGTCGTCACCTTACCTGATTAGCCATTAAGCTACTAAAGGTAAGTTACTATTGGTAGGTTAGCAAGCGGCGACCGTTGATCGATTCGCTGACCGCACTTACTGTTTAAACGCAGAAGTCGCCAGCAAGGCCTGCTCCAGCAGAGGGTGATCGAACGTAAAGGGAAGGTGCGCCAGGCTGGCGGAGGGGAAATGGATCTGCTGCGCAATCTGTCTCATCCTGTCCGCGTTAATCGCCGCAGGCAGCGTCAGAGGCGAGTGGAAACGGCGCAGCAGCGCCAGCAGTTCAGGCTCCACCTGCTTACCCTGCTGTTCAATCCAGGATTGTACCAGCAAGCTGAAACCGACCTTTTCACCATGCAGCCAGTGATGCAGCTCTGGCTGGTGAGTCAGGCGATCGTGGATGATATGGGCAAAACCGGGGGTTGCCATCTCATCCTGAATACTGTTAGCCAGCCCCGCCAGCATAATGTTGGCTTCAATCACTTTCTCCAGCGCCGGGGTGACCTGCTGCCTGATGTTATCGGCCACTGCCGTGTCTCCCCAGCGTTTCAGCACCGTCACCGCCTGCCAGGCGGCTGCGACTTTAAGATCCAGCGCCAGCTGGTGCGGCGTCTGTCGCTGATAAGGCTCAAATTCAAACCATTTGGCCAGCGCATCCACGATCCCGGCCCGCAGATAACGTACCTCGCTGCGGGCGATAACCTCGCTGTCCACCAGAATCCGCTCCGGCATGGCATTAAGCGGCTGGCTGCGCAGATGGCCGCCGCGCTCATCATAGATAATCGCCAGCGGAGACCAGGCGGCACAGGTGGCGGCCAGCGTGGCGAAGTTAACCAGCCGGATATCCGGCAGCGCATCATTGACCGCTTTGGCGCAGTCCAGAACCCGCCCGCCGCCGACTGCCAGAATCAGGGTAGCGCCGTGCGTCTGCACCTGCTGTTGCAGGGCAGCAATCGCCGCATCGGTACACTCACCGGTCAGGGTGTCGAGCTGCCAGCGGATCCCCGCCCGTTCCAGACTTATGCTCATGTCAGGATTCACCGCCTGCCAGGCCCGCGGCGAGGTGAAGATGTGAATATGCGAGGCAAGCGGCCGGATAATTTCTCCCACCCCGGCCCGCAGCCCTGGCCGTTGCAGATAGCCTTTCGGCGACATCACGCGAAACATCGTTCCCCCTTATCGACGATAAGCCAGCGAGCGTACCAGCCGGTCGCCGAGTTTCTGAATAAGCATCACAAGCGCCAGCAGCACCACAATGGTGGCCGCCATGATTTGGTTATCGAAACGCTGATAACCGTAGCGAATCGCCAGATCGCCCAGCCCGCCACCGCCAACCACGCCCGCCATCGCCGAGAAGCCAATCAACATCACAATCGTCAGGGTAACGCCCGCCACCAGCGCGGGAAGCGCTTCCGGCAGCAGCACACGGCTGACGATATGCCACAGGGTACCGCCCATTGATACCACCGCTTCTATGCGGCCGCGGTCGACCTCATCCAGCGCGTTCTCCACGATGCGGGCGAAAAAGGGAAATGCCCCCAGCGTAATCGGCACAATGGCGGCAGTGCTGCCCAGCGTGGTGCCGACCAGCAGACGGGTAAAGGGGATCAGCGCAATCAGCAGCACCACAAACGGCAAGGCGCGTCCGGTATTTACCAGCGTATTCAGCAGCAGTGAAATCGCGCGATTGGGCAGAATGCCTTTTGGCCGGGTCAGAAACAGCAGCACGCCTACCGGCAGCCCTATCGCGACCGTGAAAAGGGCCGCCAGCAACACCATATACAGTGTTTCGCCAGTGGCGTTCAGCAGCAGTTCCTGAAACCGCTCACTACTCATGCTACGCATCGGGTTAACGCCTCGTGCTGATATTTTTCGATAAACGCCCGGTCTGCTTCGCCATCCTTCAGCAGCATTTTGCGCAGGCGTCCCTCTTCACGTCCCATGATCTGGCTCAGGCTGCCGGTCTCAACCAGCTGGCCATTCTCAAGTAGCGCCGCCCCGTCACAAATCCGCTTCACCACCGCCATTTCATGGGTGATCAATACAATGGTGATATTGAGCTGCTGCTGAATATCGGCCAGCAGATCGAGAATCGAAGTGGTGGTTTCGGGATCCAGCGCGCTGGTCGCCTCATCGCACAACAGATAACGGGGTCGGGCGGCTAGCGCGCGGGCGATGCCGACGCGCTGTTTCTGTCCACCGGAGAGCTGCGACGGCCAGGCCGCAGCAAAGGAGGCCAGCCCTACCAGTTTCAGCAGCGATGCGACCCGCTCGCGGCGTTCAGCCGCAGGCACACCGGCAATCTCCAGCGCCAGATCGACGTTGTCCTGCACGTTGCGCGAATGCAGCAGATTGAAGTGCTGGAAGATCATCCCCATCTGCTGTCGCTGCTGACGCAGTTGCGCCAGGCTCATCGCAGCGAGATCCTGCCCGTCAATTTCAATCAGGCCGTTGGTGGGACTCTCCAGCCGATTGAGGCAGCGCAATAGTGTACTTTTTCCCGCTCCGCTCCGACCGAGGATGCCAAAGATGGTCCCTTCTTCGATGGTGAGTGAGATGTCGTCTAACGCTGGCGCAGATGCGCCAGGATACTGTTTGCTGAGATGACTGAGTTTAATCATGCTGCTGGTCCGCAACCGGAATCACTGAGCCCTGATAATTTTTACGGATAAACTCCGCTACCTGCGGCGAGCGCAGATCTTTCGCCAGCTGTAACACGCGGGGATCTTTCGCCAGTTCTGGCGTCGTTACCAGCAGGTTGGCGTAGGGATTATGTGCTGCAGACTCCAGTCCCAGCGCATCTTTCGATGGGGTCAGACCTGCTTCAAGCGCGTAGTTGCCGTTGATAATTGCGGCATCCACATCATCCAGCGAGCGTGGCAGTTGCGGCGACTCAATCTCAACGATCTTAATTTTCTTCGGGTTTTCACTGATATCTTTTGGCGTCACCAGCGTCGAACCCGTTTCACCCTGCGCGTTGAGTTTGATCACCCCTTTGTCCTGCAACAGCCAGAGTGCGCGGCTCAGGTTAGTGGTATTGTTCGGTACCGCAATGCTGGCCCCTTCAGGTAGCGCCGCTAAACTTTTCACTTTCCGCGAATAGATACCCAGCGGCTCGATGTGAACACTGGCGGCCACGGCAAAGGTTTTCCCCAGCGCCTTCTCCTGATCTTTCAGGTAAGGCAGATGCTGGAAGTAGTTGGCATCCACATCCCCGGCGGCCAGCAGCTCATTGGCATTCACGCCCCCGCTCAGCTCAACAATTTTGAGATCCAGTTTCGGATCCAGGGTTTTGACATACTCCAGGATTTCCGCATGGGGCAGCGGATCGGCCGCTACGCGCAGCGGCGCGGCCTGTAAACTCTGGGCAATCAGCAGTGAAAGACCGGCAAGGGCCAGAAAGCGCTTTTTAATCATCATCATTTATCTCTTATCGTTATCAGTGGGTGTTGTGTTCGGGGTAGAAACGCTGGGCAACTTCCGGATGCGAACGCAGCCGGCCTTTAAGGTAGTTCCAGCCCACTTCGCGCAGCAGCGGATTAAGCGGATCGCTGCTCGGTCCCTGTGCCAGTTCAGCCAGCTGAGGAGGCAGTTGATAGATCGGCACCACGGCGTCGAGTTGCGCGCCAAGGAAAAAGGCGATGGATAAGCGCTCGCTGCTCTGCGGTGGCGACACCACACGGTGCACCGTTGCGCGAAGATAACCGTTGGTTGCCAGCTCCAGCAGCTCGCCAATGTTCACCACAAACGCGCCCGGCAGTGGTGAGGCATCGATCCAGTTGTCCGGCGTCACTTCCACCTGTAAGCCCGGCTGATCGTCCTGCAGTAACATCGTCAGGAAGCCTGAATCTTTGTGCGCGCCAACACCCTGGCGTGATTCGCCCTCCGTGCGGCCCGGATAACGGATCAGTTTGATATGTTCGTTGGGATAGTCGCCATAGAGGTTATCGAAGGCGTTGCGCGGCAGATTCAGTGCCCCGGCAAAGGCGCGCAGCAGCTCCAGCGCCACCGCTGTCATCTGCTGCTGCCAGCGGGTGACCACCGTTTGCAGTTCAGGTAAGGCTTCAGGCCACTGATTCGGCCCCTGCATCCGTTGCCAGGTGGGTGAATCGGCGGTAACGGGCAGCGCTTCCCGTTCCGCACCAATATCAAACTGCTCGCGATAGTCAGGCTGGCTGCGGGTTATTTCAACCCCCGCCAGGTTATAGCCGCGAAAATGCGGCGAGTTCGCCATCGCCACTGCGGATTTATCCGCCTGTGGCAGGGCAAAAAATTTCCGCGCGACGTGCTGAACCTCATCTAATAGTTCACGGTCGATGCCGTGATTGATTAAATAGAAGAAACCGACATCACGCGCGGCCTGGCTTAATTTTTCCAGGACCTGTTGCTGCTGCTGTTGATTACCTGACAATAATGCGAAATCAATTACCGGCAATTCTGCTGTGGTTAACGCGCTCATGATTGACACTCTGTTGGCATGGAATCGCTTTACACTGCCATTTCATTTATGCGTTAACTACCAACTAATCCTGCTATGTATATGCGACGGATGGGAATATCCCACCACGCCGCGGGCTTTAAACCCGCAGATTACTCTGCGCTCCACGCCACGAATGCCGGCGGTAACCATGCCGTAATCTCAGGCAAAGGCTGTTGATAAAGCGCAATCTCGACAAAACAGGTCTGCGCACTGCACCCCTGGCCGAGTCGTGAACTGCCGCTATCCTGGGTCAGCACATTGGGATTGCCGTGTTTATCCAGCGGCTGGCCCTCCTGCTGATCGAGCGGGTCATACCAGGCGCCGGTCGACATCTGTACGACACCCGGCAGGATATCCTGCGTCAGATGCACGCCCGCCAGCAGCGCGCCACGTCCGTTAAAGACTTTTACGATGCTGTTCTCCTCAATGCCGCGCGCAGCAGCATCTTCAGGATGCATCCAGAGTGGCTCACGCCCGGCAATTTTGGTGGCCCGGCTGACCCGTCCATGATCGTACTGACTATGCAACCGGGTCCGTGGCTGGCTGGAGAGCAGATGCAACGGCCACTGCTGCTTTTCCTGCTGTTGCGCCTGGTATTCCGGCGCATACCAGCAGGCAAATCCGGGCGCTTCGTCATACCCGAAATCGGCCACCTGCTGAGAAAAAAGCTCGATTTTCCCCGACGGCGTGCTGAGCGGGGCTGAATCCGGGTTATCGCGAAACGCTTTTAGCAGGATCTGCGGCGTCTCTGGCGCGGGATACTCCACCACTCCCTGTGACCAGAACGCCTCAAAGGGCGGCAGTTCGATGCCCTGCGCTGCCGCGCGTGGCCGGGAATCTTCATAGAGTGACTGAAGCCACTGGCGCTCATCACGCCCCTGCGTAAAGGCGTCAGCAAAACCGAGCCGCTGCGACAGAGCGGCAAAAATTGCGTAATCCGATTTTGCAGCTGCAAACGGCGGCAGATGCTGCGGCATGGCGATGATAAAACCGTCGTTGCTGGCGCTGCCAATATCTTCACGCTCCAGCGACGTGGTCGCAGGCAGCACGATGTCGGCAAATTTTGCCTGCGCCGTCCAGAACTGCTCATGCACAATTACAGTGTCCGGCCGCTGCCAGGCGCGTATCAGCTTGTTGATATCCTGATGATGATGAAAGACATTGCCGCCCGCCCAGTAGACCAGCCGGATGTCGGGATAGACCCGCTGTTGCCCATCAAACTCATAGTGCCCTCCGGGATTGAGCAACATGTCGGCGATGCGTGCCACCGGAATCGTCTCCTGAACCGGATTATGACCGGCGGGCAGACGAGGCCCGGAAAACTGTCGCCGGGCGGCACCGGCCAGATTGGTTGAGGCGTAACCAAAGCCCAGCCCGCCGCCGGGCGTGCCGATCTGACCCAGAAGAGCGCTAGTCGCAACGGTGGCCCAGAAAGCCTGCTCGCCCTGCCGCGCCCGCTGCACTGACCACGCAATATTCACCATCGTTTTATGCGCCGCCATCTGCCGTGCCAACGCACGGATTTCCGCGGCCGCCAGCCCGGTCAGCGGAGCGGCCCATTCTGGCGTTTTAGCTATACCGTCGCGTTCACCCAGCAGGTAGGCGGCATAGTGGTCAAAGCCCACCGTGTAACGTTCTGTGAATGGCGCGTCATAGAGAGATTCAGTAATTAACACCTGCCCGATTGCCAGTAACAGCGCCGTATCGGAGCCGGGCTGTATCGCCAGCCACTCCGCATCCGCCACCCCAGCGAGATCGTTTCTGACCGGACTGATGTTGATAAACCGGGTGCCATTCTGCCGTAGCGTGGTTAACCAATGAGAAAGCGCATGGTCATTAGCCCCGCCGCCATTGACCTGCGCATTGCGCAGCGGCAAACCCCCGATAGCCACAAACAGTTCGCAATGCTCTGCCAGAACCGGCCAATGGGTATGGTGACGTTGTAACTCATCGAGGTTGCCGATGATGTGCGGCAGCGTGCGTTCACCGGCCGCAATGCTGTAGGTGTTGGTGCTGGCGATATAGCCGCCATAGTGGTTAAAGAAACGATGAAGCTGGCTCTGGGCATGATGGAAACGTCCGGCACTCGACCAGCCGTAAGAGCCGGCGTAGATCGCCTGATTGCCGTGCTCTGTTTTGACACGCCCCAGCTCCTCCGCCACCAGTTGCAACGCAACATCCCAACTCACTTCCACAAACGGCTCTTTGCCGCGCCCGTTGCGGGATGCGCTTCTGTTCTGGAGATAACCGAGCCTGACGGCCGGATTTTTGACCCGGGTTTCGCTTTGCACCGCGCCCGGTAACGACTGCCCGATCGCAGAGGGATTACGGTCCCACGCCACCGGCCTGACCGACGTCAGCGTGTCCCCTTCGGTGGTGACGTGATACGTGCCCCAGTGCATAACAGCTAAATCATTCTTTTTCATGGCTCACTCGCGTCGGATACGGCGCGAGAGACGCGTACCCAGGGTTTGCAGTAGCTGGACAATGACAATCAGCACCAGCGCAGTCGAAATCGTGGCAAAGGCATCAAAGCGCTGATAGCCGTAAGTGATGGCGAGGTCGCCAATGCCGCCGCCGCCCACCGTGCCCGCCATCGCCGTCGCACCCAGCAGGCCGATAGTGGCGGTGGTCAGGGCTAACACCAGCGACGAGGCGGCTTCCGGTATCATGAAATACCAGATGGTCTGCAGCGTGGTGGCACCCATCGCATTGGCTGACTCCAGAATGCCCTCATCCACCTCCAGCAGGGCATTCTCCACCAGCCGTGAAATATAGGGCGCGATAAATATCACCAGTGGCACAATGGCCCCCGCCGTACCGATGGTGGTGTTCACCAGCAGGCGCGTCAGCGGCAGAATAGTGATCAGCAGAATAATAAACGGCAGTGAACGGATGATATTCACGATCGGGTTCAGCAACTGATGTACCAGTCGATTCGGCTGTATCCCACCCGGACGACAGATCACCAGCACAATGCCAAGCGGCAGGCCCAGCAGCGAACCAAAGCCCAGCGACAGCGCCACCATAATCAGCGTGTCCTGCATCGCCGTCAGGAACTGATCGCCGGTAACGGCGGTTTCAAAGAGTTCTGACATCACTGATTTTCACTCCGGTCGCGATGAGAAACTGGATGGCCGCCTCGCGTCTTGCGGGCTCGCCTTTGATCTGCACAATCATGAAACCCAGAATGGTACGTTGTACTTCCGTCATGCTGGCGAACAGGATATTCACTTCAACCTCATGTTCACGGATCAGGCGATTGATGATCGGCTGTTGTGCCGTGCTGCCGACAAACTCCAGCCGCAACACGTCGACAGCCGGATGCTGGCTTAACAGCGCAAGGGTCTGCTGTGGCAGACGATCGTGGATGACGGACTGCACAAAGCTGGCGCTCACCGACTGTTGCGGTTCAGCAAACAGCGACAGGACATCGCCCTGTTCAACGATACGGCCCTGCTCCATCACCGCCATCCGGTTGCAGATCTTCTGGACCACCGACATCTCATGGGTGATCAGGACAATGGTGATGCCGTAACGCTGATTAATCTCCTGTAACAGCAGCAGAATCTGTACCGTGGTCTGGGGATCCAGCGCGGAGGTCGCCTCATCACACAACAGAATCGCGGGATTGGTTGCCAGCGCGCGGGCAATTCCGACGCGCTGTTTTTGTCCGCCGGAGAGTTCATCCGGGTAGCTGTGGGCTTTGTCGCTGAGGTTAACAAACGCCAGCAGCTCCGCCACGCGGGTGGCGATAAAATCTTTATCCCGGCCCTGTAAAATCAGTGGGATGGCGACGTTGTGAAACACCGTTCGGGCATTGAGCAGATTGAAGTGCTGGAAGATCATGCCAATCTGCTTTTTGACCTGAATTAAGCGCTTTTTGCTGATCCCTTGTAACGCTTCACCCTGCACCTCAACCGAGCCGGTTGTGGGGGTCTCCAGGTGATTAATCAGGCGCAGCAGCGTACTTTTTCCGGCTCCACTGGTGCCGATGACGCCAAAGATGTCACCCTGGTTGATGCGCAGATTAATCTCCTTCAGCGCCTGCACTTCTGCACCGTTACGCGCAAATGTTTTGCTGACATGGCGAAACGCAATGGCTACCTGACTCATTTGAAATAATCTGGCAGCAGATAGCCCGCATACTGCGCATTACCGGTGATATAGCTTTTAAATTCTGCTGAGTGGTAGCCGGCAATAATGTCACGGGCAAACTGAGCCTGCTTATTTTTATCGGCTACCGTCACCACGTTAATAAACTGGCTGGTTGCCGCTTCCAGTTTCAGTGCCGAATTGAGTTTCATGCCACTGGATACCGCGAAGTTGCCCTGAATGACTCCATAGTCAACGTCGGGAAGTGCACGCACCTGCTGGGCGTTATCCATCTCTTTGAGCACGATTTTGTAGGGGTTTTCCATGATATTTTTCTGCGAAAAAGTGGCAGCATCGCTATCGGGGCTGATTTTGAGCCAGCCGATGCTCTGGAGTAACAGCGCCGCCCGATACTCATTTGAGGGCTGGTTGGGCACAGAGACCGTGCTGCCCGGCGCGGGTTGAGTCAGCGTTTTCACGCGCCCAGAGTAGAGCCCCATTGGCGGGGTCGGCACCTGCACAATCCCAACGTTATCAATGCCAAGCCGGTCATTAACCGACTTAAGATAGACGGGATGCTGCATGATATTGGCGTCAATCGTCCCGCGGTGAACGGCATCATTAACCTGAATCCCATCACTGAAATCTTTATATTCCAGGGTATACCCCTGCCTGATTAATAAGGGCGCAACGCCTTTTTCAAACTGCTCTTTATAAGGCCCTGGATTAAATCCAATCCGTATTTTCTTCTGGTCGGCTGCCTGAGCGGCAGAAATAAAAAGGCTGGCGGTGGTCAGTGCCAGAATAATTCCCCGGGATGTGATCTGCATTGTTTGCCCTGATTCATTATTGTGAGAGCGATCGATTTAATCACAGCTATCGCGGAGAGGAACAGGCAAAACCCAGCCCCGACTTTGGCTTATTTATGCTAACGATAGTCACATGCTGGATATTCGAATCCTTGCAAAGAACAGCGTTATTTCTGCTAAAGATTTTAATGTCAGCTGTGTCATCCTTCCCCGCTTAACACTGTTTATTGCGGGAGAGATATGGCGGAGTTTGCAGCTTCAGAGATGGTCGCAGGGCTCGAAGAGAACCTCTTCAGCATGCTGGAAAAGCAGGCAGCACAACTGGATGATGCGCTGTTACCGCTGATCGATCTCTCTTCCGGCAGTCCGCGTCAGCCGACGCCGCCCGCGGTAATCGCTTCATTACAGGCTGCGGCAGCGAAACCGGAGAACCATGAGTATCCCTCGTTCTGGGGCAAACCCGCGCTGCTTCGTGCTATCGCAGCCTTTTACCAGCGTCACTACGGCGTCACGCTCGATCCTGAAACTGAAGTGGCGCTGTTCCAGGGCGCGCACATTGGCGTCAATGGTTTTCCCCGCGCCCTGCTTAATCCGGGTCAGGTGTTGATCTCTACCGATCCCTGCTATCCGCTCTACCGCTCAGCGGCCCGTCAGGCAGGTGCCGATTTTTATGGCATTTCGCTGGAGGCGCGCAATGATTTCCTGCCCGATTTCACCCAGGTGCCAGACAAGATCGCGGCGCGTGCCGGTCTGCTGCTGCTCAATTATCCCCATAACCCCACCGGCGCACTGGCGACAGCCGCGCTGTTCGCCGACGCGCTGGCCTTCGCCCGCCAGCATCATGTTCCGCTGATTCATGACTTCGCCTATGCCACGCTGGGCAGTGAGTCGGGCGAACAGCCGCTGAGTCTGCTGGCACAGCCCGATGGCAAAGCCTGGGGCGTGGAAATCTACACGCTGTCAAAAAGCGCACTCATGGCAGGCTGGCGGGTGGGATTTGCGGTGGGAAACGCCTCGATGATTGCAGCATTTAAAAAACTTCATAATCATAGCTACAGCACGGTGTATGGCGCGGTGCAGGATGCCGCCATCACCGCGTTGTCGCTGCCCGCTGAACAACTCAGCTTGCTGGCAGAGCATTACCATCAGCGCCGCAGAGTGATTTTAGCCAGGCTGGCAGCAATGCACTGGCCGGTACGCGCCCGTCAGGGCACCTTTTTCCTCTGGCTGGCAGCGCCAGCTGGTTTCACCGGGGAGCAATTCGCCGCCCTGCTACTGGCCCGGTGTCATCTGCTGGTGGCACCGGGTAACGGGTTTGGCGCAGCGGGTCGTGATTATATTCGCATCAGCCTGACAACCGGGACGGAGCAATTACTGCAGGCGCTGGATCGCATCGACGAACTGAAACTGTTTAAGTAGCGCATCAGCACCGGGAAAACCAGTTCCAGATATAACCAGAGCACCAGCCGCAAGTTATTACCAAATGTTCAGACCCGTAAGCAGGCGTGAATAAGTTCACTATGCTGGGTTTGTCAGTAAATGCAGTTATTTCGGCTGAAAACTTGCAAAAACTTACAATCGTAGTCTAGAGTTTACCGGCTGCGGTTTCTGCCGCTTCACTTAAAAATTATTCGGCTTCTTATAGCTTTCATTTCCACGGTTTCTTCTGAACATTGTTTGCGGCTGCGAAAGCTATAAGACTCCTTCATTGATGCACCTGAGGAGAATATGGACACCAGAAACTCATCGTCTGAACACCCAAAGAAACATTTCTGGAACAGGAAGCCAAAAGAGCTGACTGTTGACGACATTACCGTCATCGACAACGACATGCTGAAGCGTGCAGTTGGCGCAGCTGCGTTAGGTAATGCGATGGAATGGTTCGACTTTGGCGTATACAGCTATCTCGCCGTGATCATCGGCAAAGTCTTCTTCCCGGATGCCAACAACGCGGTGCAGCTAATCGCCACCTTTGGTACGTTTGCCGCGGCCTTCCTGGTACGTCCGATTGGCGGCCTGGTATTTGGCCCGCTGGGTGACCGCATCGGACGGCAGAAAGTGCTGGCGATGACGATGATCATGATGTCGATTGGTACGTTCTGTATCGGTCTGATCCCGGCTTACTCTTCAATAGGCATCATGGCACCGATTCTGCTGCTGGTGGCACGTCTGATCCAGGGCTTCTCAACCGGTGGTGAATATGGTGGCGCAGCGACCTTTATCGCGGAGTACTCTACCGATAAACGCCGGGGCTTTATGGGCAGCTTCCTGGAATTCGGCACCATCGGTGGTTACCTGCTGGGTGCCAGCCTGGTCACGGTGATGACCACCGTGATGTCGAATGAGGCGATGATGTCCTGGGGCTGGCGCGTGCCGTTCTTTATCGCCGCACCGCTGGGCCTGTTTGGTCTCTATGTGCGACTGAAGCTGGAAGAGACTCCGGCCTTCCAGCAGCACATGGAAAAACAGGAAGCGCTGGAGCAAAGCAAGCCGCGTCTGACGCTGATGCAGATGCTGAGCAAATACCGCGCACCGATGATGAAATGTATCGGTCTGGTGCTGCTGTTTAACGTCTCTAACTACATGCTGACCTCGTACATGCCGAGCTATCTGACCGGCGTGCTGGGTCTGCCAGAGTTAAGTGGCCTGCTGCTGGTGATGGTGGCGATGTTCGTGATGATGCCGCTGACGCTGCTGTGGGGTCGCTGGACCGACCGCATTGGTCGTCGTCCGGTGATTGCCTTTGGTGCGGTGGGTCTGATCCTGCTCGCCATCCCGAGCTTTATGCTGATCGGGTCCGGTAATATGTGGGCGGTATTTGGCGGCCTGATGATTCTGGGTGTACTGCACACCTGCTTCAGCGGCACTATGCCTTCGACGCTGCCTGCGCTGTTTACTACCGATATCCGTTACAGTGCGCTGGCCATCGGCTTCAACCTGTCGGTATCGCTGTTTGGGGGTACGACACCGCTGATTACCGCGTGGCTGGTGGATACCACTAAAAACAATATGATGCCAGCTTACTACATGATGGGTGCGGGCGTGATTGGCCTGCTCACCATTCTGACGGTACGTGAAACAGCCCGTCAACCGCTGACCGGTTCATCCCCTGCGGTAGCGACCAAAGCGGAAGCGCATCGCCTGATCGACAAGCTGCGCAAGCGGCACAAGCCATCAGCGACCACCGCGAAATAACTGTTCTGACACCCTGCTCTGCAGGGTGTTTTTTTATCTGCAATCCGATCTGTTTACCCAGCTGATTTAACTGCCCTGAAACGCGCCACTTTCGCCCGATTGCCACACAGCGCCATGCTGCACCAGCGGCGGCGATGCGCTTTGGTGCGATCGTAAAACCACAGTGTACAGGCGGGATGTTCACAGCCACGGACTCTGCTGAAATCCTCCTGCGCCAGCAACATCGCAGCCTGTTCCGCAACCTGTCCCAGCCGCTGCATCACACTCTGGCCCGCATAGACCCGCCTGATTTTTAAGGCACCCGGCTCCCCGGTCATTTGCAGATGGCTGGTCGCTTCACCCAGCCAGGCGTTCAGCGCCTGAATATCAACGCCCTCTCCCGCTTTGTGCTGCTGCACGTTATCACGAATGATCTGACGTAAGTGACGCGCTGCTTCCAACAGTGCACCCGGTTCATGCTGCGGAGCCGGGGCATCTGGTGCCAGTCCTGCCTGGTGTAGCCAGGCTTCAACATCCTGATCGGTTTGCCAGAAGTCGTGCGGCTGGCCTTCCACGATGGCCAGGGTATTGATGAAATCCAGCGCCGGATGATCGGCCAGAAACCACGGTCCCTGGGCGGTGTGTGATTGCGTTTCCGCCATGATATTGCCTCCCTTGTTAACTCTGCTGATGCCACTGTAACCGACAAAGTACTATTTGAATAGTTACACCGCACCTTTTGTAACCATTATAAATTGATTTGACAGGTTACATTCTGGCTGCATAATGACTCTTAGTAACCCCATAAACATCATTTAACCAGTTACAGGAGTTCAGCATGCGTGATCAATCCATTTCGTATCGTTACCAGCAGGCCGATGGCGTCAATATTTTCTATCGCGAAGCAGGCGATCCTTCCCTGCCGGTACTGCTGCTGTTGCATGGCTTTCCCACCTCTTCACATCAGTTCCGCAATCTGATCCCGCTTCTGGCCGATAAATTTCATCTCATCGCACCCGATATGCCAGGCTTTGGCTTCACTGAAGTGCCTGCTGAGCGCAACTATTCCTGGACCTTCGACGCGCTTGGCCAGACGCTGACCGCCTTTGTCGATGCACTGGGGCTGGAACGTTATGCGATGTATGTTTTCGACTATGGCGCACCTGCCGGTCTGCGACTGGCGCTGGCTTACCCCGATCGCGTCAGCGGACTGATATCACAAAATGGTAACGCCTATCTGGAGGGATTAGGAGAGGCCTGGGCGCCGGTCCGCGCCTACTGGGACGATCCCAGCGAAGCAAATGGTCAGGTGATCCGTGACGCCATCCTGACGCTGGAAGGGGTGAAGTGGCAGTATCTGCATGGCGTGAGCGATCCGCAGCAGATCGCCCCGGAAACCTATACCCTGGATACTCTGCTGATGGAGCGCCCCGGTAACAAAGATATTCAGCAGGCCCTGTTTCTCAATTACGCCAGTAATCTGAAACGTTATCCGGAATTCCAGGCGTTCTTTCGCCAGCAGCAGGTGCCAACGCTGGTGATCTGGGGCAAGCACGATCCGTTCTTTATTCCACCGGGCGCAGTGGCCTGGCAGCGGGATAATCCGCAGGCGGTGGTCGAGATGCTGGATAGCGGCCACTTCGCGCTGGAGACGCACACCCATCACATTGCGTCGCGCATCCGCGAGATGTTCAGTGGCGACTGATCCGCTGCGCGCAGAGGCAGGCTATTCAGCGCTGCCTCTGCAAACGTGCAGGTCATTCATTGCTAAAGCGGCCAACGGTGCTGGCCGCGCCCAGCGCATGGCCTTTTAGCTGTGCCACCAGCTCTGCCTGGGTTAACCCCGCTTTCAACTGACCCACCGGCAAATCGGTGGCGATCAGCACAAAGTTATAGTGATGCAGCCCACTGCCTGCAGGCGGGCAAGGGCCATAATAGTGCAGCGTCCCTGGGGTATTTTTTCCGCCGGTGTAGTCCTTGCCCTTTGTCAGAGCACCCTGCGCAAATGACGAGCGGCTGGCGGGAATGTTATAGGCCACCATGTGGGTAACGCCGAGCCCTTTGGCCCCGACCGGATCGGTCATCAGAAGAGCCAGACTGCGGGTGCCCGCCGGAATCGCAGACCAGTTCAATTCGGGAGAGATATTCTCACCGGTACAGGAAGGATTACTTTTATTGGCACCGGCAAACTTTTTATCCAGTAGCGCATTATCGCTGAAGTCTTGTGATTGCAGCGTAAATACCGACGCCGCCAGCGTGGTCATTGGCAAAACGGCCAGCACCGTCGCGCAGAGTAATTTTTTCACCAGCCACTCCTTATCAGATTACTCAAGAGATTATATTCCGTATGGATTGCGTCACTGCCTGATTACTATAACGGCTTTAACGCGATTGACCCGACTGACCGCCTGTTCAGGGGTAAGGAAACGGCAAATCTATGATCTCCGTCGCGCTGGCTGAGAGAGCTGACGCATTGCCCTGTGACGCATTACCCGATATAAGTTAACGCGTCTGGCTGAAGTTACGCCTGAATCATCGTCACTGTCATCGATAAGTGGACACTATGCAGATTGAAGATCTCCGGATTTACGTTGCCGTAATGCATGCTGGCAACTTTACTGCAGCAGCTGAGCATCTGATGCTATCGAAACAGTATGTCAGCCGCCGTATGGCTGCGCTGGAGGCATCATTAGGGGTACGACTGTTGATCCGTAACACCCGTAAGCTGTCTGTAACGGATGCAGGTTTACTGTTCGCGCAACATGCTCAGCGCATTCTGGATGAGATTCAGGAAGCGCAACTGGCAGTGTCAGAGCAGCAGCAGGCGCTGCGCGGCACCTTCCGAATCAATCTGCCGATGTCCTTTGGCATGAGCCACCTCTCCCCCCTGATTGCCGAATTTCTGAGCCACCATCCGTCATTGCAGTTTCATATTGAGCTGGCTGACCGCTATGCCGATGTGATTGGCGAAGGCGTTGATATGGCGATTCGCATCGGTACGCTGGCTGATTCCACACTGATTGCCCGTCCGCTCGGCGAGCTGAAGCGGGTTATCTGCTGCAGCCCCCGCTATCTGGAACGGGCAGGCGTGCCTCAGCAGCCAGAAGCCTTGCTGCAACATGCCTGTCTGCGCTACGGACGTGAAGGTCAGAATGGCTGGGAACTTCAGGTCAATGGTAAACCCAAGTGGCTGGCGGTTCAGGGACCGATGGTGAGTAACAATGGCGAGGTCCTGCGTGATGCCGCACTGGCAGGCTTAGGACTGGTATTGTTACCCGCCTTTATCGTTGAGACAGCCCTGCAACGCGGTGAGCTGGTGACCGTGCTGGACGACTATCTGCCGCCCGCACTCTCTCTGAATGCGGTTTACCCGCAGCACCGTCAGCGCAGCGAAGTAAACCGCCAGTTACTGGCCTTTCTCCAGGCGCGTTTAGCGTCGTGACAGGATTAAAGTTTTTTTAATGCCGCAAAGACCCTGGCGACAGCAACGGCACCCGGATCAGACACGCCGTTGAGGTTAGCACTGTTGAGATAAGATGATCGGCCCGCTTTTGCTTTCCCCATGCTGGCGGTTGCATCACTGCCCTGCTGTGCCGCATCAGCCGCCTCTGCCAGCGATTTACCCGCCACCAACGCCTCGATTGCCGGTTGCAGCGCATCAATCAGCGTGCGATCTCCTGGTTGTGCCCCGCCATACTGCTTCATCTTCTCCAGACCCTGTTGCAGGGCCGCGGGCAGCGCATCCCCTTTGGCCAGCTGCTGCGCAGCAGCGGTGAAAAAGATCGCCATCAGTACGCCGCTGGAGCCGCCCATCACGGTCGCCAGTCGCTCACCCGTCACCGCGAGCAGATCGGGCAAGGCATTTAACGGCAGCTGATTATCTGCACATTCGCGCTGGATCTGGCGTGCGCCAGCAGCAAAGGTCGAACCGGTATCGCCATCACCGACCTGCGCATCCAGTTTGTTCAGCTCGCTTTCGCTGGCGATCAGGGTTTCACAGATGCTGTTAACAAACGCAGCGACGGTCGGGTTATCTGAGGGTTGCGCCGGATGCGCTGTTGCCTCTTTTGTCGCGTTTACCGGCTGCAGCGGTGCGACTTTAACCGCCTGAACCCAGCCGGTGACCTCAACCGGCGCGCAGATCGCCTCTTCGAACAACGGCGTCAGCGTCATGGAGGTGACGGAAAAGCCCTTCATGTCCAGCGCGGTCATCAACGGAGCCGGGCCAATCAGATAATCACTGCCCAGGCTTAGCGGCGACTCAATCAAATCCCGCGTAACCAGACTCATCTCCAGCGCGGACATGCCGCCAAGATTATTGATTAACAGCGCGCGTGGCTGATCGTTGTCCGGCATCACTTTCTCCAGCAGATGCTGCACAATCTGCTGACTGTTTTGCGTCTGCATGACGTCAACACCCGGTTCGCCGTGAATCCCCAGCCCCATTTCAACGCTGCCGTCTGGCACCCGCTGGCCGGTCTGTTCATCCGGCAGATGGCAGCTTGAGAGCGCAACGCCCATGGTGGCGATAGCACGACTGGCTGCCTCTGCTGCCTCGGTCACCGCCGTCAGGTCATCACCCCGCTCTGCGACGAAGCCCGCCACTTTATGCACCAGCAACGTGCCCGCGACGCCGCGTGGCTGAGGGTTATCGGGCAACGCAACATCATCACCGACAATCACCATATTGACGCCGAATCCCGCTTTGCGCGCTTTTTCTGCCGCCAGACCGAAGTTGAGGCGATCTCCGGTGTAGTTTTTCACAATCAGCAGACATCCCGCCTCACCGGTAATATTGATGATGGCGTTGTAAACCGCGTCAACGCTGGGGGAAGCAAAAACATCGCCACAGACGGCAGCCGTCAGCATCCCTTTGCCGATAAAGCCGACATGGGCCGGTTCATGGCCTGAACCACCACCGGAAATCAGCGCGACCTGCTGTTTTTGCCAGTCATTACGCATCACGATGCGAATGCGCGGATCGACCTGCAACCGGACCAGATTGCGCCACGGGCTGGCGTAAATCATGCCATCTAACGCGCTGTCGACGAGATCATCCTTTTTATTCATTACGAATCGGGTCATGTCTTCTTTCCTCATAGGCATGCGGGTTTGCTGATGACCCAGTGTTACATACCACTGACGACAGTGAGAAATCCATCAACAGGTCTGTAGTCTGATTTCAGACATACCGCACGAAAACCAGCGGGCACAGGCGCAGTGATTTTTACTAATTGATTGATTTTTATCAAATATCTTTACCTGAAAGTGAGAGGTTCTGCGCAGAACATGAACCGGGGATCACGGATGGTAAAAATTCATTTGTTAACAGAGGATGTTTTAATGACCCAACGTATGATTCTCAATGAAACCGCCTGGTTTGGTGCTGGTGCATTGCGCCATTTGCCGGAAGAGGTACAACGTCGCGGGATGCGAAAAGCATTGATCGTCACTGACAAAGCGCTGGTCGCGGCGGGTGCGCTGAAGCGGGTGACCGATCTGCTGGCGCAACATCAGCTTGACTGGGCGGTGTATGATGAGGTGGTGCCGAATCCTACCATTCGGGTTGTGCAGCAGGGTGTTGCGGTGTTCAGAGAGTCAGGTGCCGACTACCTGATCGCCATTGGCGGCGGCTCACCACAGGATACCAGCAAGGCGATCGGCATTATTATTAATAACCCTGAGTTTGAAGATGTCCGCAGCCTGGAAGGCGTCAGCCCCACCCGTCATCCATGCGTGCCGATCATCGCTATCCCGACCACGGCAGGCACCGCCGCAGAAGTGACGATTAATTACGTCATTACCGATGAAGAGAATCGCCGTAAGTTTGTCTGTGTCGATCCCCATGACATTCCGAAAGTGGCGATCATTGATGCGGAGATGATGGCGAGCATGCCCGCGTCGCTGAAGGCTGCGACCGGTATTGATGCCCTAACCCATGCCATTGAAGGCTACATCACACACGGTGCCTGGACCCTGACCGATATGCTGCACCTCAAAGCCATTGAGATTATCAGCCAGTCACTGCGCGAATCGGTGGCAGGAAATATTGAGGCGGTTGAGCAGATGGCGCTGGGACAATATGTGGCCGGTATGGGTTTCTCTAATGTCGGCCTTGGTCTGGTGCATGGCATGGCACACCCGCTGGGCGCCTTTTACAATGTCCCGCACGGCGTAGCCAATGCCATTTTGCTGCCGCAGGTGATGGCGTGGAATGCCTCAGGCACTGGCGAAAAATATCGCGACATTGCCCGTGCAATGGGTGTGAAACAGGTTGAGTCATTGTCGCTTGATCAGGCGCGGGAAGCGGCGGTCGCCGCGGTGCGTCAGCTCTGTCGCGATGTGGGTATTCCCCGCTCGCTGCGTGAAGTGGGTTTAAAAGAGGCGGATATCCCTGCACTGGCACAGGCCGCGCTGGATGATGTCTGCACCGGCGGCAACCCACGTACGCCGGACCTGGAGGACGTGATGGCGTTATACCGCCAGAGTTAAAGCGCCTATCCTGTAGTGATGCACTGCCGATAACAGGCCCGTCCTCGCTGGCGGGCTTTTTTTACGTCATGGCAACGCTTAATCCGGGAGCCTTCGCCAGAGGTTGTTCAGTCTGACTTACGGCATCAGCCAAGGTTTTAGCCGCGTTTATCCTGCCTGGTTTCAGCCTGAAATCGCCCGCTGTTACGATGAAGTTCAGCGAGCGAACCAACTGCCCTTACCCATGATTTCTTTAGATGCTAAACCCTGATTCACTTGATCTGGATCACAAAAATCCGCATCATGCGCAGCGAAAACCTTAATGACGCTGCGGAGATATCAATGACACTGTACCAGGGTATGCTAATTTTCTATGCCGTTGTTGCATTGATCGCTACGCTGATCACGTTCTTCATCGCCAAAGATAAGCTGAGCATCAAACTGCTGAGCGCCTTTCTGGTGGGGGCCACCTGGCCGATGAGTTTTCCTGTCGCGCTGATGTTTGCTCTGTTTTAATTGACATTATCCCCTTAGATACCACACTCAGGTAAGACGTCCCTGACCTGCAAACCGCCGATCACCGACGTGGCCTTGTTCATGACGGTTAATAAGGAGCGGATATGCGCGTTATCAGTGTGATGATTCTGGTTTCTCTTCTCAGTGCCTGTAGTGCCCCATGGCATGCTGAAAAACCGGTTCCGGCGGCCGAAACCCGCCAGCAGACCTGCCAGCCAGGCTCCAATCCCAGCCAGAACGACTGCGGTCATTTCCCTGAACCTGAATTCCATTGATCCTGTCACAAGGCGATCGCTGCTGTGAGATCTCAATTACGCTATTTCATCGCATAACAAGGCTTTACACGCTGCTAACCGGTCAGTAAAGTAGCGCCCAGACATCAATTCTGATGCGTAAGCGTTAACGTCAACCAACGCCCCCGCAGCACTGCTGCATGTGATGATCCCTGCCATGATGCCTGTACAACACCCAGCTAAACCTCTCGCTGCGTATTCCAGCGCCACATTTTTTTTGTTCGTCCTGCTGCTGACCGCGGCTAATCTTCGTGCGCCCATTACTGTCATCGGCCCGGTACTACAGGATATCCGCCAGACCTTTGGCCTGAGTGTCGGTGAAGCAGGTCTGTTTAACTTTATTCCACTGATGCTGTTTGCCCTGCTCGCCCCACTGGCCGCCTGGCTGGGAAATCGCGTCGGGCTTGAGCGCAGTTTATGGGGCGCGCTATGCCTGATCACTGCCGGTTCGCTGTTGCGCTGGCTGCCTGCTGAAGCGGCGTTGTGGAGCGGAACGCTGTTACTCAGCGCAGGCATTGCCGCCGCCAACGTGCTGCTGCCGCCACTGATTAAACGCGATTTCACCGCCCACACCGCTAAATATATTGGCCTTTATGCCGCCACCATGTCGATTACTGCCAGCCTGGCATCTGGCATTGCCGTTCCGCTGAGCCAGCTTTCAGCGGCAGGCTGGCGACTCTCGCTGGTTGTCTGGGCGCTACCGGGACTGATTGCGCTACTCGTCTGGCTGCCGCTGTTACGTCAACGGCGTTCAACCGTAGCGCCCGCAGATGCGCCCGTTGCATATCGCCATCCGTGGCGAACGGCAGGCGGCTGGCAAATTGCACTGTTTATGGCGCTGCAATCGCTGGCGTTTTATACCCTGATTGACTGGTTTACGCTGTTTGCCCAGGATAACGGCTTCAGTCAGGCCCACGCAGGCTGGCTGCTGTTCTGGTATCAGGCAATTGCGATCGTCGCTAACCTGGGCTGCATGGTGGCGCTGAAGCGGGTAAAAGATGCCCGGCTTACCGCGTTTATTGCTTCATCAGGCATTTTCCTCGGCATGCTGGGCCTATTGCTCAATCCGCAGTGGGCCGTCATCTGGCTGACACTGGCCGGACTGGGCGCAGGCGCATCACTGGTGCTCTGCCTCTCACTGTTTAATCTGCGAGCCACTCATCACCGTCAGGCTTCACAGCTGTCGGGCATGGCACAGTGTGTCGGATATGCGCTGGCGGCACTCGGCCCTTTGTTCTTTGGCGTGCTCCATGAGCAGAGCGGTAACTGGACGCTGCCCTTCAGCGTGCTGGCAATGCTGAGCCTGTTACAGATGCTGCTGGCTCCGCTGGCAGCGCAGTCAAAACCCATTAGCTGAAAATGCGGCGGAGCCGTTAACAATAAATGACTCGCGGATCGCGGATGCCTGGCATCACCGGTCGGCGGGAATCGACGGGAGAATGTGCGTGTCTGAACTGAATAATGCTCTGCTGCAGGAGATCCTGGATCAGGTGCGTCCGCTGATCCATCAGGGAAAGGTGGCTGACTATATCCCTGCGCTGGCGGATGTGGCTGCCGATCATCTGGCAATAGCGGTTTGCCTGCGTGATGGCACCCTCTTTCAGGCGGGCGATGCTGAGACGCGCTTTTCGATTCAGTCGATCTCCAAGGCGCTTTCTCTGACCGTAGCACTGACACGCTATGAGGACAGCGAAATATGGCAGCGGGTCGGCAAAGAGCCTTCTGGCCAGCCATTTAATTCATTGGTTCAGCTGGAGCTGGAACAGGGCAAGCCGCGTAATCCGTTTATTAATGCCGGTGCGCTGGTGATTTGCGATCTGCTGGAAACCCGACTGACCGCCCCGCGTCAGCGAATGCTGGAAATTGTGCGCCAGCTGAGTCAGCAGTCCGATATCAATTATGATCGCCACGTTGCCCGCTCTGAGTTCGAACATTCGGCCCGCAATGCAGCGATCGCCTGGCTGATGAAGTCGTTTGGAAATTTCGATAACGATGTCACCAGCGTGATGCAGACCTATTTCCACTACTGTTCGCTGTCGATGAACTGCGTTGAGCTGGCCCGCACGTTTATCTATCTGGCGAATCAGGGCAAAACGCTGGATGGCAGCCAGATGATTACTCCACGTCAGGCGCGGCAGATTAACGCACTGATGATCACCAGCGGGATGTATGACGGCGCAGGCGAATTCGCGTGGCGGGTCGGGATGCCCGCAAAATCGGGCGTGGGTGGCGGGATTATTGCCATCATCCCAGGTGAGATGAGTATTGCCGTCTGGTCGCCTGGGCTGGATAGCGCGGGCAATTCTCTGGCTGGTACCGCAGTGCTGGAATTGCTGACCGAGAAGCTGGGGCGATCGATTTTCTGAGTCTGAGCGCGCAAGTCACAGGCTCGCTGTGCTGAAATGCGGCGGGATTTCCATGATTTCGGGAAGCTGATTTTGCATTTTCCGTGTAGTCCGCTGGCGATTTGAGTCGTCAGCGATAATCAGAACTCAAAAAACTAATTAGTGCGAAATCTGCGCCAGATCGTCTTCATTCAGACCAGTCATCTGCATAACGGTATTGCGATCCATGCCACTCTCTAGCATGGTTCGGGCAATTCTGAGGCTTGCTCCACGACTACCCTCTGTCCGTCCCTGTTCAATACCTTTTTCAAGCCCTATCTGCTCAAGCTGTTGTGCGATAGTCATAAGTGCGTTCTCGTGTTGGGGCACACGCTGTGCCAGTTCCCGTACAAAGGCTTTGGCGTCCGATGTTTCACCCGCCTGTACAATGTAGTGTACCAGCGTTATCACCTGTGATGAAGAGTGATAGCCAGCCTGCAAAATGATTACCAGCCTGTCCATCATTTCTGCCAGATCACGCTGCCGGATATGCTTCTGCAACAGGGTCAGAGCTGCCATGCTGCGATGTTGCATGATCTCATCGTCAGGAATCACCGTGACATCGACCAGCGGAAAACTGCGGCTGTAAAGCCTGTCTGCCAGCGCCGGGTCGTCGAACTCATCCAGCCACCGGGTCGAATAGGGATAGGGAGTGCGTCTGCCAGTGTAAAACAGGACGGGAATCACCAGCGGCAACCGCTTATGCCCTGCTTCAAGATGGCGTTGCATGGCAGCCACTGCATAACGCATCAGCCGAAATGCCATATGTTTGTCTGGCACAGACTGATGCTCAATGAGTACATGGATATATCCATCGCCAGCGGTTGTTTTAAGACTGTAAAGCACGTCGCTGAAGTACTGCCGGAGGTCATCCTCGACAAACGACCCCGACTCCAGTTTCAGCGTGCTGAGATCACAGCATATGCGCAGCTCTGGCGGCAAATGCAGCTCCATGAAATCCCGGGCAATATCCGGCTGAGTCAGAAATAGCCGGAATGTGGCATCATGAGGCACAGGCGTGCTGTTCTTCTTTTTCACTGGCCAGAATCCTTTCTGTTCCTGAAGCGCTTACATCGGCTGATTCAGCCAGTAAAAGGCGCTAATTCCTGTAGCGCACGAACGTTTAAAGTTCTGATGGAAATAACGAAATTAATACCCTGATGACTAAACCGCGTAAAAGGCTTTTCCTGAAATCTACGAGGTTGCTCTGAATATCAACCCCTGTCGGGCATTAAAAACTATTCCATCTGACTCAGCTCACCACATTAATTGGCTCGCCCTGAATAAAGGCCGCGATATTGGCCATCACGCCAGCCACCAGATTCTCCACGCCGCTGCGACTTGCCCAGGCGATGTGCGGTGTCAGCAGCAGCGTTGGCAGATCCGCCAGCAGCGGATTATCCGGAGCGGGCGGCTCGCTGCTCAGCACATCCAGCGCCGCACCACCAATCAGCCCCTGCTTTAACGCGGCAGCAAGATCGGCTTCGTTAATCAGTCCGCCACGAGCCGTGTTTATCAGCAGCGCCTGTGGCTTCATTTTATCCAGCGCCTCGCGATCAATCATCTGGCGGGTGCTGTCACTCAGCGGGCAGTGCAGCGAAATGATGTCGCTGGTCGCCAGCATCTGCTCAAAGCTGATATAACCGTCACGCACCCTTTCACTGCCTTTGCGCTCGGCGTACTGCACCTGCATTCCCAGCGCCTGGGCCAGCCTGCCGACCGCCTGGCCGATGTCGCCTTTGCCCGCGATGCCCAGCGTGGCACCGCCAATATCCCCTATCGGCTGATGATGCACACAGAAGTGCTTAGCCTGGGGCCAGTCGATGCGGGTATTGCTGGCATAAGCCATCAGCTGACGGCGCAGGGCAAAAATCGCGGCTATCACCGCCTCTGAAACGCTCTGAGTTGAATAGCCTGGAACATTACTGACCACGATGCCGCGTGCGCGGCAGGCATCAAGATCGATACAGTCATAGCCCGTCGCTGCGACACAGATAAAACGCAGTTCAGGCAGTTGTTGCAGTGTGTCAGCCCGCAACGGCACTTTATTGGTGATAGCGACCGTTGCGCCCGCCAGAGAAGATACAATGTCATCAGCCGGAGTCTGCGCGCGCATCTCCCAGTCAGCCTGCTGTTGACCGGTCGGCAGGGGTACCGGCAGCGTGTCACCATCCAGCATTACAATTTTCATTTTTTATTCCTTCATTGGGTATGGTTAAACCGCAGGCGAATGATTAATGTTATTTGTATGTGCACCGAGAGTAACAACTAAGTTAAATGATGCTGAAATTAAAGTGAAAATGTTCAAAGAGTGCGAATTTTTTCGGAACAGATGCCACTTTATTTAACCCTTTTATTCCCTTCGCGTTACACTGCCGCCCTGAATTCAGACCTCATACGACCGTTTAAATCATGCCGGGATCTTCACTCAGACAACGACTCACCGCCGGTATTGCGATACTGGCCGTGCTGCTGTTGTTTGTCGCACCGATGATCTCAAAGAATCTCGCTGAGCATCATGCCACGATGCAAGGCGCTTCGATCATGAGCGCAGAGATGCCGATGATGGATCATCATAGCGAGATGTCGATGGCGGACCACGGGATGATGATGGGCCCGGGCTTTGCCTGTGGCTACTGCGATCTGCTGGTGCATGTTCCGCTGATGCTCTGGGTTTTTATCCCGTTTATCTGGTGGATGTGCCTGATCAGCCGCGCCCCGCCGCCAGCGGCTATCAATCCACCCCAATGGCGACGGCTGTTGCGTCTTCATCGACCGCGCGCGCCACCCTTTATCGCGTCACACTCACTGCTTACTAATCCGATTGCGTGACAACGTCACCTGATCGTCTTTGTCTTTTGAAAAGTGTGGAATGCTATGTCCTCTTCTCAGGAAATGTCCCCTGCACCGCGCGGCACGGTGTTTAATCTCTTTCGCCGCCTGCATTTTTATATCGGCCTGTTTATTGCGCCGTTTATTTTTGTCGCGGCACTCACCGGCACGCTCTACGTTCTGACGCCGCAACTGGAACAGGCTATCTACCATGATGCCCTGACCACCGATGCGCAGGGTGTGGCACAACCGCTGTCCGCCCAGATTGCCGCTGCGCGAGCCCGTGCCGGTGAATCAGCTCGCATTTACGCTGTGCGTCCGGCACCCGGCCCGCAGGATACAACCCGCGTGCAGTTTGCCGAGCCACAGCTTGGCCCATCGGAATCACGATCGCTGTTTATTGACCCCTACACCCTGCAGGTGAAAGGCGATATGACGGTGTATGGCACCAGCGGTGTGCTGCCGCTGCGCATGTGGCTGGATCAGCTGCATCGCGGCCTGTTGCTGGGTGATTTTGGCCGAAACTACAGTGAACTGGCAGCCTCCTGGCTGTGGGTCGCTGCGCTGGGTGGGATTGTCTTATGGTCCGGCACCCGGCCGCCGCGCACCCGCAGTAAAGCACGGAGCGGCTTCGCGGCAACCCGTCACTGGCATGTCACGCTGGGGCTGCTGCTGGCAATCGGACTGGTGTTCTTTTCAGTAACCGGACTGACCTGGTCACAGTGGGCGGGCAATAATATTGAAAAGATGCGCAGCGACTTTGGCTGGAAAACGCCGCAGGTTAATACCGCGCTAAACGGTAACGCGCCCGCTGAAGCCGCCGATCCCCATGCTGACCATCGCGGTGCGATGGAAGGGATGACGATGTCCGGAATGACCATGCCAGCGAAAACCGCTGCGCCGGTGATTCTCAATCAGCCGGATGCCAGCTGGGATCAGGCGCTGGCAGCGGCGCGTCAGGCCGGACTGCACTCAGCGAAACTGGAACTACGTCAGCCTAAGAACGCTGAACAGGCGTGGACGGTTTCGGAGATTGACCGCAGCTGGCCAAGCCAGGTCGATGCGGTTTCAATTAATCCGACTGATTTTAGCGTGGTCGACCGCGTTGAGTTTGCCAGCTTCCCGCTGGTGGCGAAACTGACCCGCTGGGGCGTGGATGCGCATATGGGCGTGCTGTTTGGCCTGCCTAATCAGCTGATTCTGGCGCTGTCTGGCTTTGGACTCTGCACAATGATTGTGCTGGGCTACCGCATGTGGTGGATTCGTCGCCCGGCTGTTCCGCAGCTCAACCCCTCGCAGACGCTGTTATCCGCCTGGCTGGCGCTGCCGCGCTATGCGCAGGGCACCAGCCTGATAGTGATGCTGGCGCTGGGATATGCCCTGCCCGTTATGGGTATCAGCCTGCTGGTGCTGGTGCTGCTGGATATTCAGCGCTGGCGCAGCGCACAGCGCGCCGCGGTCGTCCGCGTGGATGTCGCTCCGGACAAACAGTCGCCGCTGGCCATCGTCCAGTCGCGTTTTGCCGGGAAGCGCAAAGAGATGCGCTATTTTCTGCGCAGCGTGACGGTGCTGGCGCTGATTGTCATTACGGTGATGGCGAATGCGATGATTGGCGGAGTGATTGATCAGTATCAGATCCCCTTCAGTCACTGGTCGCTGACCATGTATATCACCCAGGCGATGATGATCCTGCTCTACTCCACGGTCTTTACCGGGCTGTTGTCGATTCCACTCTGGTATTTCTTCCTCGGTGAGAGCGACGAACAGGGCAAGTAGGCTGGCAAGACGCCGAACACTCTGTTATTCAAAATAACTGACGAAGCCGGGCAAAACTCCCGGCTTCTCATTCTCCGCCTGAGGTCTATGATCGTTGTTATGAGTCACTTTATTTGAGAGCAAATCATGAACATTGTGCGAGCTAATCCTGAACAACTGTTTGAGTACGGTCCTTTTACCGTCCGTCGCCAGCGTCCTGGCGAGGCGTTAAGCCCGCTGGTCAGTGTTGATCTGATGTCGCTAAAACTTGATGCCCGCATTCCGATGCAGCAGCATCAGGATGAAGAAGTTTTCACCTACCTGTGGCGTGGTTCGATGCAGCATCAGGACAGTAATGGCGAACGTACCCAGCTTTCTGCAAAACGCGTGATGGTGGTGAACGCGGGTGATGGCGTTCAATACGAAGAGTCGGTGCCGTTATATGAAGCGGAGCTGTTACAGGCGGTTATCCGACCGGCACTTCGGGGCGGTGAAGCAATGACCCAGGTGCTGGAGCGCGATCAGGGCATTATGACCAATGGCTGGACCGAACTGGCCGGGCCGGAAGAGTCTGATGCGCCGCTGGAACTTCGCCAGGAAGTCTACATCTTCGACACACTGCTTGAGCGCAACCATACGCTGGACGTGCCGTCGATGCCGGGCTTTGTCGCTTATCTCACCGTGCTTGAAGGGATTATTCGCGTCGGCGATCTGCGACTGAGTCGCGGTGATGCCGTCAGCGGGCTGGATTCCAGCATTGAGATCGTGGGCGATCGGGATGCCAATCTGGTCTGCTTCCTGATAAAGCCCGATAATTTTGCATAAAAAAGCGCGGGAACTTCCCGCGCTCATCTCTTGCTTTAAGCAGATTAAAGCGTGCTACGTTGCTGCATCGCCTGAACCCGTTTATAGGCATGATCGAACTGACGTACATCATCGCGCAGCCAGTGGCGTTGCGTCAGCGGAGCATCATCCAGCGCCTGCGGCAGCGGCACACCCGCCAGCGATCCCCGGCAGCAAAAGGCACGCGCCAGCGTTGGGGTGGCAATGCCGATATAACGGGCAAATTCAGGTAATGTCATCAATGCTGTACTCATTTCCCACCTCCTGTAAACACAATCTCCCCTGCATTTTCAGGCCAAATCCTGAATGCTTTTATTGATCTGAAACATAGATGTGGTACTAATCTTCTGCCTGCTAATGAGAGCGTTCACCGCGTCTGACGCAAACCGAGAAAGAAGTGAGGAACCCGTGCGCCATTATGGATTGATGATTGCCCTGCTGTTTTCCGGCTTTGCCACCGCTCACACCCTGACCCCTGGTCAGCCTGTACCACCTGTCTTCGTTGCCGATAAAGGCGAAATGGTGCTGAATCAGGGCGACATAAATTATCAGCGCTGGAACAGTCAGACTCTGACCGGAAAAGTGCGTCTGGTGATTCATGTGGCGGGTCGTCTCTCAGCGAAGGATCAGAGTGCACGATTAATCGAAGCCATTCAGCAGGCCAGCCTGCCGCGTGACCGTTTTCAGACCACTACCATCGTGAATACTGACGATGCGCTGCCTGGCAGTGCCATTTTTGTGGTGCGCAGCATCGCTTCCAGTAAAAAAGCGGCACCGTGGCAGCAATTCATTATCGACAGCAGTGGCGTAACCGCGCACAGCTGGCATCTTAAGCCGGAAAGCGCGTCCGTGGTGGTGATTGATCCGGCAGGCATTGTGCGCTTTGCTAAAGATGGCGCATTATCTGCGGAGGATGTCGCCAGCGTGATGAAACAGCTACGCGCATTACTGGGTTAAATCACGCATAATGCCCATCCGGCTATCGCCGCAAAACGCGGAAGGCTGCTGAATTCTCCGACATTTTTATTATCGTGAACTACTCTTAGTTGTAATGGATTAACCCGCCGTTCTTTGAAAACCTGCCAACTATGCTATGGCAGTCGGGGACGATTATTGAAGATGGCATCGAATCATTCGACCTGCTGTGACTTCCTCTGTAGATAAGGACAGCCATGATGACGGTCTGTGCAGAACAACACGTCAATTTCATACACAGCGATGCAGCCAGCCTGTTGAACGACATTGAGCAACGGCTTGATCAGCTTTTACCGGTTGAAAGCGAACGTGACTTAGTGGGCGCTGCCATGCGCGACGGTGCGCTGGCACCAGGAAAGCGTATCCGTCCACTGCTGTTGTTGCTGGCAGCGCGCGATCTGGGCTGCAACGCCACGCCTGCCGGCCTGCTTGATCTCGCCTGCGCGGTAGAGATGGTGCATGCCGCATCACTGATTCTGGATGACATGCCCTGCATGGATGATGCGCAACTGCGTCGCGGACGTCCGACCATTCATTGCCAGTATGGTGAACATGTCGCGATTCTGGCCGCGGTGGCCCTGCTGAGTAAGGCATTCGGCGTGGTCGCTGCGGCAGAAGGCTTAACGGCAACCGCCAGAGCCGACGCTGTGGCAGAATTATCCCACGCAGTCGGCATGCAGGGGCTGGTGCAGGGGCAGTTTAAGGATCTCTCCGAAGGTGACAAGCCACGCAGCGCTGACGCCATTCTGATGACCAATCACTATAAAACCAGCACCCTGTTCTGCGCCTCCATGCAGATGGCTTCTATCGTGGCTGAAGCCTCAGGTGAAGCCCGCGAACAGCTGCACCGTTTTTCGCTTAATCTTGGTCAGGCTTTCCAGCTACTGGACGATCTCACTGACGGCATGGCCGACACCGGTAAAGATGCCCATCAGGATGACGGGAAATCAACGCTGGTGAATCTGCTGGGACCACAGGCGGTTGAAACGCGACTGCGCGATCATCTGCGCTGCGCCAGCGAGCATCTGTTATCGGCCTGCCAGGACGGTTATGCCACACACCATTTTGTTCAGGCCTGGTTTGAGAAAAAACTCGCTGCCGTCAGTTAAGGATGCTGCATGAGCCACTTTGCGGTCATTGCACCGCCTTTCTATAGCCATGTGCAGGCGCTTCAGCATCTTAGCCAGGCCTTAATCGCACGCGGACACCAGATCACTTTCATCCAGCAGACGGACGTTAGCGCGCTACTCACCGATTGCCGTATCGGCTTTTTCCCGCTGGGTTTAGCCTCGCATCCGGCGGGCAGTCTGGCACACACCCTGCAACTGGCGGCGCATCCTCTCGGCCCCTCAATGCTGAAACTGATCAATGAGATGGCCCGCAGCACCGATATGCTCTGTCGTGAACTGCCCGTGGTGCTGAGCACCCTGGCAATTGATGGCGTGATCGTCGATCAGATGGAGCCTGCCGGTGCACTGGCGGCAGAAGCGCTGAACCTGCCTTATGTTTCGGTTGCCTGTGCGCTGCCACTTAACCGTGAAGCGGATTTCCCGCTGGCCGTGATGCCGTTTGACTATGCCAGGACCGATCAGGCACGGGAACGCTATCGCACCAGTGAAAAAATCTATGACTGGCTGATGCGACGTCACGATCGGGTGATCGCCCGCAACGCTCATGCGATGGGATTAGCGCCACGGGAAAAACTGCATCACTGTTTTTCACCGCTGGCGCAGCTCAGCCAGCTGATTCCGGAACTGGATTTTCCCCGCCAGGCGCTGCCCGATCATTTCCATTCGGTTGGCCCGCTGCGTACCACTGAACCGGCACCCGCCGCGTCGCAGCCTCGCTACTTCCCGCATGGTGACAGACCGCGCATTTTTGCTTCACTCGGCACGCTGCAGGGACATCGCTACGGCCTGTTTAAAACCATCGTCCGCGCCTGCCAGGAGCTCGATGCTCAGTTATTGCTGGCGCACTGCGGTCGGTTGTCACCTTTCCAGGCGGAGAAACTGGCGCAGGCCAGCCATGTTCAGGTGGTCGATTTTGCCGACCAGGCGGCTGCACTGGCGCAGGCCGATCTTGCCATTACGCACGGCGGCATGAATACGGTGCTGGATGGGATTAACCATCTGACGCCGCTGCTGACGATCCCGCTGGCCTTTGATCAGCCGGGTGTGGCTGCCAGAGTGGTCTGGCACGGTATCGGACGTCGCGCCTCACGCTTTACCACCAGCCACTCCATGGCGCGTCAGCTCCAGACCTTGCTGGCTGATAAAAGCTACGTTCAGCAGATGAAAACGCTGCGTAGCGCACTTCGTCAGGCGGGCGGAACCACCCTGGCGGCGGACATTGTCGAACAGGCGATGCTGACCCGCCAGCCGGTGCTCACCAGGAGAGACTATGCCGCGGTATGATCTGATTCTGGTGGGCGCGGGACTGGCCAACGGTCTGATCGCCCTGCGCCTGCGGCGGCAGCGGCCTTCCCTGCGCATTCTGCTGATTGACGCCGAACGTGAACCGGGTGCCAATCACACCTGGTCGTTTCATGCGGAAGATCTCACCGAAACGCAGCATCGCTGGATCGCTCCGCTGGTAGTACATCACTGGTCCGGTTATGAGGTCCGCTTTCCCCAACGCAGTCGCAGTCTGAACAGTGGCTATTTTTGCGTGACTGCGGAGCGCTTCGCGCAGTTCATCCGCGACAGGTTTGCGCCGGATCTGCTGCTGAATACCCGGGTTGCGAGCATCGCTTCACGCGCGGTCACGCTGGACGATGGCCGGGTGCTGGAGAGTGATGCAGTGATTGATGGCCGTGGCTACCAGCCCGATGCCGCGCTGCGCATGGGCTTCCAGTCGTTTGTCGGACAGGAGTGGCAGCTCAGCGAGCCACATGGCCTGACTGCGCCAATCATCATGGATGCCACGGTAGATCAGCAGGCAGGATATCGCTTTGTCTACAGCCTGCCCTTTTCTGCAGACACCCTGCTGATTGAAGATACCCACTACATTGATAACGCCACGCTGGAAGGCGATCGCGCCCGTCAGAATATCCGCGACTATGCCGCGCAGCAGGGGTGGCGATTAGACCGGCTGCTACGCGAAGAGCAAGGCGCGTTACCCATTACGCTGACCGGCGACGTGGCCGCCTTCTGGCAGAAACACGATCTGCCCTGCAGCGGTTTGCGTGCCGGGTTATTCCATCCCACCACCGGCTATTCTCTGCCGCTGGCGGTCGCGCTGGCTGATCGGCTGGCGCAGATGCAGACGTTTACCTCTGAGACCCTGCACGCCACCATTCAGCAATTCGCCAGTCAGGCATGGCAGCAACAGCGCTTCTTCCGCATGCTGAACCGTATGCTGTTTCTGGCGGGTCCGGCTGACCAGCGCTGGCAGGTTATGCAACGTTTTTACGGCCTTCCCGAAGGTCTGATCGCCCGTTTTTATGCGGGAAAACTCACTTTGCCTGATCGGCTGCGCATCTTAAGCGGCAAGCCCCCGGTCCCCGTTCTGGCGGCGTTACAGGCTATTATGACTCCTCACCGTCAACAGGCGATGCAATGAATAGAACTACAGTAATTGGCGCAGGCTTTGGTGGTCTGGCTCTGGCCATTCGCCTTCAGGCGTCAGGCGTTCCCACCCGACTGCTGGAGCAGCGTGACAAGCCGGGCGGCCGGGCTTATGTCTATCAGGATCAGGGCTTCACGTTTGATGCCGGCCCCACGGTAATCACCGATCCCAGCGCTATTGAAGAGCTGTTCACCCTGGCGGGTAAAAAGCTCTCTGACTATGTCGAGCTGATGCCGGTGAAGCCGTTTTATCGCCTCTGCTGGGAGTCCGGCAAGGTGTTCAGTTATGACAACGATCAGCCCGCGCTGGAAGCGCAGATTGCCGCGTTTAATCCACGTGACGTTGAAGGATATCGTCGCTTTCTGGCCTATTCCCGAGCGGTGTTTGCTGAAGGCTATCTGAAGCTTGGCACCGTGCCGTTTCTGTCATTCCGCGACATGCTGCGGGCCGCGCCTCAGCTGGCAAAACTTCAGGCATGGCGCAGCGTTTACAGCAAAGTGGCGAGCTACATTGAAGATGAGCATCTGCGTCAGGCCTTCTCTTTCCACTCACTGCTGGTGGGCGGAAATCCGTTTGCCACTTCCTCAATCTATACCCTGATTCATGCGCTGGAACGTGAATGGGGCGTCTGGTTCCCGCGCGGTGGCACGGGCGCGCTGGTGCAGGGCATGGTGAAACTGTTTGAAGATCTGGGCGGCGAAGTGGAGCTCAATGCCAGCGTTGCCCGGCTGGAGACCCAGGAAAACAGGATTACCGCGGTGCACCTGAAAGATGGCCGGGTCTTCCCGACCCGCGCGGTTGCCTCCAACGCAGATGTGGTTCACACCTACCGCGAACTGCTGAGCCAGCACCCCGCTTCGCAGGCGCAGGGACGGTCACTGCAGAACAAACGCATGAGCAACTCGCTGTTTGTGATCTATTTTGGCCTGAATCATCATCACGATCAGCTGGCGCACCACACGGTCTGCTTTGGTCCGCGCTATCGTGAGTTGATTGATGAAATCTTTAACAAAGATGGCCTGGCAGAGGACTTCTCGCTCTATCTGCATGCGCCCTGCGTGACCGATCCCTCACTGGCACCGGAAGGCTGCGGCAGCTACTACGTGCTGGCGCCGGTACCGCACCTCGGCACCGCTGATATCGACTGGGCCGTTGAAGGTCCGCGCCTGCGTGATCGCATTTTCGACTATCTGGAACAGCACTACATGCCGGGCCTGCGTAGCCAGTTGGTCACGCATCGCATCTTCACGCCGTTTGATTTCCGCGATGAGCTGAATGCGTATCAGGGTTCGGCCTTCTCGGTGGAGCCGATCCTGACGCAAAGCGCCTGGTTCCGGCCTCACAACCGCGATAAAAATATTAATAATCTCTATCTGGTCGGTGCAGGTACCCATCCTGGCGCGGGTATTCCAGGCGTGATTGGCTCGGCCAAGGCTACCGCAGGATTGATGCTGGAGGATCTGGCTTGAATAGTCCGTCACTGCTCGATCATGCCGTAGACACCATGGAGGTAGGATCGAAAAGCTTTGCCACCGCGTCAAAACTGTTTGATGCCAAAACCCGACGCAGCGTGCTGATGCTCTACGCCTGGTGCCGTCACTGTGATGATGTGATTGACGATCAGGTCCTGGGATTCAGCAACGATACACCATCGCTGCAATCCGCCGAACAGCGCCTGGCGCAGCTGGAGATGAAAACACGTCAGGCCTATGCCGGATCGCAGATGCATGAGCCCGCCTTTGCGGCCTTTCAGGAGGTGGCAATGGCACACGATATTCTGCCTGCTTACGCTTTTGATCATCTGGCGGGCTTTGCGATGGACGTGCATGAGACACGCTATCAGACGCTGGATGATACGCTGCGTTACTGTTACCACGTTGCGGGCGTGGTTGGCCTGATGATGGCGCAGATTATGGGCGTACGCGACAACGCCACGCTGGATCGCGCCTGCGATCTCGGTCTGGCGTTTCAGCTGACCAATATTGCGCGCGATATCGTTGAAGATGCTGAAGCGGGACGCTGCTATCTGCCCGCTACGTGGCTGGCTGAAGAGGGGCTGACCCGAGAGAATCTGGCCGAACCGCAAAATCGCCAGGCATTAAGCCGCGTCGCCCGTCGGCTGGTGGAAACGGCGGAGCCCTATTATCGATCGGCGTCGGCTGGCCTGCCGGGTTTACCGCTGCGTTCAGCGTGGGCGATTGCTACCGCGCAGCAGGTCTATCGTAAAATAGGTATGAAGGTGGTTCAGGCGGGTTCACAGGCGTGGGAGCAACGCCAGTCCACCAGCACGCCAGAGAAACTGGCACTGCTGGTGGCGGCATCGGGTCAGGCGGTTACTTCCCGGGTGGCGCGTCACGCTCCACGCTCCGCTGATCTCTGGCAGCGCCCCGTTTAACGCCATGGCGTTCTCGCAGCGTCGCCTGCAGTTTTGACAGCGGCGGCGCGTAAAGAAAGCCAAACGAGACACAGCCCTCTTTGCCTCGTACCGCATGATGCATGCGGTGCGCCATATAAAGCCTGCGTAAATAACCCCGGCGCGGAACATAGCGGAATGGCCAGCGCTGATGCACCAGGCCGTCATGCACAATAAAATAGAGCAGGCCGTAGAGCGTCATACCCGCGCCGATCCACTGCAAGGGCCAGACACCCGTGCTGCCCAGATAAATGAGCAAAATCGACAGAGCGGCGAACACTACGGCATAGAGGTCATTAACCTCAAACCAGCCTTTATGCGGTTCATGATGTGACAGATGCCAGCCCCAACCCCAGCCATGCATAATGTATCTGTGCGCCAGTGCAGCCGTTATCTCCATTCCGATAACAGTGACCAGAACAATCAGGGCATTCCAAATCCACAACATAGTTTCTCCCGAACATGCATCCTGCAAAGTGGCGCAGAGGTTCAATTTTAACAGAGATTGGGGAAAACAGTGTTCAGGAGAAAAATAAGGGAACACGCTGTTGAAGCTTGAGTGAGGACCATCCTGATATTTGTGTAGGACGCAGCCTTTAAAGCAGATCGTGATTCAGCGGGGTACGAAAAGCGTGGCGTGCCGCGGTCATTAACTGACTGGCGGTGACGGTCGTGGGTAAGCGCATCAGAATTTTGCTCGCCTGCCAGTAACAGAGCAGCATGACCTCATCCTCCTCTTTTTCAGCCAGTTCATGCAGGCGGGCGCGCAGTGATATCACATCAATGGTCTGCTGCTCGTCAAGCATGTCAGAGATCGTCTGATTGATGACGTGATGGAGAGTTTTCCAGGTGAGATCGGTATGCAAAATTAACCTCTTCTAACGCTTATCAGCTCCGGGCAAACAAACAGCAGTGAAACAGCTTAAATGGCTGCATCCTGCAAAAGATTGCACACTGCTGACAACTATAGCTGTTCGTGGGCGGCTACGCCGTGCCAGCAGTTGAAAATGCCAAAGTTGGCAATTCTAACGACTAATGGACCTGCCTGTCGCGTATTACACGCGACTCATCAGCTGATTGCTGTTTTTTGTAACAATTGCAGCTGATTCTTAACTGGCTGATGTCAGAGGGATTTGCCAGGGTAAACAGGTTTCCCGTCTCGTTAATGTTCAAGGAGTTGTCGATGAGTCAGCACGCTGATGTACTGGTATGGGGCCACGGCCCTGAGATATTTGAAGTCTTTCTGGAACCCACCTGTCCTTTTTCGGTGCGCGCCTTCAATAAATTCGACGCGTTACTGGCGCACGCGGGTGAAGAGAACATCACCCTGAAGATCCGTCTGCAATCACAGCCGTGGCACCTCTATTCCGGGCTGATAGTGCGCTATATCCTTGCCGCCGCCTGCGAAAGTAAAGAGGCCGCGAAAAAGGTGATGCAGGCGGTGGCCGATCACCGTGAAGAATTTGAGTTCACCGATCACTGTACCGGTCCGAACCGCGATGCCACGCCGAATCAGATCCTCGCCCGCCTGAAAGATTACAGCGGCGTGAATGCCAGCGCCGCGTTTGATCAGCCCGACCTGCAGAACGCCATTAAATGGCACTGCAAGTATGCCCGTCAGAACGGCATTCACGTTTCACCAACCTTTATGGTTAACGGCCTGGTACAGCCCGAAATCAGCAGCGGTGACGATATAGCGCACTGGGCAAGCTTTCTGATTCGTTAATCTTAGTGCGCGGCTGTGCCTGGCCGCGCCAGACTGAGTCTCTCCTTTGCGACCCTACTCACGCGCAAACTCAATATCCTGATAATTAAGCCTGTTTTCCCATGTGGAGGCCGGGTAAGCTGTACCGCTATCAGCAGCAGACGGTGGGAATAAAGCCGCTGCTGCTGTTCATCTTAACGGCACCGCTGGCCTGCATGGCGATAACCTGACGTTACGCCGGGCCCGCACGCCTAATTCATTGAGGATTTGCTGATGACGATGACGCTGCAACAACTGCAGGACAAATATCCGGGTGCCTTCACAGATGCATTTGGTGACTCCCCGGAATTAGCCAGCGAGCTCGCAACGCTGATTATTGCCGGTAAGAAAGTGGCTACCTGCGGGTCGTTGCGGAGCTGGCAGGATCAGGAAGCATTGCCTCAACCGGGCGGTTACAGCATTGTTCTCAACGGCGAACAGCAGCCCGTCTGCGTGATCCGCACCACCGGCTTGTTCCTGACGCGCTTTGATCGCGTCTCGCCAGAGATGGCGATGCTGGAGGGTGAAGGCGATCTGAGCCTCGACCACTGGCGTCAGGAACATCAGCGCTACTTCGAGCGTGAAGGCTATTTTCACAGCGAAATGGAGCTGATCTTCGAGACGTTCCAGCTGGTCGAGGTGGTCTAAACCGGCACGCTACAGCGTGTTTGCCGCCACCAGCGCAAGCCGCGCAATCCCCCGCGCGGCAAGGTTCTCAGCCGCCTGGGCTGCGCGCATGCCACTGGCACACACCAGAACCACACGCTGATTGACCGGCGGTTGCCAGGCCGCTATCTGCTGCGGCAGAATTCGCACCACCTGCTCGGCCACACTGACCGGTGCCTCTTCCAGGCTGCGCAACTCCACTATGCAATCATCCTCCATCAGCATGGCCCGATCGATAAAGGGTGTGCCGGGCGCGTCAGGTTCAGGTGCGTCATCAAAACGAAACTGCCTGATATGCCAGTCAACAAAGTCGCAGTGGATCATGCAGCCGAGCGGCGATGGCGTTAGTTTTAACAATACGCTCAGCGCCATCTGTGCCTGCATTGCGCCCAGCGTCGCTACCGCCGGTCCCATTACGCCTGCCGTATTGCAGTTACCCGAGGCCGTGGGCAGCTGCGGGAACAGCGCGCGATAGCCAGGCGCACCGCCACAGAATCCGCCAACATAGCCTTTGCGTCCCAGCACCGAGGCGCAGATCAGCGGCAGGCCTGCCGGATAACAGGCATCGGAGAGCTGATAAGTAATAGCGAAGTTATCCGCCGCGTCCACCACCAGATCGATCCCCTCCAGCGCCTGCGGCAGTTGACTGGCGCTTAGCGCGTGAGGATGCGCCTCAACGCGACAGTCAGGATTGCGCTGCGCCAGCGCACGCTGAGCGCAAAATACTTTCTGCTGACCCACATCGTCGACGCCAAACAGCGTCTGCCGGTGGAGGTTGTGCAGTTCAACCCGATCGCCATCGTAAAGACGGATAAATCCCACACCCGCGCCTGCCAGTAACGGCAGCAGCATTGCACTAAGCCCGCCCGCCCCCACCACCAGCACCCTTGCCCTGCTCAGCCGCTGCTGCCCCGCTTCACCAATCTCAGGCAACATCGTCTGTCGCTGATAACGCTCCATCGCTGCTCCTTAACTGAATTGTGCCAGACCAAAAATAGGCGTAGAAGCAGACGCCATGTCGCGCTGCTCCATCAATCCCGCCTGAAACGCCTCGTGTCCGCCGTGGATTGCAGCAGCAAAGGCTCCAGCCATACGCACCGGATCGCGCGCTTTTGCCACCGCCGTGTTGAGCAGCACGCCATCGAAACCCATCTCCATTGCTTGAGCCGCCTGGCCAGGCGCGCCAATGCCCGCATCAATAATCAGCGGCACATCTTTAAACCACGCACGCATAGCGCGCAGTCCCTCGATATTACGCAGTCCCTGGCCGGAGCCGATCGGCGCGCCCCAGGGCATCAGCACTTCACAGCCCGCTTCCAGCAATTTTTCGCCAACAATCAGATCTTCCGTAGTGTAGGGAAACACCTGGAACCCGTCAGCGCAGAGAATCCGTGCGGCCTCAACCAGGGCAAAAGGATCGGGCTGCAGCGTGTCGGCATGGCCAATCACCTCCAGCTTGATCCACGGTGTGTCGAACAGTTCACGCGCCATCTGCGCCGTCGTCACCGCCTCTTTCACCGTGTGGCAACCCGCCGTATTCGGCAGAATACGTTTGTTGAGCTGTTGCAGCAGCGTGCGGAAAGCGCCGCCTTCACTGCCTTCCCGTCGCAGGCTGACGGTAATAATTTCCGCGCCTGACGCGTTGATCGCCTGATGCAGAATGTCCGGTGACGGATAACCGGCCGTGCCGAGCAGAAATCGGGATTGCGGAGTAAATTGATAGAACATGGTTAACCTCCCTGCATCGGTGACAGGATTTCGAGCTGGTTGCCCGCCTCAAGTTGCTGGCTGGCATAGCGGCTACGCGGTACAAACTCCCCGTTCAGCGCGGTGGCGACGGTCCGCGGATCGATCTGCTGCTCCGCCATAAGCTCCGCCAGCGTCGTTGCGCCGGTTTCAATCGTGCGTCCATTCAGTTCAACGCGCATGAGTCATCTCCTGAGTCAGTTGCAGCATAAGTTTTTCAGCCATGATCGGGGCCAGCAAAAAGCCGTGGCGGTAGAGGCCGTTAAGTGAGAAACGGCCATTTTCGTAGCGGACTTCCGGCAGGTTCTGCCGGTAAGCAGGACGCAGACCGGTGCCGCTCTCCACGATCCGCGCTTCGGCAAGCGCCGGATGCAGGCTGTAAGCGGCGCTGAGCAATTCCATCATCGCCCGGGCGCTGATCGGGCTGCTGTCGTGGCTTTCGACCATGGTGGCACCCAGCATGAAGTGGCCCCCGGCACGCGGCACCAGATAGCAGGGAAAGCGCGGGTGCAGCAGCCGGACAGGACGGGAGAGTTGTACGTCGGATGTGTGCAGGATCACCATTTCGCCCCGCACGGCGCGCAGGGCGGGCTGCCGATCGGTGGCGTGGATGCCACGGCAGTCGATGATTTTGCCGCCGGGTTTACCACTGTGAAAGGGGACGCCAGCCTGTTGCAGTTTGTCGCGCAGTTGCTGCAAGGCGCGGCGCGGATCGAGATGCGCCTCTGCGGCGAAAAACAGGCCGCGGGCAAAGCGGTTTTCCAGCGCGGGTTCGATGTCACCGGGAGAGACCCACTGATGCTGCTGCGTCATACTGGCGAAGCGCGTGAGTTCGCGGCTGTCACGCGGCGGAGCAACCACCAGCGTGCCCTGCTGTTCCACGCCATCAACGCGTTTCGCCCACCATCTGGCCGCGTGCTGGCCCCATTCGATCACCTGTGGCGGTGCGCTTTCTGCTTCACACCAGGGCGCGAGCATGCCGCCCGCCCAGTGCGAGGCCGCACGGCAGTCAGGCTGAGTAATAACTTCGACCGTTTCTCCCCGCTCCAGCAGCAGCGTGGCGACACAAAGCCCGGCAACGCCGCTGCCGAGCACCGACCAGCGGCTCATGGTGTCCACCGGACAGGAAAAGAAAGATTCAGGATGAGATATTTCAATTTGGCCTCGTTATCCGTTAACGAAGACCCGTGATACAGAGGGAAAAGGCAGGAACGTTGCGAATGCGCCCCTGCGGCAAGTATCTGATGAGATACCCGTCTTCCTACGCCAGTATCAACTGGGTCAGGTTCTAAGGGTCGCTAAGCCGCGCGGTGCGCTATTAGCCTCTCAGTCTCTCTGGCGAGACTCCCCTGACGGATTTAGTTGTAAGTTAAGCAGACAGCTTCGTCAAGCAGACTGCATAGAACCGGGTAAGAAAATCGGACTTAACCGGCAGAACCGAAATGCCAGTCAGTTGCGGTTGCCAGCGTCACAAAGGGGCCCGCCAGCGTCTGGTTGTGATGCGCAATAATCTTCTCCGCAGAGAGGTGGGGATTATCGACGGTGGTGTGCGCATCGGAAATCAGTACGACGTTAAAACCCAGCTCCGGGGCTGCCCGACAGGTAGTATCAACGCAGAACTCTGTTTTCATCCCCGCAATCACCAGTTGCTTAATGCCCTTTTGCTTCAGCTGAAGCTGCAGGCCAGTATCCCTGAAACAGCTGGGATATCTTTTGGTGAAGACGACATCACTCTGCGGGTTAACCTGCAATTCCGGGATCAGGCGCGTCAGCGGGCTTTGCTCGTTAAAAGGGGAATCATCCGGGCCGATATGGCGTGCGAAAAAGAGGGGGACGGCAGAAGCCCGGGCTTTAGTAATGAGAATTGAGGTATTCGACAAGATCGAATTTGCGGCAAAGGGAGCCTCGGGACCATTAAAAAGGCCCTGCTGCATGTCGATAATTAAAAGTGCACTTTCAGATGTAACCATGACCTGTCTCCATTCAGTTTTTAAGAACGGAGAACAGCTCCCCGTCCGGTTCGGCGGGGAGTGAGAATCTGTTGTGTCAGGTGCCAGTCACAGAGTCGCTCACGCCGCCGCCAGAGGCGGTGGTGGTGACGGTTGTGAAAGACAGAACTGACATAAACATTTTCTGACCCTGAGTTAATGCGTTCGGTGAAGTCACCCTCAGAAGGATGGTGCTGACATCTACATTACCCTGTACGCCGTCGCTTTTAAAGCGCCTGCAGCGATTGGGTTACCGCATCGGTTATTTCACGAATGCGCGGTTCGGCGCGGCGATAGTAAGTCCATTTCCCGACTTTGCTGGCTTCAACCAGCCCCGCATTGTGAAGTGCTTTCAGGCATAACGAGGTGGCGGGCTGTGATAAGCCCGCCTTGTCCTGTATGAGGCTGGCACAAACGCCATACTGATCGAAGGGATAGAGCTGGGTATAGCCCGCAAACGCTTCGTCAGGATTTTTAAGCCACTTCAGCACTGCCACTCTGGTCGGGTTGGACAGTAACTTCAGGGCATTTTCGGGGGACATGCCGCCTCACAGAATATCAGGATGGGTAAAATGGATAGTCAGTATAGCCTTTCTCAGTGCCGCCATACAGGGAGGCGTGATCGACCTCATTCAGCGGATATCCTGATTTAATCCGCGCGGGCAAATCGGGATTAGCGATAAATGAGCGGCCAAAACCAAACAGATCGCCCCAGCCTTTTTCCAGCACATGCTGCGCTTTTTCAGCCGTGTAGCGACCCGAATAGATGATCGGAGAGCGGAATGTTTCCCGCAGCGCGACACGGAAGCTCTCTGGCATCTCCGGGCTGTTGTCCCAGTCGGCTTCAGCAATGGAGAGATAGCCAACTTCCAGCTCGTTCAGCAGTGCTGCTGCGCGGATGTAGGTCGCGTGTGGATCACTTTCAACCAGGCCGAGATAGACGCGCTCTTCGTCGGTACTGGTAAACAGAGGTGCAAATCTGACGCCAACGCGGTGGCTGCCAAATACTGAGCTGACCGCCTCAACGACTTCTCGCAGGAAGCGCAGACGATTCTCAGCAGAGCCGCCATATTCATCCGTACGGAAGTTGGTGTGCTCAGAAATAAACTGGTTAATCAGATAACCGTTGGCGGAATGCAGTTCCACACCGTCGAAACCGGCCGCTTTGGCATTCTCCGCCGCGCGTCGGTAAAGCTCTACAATCTCTTTAACTTCCGATGTAGTCAGTGCGCGTGGCTCGCTGGGTGCGGTCAATATGCCGGCGCCAGGCCCGGTTTCAATAAATACCCGGACGTTATCGGCTGCGATGGCTGAAGGGGCAACGGGTGCCTGCTTGCCCGGCTGCAGTTCATTATGCGACACGCGGCCAACATGCCAGAGCTGGCAGAAAATCGTGGCCCCTTGCTGATGTACTGCCTCTGTAACCTTTTTCCAGCCGGCGATCTGCGCTTCGCTGTGGATCCCCGGCGTCCATGCATAGCCCTGCCCGCGAGGCTCAATCTGGGTGCCTTCGGTGATCATCAGTCCCGCGCTGGAACGCTGGCGGTAGTACTCCACCATCATCTCGCCGGGAATGTTGCCCGGTTGTTCACTGCGGCAGCGCGTCAGCGGCGGCAGTACAATGCGGTTACGAAGCTGAAGGTCGCCCAGACTCAAGGGGGTAAAAAGTGACGGCATGACAAAAAATCCTCTGATGTGTGAAGAGGCGACATTATATTTACACATTTAAATTTGTAAATGTGTAATCTGTGCTTTTTGTCCAGGGCGGTATCTGTGGTTTCTGGCAGAGGGTCACTATCAGGGTGGAGTGCTGACAGCGCGTGGGATTAACAGTCCCTCATCGCAGCGCCTGACTGCGTAACGTCAGGAGGAGATCCTGCAGACGCCGCTTTCAGGCAAATTGCTTCGCCGGGACGGAGGTGCTGCCTGCAGGATCATAAGAACATTAAGAAGCGTATTTTTCAGTGAACGCCTGCCACTGCTGGCGATAAACCTCCAGTTGACTGAGTGCGCCATCAATGGAGGGCTGTGCTTTGTTGTCAGGATTCGGCGTGGCACGAATCAAATCGGCAAAGGTGCTGAAGACAGAGTCCATATCACGGCCCGACTTCATGGCTTCCATCATCCCGGCCAGCTCCACCTGTGGCCGTGCGGTTGCGCTCTTAACCTGGCTGAGATAGTCACGTGCGCTCTCCTGCATGTCGCGTGTTCCATGACGTATGGCTAACGCCAGCGTATCCTGTGCTCCCAGCAACGTCTGACGTTCACGAATGGCGACTTTGACGCTTATCATCTCATCAGCAATGTCATTCGCCTGCTTCTGGTTATCGCCGGAGACATATTTTTCTATCAGTTTATGGAGCTTAGACTGCGTCAGGGTCAGCGCCATGGCTTCCGAGGTATCCGAATTATCATACTGATTACGGCCCACCTGGCCTTCAGCCAGCACCTCATGGAGTGCAGCGGCAAACTCATCCATAGCGGTCTGCGTATTAGCAGCCGCGCATTTATCCATTTCAGACAGGGTTAATTCAGAGGAGACGTTGTGAATAGTGCACTTCCATTAGACGCGCTTGGGCCGCGCATTTGTATTATGGGTCCCTCGAACAGCGGAAAATCGACCTTAGCTGAAGCCATTGCTCGCAAAACAGATCTACCAGCAGTTCATCTGGATCAGCTTCACCATATTCCGGACAGTCAATGGATGCCCAGAGCACCGGCAGAATTTCTCCGTTTGCATGCTGAGGCGGTGAGTCAGGAAAGATGGGTGATGGAGGGTAATTACACCAAATGCATTGAAGAACGATTCGCGCGTGCCACAGGCTTAATTCTGCTGGATGTAAAAGTGACAGTGGCACTGCTGCGGTACATTCGCAGATGTTACTCATCCACGCCGCGTATTGGCGGCCTGGGGATGGGCAGAGAGCAGATGAGCCTGGAGATGCTGAAATATATTCTCCGTACTGCCCCGCAGAATCGAAAGCGCCATAAAAAGCTTTACGACCAGGTCAGACTGCCAAAACTTCTGCTTCCTTCTCCCCGCGATGTTAAAGCCTGTTCTGACTACTGGGGATTACAGCTAACGAAAAATGATCGATGAACACAGGCTGCCGGAATAACGTCTGTTTTCCGTTAATGGGGTCGCTTTGACTCAGTAACTTTTTGAATAACAAAGAAGCATCACTGCCATCAATCAAAAAGCATTAAGCTCGTCAGAAGAGAGTCCAGCGAATCTACCGGCCCGGCATGATTTGTCTCTGAACGGATTGTGTCCCAGGGCATGGCGTCATCAGTACAATAATCACCTGTGCACTGCATATCGGCAGGCTCACTGAGTAAACCAACCGGAAGCCAGATATAAGGCCTGCCACGCAACCGGTTAGGCACTGTGGAGCCACAGCTGGCGCAAAAATCGTTGCGATAACCTGTGGGTTTGCGCCATGACGCGATCTGGCTCTCACCAGAAATCCAGCTGAAGTCACTCTCTTTTACGATCGTTGCCAGGTTATAGCCGGTTCCGCTCTGTTTTCTGCACAAAGAACAGTGACAACGGTAATAGCGCGTGGGGGTTACTGATATTTCGAAAACAACGGTTTCACACAGACATGCGCCTTTCATTTCATCATCCTGTTCACTCAGATTCCTGGATTGTCTGACTACTTGCCTGATCATAGTGGTGTTAAAGTAAGGGGCTGCTGAAGCGCTACCGCAACCTTGTTAATTTAATGCCGCTCCGGCTCATTGCATGATCTTTTGCGGATTTGAGCCAGAAGCGGATAACCCCTCGTACACCTTCATCAGTACTAACTGCGGCTGAATACCAGTTTCAGCCCTGCCAGCGCAAAGCAGCAGGCTAATAGCGCATCGAGTCCGCGACGAATGCGACGGTAAAATGCGCCCATCACGGCAGTTGAGAACAGCAGAGCATAGCCGCCGAACACAACCACGCAAATCACCGCACAGCCGCAGATGATTATCGGCAGCGTGGCGGCGACCACATCCGGCTTCAGTGCAAACGACATAATGGCCACCCAGGTAAGAATCGCTTTGGGGTTGCCGATATGCATCAGTATCCCCTGACGGAACAGTCTGCCATACGCGACACGCTCATCGCTGGCTTTAAAATCGCTGGCCTCAGTGCGGCGTATCGCAGATTTGCCGGCTTTAAACGCCAGCCATAACAGATATAACCCTCCGCCAATTTTTAATACGATCAGCAACTGTGCGAAGGTGGCCAGCACGGTCAGCACACCGCAGGCGGCCAGCAGCGCCCAGAGCATCGAACCACTCACGACACCCGCAGCCAGCGCCAGTGCGGCACCCCTGCCCTTTTTCATTGCCGTTCCCATTATCGCCATATTACTTGGCCCGGGACTGGCTGTAGCGACAAAGTAGGTGGTGAAGATCAGGATTAATTCGTGCGAAAGCGCCATGATGTCCTCTGCGATGGGTTGTTATTTATCTGTTATATCGGCTGACGTGCAAATTTGCTATCTCCTGGTTCGCTGCGACTTCGTTTCTCGCTTTAAACGATCTGCGCAATCAAACGTTTTCCAGATATAGCTTTCTTCTGCGGGGATCGGCATCCTGCCGGAAGTATCATCAAAGGATTCACTTTAAGGGACAACTCAGGGTCGTTTACGGTCATCCAGACGCAGCTGCAAAAATGTCAAATCCAGCCAGCGTCCAAACTTAGTTCCAACCTCCGTCATTCTGCCAGCCTCAATAAATCCCAGTTTTTTATGCAGGGCTATGGATGCTGCATTTTCCGATTCAATCGCCGCCACCATAACGTGCTTCCCGGCTTCGCGAGCAAGCTGGATAAGCCCCTGCATCAGGGCGGCACCCGCGCCTTTACCTCGTGCATCTTTATGAACATAAACCGAATGCTCAACCGTATGACGATATCCGTCCCAGGGACGCCAGTCACCATAAGAGGCATATCCCAGCACGGTATCATCTTTGTCTGTCGCCACAATCACAGGAAAACCGGCCTGCTGGCGGCTGTTTATCCACGTGATGCGGTTAGCCACATCAATACGATTTTCATTCCAGATCGCGGTGGTGTTAAGCACCGCATCGTTATAAATCTCTGCGATGATTTCAGCATCGCTCTCTACAGCCGCACGGATAATCATGGTGGACACCCCTTTGCTCACTCACTAAAGTAGATGAATTGTTCACTATGATAGTTATCCATTATGTTAGATAAAAAGTCCAGCAAAGAAGACAGCCTGAACATCCGCATCGGTCAGAAGGTAAAAGAGGAAAGGGAAAAACGCGGCTGGTCACTTACCGAGCTGGCTGATAACTCAGGCGTTTCACGGGCGATGATCCATAAGATTGAGCGTGGGGAGAGCAGCCCGACGGCGGTTCTGTTAGCGCGCCTCTCAGGCTCGTTTGATATGACTATCTCACAGCTGCTTGCTCAGACCGAAGTGCAAACCGGGACGCTGGTCAGGCATGAAAATCAGCCGGTGTGGCAGGATCCGGAAACCGGCTATCTGCGTCGCCACGTTTCACCGGGCGAGATGCCGGTCGATCTGGTCAGTGTCGAACTGCCGGCAAATACCGCTGTGCCGATGCCGGCAATCTCCTATGTTTCAAGACGCCAGCTGATATGGGTAATTGAAGGGACACTGACTTTTGAAGCAGGTTCCAGCACCTATGAGATGGCTGCTGGCGATTGTCTGGAACTGGGCGATCCGGCTGACTGCGTGTTCAGAAATAAAACGGCTCAGGGCTGTCGATATGCCGTTATCGTACTCCGGCCTGCCTGATTAACCAGTGACGTACACAAACAAGTGATACGTAAAAAATGACTCGATTGGAGGAAGAACATAATGGCTGATAACTTTTTTAAAAGCAGCGATTACCGGTATCAGCAGGGCTATATTTAAAAATAAGAGTTGCTGATGAAAAATGAAATAGTTGTGACTCCATAAATATCGTCCAGGGGATAATTAATGAAGCTTTTGACCCATGGAATTACGCAGGTCTTTACAGTCGATGGTGGGTAAAATACACCGAAGTTCTTAAGTTCGTTATGGCACATATTCAATATAATCGGTTAAACAGAGAAGGTAAAAAAACCGGGACAGAGGCCCCGGCAAAACACAAAAATACTCATGGAATCTTTCATATTCGCTGGCGTCTGATATTTTCCTGTCTTATCTGTTATCAGGCGAATTCCTTATAAATATGAGGCAGGAAGCGTCCCAGCGACGTAAATTCTGTCATATCATGCACTGCCATTTCATATGCAAATAACTCTAACGATTCCGCGTTCATACCTGCCCTGGTAATGTATTCTTCAGAAAGCTTTGCTCCGTTTGGAAAATTTGAAAAGCGATTCCACGACGGATGTGTCCCTATCCAGTAACGGTTTATCATTTGCATACCAGCTGGAGTATCGCGCCCAAGATGAATCATCATGACCAGTGGTGTTAAGCGATGATCATAAGGGGTAATTATGCCACTCGCGTTAAAGGTGAAATTGTTTCGTCTCAGTAGTTCACTATCTAAACCCAGGCTTTCCGGAGCGTCAAAATTAATAATTCCATCGAGATAGTTCTCACCGATATATTCAATTATGTGATTAGGGTTTCCGTATAGGCGCTTATCATAACTCAGACTGCTATCAGCTAATCGCTTAGGATCTGCAACAGAATTATGAATATGTGCATGAGGGAACCACAGATAATAACGCTCACTTTCAACTGGATGCCAGGTAAACCACCACCTGAACATATCCGTCGTTACTCCAGGAAAGAGATGCTGGCTTTGCGCATAAGCACATGGCCCATCTTCAACTACACCGTATCCGGATGGTGGATATTTATCGAAATCTTCTAATAAAACCTTTAGCCCCTCAATTGTCGGAGGCAGGATGTGATTTTTTGCTAATGGGCCCTTTTCCAGAGAAGTAACCATTTCGAGTGGAGCATCAAGTCTGCTGTTAAAGAAGTGCGAATAGGGCTTTCCCTGTATCTCTTTTTCATTGACCCTCAAACGTTTTTGCATAGGCACCTGAAAATAGGTTATGAGAGTTTTGTTTAATGAAGCCCCTGCATTAAATAAATTTTCAGTTACTGATGAGTTGTTATAAACAGACGAACCGCTCGTAGCATAAACATTATTAAGTAACGAATGTGATAAAAAAGCGCTACCCGTCAGTAAAGGAATACTTCTTAGTAATTTACGGCGTGAGAGTTTTAACTTCATGTTGTAGCCTTTTAAAAATGCGAATAGATAAAATTGCATAAAAACCGAAATTATTACTACAGCCTAATAAGTTAGTATATTTTAGGAGTGCCCGGTTTTTTCAGAGTCATGAATTGCTTCATAAGAAACCCATCAGGATTAGCTAAATCATCTAATATGGTGAAATGGGTTGCCATGGGAAGAGTAAACATTTTCACTGATTTATCTATCCTGACTAATTCGTCTGCATAACAGCTTGACTGCCTTATAAGTTCAGGTAACTCATCGCCACCAACCGAAACCAGCGTTGGAGCACCTTTTTCCAGATGAAAAAGTGGGCTATATAATTTTATTTCTACAGGCGTTAACTTTAATTTATCTTGCAACCAACACATACTTATCGGATTAAGATCCACGAGTGCACTGATCATATGTACCCTGGATATAGCATGATGTGAGCGGTAAAGTGCGGCAAGATGTCCACCTGCGGAATGACCAGCCAGGTATAGCGGACTATCGCGGACCCCTAGAAAATCCTGATCGTCTTTGATTTTCTTAATCAGGTGCCCGATTTCATTAACAATTTCTGTCATTGTTGCATCAGGTGCAAGAGTATATTCAGCCAGAATGACATTCATGCCGTTTGCGTGAGGTCCCTGCGCAATAAAGGCAAAATCTTCTTTATTACAATGTGTCCAATACCCACCGTGTATAAAAATATAAGTAGGCGAGTTTTTTATACCAGATGACAGGAAGTCGTAGCGTTGCCGGGGCTTACGGCCATAAGACCGATCACGGATCCAGTGATACTTTTTGTAGAGCGCACGACTTCTCGCTTGTAGTTTTTTTAATAATCCATCGAAGTCTTTGACAATTGCAGTATTGTTGTAAGCTTCATCCAGTTCTGTTTCAGTCATACCATGATAAAGATTATTTTGCATTACAACCTCCGAGCGTTGCCTTATTAATTGCATTTTATTTAAGGGAATCATAAAGTGAAGTGATTTTTGTAGTATGCATAACAGAGAACCCACTATCACCTATAACTTCATAATTTATTTTATCTTCTGTTATTTCTCTTTCTGTCTGGATTGACGCTTCAGCAAGCGGAGCGATCATGATTTTATTTATTTTTTTGAACCCAGGAATACTGACATTCAAGGATGCATACCATGCGGTAGGGTTGACAACCCTTAACTCAGCTCCTCTTTTTAAAAACTTCAACTTTTGCATATCATCAAATGAAGGTGATCCTAAATGAGCAGGACGGACAAAAACTTTCAACCTCAAACGCAACGGGAAAAAGATCTTATTCATATCTCTGTCTTTTGACTTAATAATTGATGGTATTTGATAAATATTTAACCAATAAAGAGATTCACGATCTGACGTCAACTCTTTCCTGGTCGTCAGTATGACACGCAAAGAACGTTTTTCATTAGGTAGTATCTTCAATACTGGCGGCAACACGATCACCGGTGTTTTGCTTTCATCAGGAGAAACATTGATATCCTGATCATCAGTCCATAGTTGAACAACAGCAGGACTTGAACTATTGTTATATAGATTAATAGTTTGAGTCATATCTGAAGAATTAAAAATCAGACGTGTTTTATCAACATTAACCGCTGCAAAAGATTCTAAGCTTAAAATAAAAGTAGCGGCTATAAAAACATTACTGAAAACTGATAACAACTTGTAATTGCGCATTGACTGTACCTGACGAAACATTCTGCCCGCTGATAGCTTCAAGTGATGCAGTAAAGTCACCACTATAAATTTCTGCATAATCAGAAGATACTAATGAGGTAAGATCTTTATAGGCATACCAGCCTCGGATATTACCGGAACCTTTACTACCTTGCTCAGGCAGAAGATTGATAGGTGTACCAGTTTTATCATAAATTTTTATTCCAACCCCTGACGCGACACCTCCACTACCATAATTAGTGTCAAGAAGCCAGGTCAGACCCCCACCGCTATTTACCAGTCCAAGATTATTAGCCTGACGAACTGCACTTGCCTGATTAACTAAAAAACCCATTGCTACGTTTGCTGAAGTACTTGTTGAGTTGTTCGTATCAGAAACCGCTCCGGCATCACATTGCAGACTAATGTTGAATGGGGTCTGACTACTTCCGCCACCACGTAATGCACCAACACTAATCGGGGGTAATATAACCAGTGAAGGATAATCTAAAACCTCACAAAGCGCCCCACGGATGTAAGTAACATCTTTATAAGTACTCCACGCAGCTGGCCATATATCATAGAATCCTGGGAAGTTACTGGCGCTATCCTGACCAGGAGAAAGGTTGTTAGTCGCGAGACCTGGTCCCTTAAAAGCTATGTAGCCACGCGGCTGTGTCATAAGATCGACATATCTGCTGGCACCATTCATATAATAATTAGTCGCATCGATTTTAAACATTTCGTATAAGACATCACTGAAAGCACTTGCAGGTACATAGATATATTTTTCATCAGAATACCAGCTATCAGCATTGAGTCTTCTGGCTTTCCAGAACCGGCTGTAATACTCACCCGTCGCCACATTTGTCATGCGCACAGCGACATTTTTAGCCACATCGAAATACGCGCCGTCTAATTCTGATGCAGCATTTCTGCCAGCATATGTGCTATCACCATTTGTAGCATACATTTCATAGAGACTATCACTGTCATTAAGTTCACATCTGAAAAGAATCTGGTTTGGGCTGTAACTTTTATTGCTTGCTGAGTTAATAAAGCTAGCAACAGAACTCGCCAGAAGAGTACCTGATGGCTGGAAAGAACCACTGCTAAGGCTGACTACTGAAGGTAAACCTAAATTCCCAGAGCAAGTATCGCACGCCCCAGTCCATGGCGATGCGGTATATCCTGCTGATATCGCCTGAGCAGAAAGAGATGATGTACTTGTTACTTTTATGCAATTAGACAAAGCAGGAAAACTAAAACCAAAAAAAGAACATAATAATGAAATAATCATTTTTTCTTTTTTCATAATCTACGCCTTTTTACACGTGCGATTGAGATGAATAATTGACTCATTCATGGATCTATCAAGCTGATAACTGACCAGACAACGTTTCTTTTCATTATCTTCCCAGTCAACTCTTAATGTTCCTGAATTATTCGGTACCCTTGCATAAAGCTGCCCACCTTGCCCTATGACACCTATTAAATTACTTTCTGCATCATGAACTTCAGCACCCATAGGAGGCGTATCGCCTGCTTCAGTAACAAGGCTAATAAGGAGTGCTTTTCCCCTTATAGTGGAGAAGTTAACTTTGGCAATAGCACCCGCATAGGGAACGACTCGCTTGCTTCCGCCGCTTAATTCTGCATCAGGATTCATTTTCAAAGTATTCAAACTTACATCGTTTGTGCGATATGGCGTTAGTGAAGGTAAAATTGCGTATCCGTAACTATCTACCACAGCACCTTGACCATTTTGAACCTCTGCGCCTTCCGCACCTTCTGCATGAATCAGAGCGAAAGTATCATTAGTGTAAGGCCCTGCCGTGATGCCACCTTTATGAATCAACACTGTTCCACTCATTCCTAAGCCAGCCTGTCGGTAGTGATCACCTTGACCATAATTTGCGCGTAAGCTACCTATGCGGCTATTCTGTTGCATATTGGCACCAAATGTTGTTGTATCTTCATCTGATGAACTACGCGCATGATCTGTGCCTGCATATACTGAGTATGAAAGTTCCCTGTTTTCACCAAGCGATCCTGTAGTAGAAACAATGGATGAGCGGGTTTCCTTTGATTGATTATAATTATATGAAACAGAGGAAAGGCTTCTACCCCAGTCCAGCGGTACAGAAACATTAAAAGAAAACGTATTTTCGGTGTATTTTTCACGTCGACTGTCATCCTGATTTTTATCAAAATCGAGACGACTTCTGCTATAGTTCCAGGATGTTCTTTGTCGTCCGAAATTTAAGCCATAACTGATTTTTTTCCAGTTATTGTTGTAGCCTAATTGTAACTGAGTGATGCGTGATTGATTATTATAGTAGTCAGAAGTACTCGCACTCAGGCTAAGTAAACCAAGATTATCCATGGACTGACTAACTGTGGCAGACAGACGATTCCGCTGATGCAACGTATCGGAATAGTAATCAATATTCGAGTGACTCTGACGTCTTACACCAAGTACATCCTGTAGATCCCTGAATCCGCTGGTAGAGTAACGATAGGCAGCAAGAACTAAATTGGTCTTAGTCTGGAATGTTTTGCTGTAGCTAACTTCTCCTCGCCACCCTCTCAGAGTCTCATCATTTTCGACTTTTGCATTTGAAAAAGTACTATTAACGCCAATTGCTCCCGCGCTGGTTGACCAGACTCCCCCAACCAGCCATGCCTGATAGTCCTTAGCCAGTCTGGAGCCAGCCGTTCCGGTAATGCTGTTGCTTAAGCCTCTCTGCAAAATCCCCTCAAAAAATTCATTTTCAACTGAATAAAATTGTCTTACGCGGCCTAATGAAACCGAATAATGCCAGGTGCCAGGACGAACGGAATCAGGGACTGAAGAATACGGGACAATGAATGTAGAACTTTTACCATTTGCCTCGATAACTTCAACTTTAAGGTCACCCTGGCTGCGCGTGTTATATAAATCATCAATAATGAATGGGCCGGGTGGAACATTTACTTCGTAAACTACCTTGTCAAGCTGCTTAACAACCACACGGGCGTTTGATAATGCAACACCATGCACTTCAGGGGCATAACCGCGCTTACCCTGCGGCCACATTCTTTCGTCGGTGGCCAGTTTAATCCCATTAAAAGATAAACTGCCAAACAGAGAATTATCAGTGTAATTGTCACCAATGGAAATCTGACTATTGAAATTTTCAAGTGGACGCTGTATCCATGTTCTAACAGAGTTATAATCATATGCACTGCTGCCCGTGCTGGCATCAATATAACGAAAATTTCCTTGATGACGCAGTTGCCATTTGCCTAAGTTAGTGCCTGCTGTAATGCCACTCCAAAGGTACTTATATTCAAAATCAGAATCAGTATTATTGGTCCATGTAAAGTTAGTATTATGTCTAAAAAATAACGCTGTAATTCCTTTATCCCACTCTGATGGAGGTATGTAACCTCGGGGTTTTCTATTTAACTCCGTCATGGGGATCGTGAGTTGTAAACGAAGTGAGGCTTGATCAAACTCCCAGCCTCCCTTTTCAGACCATTTTACCAGGCTCCTGCACGCATGAGTGGCTATGTCTTTATCAGTGATTTTTAACTGAAGTTTCTGCATTTGTTGTGGTGTCAGGCAGGGCTGTGCACCTTTACTATCGTGACTTTCTGTAAAATTAACTTTTTCCTGGGATGAAACAAGATTCCCGTTCAGATAGATATCAACAATATAATTACCTGAAGGCGTTGCATCATGGTTAAATTGGTCAATATTTTTCCCATAGGCAGTACCTTTGAACATAGATGAATCAAAAAAATAATCATCGCAATGACCTACTTTGGAAGTGCAGAAAGTAAAAATAAATGAGAATATAGCAAGTTTTTTATTATTTGTGATTAATGTTATATCTTTCACTTAATCTTGCTCCTTGATCATTAATCGCTGCTACGATTACTTCGCCACTGTCGTTAGGACGCAATTTTGAAGAGTTGAACCAAAACGTTTTTTTTGAAAACGGTGGAATCATCTCAGCATCACTTTTATAGGTTCCACTATTAATATTTGCTTTAATATCAACGATTGATGCATGCCATGGCTGAGGATTTTCAATTTCGATGCCACCTCCTTTTTTTAAATCGTACACATAAGTTAACTTCAAGTTTTTGAGAATATTCCCGGGGTTACCGATAGCAGCAGGCCTGTAAAATGTTTTTATTCGATTTCGGACTATAACTAACATAGCGTTTTTATTTTTTGAATCATCCAGATTTGAAGGTGGTATCTGTAGCATATTGAACCACCCAAGCGTCTCCCTGTCGGTTGCTAATTTTCTACTGGATGAAAAGATCACTCTGATGATTTGACCTGAGCGTGGCTGAATACGAAATACAGGAGGTGATGAAATAAAAATCGCATTATTTTGTTTTTGCGGTTGAGAATCAGTATCTCCATCATCAAACCAGGTCTGAATGACATAAGGAATATCGTCATTATTTTTTAACAGTACATCCACCGAACCAGATTTTTCTGGATAAATTATCCTACTTCCTAAAATAGTAACACTGCCGTATGCATGACTGGTTAATAACGATAAAATTAAAAATATCGCACGAGCACAATAATTAGTAGGATTGAGTTTTTTCATTCTTTTTTCTCAGTGCAAAAACGATGCGCATTATATAATGCGCATCATAATTAATTACTGGTAAGTCACTGCATATTGGAGCGAAGCCGCAACAGTACCTGCGGTAGTACCACCTGTAGAATAATATTGTGCACTATAATCTGCTGAAGTTTCAGTAGCACCAGGTTCAAGAGTCAAATCGCCGCTACCATTAAAACCACTTGTAAGATCGATGACGGCATCCTTAGTGTCCAGCAGCTGAACTTCAACATTTTGCGCTGTACCACTATTAATCAGATTGCCAGAGGAACTTACATTATTACCAATGAAGACTGTAGAAATCTTGGTAGATGCGGTGCTATCACCCGTGCAACCGCTAAGTCCTACTGTAAATGCTGTCAGTCCCGCAGTAGCGCCACTTGTTGTAAGATCAGATTTACTCACTGTCGGCATTAAAACTACAGGCGATGCTGCATTGCCGTTAACTGTAACGGAGCAGGTTTCATCAGATACTTCTCCCTGGAAATTGATTGTGTTATCTGAAGCAGAATAAGCTGATCCGGCGGACAGCGCTCCACAAATAAACAGGGAAAGGCATGCTTTATTTAATTTAATTTTCATTTCTTTATTACCTTTAAAAGTCTATTAGATGCAAATGAGCTGATGAAGATCAGCGCCCATTTTGCGGTGGATAGATTGTTTTATGTTGTAAACTTTCTTTTTGCCAAGGGACATTACCGTGGGCATGGCTGAAAGCGCACAACCTTGAAATGTCAGATCGAGAAATTTCATTTCATTTTCATTTAGCGAAACAATTCTTTTATTTTCACCTCCCTCCGTGTGGATACGATTACTGCAAATGACCTCATTGATATTATCGATGTTACTCCCCCGGTGAAGCATTTTATTTACAGACATATCGTTCTCGGACCAGAAATTAGCAATTGATATCATTTTATCATCACAAACAAGGATGATTACCAACCCGGTTTTCTTCAGGTTCTCCAGCCAATAACTGTTAGTGAAATACCGCAGGTTATAGATAGAGAAATCCACAAAAACGATATTTCGCAGTAGAGTGCTTTCTTTTTTCTGTGGGAATGAAGATTTCAACCCCTCAATTAAATAATTATTATTACCCGGCCATACAGTGAACTTCTGAATTTCACATCTACCTATGAGTACATCTGTGTACGGTGTAATAAGGCATTTGCGCGAACAGCGTATGCAACACAGATTTGGTTTTATTAAATGTTTCATTAACTGCTCCATTCAGAGGTTTTGCAGATGAATCTATGTCTCTCAGAAGGTGCAATCATCCTAACGCAAATCACTGTTTTTAGTGATTTATATTATTAATAAAGATAAATAAAGAATATTACTCTGATATGACAGGTTGATTCCGAACTGAAGAGTACTTTATATGCTGAGAAGGCGTAACACAGGTTTTCGCATTGTCTCTGTATTGCATTTAGTTAAAGGGAAGATAAGGAAGTGCCTTAGAACGGTTCCGGGAAAGGTTGGTTTTGTTATGCCTGCTGTAGATTCTCCTTGATTTAACACTCAGGAGTTTATTTAACCCTGAGATATTATTGTGCTATAAATTGCAGAAGCATCTTAGCCGATATACGGAGTGTTAAAGATAGTGCAGGAAAATAACCAATACGAACAGGAAACCAGTAATCAGATTGTATAGTTCCTATGAATCAACAATCTGATTACTGTAATATGGTTTTCTGATTTAAAAACTATATTTCAGGCCTAACATAGCCTGCGACTCAGAATACCCCTTACCTCCCATTTGCTGTGATACATAGCCGGTCAGGTTAAGTTCCGGAGCAATTCGTCCCTCAACGCCAAGTTTTAGCTCCCCAATATTTCGGGTGCCAGCCTGACTAACAGTAACGCCATCCATGGTGATGCCACGTAATTCTGTATTATGTATCCATGATGTTTCAACAAATGGCTTAAAATTGCGCTGTTTTCCTTCATCCAGAGTACTATGACCTTTAAGGAAAGACTTCAATGCCAGCCGGGTAGTGATATTGTCATTTCCATCACCTCGTATTTCTGTGCCGTTAGATTCGTGGTTTGTATCGCTACGAATACCAGACCATCTAGCACTGATCAGCGGCTGAACGTACCAGTTCAATTCTTCATGACGACCTAAGTTACCCATAGCAATTACATAACCCGTCTCGAAGGTGGTGTTCAGGCCTTTTGAATCATATTTCTCAGCACTGAGTCCTTCACCATTAATTGTGTTATTAAACCAGCTGTATTGCAGCAAAGCATCAAGGTAAGGACCATGTTCGCTTGAACCATCGCCGAACCAGGTAGAGTAAAGACCAAGCGTGTAACCCTTAATGATGCCTCGCGCGCTATAACCTGACAATATGGAACCGGAACGTATATGGCTGTAGCCATATCCTGCCAGCGCACCGATGCGTAACGAGGAGCCATTATCTGAATTAAATCTTGCCATATCTCCCCCCATTAATAGCGTGTAACTATTGGATCGGGTTTTCAGCTGTCCTGATTTATCGGTATAACGGGAATGACTACCCCTGTTTTTAATCCATAGACTGGTGCTTTTATCTTCGCCTGTAATGTTATCTGTATATTCCGTTTCCCCAAGCCTGTCGCTCAGGTTTGAGCGGAACATAGTGTCAGCGGCGATCAAACTGGCTGAATAAACGCCCCCCTCCGGGCGAAGAAGCTGGATTTTATTAGCATCAATCCCGGCATTTTCTTCACCACTATCAGTGACTCCGCCGTCGATATTCCCTTCGTGGCTTCCGCTATCTGAGTCGCCATTTTGACCTTCGTTACTGCCGCTGCCTGCACTACCGACGCCATCTTCATTGTTATCTGAATCTATACCGTTTCCTTCGTTGCCTCCGCCAGACCCGCTACCAGCTTCATTGCTACCTGAATCTATACCGTTTCCTTCGTTGTCTCCACCAGACCCGCTACTACCGACATCATCTTTATAGTTAGATAAATACCAGTTTGATGTTTCGTCGTTCTTCCCTCGGGTCAGATGATATTCAAATGCTCCAGCAACGATTCGGCCTTGCTGGACAAATTCCCCTGATGACTTGCCGCCTACAGTGATCAGTTCGATTCCATTGAGGGTTTGCGCTCCGTTTCCACCGAGATTAGTTACAGCAACGCGGGAAGTGCCGGAGGTATCTCCTGATATAAGGAGCCGATCGGAAATTGAATCATCACCTCCCAGCGCTGTACCGAAAACGAGTAAGCCGTTATTGCCAATATAATTGCCATTTACTTTCAAAGTTGTTCCAGGCTGATTAGCCGACACGATTACTTTACCGGCATTTGTCAGGCTGCCAATAGTTTGGTTATAGCCATTGAGATTTAATGTGCCAGAGGATCCCACATCGTAAGTAGCATTAGGGCTGAAGGTATTTTCTGTGCCCGCCTTCAGAACACCACCTGAAATTTTAGTAGCACCCTCCCACGTATTTGGTGCTGTGAGTACAGTCGTACCATTATTATTTTCAACAGTACCTTTACCCTGAATGAGATTTGCAAACAGGTATTCACTTTCAGTATGGTTAAAATTTAGCCTGCCTTCACCCTCTCCAAAGCTGATCGTAGCATCAGGATTTAGCTTGCCCGCAGAAACAGCGGATAGCCTTGCAGGAGCACCAATATCAAACACGCCCGTTGAACCACTCTGCTGAGCAATCACTATACCAGCACTTTCTAATTCTCCTTCCTTTTGAAGGATAAGGTTTCCTCTGCCAGCTTTGCCTATAATCGTCTTCTCACCTACAGCATATATCCCCGAATTTAAACCTGTGATATGTACTTTTCCTGTTGCACCAGCAGCACCTCCAATAATAAGAGATCCTCCTTCAGGCGAAGGAGGGTATGATGCAATAAATATCTTTCCGCCATTCTCAACAGCAACCAGGCCGGTACCATTATCTTCGGCACCAACTGTCATAAACCTGTGGCTTAAGAAACTAGAACCGGCATCTGAAACATTAATAATACCGACACCACCTTCCCCTCCAATTTTCGTATATTTATTAGTTACTGTTCCCCCATTGAATACATTCAGCTCAGCTATGCCATTAACTCCGACATAGGCATAACCTATTGAATCAGATCCCCAGACTTTAAGTGCACCGCCGTCGACATTGATAATGCCTTTAGAACCACTTCTATTAGCGACTCGAAGCGTTAGTGTCGTCACTTCACTGCCAGGGCTGATATAAAGTCTGCCTGTTCCATTCTCGCCTACAACTAATGTTCCCGAAGGTATTCTCCATACTGAGTTAAGTCCTGCAACATGTACGATACCTGTAGAGCCAGCCCCGCCGCCAATGCTTGAGCCCGATCCAGAAGCCATAATCCCGGCTCCATCCAGAATGTTCATTTCACCATATGATCCCTTACCGTTAGCAACTCTGAAACTGTTCTGTACATTTATCCATGCCCCTTTGATAGTAAATCTGCCACTGGACGCTTCCCCCTTACCAATATAAAGGCTCTGACTACCGTAAACATCGGATGCATTATCGATTTTCAAAGTGCCTGAGGGAAACATGTGGTCTCCCGAAGTATCTTTATCACCAACGATTATGTCCCCCTCATAGGATGAAAATGATTCACTACTACTTTTTTGATTAACATCCCCGTCGAATATAACATCTGCCCCAACAGGGGGAGACATAGAGGCGACAATAAAAAATATTGCTTTTTTTCTTTTCAATGAATTTTGCATGGCTGTAATCACCTGATGAAGTTATTAGCGACTTATTGGGCTACTTAATTACGGGCGGGCATTGATTGAATAATACTTTCGTTATATCTCTACCCAACTTTCGGCTTATCATCGGCTTGAGCTGATAAACCTTTTTAATTGGTAAGTACAGTGCTTTAGAAATACACATCGGATCTAACCCCTTCAATGAGAGATTAATATATTTTATTTCAACTCTATCCAATCTGTTAATTTTCTTATCTGAAGGGATATGTGAAATATAATGAGCCGCATTAAAAACTCCGATTGTTTTTTCCAGAGAAAAATCACTGTAAATCACAGCGCTAATCTTTCTCTCACGGATTCTCCAGTATTCTGCTAAAGGCTCCAGTACGCTGTCACAGATGAGTATTATTTTTCTTTTAGCTTTCTTTAACAGGATAATCCATTTATCATTAATAAAGCACCTGATATTGAGACATGAAAAATCAACAAACAAGTACTCTTTCCTGACGCTTTTATTTATACATAATGATTCAAGGGCACAAAGACCTGTTTTAAGGTAAAAGTTTGAGTCTGGCCATAAAATCAATTCATTCATAAACTCCATTTTGAGTGCTCCTTATCTTTTAACAGGCTTAATAATTTGTACCGAATCTCTATTGGAAGAAGAGACCTCCCCTTTATTAAATAGCTATGTCGTGCTTATACATTTCAGATAGTGAAAACAGTCGAATAGAGGATGGGTTTAAAATTTGGTCCTGGTTAACCCTACTCCACTACAATCTTCAGCATCATTTTCTCGGCACTTTGAGTGAGATAATTCTCACTTTTTTAAGCTTGATTGGGTATTTATTTCACCAAAAGGCAATAATAAAGACAAAAATTCTGCATAAATGATATTTAAAAGATTATTAGAGTATCCGGGGGTGTTTTTAGCATAAGAAAAAGATAGTATTAATGCATCTGTAGAGGCACATTCCCGGATGACTGACTTGTCCCAGAAGATATGTATCAGTGATTTCAGCGAGTTGAGTGAATTCACAAGGAGTATTTATGTATTTTATTTTGAATAAAAGTATTAAGTTTATACCCGCAACCAATGAGTTATGCCTGGTTTTACATGATGGGAATAGCATACTTATATCGAATGCAGCTTCCCGATTACTTGATGAGCTGATACGTAATGTTAACGAAATTTCCACGCGTGATGAGCTTCTTCAAAAAGTATGGGAGGATTATGGCTATACCTCTTCTTATAACAATGTTTACATGGCAGTCAGCGAACTGAGAAAAGCAATTACTACTCTTGGCCACAGCAAGAATATAATTATTACCGTGCCAAAAATAGGCATTAAACTTGTCGCAGATGTTGATATATTTGAGTTAAATCGCGGCCAAAATAATAGATCACCTGGCCCGACACTTTCAGGCTCCGAGTCAACTTTAAATTCCTCTGAAGACACTGTGCCTGATTTACAGAGTGAGAAAATTTCAGATGGAAGTCCGGGGATGCATGTTGTTGTGGAGGAAAACAGAGCTGATAGAACTTTTCATAATTATCGCTGGTTAATCCTGCCTTTCATACTCCTTATAGGAATGGGGAGCCTTTACCTTCAGCATGTACAGGAATTCAGCATACAAAAACTAAGCCTTTATGATTCTTTCGATTTTCAAGCCTGCCGGATTTACATTATTAACAGGAGTGCTGGATATGACATCGCACAACTCAGAGATAAGGCCTTGCATGTTATTGATGTAAATAAAATTAATTGCAAAAACGGTAATAAAATCATTTATTTTCAGGGTAACTTTCTTCGCTCTGGGCTACTCGCAGAATATACACTTGGCATCTGCTCTCGTAATGAGAAAAAAAACTCCTGTGAGACTATTAAACATCTGGCGGGCTAAGAAATGTTGAAATCAAATAAATTTTTCGTTTGGTCAGTTTGTGCATCGGTTATTTTCTCGGCGAGCATTAATTATGCATATTTTAAAAGCACCAGGCTCATTTACACGTGCTCGTCTGAGCTAACCCTGGCATATCCGGATGGATATAGAATTTACGCCTCCTTCATTGGCTTCAACTATAGCGATGGAAGTGGTTTATCAACATATCGTGGAACCGTTATAAACGGCGATAAAGAATACATCCTTAATTCCGACATGCCTAATAGAATTCAGGGAGCTAAAGTGAAATCTATCACCTACGGTCAGACCGTTAAGAAAAATAACGATACGGTGCCAGAAGATATTACGTTTAAAAAAATGCTCAGTAAAGACTCAACTTACTACCTCTCTTTTTATGCATCGCCAGATGGTGATGTCATTGTTAAAGATAGAGGTTCTGTAACCTATATATGTTCTCATTAATATAGTTATATTTTTCTAATTATCTCATTATTACTTACTAAGTAGTGGATTGTTAAAATACCAATAAGTAGCTAACTCTGGTTAGCCTATACTTTTTATGATAATCTGCTTGAAGCGTGTTCAGCTGATTTATTATTAGTTGGGGATTTTGATCGACTTTCAATAAATAAAATTTTTTTATTGAGCAGCATCTTTTTCTGCAACGGAAAATTTTAATTTTCCCATCTAAACTCGGAATCAGACGCAGACAGCACGGTAAACGCCTTGCAGAAAGTAAATGAATGTCGGCTTATCCCGATTATCGGTAGCGCGCCATACTGATGGTATTAGTTAACGTTCATAGTATGACCGTATGACTGCTATATAAAATCAAGTTTACGGATTTCCGGCACCGGGAACATCATGTGCAGCAGTAAAAGTCGTCAGGCGATGGCTATTCGTTTATTACTATGTAGTTAATATATCTGCTTAAGTCTTAATGAGAGGATAAACCTTTGCTGAAATAATATCCTGCTATCCTGCATCGCATCAGGAAAAGCGGGTCATTTTGAAAATTCGATTTGGTGACGTCACCTAGCCTGCGGCTCTTTTCTGGCAGCTCGTCAATCAATGGACCTGAGAGGGGAAACAGCCACAGCGCCAGTCTTCCATGAGCAGCCTTCATTTTCTGAAAAGATTTACCGAAAACAGGGTGTCGATACATAAACGCTTTAGGGATATGTATTTAAGAAATGACAGATAAATATAAAGATGCTCGTGATCAGAGATGGGAGCGGATGGTGATAATAGTAATCCGTTTTGCAGAAAACTCTTTTGACCACCGCTTTAGAAAGTACAAATTCGGATGAGATCAGTCCGGAAAATTCCCGAATACTGGCCGCATGATGCGGTCCGGACTGAGCCTGTTGAAGTGTGCAGAAGTGAGGACTATCTCCCCAGAATCTCTCTGCGGACAATCTCAGCGCCCGCACTTAACGCATGCAGCTTGCCATTGGCAACCTGACGCGGCAGTGGAATCATGCCGCAGTTGGTTGAAGGATAGAGATTTTCAGCATCCACAAACTGCAGCGCTTTGCGCAGCGTATTCGCCACTTCTTCAGGTGTCTCAATGGTATGGGTTGCCACGTCGATGGCACCGACCATGACTTTTTTACCGCGAATCAGCTCGATCAGATCCATTGGAACCCGCGAGTTCTGACACTCCAGTGAGACAATATCGATAGCTGAACGCTGTAATTTCGGGAAGACCTCTTCGTACTGACGCCACTCTGTACCCAGAGTTTTCTTCCAGTCTGTATTCGCTTTAATGCCGTAGCCGTAGCAGATATGAACCGCGGTTTCACACTTCAGACCTTCGATAGCGCGCTCCAACGCGGCGATGCCCCAGTCGTTCACTTCGTCGAAAAAGACGTTAAACGCAGGCTCATCAAACTGAATAATATCCACGCCAGCGGCTTCTAATTCTTTGGCTTCCTGATTCAGAATCTTTGCGAATTCCCAGGCCAGCTTTTCGCGACTTTTATAGTGATTGTCATAAAGGGTATCGATCATCGTCATCGGACCCGGCAACGCCCACTTAATAGGACGATCGGTCAGCTTACGCAGGATTTTCGCATCTTCAACAAATACGGGTTTCTGACGTGAGACTTCACCCACCACGGTCGGAACGCTCGCATCATAGCGATTACGGATTCGCACCACTTCACGCTTTTCAAAATCCACACCGCTGAGGTGTTCAATAAACGTGGTCACGAAGTGCTGACGGGTCTGCTCGCCATCACTGACGATATCAATACCGGCCCGAACCTGATCGTCCAGACACAGACGCAACGCATCTCTTTTGCCGTCGACTAACTCTTCATCCTGCAGTTTCCAGGGTGACCAGAGCACCTCTGGCTGCGCAATCCAGGAGGGTTTAGGCAAGCTGCCAGCAGTAGATGTCGGTAATAAGGTTTTCATAGCAGGTGACCTTCTATATTTAATTAATCAAAGAACGAATTCAGCAGACCATTGCGCGAGAAGTGTCTGATTCGGCTTAATAAAATGCGTCTCAGTAAACTTACCCTGTTCGACGGCCAGGCGGCTGCGTTCTTCGCGATCGTAAACAATCCGGGTTAACGAATAATCCTGATGCTGCAGCGTGGGTTGATAGCACTGTCCCGCAGCAGAATTCGCGTTGTAAATTTCAGGGCGATAGATCTTCTGGAAGGTTTCCATGGTGCTGATGGTGCTGATCAGCTCAAGATTGGTGTAATCGCTAAGCAGGTCACCGTGGAAATAGAAAGCCAGCGGCGCAACACTGCCCTGTGGCATGAAGAAACGCACTTTCAGACCCATTTTTCCGAAATAGAAGTCAGTCAGGGAAGGTTCATCCTGCTGATATTCAATGCCCAATACCGGATGCTGATTACCGGTGCGCACGTAGGTGTTTTTGCTCGATACACTCAGGCAGATAACCGGCGATTTACTGAAGTTCTCTTTATAGACCGCTGAGTTCACGAAACTTTTGAAAATGTTGCCATGCAGCTGACCAAAATCATCCGGCAGGCTGAATTCAGTCTGACCTTTGTTATGTTCTGACAGAACAACGCTGAAATCATAATCACGCACATAGGAAGAGAAGTTATTGCCGACAATCCCCTCGGTGCGCTCACCGGTTTTATGATCCACGATATGCGTTTTTAAAATCTCAATCGCTGGGAACGATTCGTCGCTGCTTCCGGGACGAAGATTCAGCTCAGCAGAAATAATCTCAAGTTCAACTGAGTAGCGGTCGCCCTTTGGATTGTCCCAGTGCGCCAGAGAGTTGAAACGATTGTCGATCATCACCAGGGCGTTGTGCAGGTTTTCCTGACGTTTTTCGCCGCGCGCTAAATTAGCGAAGTTAGTCGTCGCCCGCGTATTTTTCGAAGGATTATAGTTTTCGTCGAAACGAATGCGCTTGAGGGTAAAGGCTAAGTTGTTCATCGCTATCGGGTATCCTGGTCGCTGATATGCATTGTTGCTTTTAAGGGTTATCCAGCGTGGCTATCCCTTTACAACTATTCATATGACTCAAAGTTATTAACAATTCTTACTTTATGCCTCAACACCCGGTTGAAAAAAAGTGATTAAATTTCAACGAACATGAAGGAAATTCATGTTGAGGTATTAAAGCGGGGAAATTTTCATGAGGCTGCGAGTCTTTTAACACCTGATGTAAAATCCGGGTGTAAAAAGCCTCGCACAAAGAGCGCTTAGCAAGAGATGTCAGAGGTGGAGTGATCTTTCGCCTCAACTTAAGGCGCGGAGGCTTTCATGATCCCATAATCAGGCACGCCAGCGTGCTGTTAGTCATTTAGCGGAAATCAATCGGTTCCCACCCGCAGAGCGTTAAACGCAGCATGGATGCAGCAGCTAATAAATCCCGGTCACAGCCAGGCAACACGACTAAATTTTATAAACGTTATCACACATCACTTTATGTGCGCCTGATTTTACCGAAAGCCTGCACGCTGCCTCTTTCATCAGTTTTCCCATCTCACTGTCGCGCATCGACTGCGTCAGGCGTGAAGCCGGACCGGTTAATGCCAGCGCCGCGAGCAGTTTGTTACCTTCACCAAACACCGGTACGGAGAATGCCGCGATATGCGGATCGCGGATACCTGACGTGAACAGCGGGAGTTCAGGTACAGAGTCAAACAGAGGTTCATTCAGCCCCCAGTAACGAAGCACCTGCCCGATGGCCGAATTATCCAGCGGCAGATAAGTGCCGGGCAGACGTGTTTCACGCAGTCCTTCAGAGGGCTCCGCTCTGAAAAGACAGAGTCGTTGACCGTTTTCAATCACATACCATGTGGCGCTTTCGCCTGTCGCAGTCGCCAGTGCGTGAAGTTCAGGCTGAACGATACTGGCCAGATGAAAGGACTGTTCATAGAGCTTGCCCAGATAAAGCAGTCTTGGCCCCAGGGTATAAACGCCATTGTCGCGACGAATGACATAGTTCATGCGCTCAAGTGAGTTCATCAGACGATAAACTGTCGTTTTATGGTACCCCGAGAGCTGCGCCAGCGCGGTCAGCGTCAGTGATTCCTCACCAGGCCTGAAACAATCCAGCAGCGCCAGCGCTTTTTCTACGGCAATTACGCCTTCATTCCCCATCGGTACGTCCTCCTGTTTGCGACGGCAGGCAGTTTACCGCGCAATTTGTGATTCACATCGTATTTACATCACAAATGAATGCTTAACACTGGTGCGAACTCAATTAACATCGATATAGTAGTTTTATATTGTACAACTTAGTTGTGCCTGGTAAAACAAAGAGGATTAATCTATGCCCCATGCAGAGAATACCTTCATCAATCGCGACATTATCCGTATCGCACCAGAGCGCGTAAAACAGGCTGCTCAGTTTCAGGCGGCGATTCTTGCTGATGTTGCCGGACGACGCGGAACGCTGCACGGTCGCGTAAAACCTGTGTCCCCCACAATGAAAGTCGCCGGACCGGCTATCACTGTCGAGGTGAGACCGGGCGACAACCTGGCGATCCACGCCGCGCTGGCGATTGCCCAGCCGGGCGATGTCATTGTGGTCGATGGCAAAGGCGATATCAGCTGTGCATTAATCGGTGAGATAATGTCCACCCAGGCAGAAGCCTCCGGCATCGCCGGAATTATTATTGATGGTGCGGTGCGTGACGCCGATGCACTGAGCGCGAACGGCTTTCCGGTTTTCTCTGCGGGCCTGAATCCCTGCGGCCCGACCAAGTCCATTGCGGGACGGGTCAACTACCCTGTTTCTGTGGCGGGCGCAGCCATTCAGCCAGGCGATCTCGTCATCGGGGATATTGATGGCGTGGTGGTTCTGCCGCGTGAAGACGTTCCTGCGTTGCTCGAACTGGCACAAAAAAAACTCGATTTCGAGACCAGCCGTATTGCAGCCATTCGTGATGGCGACCTTCGCGCGCCGTGGTTAGAAAAAGCCCTGCAAACCGCTGGCATGCTGGACGATGGGGAGACGCTCTGATGACAACCTCTTCTCCCGTAATCCTGGTGACGGGTAATGACCTGGCACCGCAGGCAGTAAACCTGCTTAGTGACTTCAGCATTGTTTATGCCGGCAAACAGCCCAGCGAAGATAGCCTGTTCCAGCTCTGCCAGCAGCATAATCCTGTGGCGATTATCGTCCGATACGGAAAAATCAACGCCCGCATTATGGATGCCGCGCCTGACCTGCGGGTTATTTCCAAACACGGCAGCGGCATTGACGTTATCGACCAAAAGGCGGCGGCTGAACGTCATATCAGTGTTCAGTCAGCCCCGGGGGCCAACGCAGCGGCCGTGGCCGAGCATACCTGGGCGTTAATTTTAGCCTGTGCAAAATCGGTGATACCGCTTGATCAGCGCATGCGCCAGGGACACTGGGACAAATCGACCCATAAGTCGGTGGAGCTGGAGGGCAGAACGCTGGGTCTGGTAGGGCTTGGTGCCATAGGCGGTCGTGTTGCCCGCATTGGCCGTGCTTTTGGCATGAAGGTGCTCGCTTATGATCCTTTTGCCAGAACCTTTCCCGATGAGTGTGAATCCTCCTCACTTGACGACCTGCTGCAACAGGCAGATGTCATTTCGCTGCACTGCCCGTTAACCGAACAGACGCGCCAGATGATTAACGCTGAGAAACTGGCTCTGTTTAAAAAAGGCGCCATCCTGGTGAACACGGCGCGCGGTGGTCTCATTGATGAAGAAGCGCTGTTAGCCGCGCTGGATAATGGCACTGTCGCCTGGGCCGCACTGGACAGTTTTGCCACAGAACCCCTGACTGCGCCGCATATCTGGCAGAGTGTTGGAAATGTGATTCTGTCGCCACACATCGGCGGCGTCAGCGATAACTCCTACGTGAAGATGGGTACCGTCGCGGCCAGTAACATATTAAATGTACTGGCAGAACCACTGAAAAACGAAAGTCCGGTAGTCTGAACCGCCCTCTCCAGCCGACCAGACAGGTAACAGCGCTTTCTGGTCGGCTGGTTAATAGGTAAATCTGCTGCATTAGAGCGTAATGCTTAGCTGTCAGGGTTTCCGATACGAATCTTATTCTGTTCTATGCCGTCCTGGCTTACTTGCCTTCGCCCACATTAATAGGTTTATTACCCTTCAATCGTTAACGACTCTTCCCGCGTATTGAATAAGGTGGCTGCCTGCAGCGGTTTCTTTGAAGTGTTCATTGTAGGTCATGTGTTATGAAGGATATGTCCGCTATGAGCGAGGAGCGGATGACTAGTTTGCAGCAAGACGGGAGCAGGATTTATTGGGGTTATATCCACTGTTTTTTTGGATTATAACGCGATATTCGATGATTTCAGCAAATGTCCTTCCGTTGATGTTTAAGTATAATGATAATGTTTATCAACAAAAGGATATTGTTATGTATGGGTTTATGATGATTCTGGCTGTTCTTGTACTCAATGCATGTACTACTTATTCACCTGTTAAAGTTGAACAACCCAAGCCCCTTCGACAAGATCGACCCGTTTACCCATACTATGCGGCTAAGAACCGGATAGAAGGTATGGTTAAGTTTAACTTTGACGTTGATGCAGAAGGCAGGGTAAGTCAGATGAGAATTATCGAGTCTACACCAGACCACTTGTTCGATGATGCTGTAATAACAGCCGTTTCAAAATGGCGTTTTGAAAAGGGCAAACCTGCCAGGAATCTTCCCATGACTGTAAAATTAAAAGTGCAAAAATAGATTTGATTTTAAGGCTGCATAAATGAAAATTAATGACTGTAATTCAGGAGGTTATTATGGCTGAATGTTCTTCTTCTAAATATTAACATAAATTATTATCCGATGTCCGCTTCTGGCACAAAGCGGACTAAATGCAGGCCAAGATTCGGTATGAGCGAGGAGCAGAAATTTTGACATGAGCTACCCACTTGCCTTATAAAATTGTTTTCACAACAAAGGGATATTGAAATGAAGATCTATACTTACCCCAAAAGCCGATCATTAAGAGTACTCTGGGCTCTTGAAGAAATGGGAGTGAATTACGAGTCTATCAGAGTCGATCTTTTGAACCCTGCTTCTGAGGTTAAATCACCCCATCCATTGGGAAAAGTTCCTTTTTTGACCGATGGTGAAGTGTCAATCAGTGAAACCTTAGCGATCTGTATTTACCTGTGTGAACAACATAAAAACATCTCTATTTATCCCGCAACTGCTGAAGAAAAATCCTCCGTTAATTCGTGATTAAGCTTCACGCTATCCGATCTGGAAGCCCCCGTCTGGAGTCTGCTCAAACATGTTGTCTTCACTCCCGAAAATCAACGTTCCCCAGATTTAATGAATTACCTCAGTAAGGAAGCAGATAAAGTTATCTCTCAGATTAGGTTTAACCCAACTCAAACATGGATTGCGAGTAACAACTTTACACTGGCCGATATTTTTCTTTCTCATACGTTGTTATGGGCAAAACTGTGCGGATTGGAAATCACCGAAGAGCTTGATAGCTACATATCAAGAGCAACGAGTCGCCCCGCTTTCTTAAAGGCTCAGGAAATAAATAATCGCTAATCAGGTTTTGTCATCTCTTAAGGATGCATTGATGTCCGCTTCTGGCACAAAGCGGACTGACGGCAGGCCAGGGTCCGCTATGAGCGAAAAGCGGACGCTGGCGTTCTTTGTAAAAATCCGGTTTGTGTTGGGTTGCATTAGTTTAGGGACGAAAAATATTGTGTCGGCGATTTACCCAGCGCTTTCCTGAACATTGTAATAAACGCGCTGACCGAATCATATCCCAGCGTTCCGGCTACGTGCTGCACGGATTGGCCTTCTGCCAGATGGCTCAGCGCAACCATTAAATGCAGTTGCTGACGCCAGCGACCAAAGCTCATTCCTGTCGCATCTTTTATCAGCCTGGCCAGAGATCGTTCGCTGGTAGCCAGATGCGCAGCCCACTGCTTTAGCGTTCTCCGGTCATCAGGATCATTAAAAAGTGCCTCAGCCATATTCCGGATTTTAGGATGGTCGGATACAGGCAGGTGGAGCGCTTTAACCGGCACATCCGGTATATGTTCCAGCAGCACCGCTGCCAGCCTCGCGGTTTTACTGTCAGGCGAATAAGCATGTTCCTGCTCTGCCAGAAAAAGAACCAGCTCGCGGACCAGAGGAGTAATAGCAAGGGTACAGCAGGTTTCCGGCATCGCTGCCGCGCCGGGCTCAATAAATAAAAAGCAGGTGTCTGCATTCTTCGTGACCCGACAACTGTGGGGGATTTTTCCCGGAACCCAGACAGCATGTCCCGGTGGAACAAGCCACAGCGCATCCTGAACCTTACAGCTCACTGCACCGCGCAAAGAGAGAATAAGTTGTCCCTTACGGTGAGCGTGCGGACTCTGACCTGCATACTCGCCTGACGATGATACATGTAGCGCGATAGCAGCCTGACTGAAAGCATCGGCATTAAACTCATCCGGTGAGGTCACCGGTTTTTTATTAACTGGCATGATTTAGTTATATGTTGTCAGGTTATCTATATTGTGTAACTCATGCGTCCTTTAAAGTCTTTCTTTTTACCAGAGAACGCAAAATTTATGTCCTACACTACGAACAGGTGGTCTTCAATCATACTTGCGACCGGCATCCTTTTTATTGCCATTAACCTGCGAGTTCCATTTACCGCTATCGCACCCGTTTTAGAGTCCGTTCGCCATGATTTTGGGCTAAGTATCACTGCCGTTGGGTTGCTTAACTCACTGCCTTTACTGGCATTTGCCGCATTTTCTCCCCTGAGTGCATCAATTTCCCGGAAGTACGGTCTGGAGCGCACCCTTTTTGGTGCCCTGGCCGTGATTTCGGGGGGTATCCTGCTTCGCTCCACAGGCAGTGTCTGGGCGCTTTATGGCGGAACCATATTGATAGGTATCGGGATTGCTCTGGGCAATGTCCTGCTGCCTGGCCTTATAAAGCGTGACTTTTCTGGCAACGTGGCTTCCGTAACAGGGGCATATTCCATCACCATGGGCGCCGCTGGCGCCATTGGCTCTGCCATTGTCATTCCTCTGACGCAGATCTGGGGCTGGAACATCGCGTTAGCCATGCTGGTTTTAGCACCGCTGCTTGCGTTGCTTTTATGGTTGCCCCAGTTAAAGAAGAAGCATCAGCTGCCAGTAGCGGGTGAGAAAAAAGCGGCGACCGTCGCGGTGTGGCGCTCGCCTCTGGCATGGCAGGTCACCTTGTTTATGGGCCTGAATGCGATGCCGTTTTATGTTGCTGTCGGCTGGCTGCCAGCCATTCTTACGGACAGTGGACTCTCTTCAGCTCAGGCTGGTGAGGTACATGGCATCCTTCAGCTTACCACCGCCATTCCCGGCCTGATTCTGGCAGCCACGCTGCGTCGTCTTAACGATCAGAAATTAGCTGCTGCTGGCGTCAGCCTGTTAACCGGGGTGTCATTTATCGGCATCCTGTATTTGCCGAATCTGGCGATGCTTTGGGCTGCGCTTCTCGGCTTTGGCTCAGGTGCCAGCATGATGCTGGGTCTGACCTTCATCGGGCTGCGTACTAAAAACGCCGGTGATGCTGCCGCGTTGTCAGGCATGGCGCAGAGTGTCGGTTATCTGATGGCGGCGATGGGTCCGCTGTTGCTGGGCAAAGTACAGGAGTTGTCCGGAGGCTGGACGGTACCATTACTGATAACCGCAGCAATCGCAGTCGCAGGTGCCTGCACCGGAATGGCTGCCGGACGAAACGCTCACCTGGAACCTGTACAGCAGCCGGGGTGAATTAGCTGACACAGCAGGGGAAACGATCGGTTTCTCTGCTGAGGATGCTATTAATTGTCGTTCTGAAGCGTTTACCTGTTACCGGAGCCGTCTTTTACCGGGAAGACCGTTTCTCACCTGCTCCTTCGTTGAAAAGTCCGGCAACCCAGTCAGCAAAAGCACGCACGGCAGGAGAGAGAAAACGCTGATGCGGATAGAGCATCGTCACCGGCACGGAGGGTGGCTGCCAGTCCGCCAGAACTTCGATCAGTTTGCCTTGTTGCAGATTCTCCGAAATCACATTCTCAGCAAGCTGTGCCAGCCCAAAACCTTCAAGACACAGTCTGATGTAGAGTCCCGTTTCGTTAACGGCTGCATCCCCCTCAACCTGAACAGAGAAGGGCTCAGTGCCTCGTGTGAAACGCAGTTCATTAGTGCGCCTTACCGAACCGGAAAAGTAATGAATCGCCCGATGCTGCGACAACGCTTCCGGCGTCTCAGGGACACCATACTCCCTGAGATAGTCCGGAGAGGCGCAGGTTACCCAGCGAAACCGGCCAAGCGGACGGGCAACCAGTGTGGAGTCAGTTAATTCCCCGGTTCGGATGACGCAATCCACTCCTTCCTGAACAAGATCGACCTGCCGGTCGCTGACACCAATCATCAGGTAAATATCCGGATAATGCCGGTAAAAGTCTTTCAGATTGGGCATGACGATGAAATGGGCAATTCCACCAGGCATATCAACCCGCAGCCGCCCCTGAGGGCGTCTGATGGATTCAGTCAGGCTGGATTCACTATGTTCAATTAGCGACAGGATCTCCCGGCATTGCGCCAGATACTGCAGGCCTTCAGGAGTAAGGCTGACCCGCCTTGTCGTGCGGTTCAGCAGACGCACCTGCAGGTATTTCTCCAGGTTTTTAATCGTGCTGGTGACGGTGGAAGAAGGCAGCGACAGGGTTTCTGCCGCGCGTACAAAACTCCCGGCTTCAGCAACCCGCGTGAAAACCTGCATAGCCTGAATCCGATCCATCGTCCTGCTCCTGGGTAAAAGTGAGTCTGATTATTCGCTAATTATGAATTATGAAAACGCTTTAAGCATCTTTTTCAGGGTAATTACGTGACGTATCGTTTCCCCATTAATCAGGAAAGAGGCAGGTTTAATGACCGACTACATCAGAAATATTGTTAACAATCAGAATGTCACTTTACAGGCTACGTTGATTCGTGGCGCGACGATACTGAGCATGGACGAGAACGTCGGTAACATTGAGCGTGGCGATATTCTCATCAACGGCTCAACGATTACCGCCGTTGGCCAGAACCTTGATGTACCGGGTGCGCATGTCATTGATGCCACTAACATGATCGCCATGCCGGGAATGGTCGATTCTCATCGTCACGCATGGGAAGGACAGCTGCGCCGCATTAACCCAAACGCTACCTGCCTGGACGACTACAGCAATGCCACACACTTCTCGTTCGCTAAATATTACCGTCCTGCCGATATCTATGTTGGCAACCTGCTGACGGCGCTTGGCGCTATTGACGCGGGCATCACCACGATGATCGATAACTCGCACAACAGCCGAACCGCAGCGCATTCCGATGCCGCCGTCGAGGCCCTGCTTGATACCGGCATTCGTGCCATTCATGCTTCCGGCGCACCGGTAGCTGGCGAATGGGATAAAGCGCACTGGCCGGGAAACTGGCAGCGTCTGCAGGACAAGTATTTCAACGACAACCCTGAAAGCCTGGTCTCTCTCGCCGTCATGGCGCAGCTGGAGCCGGAGTTGTGGGCCGAGGCCCGCAGACTGGGATTGTCGATTGTCACTGAGTTCTTTGGTGCGGAGATGGGAGCTGAACTTAAATCACTGCATCAGCAGGGGCTGCTGGGTCCGGACAATATTTTTAATCACTGCACGGCGCTGCCTGACGAGGGATGGAAAATTCTGCGCGAAGCCGGTGTCCGGGTGAACGTCTGCCCGCGCTCAGATTCGCACTATGGCATCGAAAGCGGAATGTTCGCCATTGAGGCCGCGCAGCGTCATGGCATCAATCCTGGCCTGAGCGTAGACAATGAAACGTCGTACAGCACCGACATGTTTATGGAGATGCGCGTCGCCTTTTACCTGCAGCGCGTGATGGGCATGCATCAGCAGCAGTGCTGCGATTCTGAACATGCGCTGAAAACGCTTCCGGCGGCGCAGCTCCTTAAAGCCGCGACTCTTGATGGCGCGGCCTGTGCAGGGATGCAGGACAAAGTGGGCAGCCTGACGCCAGGCAAACAGGCTGACCTGGTGCTGATTAATACCAGTGATATCAATCTTTACCCGTCCGGCAATGCCTTTGGTACGGTGGTTCATGCCGCCGAGCGCAGCAATATCGACACCGTCATGATCGGCGGACGCATCGTTAAGCAGAACGGTAAGGTGCTGGGCGTGGACAGCACGCGACTGCGGGCGGCGATTGATGAGTCACGTGAGCACCTGTTTGCCGCCTCTGGCTACCAGCCCGACAATTTTGCTGACACCTTCCTGCCGCTGGAGCAGGCAGACTGAAAGGAATGAAAAGCATGATCTATTACGTAATCGCTTTTGCCGCAGGTCTGGGGATCACTCTGCAGACGACCCTGAACAGCCAGCTGGCAAAGGGACTGGGCGGCGACCCGGTCACTGCGGCGCTGTTTTCCTTTACGGCGGGCGCGTTAAGTCTGGGGGTTTACGCGCTGCTGAGGGGAGGATTGATGACATCGCTGGCGGCGATCCCGTCGCAACCCCTCTGGAGTCTGACGGGTGGAATGATAGGCGCATGTGCCCTGTTCAGCTATGTCGTGCTTGCGCCGAAAATCGGGTTTTCAGCTCTGCTCGGGCTGGCGATTGTCGGACAGTTACTTTCCTCGCAGATGATTGACCACTATGGGTTGCTGGGTGCTATGCGGCGACCGGTTTCGTTACTCAGGCTGGGGGGGATGGTTGTCATGCTGATCGGACTTGCCGTCATGCTTTTCGGCGATCGGCTCTCTGCACGTTTTCTGCAGTAACTGCGTTATCCACTTTTGCCATCGTGCAGTTCGACCTTTTATATCCGGAGGATTAACATGTTTTCAATTGCAGCTGAAGTCAGGAATACGCTTGGAGAGTGCCCGCTTTGGTGTGAAAGAACCCGCAGACTCTACTGGACTGACATTGAAGCCAGTGAACTGCTCGCCATAGAAGAAGGCAATGATGCAGTGATGCGCTGGTCGCTGCCTGAACGCCTTGGCTCTTTTGCACTGACCGAAAAGAGTAACATTCTGCTGATGGGATTCGCGTCAGGGCTGGCTTTCTATGATCTCAACAGCAGTTTAATTACCCCAGTGGCCGCTTCACCGGGAGACATCGGGACCCGCATAGGTGATGGACGATGTGACCGTGCCGGTAATTTTGTCTTCGGGACGATGGATGACGGTTATCCCGTTAAAGTCATCGGTAAGTTTCATCGACTCAACGCGGCAACGCTGACTGTTGAGACGCTTGCACTGCCCGATGTCGCTATACCGAACAGCATCTGTTTCAGCCCCGATGGTGGTACGCTCTATTACTGTGACTCGATGCAGGGTCGGATAATGTGCTGTGATTACCCCTTGCTGCAGAACCAGCGCGTGTTCGCCGAAATCGAAGGCAGCGGCGCGCCTGACGGCTCCTGCGTGGATGACATGGGCTATCTATGGAATGCTGAATGGGGAGGAAACCGTGTTGTCCGTTACCGCCCGGTTGGGACCACAGACGCTATTCTGACGTCACCTGGAATCCAGAGCACCTGTCCGACACTCGGCGGTGAGGGTTTTACCCGTCTCTATTGCACCACGGCTACAGTGGGACTCACTGCGCTGTCTGAATATGACGGTGCATTGCTGAAAGCTGAATCTGATGTCAGCCCCGGCTTACCTGAAAATCGCTTTGCGGCACACACAGTTTAACGGTTTTGATTCTGACAGAATTTTGCCAGTTCAGGCTCAAAGAAAATGTCCGCTTCTGGCACAAAGCGGACATTCTTAAGAGTCAATACGGAAAAGGAGAGAGGCTGCGCTCTGCAGGACGCAGCCAGATATCAGAAGGTCGTCCAGTTACCGTCTGTATCAGCAGGCGCTTCTTTCTTCACTACGACTGGTACAGATACACTTGCATGCCGGGTGGCTGCAGGATGAGAGACTGCAGCAAGCGTGAATACCGACACCGACTGCAGCAGCAGGGATGCCTGTTCGCGCAGGCTCTGCGAGGCTGAAGCTGATTCCTCGACCAGTGACGCATTCTGCTGCGTCACACCATCCATCTCCGTTACGGCGATGCCGACCTGCTCAATACCGCGGGCCTGTTCGGCACTTGCAGCAGTAATTTCCTCAACGGTATCACTTAACTGACCGACCGATGACACTATATCAGCCATCGTGGTCACAGACCGGCTCGCCAGGGTGCTGCCTGCACTTACGCTTGCAGAGTTTGCCTCAATGAGCTGACGGATCTCACCGGCTGCTGTGGCGCTGCGGCTAGCCAGCGTGCGCACCTCACCGGCGACGACGGCAAAGCCACGCCCCTGCTCACCCGCACGCGCCGCCTCTACCGCCGCATTAAGGGCCAGTATGTTGGTCTGGAAGGCAATGCTGTCAATCACCGATGTGATGTCCGCAATCCGGCCAGAACTTTCGCCGATAGATTTCATGGTTCCGAAAATGTCGGAAGTCACCTCGCTGCCCTGACGGGCGACCTCTCTCACGTTAACAGCAAGCTGTGCCGCCTGACGGGCATTGTCGGCATTGTTTTTGACTGTGACGCTGAGCTCGCTCATGGTAGCAGCGGTCTGCTCCAGTGCACTGGCCTGCTCCTCGGTGCGCTGAGACAGGTCTGTGTTCCCCTGCGCAATCTGCAGGCTGGCTGCGGCAACGCTCTCGGCATTCCGGCGTACTGTGCTGACCGTCTGCGCCAGCGAGTCCTGCATCTCAGCAACTGCGGTGAGCAGCATACCGGTTTCATCCCGTCCGCTGACAGGGACGGCCTGACTCAGGTCTCCGCGTGCGATGCGTTGTGCGGCGGCAAGCGTTATGCTCAGTGGGCGGGTAATGCTGCGGGTGATGAGCCAGGCTGCGGCGACGGCAAGCAGAATTGCGGCAGCACTCAGCGAAGTCAGCAGAATGGTGGCCGCATGTTGTTCATCTTCAGCAGCACTACGCGCCGTTTGCATCTGTTGTTCCTGAAAAGATACCAGGTCTGCAATAGTTTTCAGATAGTCAACCTGGGTCTGGTAGCGCGGACCAAGAAGAAGTTGTGCGGCCTCGTCCCGCTTGCCTGCCATTCCCAGCGCGACAACGTCATCAGAAAAGGCCAGATACTGACTGCCGGTGCTCCTGATTTGCGCAATCAGCTCCCGGCTTTTGGGTGCCTTCAGCAGGGCATCAACCTGATCAACCGTAGCGGTAATTTTATCATGTACCCTGTCATAATCTTTTTTAAAGACGGCCTTCCGGTCAGGTGCATCCGCCAGGACAACGTTACGGACCAGCCGGCTAAGGTCAGTTGAATAGTAACGCAGATTGGTTGCAGTCGAGGCCTTCTGATAGCGGCTGCCTGCAAGCGTATCCGCCGTCTCTCCCAGAGACTGAATGCGGGTAAATCCGGTAAACGCAACGATAACCAGAAGAAGAAGGATGAAGGCAAACGCAGCGCCAAGCCGCGTGCCGATTCTGATGTTGTTCATAAGGTTCCTAGCTGAAATAACGTTTATTTAATAGAGCTTTACATGTGGATTAATGCTTATCTTATCTTTTATTTTTGTAGGGTCATTCAGAGGCAGTTGGGGGTTATTGCTATATGCGGCTTGCGCAAAATGTTGGACTACAGGGAATGCATATCGATGCACTTACCTATTCATGCTGTGATGATTTTTTGAAGATTAAACCGGTGTTTCTCCGGCAGGTCTGGTGACAGAAATAAAAAATCCCGGCACAGGGGAAGCAAAGCCGGGAACCACTTCTAAAAGGACAAACGCTGTCAGTGACAGAGGCAATCATACCGACAGGCATAGCTTTTATCGGTTCGCTTATCAGAAACTTTATTTCTTATGAAAGATTACGCCTGAGTGAATGTATGCATCTCCATTGGGAAAGGATGAGTGCTTCTGCCGGTTCCGTGATATGCAACTCTATTGATGTTCGCTTTGAGCGAAAAGCGGACGTTGTCCGCTTTGGTACAGAGTTGAATTTACTTACTGCACTTTGGACCTGTCAGATAAGTCCTGTATTTAACTGTTTATGTCCTCGGGGCTGGCTACCTGAACCCGGGTTGCGAGCAGGCTGGCAGCGAGAATGAAGACCAGGCAAATCAGTGCCTGTATTCTGAGAGTGACGTGATGATCAATCAGCACACCCATGATGACCGGGGAAGCGCCGCTGGCAAGCACAGTACCTGCCTCAACGGCCGATCGCACTTTTGCCAGCTGCGCGGAGCCAAACAGCTGCACCCACAGCGCGGTCGCCAGCGTGGACGCAATGGCTGACGATACGCCGGTCATTATGAGATAAAACGGCGTGACCCACTGACTGCTGCTGAGCCACAGCGCCAGCATGCCAGCGCCCTGCGGCGGCAGAAACCACGGCAACAGACGGCGTGGCGTCATGCGGTCTATCAGCGGACCAAATGATAACAGGGAAACCGCCTGCGTTATCGCGTAGGCAATAAACCACCCTGCAATCCACGACAGTGCCCATCCTTTCTCCTCTGCCAGGCGCGCCTGATGGAAAAAGAAGCCCGTAGTGATGAAAGGTGACGCCAGCACTGCGGGCAGAGCAAGAAGCAGATTCCGGTTCTTCCATACTGACGCTTCGCGAATCTTCTCTGCGCCCCGCTTTCTGAACGTCCGCAGCGGCTTTTCGGCAGCGCGCGGAAGGCAGCTGACAGCCAGCGCAACGCCGGCAATCAGAACCACAGCGTTTATCAGCCAGGCAATGCGCCATCCCGTCAGATAGTTAATCTGCACAGCAGCCAACGGAAACAGCGCCTTGCCGGCATCAAGCGGAAACTGGCGCGCAGTTGCCGTCAGGGCGGTATGCACCATCAGCCCCTGCCCGCCGAGGCGAAGCAGGTAAAAGCCTGCACAAAGCATCCATGCCGCCTGCGCGCCGGAGACCAGCAGGCACGCCGTTATCAGCAGCAGGGTAACGGCCAGGGTGAAGCGACGGGTGGTGGTGTAATCAATCATCCGGCCTGCCCAGGTCAGCGTGACGGCACTTATCACGGTGCCGGCGGCATAAAGGCCGCCCAGCCAGCCGTCGCTGAGCCCGAATGCCTGACGCAGGTCCTGCCCGTAGAGCGATACGAAATAAGTCTGTCCGAAACTCGACATTGCCATCAGTATCGTGGCAAAAGCCAGATGGCTGCCGTGCTGATACATAAAGCGAAACAGCTGACGCATGGTATTCCCTGAGCGCGGCTGACAAAGGTGACGCACAAATGAACTGCTCTGGGACTGATGTTCCGGAGGCGCGTTATGAAAAGGGCCCGCGATTGCAGGGCCGTAAAGTTTACCGCAGCATCAGCAGCGGATGACGGCTTTCAGCCAGCATCGCTGTGGTGTGACTGCCGATAAAGAACTGGCGCAGCCGGGAGTATCCCCAGGCTCCCATCACTATGAGGTCCGTGCCGTTCTCCTCCGCGTAACGACACAGGCCGCGCGAGACGGATTCATCCTGAATCAGCCGGGACTCTGCATCGATGCCGGTTGCCTGCAGGATTTGCTGCGCATCATGCAGTGAAGCATCGTCGCCGTTCACCATCACAACATGGCAGGTCAGACCGCGAAGCAGCGGGCTCACGGTCAGCCGGGTCAGGTTTCGGCGGCTGGCCTCGCTGCCGTCCCAGGCAAAAAGCACCCGGGATGGTGCGCTGAACGTTTCAGGCACGACCAGCACGGGCTCTTTCTGCAGGCGGATGACGCTTTCCAGCTGGCTGCCCACCGTATGTTCCGCGCCCCGACGTCCGAGAACCATCAGCCTGACGTCATCCAGTCCGGCAAGTATTTCATCCAGCGCGCCGTGCATCTGCAGCTGACGCACTTCCGGAACCCCCGCACGGGACAGCCGCTCCGCGCAACCGCTCAGAATGGCTTTACCCTGTGCCATGAGCAGACGGCTGCGCTCACCCTCCACGCGCACAAGCTCTTCGGTCAGCAGCTCTTTGCTGTCGATGCCAATGCTGCCGCTCAGGTCAGAGACGGCCGGATGACCATCTTTTTCCAGCACGTGCAGCAGGGACAGTGGCGCCGGGAGGCCGGCGGCGGCCCACGCCGCGTAGTCACAGACCGGCCCGGTTGACGGCGAACCGTCCACGCAGGCCACAACGGTATTGTTCATAGCTGAATCTCCTGTCGGTTAGTGACCGCCCATCAGTTTTTCCGCTTCTTCCGGCTTGTCATGCACGCCGAAGCGGTCAACGAGGGTACGGGTGGCGTCGTTCATGCCCAGTATTTCCACCCCAGCGCCTTCCCGGCGGAACTTAATCACCGCCTTATCAAGCGCGCTCACGGAGGTAATGTCCCAGAAGTGAGCGTGTGTGACGTCAATGACCACGCACTCTGCCGCTTCCCTGAAGTCAAAGTGGCTCATAAAGCGATCTGCGGAGGCAAAAAAGACCTGGCCGGTCACGGTATAGGTCCGGGTATCGCCCTCCAGTGACGATTTGACCGTCATAAAGCGAGCTACCTTGGTGGCAAAATTCAGCGAGGCAATCAGCACCCCGGTCAGCACGCCGAAGGCCAGATTGTCGGTTGCCACCACCACGACCACGGTTGCCAGCATGACCACGCTGGTTGACAGCGGATGGCGGCGCAGGTCGGTGATGGATCGCCAGGAGAAGGTGCCGATGGAAACCATGATCATGACCGCGACCAGCGCCGCCATCGGGATCTGCGATACCTGGTCACGAAGGAAGATTATCAGGCAGAGCAGCACCAGTCCGGCCGTCAGGGTGGAGAGGCGTCCGCGCCCGCCAGACTTCACGTTAATCACCGACTGACCGATCATGGCGCAGCCCGCCATGCCGCCGATAAATGCCGTGCAGACGTTGGCGATACCCTGCGCCTTGCACTCGCGGTTATTATCGCTCGGGGTGTCGGTCATGTCGTCCACGATAGTGGCGGTCATCATGGATTCCAGCAGTCCCACCACGGCAAGGCCGGCAGAATAAGGCAGGATAATCAGCAGCGTATCCAGGTTCAGCGGAATGTCCGGAATGAGGAATACCGGCAGGCTGTCAGGCAGTTTGCCCATGTCGCCCACGGTGCGAACGTCCAGGTGCAACCACATGGAAATGGCGGTCAGCACCACGATGCAGATCAGCGGGGAGGGAATGGTTTTATTGAGGTACGGAAAGAGGTAGATGATTGCCAGGCCAGCGGCGGTGAGCGCATAAACGTGCCAGGTAACGTTGGTCAGCTCCGGCAGCTGCGCCATAAAAATCAGAATGGCCAGCGCGTTGACGAATCCCGTCACGACAGAGCGCGACACAAAGCGCACCAGGCTGCCGAGCTTGAGGTAGCCAGCAGCCAGCTGTAGCAGGCCGGTGAGCACCGATGCTGCCAGCAGATACTGCAGACCATGGTCTTTGACCAGGGTTATCATCAGCAGCGCCATCGCGCCGGTGGCCGATGAAATCATGGCGGGGCGTCCGCCGAAGATGGCCATTACCACGGGAATACAGAACGCCGAGTAGAGGCCGACCTGCGGGTCGACTCCAGCAATGATGGAAAACGCGATCGCTTCGGGAATAAGCGCGAGCGCGACGACAATACCGGCGAGCACGTCACTACGGACGTTACCCAGCCAGTCCTTACGTGTCGAGGACAGCAGCATAGTAATTTCTCAGATTTTGAATACAGTCAGCCCGTAAGGGCAAAAGTTTCAGGTACGAAAAAGCACATCCGCAGACGGGATGTTTAAAGATGCGCGACTGAGACTACTCAGTGCAACAGGAGAGGGTTACGATTCAGGGTGGCGTAAGACGCATGATGTTTTGAGTTCTCCTTTACGGCAAAAAAAAGATGCCTTCAGGACTGAATTAAGCCGGTTCATCAGGGGATGAACACTGACCGCGAAGCCTGATCTTGTCAGATCAGGCGCTTAACTATAAATGAAAGCAGAAAGAGATCAATGTTTCACTGTGCAGAGCATAGTCAGGCAAGGAATCAGAAAGGCACCCTCGTTAACGTCCTCTATTGGCACAGAGTGGACATTAATGGCAGTGGGAAGTATAAAAGTACTAAGGATTGACACATTTTAATGCATTGGCGTCAGCTCGAACTTAGTCAGATTAATGTACCTTCATGATGGTAATAAAAATGAGTTCAGTCATAGTTATATCTGGTTTTTCAGCGCCGTCACTCAGGAGGCTACGCAATAGCCATGCATCTGTATATGCAACTACAGCATCAGCCTGCTCTGCATTCAGACCGAAGCGATCCTGCAAAATTAAACTGTGCGTCCGGAGCCACTGCATAGCACTCTCTCTCAATCGCGGTCGGCTGACAGCTGCTACAAACAGTTCATACTCTCTTAAAAGTCGCGTGTGCTGTTGCAATGTCCAGAAAAGAAACTCTGTTAACTGGACTTCGGGCGCGCCAGATGTACTTTCGATGAACCATTTCAAAGTTTGTGCTTTAAAACTATCAATAGCATTTCTTACAACAGCATCATGCAGATCATCAAGCATTCTGAAATGCCACGTAACAGTACCGGGCGAAATATCCAGTTCAGCGGCTACTGCTCTTTGTGTACAAGCGTGAAGCCCTTCATTTCTGATTATTTCTGATGCAGCTTCCAGAATCTGTTCTCTGGTGTGCTCGCCTCTCGCACGCGAAACACGTTCACGTTTATCTTTACCTACGATCACAATGCAAGCTCTCCACCCACACAATCAATAAAATGGTGACCGCAACGGGCCTTGTACCTGAATTCAAATGACTTTACGTGCTTTAATCAACCTACAAAGTCTTGCTACATGTTGCTGAAAGTTCATTTCCAAAATTAGTTAATTCTTTAAGACTGCAAATCCTATCCAGACCAACATCGTAAAAGGTGTTGCGGATTGATGACTACTGACCTGATTTATTATGGATTATTGAGGCAATTCGGTACTGCGTGATGTTTTTTTCCCCTCGCAGATGTGACACAGAATTCAGATGCATCATAAGCATCGATTTTTTAGAAAGAGCCGTTACCAGGTTATCAGCTTTAACCTTTTCTGTAACGGATAGATGTCCGTAAACACGCTCATTCTTCACTGAATAGACCTTCACAGCAGCAGCAGAGAGTGAAAGCACTATAAAAAAGTGGAAAGACTGAATGTAAGCATTTGCATACTACATTTAATCTTATCAATAGCTGACTAAATTTTTTATTTTAGCAGGCAAGCCGAGCGGTAAAACCACCTTCAGATTATGCTAGAATTCAACTTTAATGATAAGCGAAGAGTAAGTTAACTCTCGTGCAGTGCACGATTAATAGAGCATTATACTTATTTTAAAAAGAATATTAGTCTCACCCCAAGGTAAACCGCCAAAAACCAACCAAAAACGCATCCACTTTATATAAGCATTCTTTTTGTTAAAAAAAATACAAATAGAAAATAAATATCAAACTTTAAATAAATAAAACATAAATAAATAATGCTTTCAGAGGTGAAATAAAAAAATATTTTTTTTCAGTATAATGTTTATCACTTTTTTATCCGATACATGGGATGTTAAAAAAATACCCTTTTAAAGATACCTTGTGAGGATGAACGGATGACGATTACAAAGCGGTTAGCACTGGCCTTTTCTACACTCTCGGTTACATTAATAGTACTATCTATAACGGCTGTAATCGTGTTAACTGGATTTCAGACCAGGTTTCAGTACGTACAGGAAAACACCATCCCTTCGGTCGCGATACTTGATGACATGATTATAGACAGTAACTCTCTTTTAATCACACTCTACAGGCATCAGAGCTCTAAAAGCATTGAGCAGCAGGCAGAATTAGAAAAAGAGATTGAGAAAAAAATTAATGATATAAAAATCAGCAACCAAAAATATCTGGACAACTATCTTTCAGGTAGTCAGGATGAAAAGTTAAGCAGGCATGCCTTTGTAATCTTAAAAGAAATACAGGCAAGATTGCATGATTTCGTAGAAGGTTCAAGGGCTCAGGATGATAATATTACACTACCTTCGCTTCAGAATTCAGAGGGCATCGGTGAGTCTATTCGCAGCCTAATTGAAGGGTACAAAGAACAGCGCAAGATAAATATTGATGTCAGTAACCAGTTTAAGGTGGATAACCTCAATATTTATCAGAAAACACTTTGGAGTCTTATTTGTTTTTCTTCATCAGCTGTCTTGATATTAGGTTCCTATGCATTAATAACTATATTAAGCATCCGCCGTCAGCTTAAAAATATTAGCACGCTTTTTAATCATGCTAATGAACGACTCGATCTGACTCTGCATGCAGACGATACGAGTAAAGACGAAATCGGAGACATGGCCAAAGCATATAATCAGCTGGTTCAAAAAATCGGGGTATCGCTTACAACAGTTAGATCTTCAGCTCAATCTGTCAGTACAGCTTCAGCGCAGATTTCAGCTGGCAACGAAGATTTATCGTCGCGGACAGAAGAGCAGGCCGCTTCACTGGAGCAAACTGCAGCCAGCATGTCAGAACTCAGCGAGACGGTAAGACAAACAGCAGAAAATACCCAGCTTGCCAGCAAATTTTCTAAAAATGCATGCGATATTTCTGAGGATAGTTCACTCAGAGTTAAAGACATGCTGGGTACCATGGCAAACATAAAAAGTAGTTCTGCCAAAATTACTGATATTATTTCTCTCATTGAGGGTATTGCGTTCCAGACAAATATTTTAGCATTAAACGCAGCAGTAGAAGCAGCACGGGCGGGAGAACAGGGTCGTGGGTTTGCAGTTGTTGCAGGTGAGGTGCGTAATTTGGCACAGCGTTCTTCTGCTTCAGCAAAAGAAATCAAAGATCTGATTGAGTCGTCGATGGAGTACGTTGAAACTGGTGTTAATCAAGCCGATGGTGTCGGAAAAAATATAAGCCGGATGAACGATGCGGTACATCAAGTAACCAGTCTTGTTGATGAGATCGCAGTAGCTGCGCAGGAACAGTCTCAGGGGATAAGCCAAATACATCAGGCAGTAAACCAGATGGATGATGTAACTCAGCAGAACTCAGCCCTTGTCCAGGAGTCATCAGCAGCCTCACGGTCTCTGATGGAACAGGCAGCTTCACTAAATCACCTTGTAAGCGCATTTACTGTCACGGAATCAAATGTCGCAGTGAAAACAGGAAAAACTGTGTTATCTACGCATTCAACCAACCTTGATAAGGTGATGCCCGCTGAAGAGGGGGGCAACTGGAAGAGTTTCTAAGCGCGAATCAATAAGAAAAATCAGGGACTACATATAAGTAGTCTCTGTAAATAAAAACGCACCACAGATTGACTCGAGCTGACGCAATATAAAAATCACTTATTCTCATTTTTTAACTTGAGATGTGTTGATGTCGGACTTTTAAACGCAATTAAAGATACCTTCAAGATATATAACAGTTTTTAAGATAAAAATTTCGGTATCAGATTAATTTCAAAGCCTGTTATTTATATTTAAAAGCAACTTGCCATACTACATGTGAGACAACACAATGCATGCTAAATACAAGCTTTTTGAGGAAGTTAAAGAACGGTCTGATTTTATGGTTAAACAGCTCAGTGAAGGTGATTACAGGTCTCAGGATGTTTATGTGAATAATCTATTACATCTCATTAACACTTACTCTGAGTTTACTAAATTCATGACCGATTCTGAATTTATTGCATGGACACAGATTAATCACCCAATAGCATTGATTGAAGTTGCTATGACAGGAAGAATTATAATGGCCGTACAAAATTTCTTCTTGATTCCTAAGGAAGGATGCATTTAATATTTTACCAGAATAGCGATTATCGTTTTTTTCAACTGACAAAGCACTGGTAGTGACAGTCAGTAAATCATAGAGTTCATTTTCACCCGGTTTTACTTCCCGGTAAGGCACATGGATGACATTTATTGAGTCGGTCAAAGAATCTTCAGGAAGACGAACATCCGTCGGAAATAGTACGAGTTAAAATCATCCTGACTACCCGCTGCTCGACCTGTCACCACTAAGCCTGTCGGGCACAGTTCCGTAAATACGTCCAAGTCTGGCTGAAATCCCTGACCGTACTTTATGCAACGCCATGAAGATGTTTTGAGTATCGGCTTAATGATCTCCTGATGCTGCTACAATATTTCCGAAAGAAAGCATGACAGGTCGGGCAGATTCCCATCCATTGATATTATAAATTAATTTTTATAAATATTTTAGAGGAACGATATGACGAAAACAGACTGGCTAATGAAATTCAGGCGTTGCCAAACGCTTGCAACACTTGAAACTGTTTACGAATATCTTAGTTATAAAATAGGAGAAGATGAAGTTTATACCATGACACAGGCTTATGATCATCGAAAGGCTGAGTTCGCAGCTGGAAAAATCTTTGACCGCGTGCCTGCACATATATGGAAGTTTGTTGAATAAATGTACTCTTTTTTAGCGTGTTAACGTTTCACCTGGTAATAAGATTATCAGTCTATACCAAAATTTTTCATCCACTGGGTAGTGAAAATAAAAGGAACATCAAAGGAACAATGTTAAATCAATAAGGAGTATCAACTGGAGCTCAACCTTGCTGATTTCGTAAGATACTGTGGTTTCCAAACAAAGCGCACCGACAGGCAGCTGAAGGACAGATTTGATGCCTCGCGTACGCGAATTTCCCGGACGTACATGAGCTTCGTAAAGAGCGTACCCGATATTTTTTTATCTGTGCCGATAATAATTACTCCGCTTGAAAACGAAGCGGTGCATCACTCAGATATTTTCCTGCTGAGCAGGAGAACGTTCTAATAAACCTGTTTTTACCCTCATCAGAACCGATTTATTTCAACAGAGAAAAGTATGAAAAACATAAGAATTGGAATTAGACTTGGTGTCGCTTTTGGCTTCATGTCGCTGCTGGTCGTCTTTATGGTGCTGATTGGCATCGATAAAATCAACTCACTCGGCAATGCGAACGATGAGATATCAGGCAGCACTTACAGCAAAGCTGCTGCTTCCCAGTCACTTCGCTTCTACACGTCAGACATAGGCCGTCTTGCAAGAAATGCTATTCTCCTTAAGGACGAGTCGCAGAGAAACAAAGCCATCCAGGATTACCGCAGCGAAAGGGATGCGGTTGACACTCTGATGGCACTCCTCACGAAACAGGTCAGCTCACCGCAGGGGATAGAAATATTTTCCCTTGTCAAAGTCAGGGCTGACCTTTTTCTGCCTTTTATTGATGAGGTGGTTGCGCTCGCGCAGCAGGGGAAGAGTGATGAAGCTACGCAACTGCTCTTTGGGCCGCGTTATAAGTCTCAGAGTGACTTCATGGCTTCAATAAAGGAGCTGCAGAACCATCAGGAAACGCGCATGAGTAGTTCTGCTGCACAGGCGCGCAATGACCGGTCGGAAGCCCTTACAATACTTATTGCCGCCGGTGTTGTTGCTGTTCTGCTGGCGGCCATTTCTGCCCTGATTATCTCCCGGAGTATCACACGTCCTCTTCTGGAAGCGGTAGAAGCCGCAGGGCGTGTGTCACGCGGTGACCTCAGCGGTACCATTCACACCGGCCACAAAGATGAAACAGGCATTCTGTTGTCAGCCATCCGTGACATGCAGGACTCGCTGATAAACACCGTCAGCCAGGTGAGAAACAACGCGGAAAGCGTCGCCTCAGCAAGTTCCCAGATTGCGCAGGGGAATGCTGATCTTTCACAGAGGACCGAAGAGCAGGCCAGCGCGCTGGAGCAGACTGCGGCAACCATGACACAGCTTGGCATGACAGTGAAAAACAATGCGGACAACGCCCGCCAGGCGGGTCAGCTGGCGGTCAGCGTGCGTGATGTGGCCAGTAAGGGCAGCAGTGCGACGGGTGCCATTACCGGCACCATGAAATCCATCAGCGAAAGTTCTGGTCGTATTGCCGAAATCACGGCCGTAATTGATGGGATAGCCTTCCAGACTAACATTCTTGCGCTGAATGCGGCCGTCGAAGCTGCCCGCGCGGGTGAACACGGTCGCGGATTTGCCGTCGTGGCAAGTGAGGTCAGGTCACTGGCACAGCGCAGTGCCACAGCTGCCGGCGAAATACGCCAGCTTATTGAGGCAAACGCGCACAGCGTTGAACAGGGTAACCAACTCGTCGTTCACGCTTCTGATACCATGTCGGATATCCAGTCTGCGGTCGGGAAACTCACGGATACGGTAGAGGAAATCACGTCAGCCAGCGCGGAGCAGGCCCGTGGCATTGAACAGGTGGGAATTGCGGTAACAGAAATGGACAGCGCCACGCAGCAGAATGCCTCTCTGGTCGAGGAGTCAGCCTCTGCAGCTGCAAGTCTCAGGGAGCAGGCTGAACGGCTACTCCAGGCTGTTTCCGTGTTCAGTCTTAGCAGCCAGGCAGCTCCTGTTTCTGTTAAAGAAACTGCAACGGCTGCCAGACCGGCATTTCATACTGATTCAGCCAAAAGCCGCCAGACAAGTGGCGATGAAGGCTAGACGCATTTCTGACTGAGATACCGCGCATTTGTCATGCGCGGTTATCAAAAATGGCTGCTAAGAGCGAGGAGCGGACGTAGCCTTTGAACCTCGAACGATTATGTCGCCACGATAAGCAATTATTTATCATCATGGCTTTTTTATGAATCGTTTTCCGAGTCTCGTCTCATAAGATATTCGTCATGAAAAATACCATTAGCGTAAAGCGCAGCAGTATCAGTGGCCCAGTTAGTGAAACCGTACGACCGATAGAGTGCATATGCAGCATGATTCGTTGTGACGACGGAAAGCTTTATAGTTCTTACTGAGCTTGCAGCTTCCAGCGCAGCCTCCATTAGCCCTGATGACAGTCCCGATCCCCTCATCCCGGCACGGACATACATCCCCCAGATAGTAGCGACATGATTCAGCTTTGGTGAGGTACTGAAGCTCAAACCAATCAGGCCCTGTATGGTGTTGTGAAGATCAAATCCCCCGAAAACATAATTGGTTCTCAATTTTTCAGCAAAGAACGTTGCTGGCTTCTGGCTCCAGTCTTCGTAAGACGCGCCAAAAGCGTCCGGATGAAGGAGCAACGCTTCCAGCCTTACTCTTCTGAAATCGTCCAGATCGCTCTCATTAATGCGACGCACCGTAAATGCTTTCACTTAAGGCTCTCTCCGGTCGTAGATTTTTCACTCCCACTCAGATCAGCTTAACATGAGTTTTGCACCATGTTTTTAGAAATGCCTTCGGCATTAATACTCACCTATTGCTCGAAGCGGACTGGCGTCAGGCCAGGGTCCGCTATGAGCGAAGAGCGGATATATTTATAGATAAGAACAGACCTGGATTTTCTGGAGCAATCATACCCATTTCAGCTACGCGTGGGAACGATGTTATCCAGACCTGCATTACGCCATATACGGAGTAAGCTATGCCGGGAATGAGGATATCCTTCCTGCAGGTGCTGAAGAGATTTTAATCGCGTTACGTCGAAATGACGAAAGTCGTTACGTTTTTCACACCATGCAGCAAGCACAATAGCGCCGGAGAAGTAACCCAGCGCGAAAGGCCATATCGTTCTTTCACTCATATTACCGAGTCTGTCTGTATAACCTGCACGGATTTTACGTCTCCACCTGATGGCGCTTCGAACAACGCTCAGGTTTTCAAAGTTGTGATGAGCTTCCTGTCTCTTTCCCACCAATAATGACGAGTCATCAAACAGTGTCTGTAACTGTGGCGGAAGACCGTGGCGGACTTTCCCCGTTACCTCTGAAGCCGCTTTAGCAATGCCCTTATCACCATATGTGGCTACCCAGCGTAAACCGAGCGCCAGTGCATCGAGCTGTTCGGGGGTAAACATCACCGGCGGTAAATGATGGCTCCGGGAAAGGATATATCCTGTGCCAGCCTCACCCTGAATGTCGGCACCCTGAGCGCGTAGTGCGCCAATATCACGGTAAAGTGTACGAAGACTGATTGAAAGTTCTTCAGCCAGCCTGTGGCCGCTTATCGGATAGCGATGCTGATAAAAAATCTGCAGAAGATTGAGAAGGCGTACTGCTCGTTTCGGTCCTGATGCTGACATGTTCTGTCAATGCTCCCTGCAATAGTGATGTCTCATTCTTTTTGGCGTGAGAGACTCATGATACCTAACCTGATCATTCTTTATGTTGATAATCCGATTGTCAGCAGTGGTTTTTACCAGAAGCTATTCAATACAGAACCAGACGTGATGCTTCCGACGTGGGTGGCTTTTTCCTTTAATAACGGCCTGAACCTTGGACTATGGTCAACGACAGCGAGTGACTTTATATCCTGCGGTGTAGGTAGCCGAACTGAATTGAGTTTTATGGTGAAAGATATTCAAGAGGTTGATGTGCTTTATCAGCAATGGTCAGAGAGCGGTGTGCAGATAGAACAGGAGCCCAAACATGCTGTTTTTGGCAAGACGTTCGTTGCGCTTGATCCTGACGGGCACCGTATCCGGGTATGTATTCCGGACGAATAAGTTAAAACGCTTACCTACCCATTTTTGAACCTGACGCATCCGCTTCTGGCACAGGGCTGCTGTTGCAGCCCTCACAGGCTAGACTTCAATTGACTCCGATATTTCCAGAGCATCATCTACCTCAATGCCAAGGTAACGTACTGTGCTTTCGAGTTTTTTGTGCCCCAAAAGTAACTGGATTACCCGAAGGTTCTTCGTTTTTTTATAGATAAGATATGGCTTGGTTCTGCGCATTGAGTGCGTACTGTAGAGCGTCTCATCAAGACCCAGCTTCCCAATCCATCCATGAAAAATACGGTTATATTGTCTGGTTGAGATGTGTCTTGAAGAACCAACGCGGGACTGGAAGAGATAGTCGCTATTACTTAGTTGAGCCATTTTGATCCACGCGGCTACAGCCTCTCTGGTTCCCTTAGTCAGTTCAAACTGAACAGGGCTGCCCGTTTTCTGCTGCAGCACTGTCGATCTGCCCGAAACAGAGTGCCCATAGGCTATATCAGAAACTTTTAGCTTAACCAAATCACAGCCCCGAAGTTTACTATCCAGAGCCATGTTAAAAAGAGCCAGATCACGAACTTTTCCTTCCAGCTCAAGACGGATACGAATTCCCCAGATATGAGAGATCTGAAGAGGCCGTTTCTGGCCGATAATGCGGCTTTTGTTCCAGGGGGATGTTGTCATGTTCAATCTCCATTGGGTCAGGAGATGTGATTATGAGTGTCCCGTATGAGCGAAGAGCGGACCTTTTTTGGCAAAGATTTATATATTCCAATTGCTTTAAATATCACTTTCTGGCGAAGCGCCTTAATGGAAATCAAGTAGAGCATCAATTAATATCCAAAACCTATGGAAATAAACCTTTATGGCTTTATGCCAGCACTACTCCCTGTTGCACTGTCCCCCGGAGCAAGCTTCACTCTTGTTATGAATGGAGCTCTGGCTGGCGGTTACAAAGGACTATTCAGAACGCTTGCCGGAACAGCCTTGGGTATATACACACATGCGGTTCTCATAGGGCTAGGTATAACCGCTGTGATCATCTCGTCTCCAGCAACTTTTGCGGTGTTGAAAGTTTTCGGAACCGCCTATCTGCTCTGGTTAGGAGCAATGCTCATCCGCAGCGGGATAAGGTCAAATGCCAGCGGGCTTGCTGTTACGAAACATTCGGTGACTTTAAGAGAGGCCTGGATAGCTAATATTTTGAATCCTAAAGCCATCATTTTTTATCTGACAGTCGTTTCGCAGTTCGCAGGGATACAGGGAGGCGTCTACAACTATCTGACATTGGCAACAGTACATGTCGTGGTCATGAGCGTTTGGCTTTTCGCTGTCAGTCAAACACTTATATTTTCAGTAAAAAAAACAAATCCATTAATGCTCAAAAAATACGTCAACATTGCCGGCGGGGTGTTGCTCATTGCTTTTACTCTGCACAGCCTGACCCAGTAACTCATCACCTTTAGCAAAAATGTCCGCTTCTGGCACAAAGCGGACCATCGTCCAGGCTTATGCCTGCTATGAGCGAAGAGCGATTACTCACAGATCCGAGGCTTGATAATAAAGCACTCTCGATTTTAATAAGATTTTTATTTACCCATCCATAAGCCCTCTCTCGTTACAGGCGTCATATTTGAAGAGTTCCCCCTTCATTTTTCCCTGCCATCGGTTGATAAACTCTACCGTGTCGGTTTTTATAAGATGGGCATTGAGCGCGTCCTGATCCACCCATCGTTCTGATATAAGCAAACTTCCGGTCTGATAGTCCTCCACGGCAGCTTTATATGAAATGTTTCCATCACGTTGTCGAACGGCATTTGCCAATAAGTTAAGTTCTCCCATAAATTTTTCCAGGACAGAAGGATCAATGTACATATAACCGGAAATGATAAGCATCTTATTTTTCCTTTAACTGACTACTATTCGCCCTCAGAAAATGGCTGATCAGGGATGGGGTAATCAGAAGTTAGTCAGCACAATTTTGCCCTGGATACTTCCTGACGAAGCGCGCTGATGTGCGGCTGATGCCATGGCTAACGGATAGGTGCTGTCAATCACGACGTTGATAATGCCTTTTTCCAGTAAAAGCCCCGCTTCGGATAGCTGCAGACCACTTGAACGCACTTGCGTTGTTGACACAGTAATCCCTTTTTGAGCGGCCTCAGTCTGCCCGGTAAAACTCAAAGGATTCACCAGAAATAGTGCTCCGCCCTGTCTGATGCAGCTTAAAAAGCGCTCTATATGCTTTCCGCCAACAGCATCAATAACCAGATCGACGTTTTTCACTACATTCTCAGCGGCTACTTTGGTGTAGTCGATAAAATCATCTGCGCCCAGTTCGCGCATAAGCACTTCATGACGGGAAGAAGCGACGGCAATGACTCTCGCACCCTTCCACTTCGCGATCTGAACAGCAATGTGCCCTACGCCTCCTCCTGCACCGTTAACCATCACCGTCTGGCCTTCAAGCAGAACCGGTTTATGGTTGAAAGATTGAAACGGATTGGGCGCATCATGGCCGACGTCGACAAGAAATTGCCACGCGGTGAGCAGTGACATCGGGGCACCCGCTGCCTGGATATGGTCTATTCCATGAGGTTTTAACGCCACCTCTGATGCAGGAACGCTTACATAGTCGGCATAAGCTCCACTACCGGCCATTACCCCATCAGGAAAACGCACCATTGAATAGACTTCATCTCCGGTGCTGAATGCGGAAACATTTTCGCCCACGGCTTCGATAACACCTGAAACATCCGTTCCCAGGATTAAGGGAAAGTGGGGTTCGGGCCGCCACTCAGCCGGAAGCGGCCGATAACCATCACGCAGATACAAGTCTGGTGGGTTCAGACTTGCGGCATGCACGCGCACAAGGACTTCGTCAGCCCCGATAGTTGGGCGGGGTGCATATTCATACCTGAGATTCTCCGGGCCACCAAACGCATGTAGCTGTACTGCTTTCATCATTTCAGTCATGGTAATTTCACTCCAACACAGATTCAGGTGCCAGAATATGACCAATTGTGATGATTGATAATGGGGCTGTATTTCGCTTTAATATTGCCATGAAGGAACAAATAATCTTTGAAAGACTAACAGGTCTGATTGCATTCGCTCGTGCGGGATCGCTCGGCAGCTTTACCGCTGCCGCTCGCTCGCTGGCAGTATCCCCTTCCGCGATAAGTAAAAGTATCCAGAGACTGGAGCAGCGTCTTGGCATCACATTGTTCACCCGAACCACCCGTTCGCTGGTGCTGACTGCTGAGGGTCGTGAACTGCACGAGCGCACGCTGCAGTTATTACGCGATGCGGAGGAGCTTGAGCAGGTCGCCATGCGATCGCGAGAGGAGCCAGCGGGAACATTACGCATTGCGGCATCGTTTCCGATTGGTGTTCATGTGATCGCGCCTCTCCTTCCGCAATTCTGTGCACTTCATCCTAAAGTGACAATCGACTTAAAGCTGAGTGATCGCATAATAAGCATTGTTGACGAGAGTATTGATATAGCCATTCGGATCGGCGACCTCGCAGATTCAAATCTTCTGTCGCGTCGCCTGTCGCCCTATCAGATAGGTTGTTATGCTTCGCCAGATTATTTGACCCGATGCCCGGAACCCGAACACCCCAATGATCTTATCGGGCATAAAACGGTTAATTTGCGATATCAAAATACGGGGCAGATTTTTCGCTGGCCGTTCCGGATTGGCGAGCGGGAGATTGAAATTGTGCCATCATCTGCTGTCATCGTCGATGCAAGCGAGGCCGTTATCGCGGCTGTGGCGGCCGGTGCCGGAATAGGCATGGTGTCGAGTTTTATGGCTGCTTCCTGGGTTAAGCGCGGGGAGTTAGTGCCCCTTCTCACTGATTTTTCAGTAGAGCGGCATAATATTTCTGCGGTATGGCATGCGAGCAGGCGTTCAAATCCTGCTGTACGCGCCTTTATTGATCTCATGCTTAACAGTTCTGAACGCTCTTTAACTGGGTATTGTCAGTAAATCCCCAAAGGTAAGTTATTTCCGCATCTGACACATAACAGACATCAACAACCAGCAGACTGATTCAGGTAATGACAGGATGTGGAATGTTTATATGGCAGAGATAAAGCCGGAAGAACCCGCCTGCAGAGGCGCTGCTAAGCGTCTGCAGGCGGGATTACTTTATTTACTGACTGACGAAGCGCTATTTTCAACGTCGATGGTTAACTCTTTTTTGCGGCCCATGACCAGCACGGCAATGCCCCCGATGCCACAGAGGATAGCGAGTGGCACCATAGCCAGCGTATGGCTGCCGGTCGCCTGATTGATAATGCCATAAACGTTGACCATCACCCCACCGCCGATCAGATTCGCCATCGCACCGATAGCCGCCAGACCCGCTGCAGCGGTAGTCGATGACATCCATCCCGATGCCAGCGCCCAGAAAGGTCCTTTCATTGAGTAGGCTCCGATTAATACCAGCGACAGAATCACCACACTGCCAGTCAGACTATTGGTGATAAAGGCTGACAGCAGGCCACCTGCAATTAAGAACAGCGTTAACGCGGTGTGCCAGCGACGCTCGCCGCTGCGGTCAGAACTTCTCCCCCAGATAATCATCAGAATGGAGGCCAGACCGTAAGGAATCGCATTGACTAAACCGGTGGTGAAGTTATCCAGTCCAAACGATTTAAGCAGTTGCGGAGACCAGACGCTCAGCGTTGAGCCAGCCGCAGACGCGCCTGCATAAATCAGCGCCATCACCCAGATATGTTTGTGACTCAGCAACTGCCACAAAGAGATATGACCTATCGCCTTCTTCTTCGCATTTTCGGCTTCGAGTGTGCTGTTCAGCCACGCTTTTTGTTCCTGATTTAACCAGCTGGCATTAGTGGGACGATTGCTCAGTAAAAAGAAGGCTGCAATTCCCAGAATGACCGCCGGAATACCTTCCAGGATAAATAACCAGTGCCAGCCACGCATACCGTACCAGCCATCCAGTGACAAAATCAGACCAGAAATGGGCGATCCAATAAAGTTTGCCGCAGGAATGGCCACCATAAAGGTAGCAATCACGCGTGCACGGTACTTTCCGGGAATCCAGTAAGTCAGATAAAGAATGACGCCAGGGAAAAATCCAGCCTCAGCGGCACCCAGTAAAAAGCGCAATATATAGAGTGTATTGGCACTTTCAACAAAGGCGGTACAGACAGAGATGATACCCCACGACACCATGATGCGAGAGATCCAAATCTTTGCGCCAATTTTCTGCATGGCCAGATTGCTGGGCACTTCAAACAGGAAGTAACCGACAAAAAACAGACTACTCGCAAAACCAAATACCGCTTTCGACAATCCTAAATCTTCGTTCATCTGTAACGAAGCCATCCCAATGTTGCCGCGATCAATAATGGCAATCAGATAACAAACAATCAGGAAGGGCAAAATGCGCCAGACCACCTTCTTAACGGTCTGCTGCTCAATATCGGCAGAGAAAGTCGGGATGTGCTGTTTTTCAGACATGATGATCCTCACAATTTTGTCATCGCTTTAGGTGCAATCCGCAAAGCGCTTTGTTTTACTCTGTAAAACTGTAATGTACTGAGTAAAACCATTATCACGATAAAAATTCTTTCCCGCCGGAAGATGTAATGAGGTTGTGTTATTTGTCACAAAAAAGTATTCATCAACCTTAGTTTATGTGACGAGTATGTCGTTAACGGGTGGAGTTCAGCGATCTTTTTAATGAAGTGACGACAGGAGAACGGGAAAGAGTGAGAGGGAACAGAGTAATTTGAGCGCCGCTGTCGGGAAGTGAGGCCTTAGCACTTGTGTGAAGGTATCAGCCAGCGTCTGAGAGTTTGCAGCTGATGAAGCACTCGCCTGCCACTGTCGGACGGCCACATCATAAAATTCCCTGACCGAAAACGGCGAGTTTCTCCTCACAGTATTCGATAACGTCATTATTCGCGGTGTTACGATGAAAAGAGAGGGATGCTATGAAATATAAAATTTCTGGCCTGAACGCCGGGCAATTTGCTCATCTTTTTGGACAGAGCGATGAATATCTGAGAAAACACCATGCAGTACGACAAACGGTAGAATGCTATCCGGGTTATCCCGACAGAATCTCATTGTGCGATATCCCCGTTGGCGAAAGCGCCCTCCTGATTAATCACATCTATCAGCCTGCCGACACGCCCTATTTTGGTACTCATGCAATCTATATATGGGAGGGATGCACCCGGCAAGGCATTTACATCAATGAATTACCTGAAGTCCTGCTAAGCAGAACGCTGTCATTAAGGGCCTATGACGGAAAGCATTTTTTAAAAGAGGCGGATATAGCTGAGGGGAAATTTGCTGAAAATCTCATCGGCCATTTTTTTGCCGATCCTCAGATTAGTTATATCCAGATACATAATGCGAAACGGGGATGCTATTCCTGCTGTGCAGAACGTTTTGAATGACGGTTTGTATTGATAAGCCCTATCCGCAACAGGAAATTATTCGTTGCCAGGGTTCCTTGGTGTCATCCCCCTGTTCTGAAGAGGGTGCTAAGAATTATGTCAGTAATCCTGCCCTATCCAATATGGTAAAAGGAGTGCCTGTTTCTGGAGGGTCAGACGTCATGAAGCGCGATACCCTTTTTAATACTGGCAATAAAATTATCACGGATTATATCCTCGTGGTTCGCGTTCCAGGCAATGCCAACTTTCCAGCTTATTGACTCACCGGTTAACGGAATAATAACCAGCTCCGGCGGTGCAATATGCATAACACTGTATGGCACAACGGCAACACCCGTGCCCGCGATGACCAGCGCGACAATAGTTTGTATATCATCACTCAATTGAGTAGATGATATGAAAAGCGCGTTGTCATGAAGAAAGCGGTCAATTTGCGCATTTAAACCCCGTCCTCGCCCGGCATGAAGTCGCAACAGAGGGCGTTTCTTCAGCCAGTCATCAGCAGGCAATGACGGTGAACTTGCAGGCGCAATCAAAACCAATCGATCGGTAAACAATGGCAGGTAATCCAGCGCTACGGGAGGCGGAACTCTGACAAAACCGATCTGGAGCTCATCATTTTGCAAAAGTTCGTACTGCTGGAAGGAAGGAAGATCCGTCAATGACATCTCTATCCCCGGACACTCCCGACGAAATTCTGCCATACAGCGTGGTGCAAGATAAAAACTTGAGAGACCGAACCCCACGGCTAAATGCCCTTCAATCCCTTTTGAAACCCGCTCTGCATGATGCATAAATAATCGGGATTGCCTGACCACTTTTTCAGCCTCTGGCAGCAGACGCCTGCCACCGCCCGTGAGTGTGGCTCCATGTCGCCCCCGCGTAAACAGTGACGTTTCCACCAGGGACTCAAGGAGATTAATCTGCTTGGTCAATGCAGGTTGCGAAATAAACAACGCCCGTGCCGCGTCGGCATAATTTCTTTTTTCAGCCAGCATCAAAAAGGCCTTAAGCAAGCGGATGTTCATTTTTACATTCCAAAAGGTTATCGAAACCGGAAATGTTTTGATTATACAGTTATCAGCAATGGTTATGTAATTCAGTTTCGATTACTACCGGAGAAGTACCATGAGCAACCATACATCCTTAAAAGCTGCCACCGTGCAATTTCAGCATCTGGCAAATAACAAAAATTATAATCTGCTGATAATGGAGAAATTTATTGAACAGGCAGCGATTGAGCAGGTGAAAATCCTCACATTCCCGGAAATGTGTATTACCGGCTACTGGCATGTACCCAAACTCACCTCGGCTGAGGTAACTGCTCTCGCCGAGCCGATCGAGGGGAGTCCTTCCCTTACGTTGATTCGTTCCCTGGCGATGAAACATCAAATGCTGATTGGCGCCGGGCTTATCGAAAGAGCCGATGATGGCCGCCTCTATAATGCGTATGTTGCCTGTATGCCGGACGGCTCAATGCACACTCATCGCAAACTCCACGCTTTTGAACATCCGTCAATCAGCAGCGGTGACCGCTTTACCGTTTTTGAAACGCCCTGGGGAGTAAAAGTAGGTATCCTCATTTGCTGGGACAATAATCTGGTAGAAAATGTGCGTGCAACGGCATTGCTGGGTGCAGATATTCTTCTCGCGCCACATCAGACAGGCGGTACCGATTCCCGCAGTCCTTATGCGATGAAACCCATTCCGCTGACGCTCTGGGCGGAACGGGAAACGCGAAGGGAAGAAATTACTGCTGCATTCAAAGGGGCAAATGGTCGGGAATGGCTGATGAGGTGGCTGCCAGCTCGTGCGCATGACAACGGCTTATTTATTCTCTTCAGTAACGGCGTAGGTGCAGATGATGATGAGGTGCGCACAGGTAATGCAATGATCCTGGATCCCTATGGAAGAATCATTAATGAAACCTGGGCAGCGGAAGATTTTATGGTGAGCGCTGACCTTGATTTGAGTCTGCTTGCAATGAGTACCGGACGTCGCTGGATCCATGGTCGCCGTCCTGATTTATACCATATTCTGACACAACCGCAGGGCTACGAACGTGATGCGATTAGCGCCCGATTTTCTGATGAGACGCCTTAAATAGGCTCGGCGACTGAAATCATCCAGTCGCAAGAAAGATTGTCAGGGCGCGGCATCGTGAAAACCCCGCCCTGACATTAAAGCTTAAACTACGCCGGCAAATCCCGGTACAACGGTTATCGTCACGGTAAAGCATGGACTTTATGGCTGGGGGAAGATTGATGGCATAATTTCATGTAAATAAGCGTCTCTTTTTAAGCTGACTTTGGCTGAAGAGAGGCTATGAATTAAAGTTTAAGCTGCTGGCTGCTCCGTTTTGAAAGGCACTATTGGTCGTTATCAACAATCAAGTCATCACAAATACTCGTGTTGTTAAAGCAGAGAAAATGTGGGGAGTCAGCAAGCTTGCTAACGCTATGCCGCTATTAACTTGTGTAAGATCATGCCGGATAACAGTTTTGTGCGATGAATAACGCAGGTAGCGTGCCTGATCATTAAATCCGCTCTATGCGGAATTGATAATCAGTCACTGGGCATCCCGGCAGCGATAGACTACTCAGAGATTTTCTTAATAGGATAACTAACGAGTGGTTTGATCTCTTTAAGCACAAACATACTCTGCATTTCTTTAATTCCTGGCAATCTGCGTACCACTGACATTGCAAAATCAGCATAGGAGTCCAGATCTGAAGCCACAACCTGTAGCAGAAAGTCAGCATCCCCACCGATGCTATAACAGGCAACCACATCCTCCAGGGCAGTCACTTCCTCTTCAAATTTTCTGGCCTCCGCTTCGCTATGGCTGTCAATGACGACCCGAATGAAAACCATTACTCCCAGCCCAATTTTCTTGCGGTCAAGAACAGCACGATAGCCCTGAATCACTTTATCTTCCTCGAGCTTACGAACTTTACGCCAGCAGGGAGATGCTGAAATGTTTATCTTCTCCGCCAGTACCTGGTTAGTTACCCGGGCATCGTCCTGTAAAATTTCGAGAATTTTCATATCTGTCGAACTGAGCGTCATAAGGGGAAACTCCTTTCTTTATGGAGGCGGTTTAGGGTTACTTTTACCTAAAAACAGGCGTTAAGTAAATAATATAGGTAACAATTTTCCGCTTTCATGCTGCATAATATCTTTACTTTTCCAGCCTGTTATTACAAAAAATATAAGGAAAAACTGAACCCTGATTTAATGCATATGGTTCAGTTTAATTTAAAGAATGCAGGGAGCTGATCATCTCTTGAAGAGAGGATCGGATAGAGCACTGCGCGCACATGAAAATTAAACTTGTCATCTGCGTAGTTAAATTAATGCAGCAATATCCGCTTTGGAATAATCGAACCTCCACTTTCAACGTTAAACCAACTGATAAAAAGGATGCATATCTTTAACCCTTAATTAAGCTTTTTATATGACAACCATCGCTCAGAACCAGGCATTTTTGAACAACTAACTCTGTTCCCTTTTACCGAAGTGCATTTCAACAGGAATAACTATGTCAGGAACTACTGAAATACTATCTTATATTGCTGCACTCGGTTTAGCTGCTGCAATTCCGGGTCCGGGGATGACTGCATTAGTCGCTCGCAGCGTGAGTGGGGGCGCAATAACAGGCTTTACGATGCTGGCCGGTCTCATTCTCGGAGATTTGATTTATTTATCTGTGGCGGTATTTGGTCTGGCGGTGATCGCTCATACCTTTACCTCTCTCTTTACGCTGATTAACTGGGCTGCCTCACTCTTTTTATGCCTGCTGGCATGGCAGTTCTGGTGCCACCAGCCTCAGGCAATAAATATCGATCAAAAAGCGACAAAACGAGAACTGGCATCAGCCTGGTTTTCAGGACTGACCATAACGCTGGGCAACCCTAAAACCATCGCTTTCTATCTGGCTATACTGCCTCTGGTTATCTCTCTCGATAATGTATCTTTTCAGATGTGGGGAGGACTGCTGGTTCCGCTTACCGTGTTAGTCCTTTTGAGTGTGGGAGCCGTTTTTATTTTTGCAGCCCTCAGAATACGCCATCTCCTGACCAGCGCTAAAGCGCAACGACTCCTTTTCCGTTCAGCCGGTACCATCATGATGCTGGCCGCGGCTGGAATGGTGGTAAAGACTCTTTAGCGTTCATTACCACCTCCTCTGCCTCAGGAAAAGGGGGCCGGTCTCGTGGTCTTGATAGAAAATGATCAAGCTCTGGCCTGTTTATCAGGCAATAAACAATAAATAGTAAAAGTGATTCCAGCCAGAAAAGCCTGAGCGTCAAAAGCAGCTATCTTCTGATAGCTGCTTTTTTGCCTTTCAGATATCCCATTTTTTACTGCTTATGTTCCTGCTTCAACGTTTCCTGACTATCCACCAGGACCGCATTAGCGGCTAACCCTGTACTTCACATCTATAATTCAGTGACTCAGGCCCATGCGCCCGATCCGGCTAGCCGATTAATCAGTTTGGGGGTGGCTGGACGTCGTAGTGTCAGCGATACATCAAAATTCACTTTCCCGATGATACCGGCCGGGTTTAAGACGCTCATCATTTACAGAAATAAGGATGCCTCATGATCTTTTCTCTCAAAAATCAGGTTGCGCTGGTTACCGGTGCCAGCTCGGGTCTCGGCTATGCCTGCGCAGAAGCACTCGCTAAAGAAGGGGCCTGTGTAGTGATTAACTACCATAGCCAGGCGGAACCGGCCGAGGAGCTGGCTGAGAAAATCCGCGCCGATGGAGGTCGTGCAATTGCTGTCAAAGGAGACGTGTCTAAAGAGGCGGATGTAGAGAATCTTTTTGACCAGACGATCAAGGAATTTGGCAGGCTGGATATCCTGGTGGCGAACTCAGGACTGCAGAAAGATGCCCCGTCCATTGAGATGACGCTAGAGGACTGGAATACCGTTCTGGACGTGAACCTGACTGGCCAGTTCCTCTGCGCGCGCGCTGCGCTGCGGCAGTTCAAGCGGCAGGAGCATCGCCAGGATATCAGCAAAGCTGTCGGTAAGATTATTCATATGAGTTCGGTTCACCAGCTCATTCCCTGGGCCGGACACGTCAACTATGCCGCATCAAAAGGCGGCGTTGACTTGCTGATGAAAACGCTGGCTCAGGAAGTGGGTGAAGAACGTATTCGTGTCAATGCAGTGGCACCCGGCGCTATCGCTACCGCCATCAACGAGGAAAGCACCCAGGGTGAAGCTGGCAAAGCGCTGTTAAAGCTCATTCCTTATGGACGTATCGGTGCGGCTGAAGATGTGGCGAATGCCGTCGTCTGGCTTGCCAGTGATCTCTCTGATTACGTTCATGGCACCACGCTTTTTATCGATGGTGGAATGAGCCTTTATCCCGGATTCCGCGACAACGGCTGAGTGATGCGTCACTGTCCCAGGTGGATGGCCGACTGATCGATAGCTCGTTGATGGGAATGGTATCCGGAACGGGAAGTCCGGATTACGCTTTCCCGCCGTTCATAATAAAACGCCAGCGGGCTGGTGCGTTCAGTCCATGCCGCAACGGCTTCAGTAAGGTTGAACGGGAAGAGCATCGATTCAATCTTTACAGGCATCCGGGCTGGTCAGACGCGTACGGCAGACCTCCAGAATTTCATCAGCAAGCCCGGAATTATCCGGGCAGGCACGCGAAAGCATCAGGGCACCCACAAGATGCGCGAGCGTATTGATCAGATCCGCACGCGTGACCTGTTCCGTTTCTAAAAGGGCAAGCTGTCGTTCAATTCCGGCCGCAAAGGTCTCGCGGATGGATTCAGACTGGCGCGCTGCATCGGTGCCCAGGGCCGACATGACACACCCCTTTGCCATATCATCGCGATGCTGGCGGGAAAGGTAATATTCAACGAACTTTTCCCGACTCACACCCTGAGTTTTTTCCGCCGATTGCGCGAAGCCGCAGTTCATCGCTTCGGCTAACAAATCGGCTTTCGACCCAAAGTGCTTATAGAACCCGCCATGCGTTAACCCTGCGGCTGACATCAGTTCAGCGACGCCTACCCCATCGTAACCCCGCTCACGAAAAAGTTCTGACGCCGTTTCAACGATTCTGTTCCTGTTTTCGCGAACCTGCTCTTTTGACACTTTCATCTTTTCCTCCTGAAACTGAGCTTAAGTATACATTGATGATGATCATAATCAAACCAGTTGACTTTAATGATTACGATCATCATCATTAAATCAGTTTACTGACCCGCTAATCCGCAAAGGAATAACCATGACGAATCAATCCTTATTTCAGCCCTATGAACTGGGATCTGTCACGCTTGCGAATCGCATCGTGATGGCTCCGCTGACACGTAACCGGGCAGGCGCAGGTCTGGTGCCAGGTGAACTGGCAGCGACTTACTACGCTCAGCGTGCCACAGCAGGGTTACTGATTACCGAGGCTACCCAGATATCAGCAGAGGCGCAGGGCTATCAGGATACGCCGGGGATCTACACGCAGGCCCAGATTGAGGGCTGGCGTAAAGTCACAGACGCAGTCCATGCCAAAGGCGGACGGATATTTGTGCAGTTGTGGCACACAGGTCGAATTTCACATGTCGATTTACAGCCAGAAGGAGCCGCACCAGGCGCGCCGTCAGCTATCCGTGCTGAAACCAAAACCTTCGTGAACAACCATTTTGTTGATGTTTCAGAACCCAGAGCGCTTGAGCTGAAGGAAATAAAAGGCATTGTTGCCGATTTCAGAAAGGCATCAGCCAATGCCATTACCGCAGGTTTTGATGGCGTAGAGATACACGGTGCGAATGGCTATCTGCTTGAGCAGTTCCTGAAAGATGGTGCCAATCAGCGCACCGATGAATATGGCGGTTCAGTTGAGAATCGTGCGCGTCTGCTACTAGAGGTCGTGGAGGCCGTGAAAGATGAGATCGGCGCAGCGCGGACGGGCGTTCGCATCTCACCGGTCTCACCTGCTAATGCGATTTCATGCAGCGATCCGCAGCCACAATATGACTACCTGGCAGAGCAACTTGATGCTTCAGGTATCGTTTATCTGCATGTTGTTGAAGGCGCGACGGGAGGTCCCCGTGATGCCTCACCGTTTGATTACGCTTCGCTGCGTCGCCGCTTTAAAAACACTTACATCGGTAACAATGGCTATGACCTGGCGCTGGCGTCTGACCATCTTGCACAGGACAAAGCCGATTTGTTCGCATTCGGTCGCCCCTTCATTTCTAACCCCGATTTTGTCGAAAGACTTAAGTCGGGAGCACCTCTGGCCCCGCTTAATCCTGAAACACTGTATGGCGGAGGTGCGGAGGGCTACACCGACTATCCATCGCTTAGCGGTAACAGTTAATCACTCTTCAGGTATCACGGTTAACCCTACATCGCTAACAGCGATTTTTATCAAACAAATGAAGAAGATAAAATTATGACTCGTACTTCAGTCCTCATTACAGGCGCATCAACGGGTATTGGTGCTGTTTACGCTGAGCGCTTTGCACGTCGTGGACATGACCTGGTTCTGGTTGCTCGCGACAAATTGAAATTAGAGGCGCTTGCTGAACGGCTGCGACAGGAAAATCATATTTCCGTCGATGTGCTGCCTGCCGACCTCACGCTGGCGAGTGATTTAGCTGCTGTTGAAGCACGCCTCCGGGAAGACACGCGGATAGGTATTCTTATCAATAACGCAGGTATCGCTCAGTCCGGCACGTTTACCGAGCAGACGCCTGATTCCATTGAACGCCTTATCGCGCTTAACGTCACGGCCCTGACAAGACTGGCCACTGCTGCTGCAGGCCGGTTCGCAGAAGCCGGAGAAGGTTCGATCGTCAATATCAGTTCCGTAGTGGGTCTCGCCCCGGAATTTGCAATGACGGTTTACGGCGCAACAAAAGCCTTTGTTCTTTTCCTCTCTCAGGGAATGAACGTTGAGCTCTCTTCAAAAGGCATTTATATCCAGGCGGTGCTCCCTGCAGGTACGTACACCGAAATCTGGGATCGTGCCGGTATCGACATCAGTAACGCCTCAAAAATGATGGAAGTGGGCGAACTGGTTGACGCCGCTCTGGCGGGTTTTGACCGCCGCGAACACGTGACGATTCCGCCATTACATAAAGCTGAGCGCTGGGATGTTCTTGATGCCTCCCGTCAGGGTCTGCTCTCGGACATCAGACAGGAAGAGGCCGCAGAGCGATACAAAACCCTTTAGCTAAGCCCTGCTCAGCAGAATCTTTTACGGGTTCTGCTGAGCGGTAAATCGACCATGAATCTCTTAATGGTGGCATGAGCATATTAACCGGCAAAACCTTATTCCATTATTTATTACGTTGCTCGCGGAGCCGATTTTTTGCTCAGCAACAGAGGCACCTGAAAGTACGTCAGTGCTAAATATCAGAGGATAAACACCAAATGAAAACCAGGACGATGCGAGCCTTTACGTTTAAGCGCTACGGGAAATCACCTGAGCTGGGATTTGAAAATGTAGATTACCCTTCCCCCGGTGCCGATGAAATCCTGGTAAAAGTCTATGCCGTTGGTCTGAATCCCATTGATAACATGATCCCCGGCGGAATATTCAAACCGATTCTGCATTTTAAACTTCCGGCGACGCTGGGCAGTGATTTGTCAGGCGTGGTGATTGCAACAGGAAGTCGGGTGACACGTTTCAAGCCGGGCGATGAAGTCTTCGCCTGCATTTTCGACAGGGGAACAGGTTCACTCGCCGATTTTGCATGCGTACCTGAAAGTCTCGCGGCTTTTAAACCTGAAAATCTGGATTTCATTGAGGCTGCTTCGCTGCCGATGGTTAGCCTCACCGCCTGGCAGGCGTTTACAGAGAGAGCACATCTGCGACCAGGCCAAAAAGTGTTTATTCCGGCAGGTTCGGGAGGGATTGGCACTATTGCGATTCAGCTGGCAAAGCATCTTGGCGCCCGGGTAGCGACGACGACCAGTTCAGCCAACGTGGAGTGGGTGAGTCGGCTGGGCGCAGATGAAGTGGTTGACTATAAAAAGCAGGAATTTGAAACCGTGCTGAGTGGCTACGATCTCGTACTCGGCACGCTGCGGGGGGATTCCATTGAAAAATCCATGCAGATTCTTAAACCTGGTGGAAAGATTGTTTCTCTGGTCGGTCCATTAGACGTTAATTTCGCGCGAGCCCGGCAGCTGAATATCTTCCTGCGGATGATTTTTGCCCTGATGAGTCGCAAAATTATGCGCCTTTCAAAAAAGCGCGGTCTGGATTATTCATTTCTCTTTGTGTGTCCTGATGGCGATCAACTCACCCAAATCGGCAAACTTATTGAAGCAGGACATATCAAACCGGTAATCGACAGGGTGTTCCCATTTGCAGAAACTCAGGATGCGCTTGACTGGCTTCAACGCGGACATGCAAAGGGTAAAGTCGTGGTTAAAATTCATCAGGAATAACAACCAAATCTGACGTGGGAAATAGTCATTAACTCAGGTGGTAGCACCTGAAGCCAGGATGCGTGACCTGCTAACTAAGCATCTGCTTCCCAGACCCCGCTCTCGTTATGCACTCTGTGGTAATGTTAACGCCATACGGTTTTTGCTCTGAGGATTGCGACATGTCTCCCTTTTATCAACTCACTGCCACCAGTCTGAATGGCCAGCTTATCCCGATGGCCGACTACGCTGACAAGGTGGTTCTGGTGGTTAATACCGCCAGCCATTGTGGATTCACGCCACAATACGCAGGTCTTGAATCGCTCTATAAAAAGTACGCCGCGCAGGGGCTGGTGGTGATGGGTTTTCCCTGCAACCAGTTCGGAAAGCAGGAACCCGGCGGTGCCGAAGAAATCGCGCAGACATGCCACATCAACTATGGTGTGAGTTTTCCGATGTTCGGGAAAGTTGAGGTCAATGGCACCTCAACGCACCCGATTTTCCGTTACCTGAAAGATGAATTACCCGGCGTGCTGGGTGGTCGTATTAAGTGGAACTTCACTAAGTTCCTGATCGGGCGCGACGGCAAACCGATCAAACGCTTTGCCCCGACTACCACCCCGGAGAAAATGGAATCCGCCATTCTTGCTGCTCTTTAAGTGAGGTGTTTTACCATCTCACTGTCAATGACGGGATTACCAGTAAACTGTTTCTTTCCGCTCCATCTGGCAGCGCCTGTAACTCATCGACGTCTGTTCAGGGCCAGAAGCGGACGTTGTTCATCCTTAACTACGTTGATTATTGGGGGAGGGAGTCAATAATCCAGGGCATCAGTAATTTAACTTTTAACTCGTACACCTCTCAGGGCTCGGATGACTTTAATGGAGATATAAGTCAGATGTTGTAAGGGGTTACAACAATTACGCGTGATAATGCCGCTTCATCCTCTGTTTCTGGCAAAAAACCATGAAAACGCAGAATCGCGCTAAATGCTGACCTCGCGTCTTCCTTCAGATCATGATCAATCACCGCATCTATTTTTTCAGCAGTCAGCAGAGCGCGGTTCTCTTCATCCAGGTCGTGACCAATAAAGGCTTCTATCTGCCGTTGCATTGCTGTAAAAGCCCGTAGAATCGCGCTGTTTCCCCCGCCCACGCTGTAAACAGACTTGATAGAAGAGTCCTGTTCCAGCGCCTTGCACATCTGCGTAAAAGTCAGTGAATCGATACCATATCCTTCACTGACGGTTATGGTCTTCAGATACGGCGCACGCTGATTAAGCGCCTGTATGAAGCCTGCCATGCGCTGTTCTTCTCCACGAAAATCCGTACTGCTGATCACTATCGCGACTGTTTGTGCCGTCCTCAAAAGCCATCGGGAAAGGAGCCATGCTGCCGTTCGCCCCGCACCGACATTATCCATTCCCACATAGCAGATACGCCTGCTGTCCGGCAGGTCTGTAACCAGTGTGACCACCGGAACGTTAAGCTCCGCCAGCTCTGCGATAGTTCCCTCGAGCAACTGATGATCGCTGGCTTTGAGCAATACGCCATAGCTGTCATTACTGCAGCGACGCAGCTCGCGTTGCAACTCTTCTAGTGTGACCTCTTCAAAGATGTGGCAGCGCAGTGTCAGCCGGAAAGGTGCAAAGCTTTTAATCTGACTGAGCAGCGCCGCCACAGTCAGTGAACTGAAGCGTTCCGGCGTGTGCATCACCAGGTCAATGGGCAACGTGCGTCCACTGGCAAGGCTGGCGCGTTGTTGTAATTCCAGATCCTGGATTGCCTGGGCAATGCGCCGGGCAGTACGAGGACTTACGCTGCCTCGCTGGTGCAATTCTCTGTCGACAGTGGCTTTACTGACGCCGGACTGTGCCGCGATTTGTTTGATGGAGAATGACCTGACCATAAATTGAGGTCTCTTTGAGGTTATGTGGACATATTGTTAACCGAATGTAATTGCTAAGGTCAGTGTTAGCAAGCGGGCAGACCTTACCTCTCCTGACTAAGAAAGGACAACAAATGGACCTGAATGAAAGCGGCAGTTTTAACCATAAAGTGTTCGTCGTTACCGGCGGAACCCAGGGGCTGGGCGCAGCCGTTGCCCGTCTGCTGTCAGAGCGTGGGGCGCGGGGCATCGTGATTTGCGGACGTAATGCGATAGCCGGACGTGAACAGGCGGAAACCCTCAGCCACCCCGGGTGCGAGGTGATATTTGTTGAAGCGGATATCAGCTCGCCAGAAGCCTGCATGAAAGTGGTGGAGGTAGCAGAATCGGCGTTTGGCACCCTGCATGGACTGGTGAACTGTGCAGGCATGTCCGACCGAGGCACTATCCTCGACACTACCCCGGAGCTATTTGACGCCATTATGGCGGTCAACATTCGTGCCCCTTTCTTTCTGATGCAGGCGGCAATCAAGATGATGATTGCCAAAGGCGTTGAAGGCAGCATTGTCAATATCATTACCATGACCTCCCATGGCGGTCAGAGCTTCCTGACCGCATACGCCGCATCGAAAGGCGCACTGGTTACACTCACTAAAAACGTTGCTTTCAGCGCCATGCGCAATCGTATCAGGGTGAACGGTCTGAACATTGGCTGGATGGACACGCCTCATGAGCACGACATCCAGCGGCACTATCATAATGCTGAAGAAAACTGGCTGACCAAAGCTGAGCAGGCGCAACCTTTTGGCCGTCTGCTGAAGTCAACTGAAGTCGCACGGGCCGTAGCGTTTCTCCTTTCCGGGGAGTCGGGAATGATGACAGGCGCGGTGATCGATTTTGATCAAAGTGTGGTTGGTTGCGGTGACAACGGTGGTTTTCAGCCATCACATGCTCTGACTCTTTGAGGTAAAAACATGAACAGCATCTATATAAATGACAGTCATATTTCTCTCGATAAGTTTGCTACGCTTTGCTCGCAGACGCTGCGCAAAGACGATTTCCCACTGGCGCATTCCGTCGATAAAAATGTGCTTATCTATCATCATGACGATCTGATGGCAGCAGCCAAAACCGATCGTCAGTCCCTGCTGGGTGAACTGCATCACGCATTCTCTGGCGGACCAGGAGTGTTCGTGGTTCAGGGCTTATACAGCGACGTTTCCGCTATAGACAGCAGCAATAAGGTGTTTGAGGATATTCTCGCCAGCGAAGCGGAAAACGGCGGTGGTGGCGACCACTTTGCCAAAGCCGGAAGTAATGGGCGTATCTGGAATGCGCTGCAAAAAGTAGCGGAGCGTGATGCCGATGTCTTCGTTGCATACTACAGCAACCCTTTGCTGGCGCTAATTTGCGAAGCCTGGGTTGGCCCCGGCTATGAAATTACGGCGCAGGTAAATCAGGTTCGTCCCGGCGGCAAAGCGCAACAGCCGCATCGGGATTACCACCTTGGCTTTCAGCTTAATGATGTCGTCGCCCGCTTCCCGCTGCCGCTGCATATTCTGTCGCAATACCTGACGCTTCAGGGTGCGGTCGCGCACAGCGATATGCCGATAGAATCAGGGCCGACCCAGCTGTTACCCTGGTCGCAACAATATGCAGAGGGCTATCTGGCCTGGCGCGATTCGCGTTTTATTGAATTTTTCCAGCAGCATGCCATTCAGTTACCACTGAAAAAAGGCGACGGATTATTTTTCAATCCGGCGCTGTTCCATGCCGCGGGAAATAACGTTACGCAGGACCATGTACGCACTGCTAATTTGCTACAGGTCTCATCCGCCTTTGGCAAAACCATGGAAAAAGTGGATCATGTCAAGGTGATGGAGGCAATCTATTCTACTCTGCTGAGTAAGCCATTAAGCGATGAGCAGCGACAGGCCGTTGTGGCGGCGAGCGGCGAAGGCTACTCCTTCCCGACTAATCTTGATACCGATCCTCCGCTGGGTGGTCTGGTGCCCAAAACGCAACAGCAGCTGTTGCTTGAAGCGTTACAACAAGGCTGGTCGGCTGACGAGTTTAGCCGGCAACTGGCAAATCACGAGAGTAAGAGAAAAGCATAGTTTTACATGGGTTACAGGCATGGCGTAACTCACCAACAGATGCGTTACGTCATGTCGATAGAATCGGGCTTTAGTGGCTCATTTTTTCTGACTCTGTTCCTGATTCATCTGGTTATCGGGACATGGTCAGGAGTACAGGCTTCATTTCTGCCATCAGGGTGATAAAAGCTTTCCCTGAAGCTATTTCAGTGCTCTTCCCCCTGGACAGCCTGAAGACAGGCAAAACAGGATCGAATCGCAGGAATTACGTTGTTCCTGCTCAGTGTTTCAGCAAGATGCAGTACATAAAAGTCCGTGGCCTCAGAAACCAGACTTTCAAATATCTCAAGCTTCTGTGCGAACAGTGCGGGCGTACTCCGGATAAGCGCCCGCATCTCTTTTTCCTGCTGTCTGGTAAAGTGCGGCGCGCATTCAGCTATTGAATTTTTCATTGCCTCCCAGACGTCCTCAGTATCGAGTCTCTATGCGAAGACTGCCAGATGCCCGCTCTGTGCCAGAAGCGGACGTTACTCACTGTGAGAAGCTGAACGCATAGCAGCGCTATGCCCGGTTTTGTCAGTCAGTCCGGATATAACTGCCAGAATCAGCGCTATAACCGAGAGTATCGCGCCTGCCCAGTCAGGCGACTGAAGACCAAAGCCGGCCGCTATAACTGCCCCTCCCAGCCATGCACCCAGGGCATTACCGAGATTGAAGAGGCCTATGTTAACGGCTGCAGCCAGCGTCGGAGCCCCTGCCGCCCGCGCTTTGTCCATCACCAGTTTCTGGATGGGGGACACGGTCGCAAACCCAAACGCAGCCATCAGAAAAATACAGACCGCTGACATGACCTGGCTGTGGGCCGTAAAGTTAAATACCAGCAGGACTACGGCCTGAGCGGCCAGGGTGACGTAAAGCATCGGCATCAGCGCGCGATCGGCATATCTGCCGCCCAGCTGATTACCGACAAATAGCCCCAGACCGAACAGCAGCATCAGCCATGCCAGGCTGCTTTCGCTGTATCCGGCCAGCCCGATCATCATGGGTGCGATATAGGTAATGGAGGTAAAAAATGCACCCGGCCCAAAGACCGTTATGCCCATCGCCAGCAGAACATTGACGTTGCGGAAGGCATTAAACTCGTGTGCGAAATTATGGTTCTCCGGACGGGGCTGATGCGGGATAAGCATACCGACGCTGATAACCGTAACAACTCCAATTGCGGCAATAACCATAAAAGCATCTCGCCAGGAAAGATGCTGCCCGATCCAGGTACCGACGGGAACACCAATAAGATTTGCTACGGTCAGTCCCATGAACATGAATGCAATCGCCCTTACCCGCTTAGACGGCGCAACCATATCGGCAGCAATGATCGAACCAATACCGAAGAAGGCGCCGTGAGTCAGCGACGTGATGATCCTGCCCAGAATGGCAATGCCCAGCGTGGGCGCAAAGGCCGTAACGAGGTTACCCGCCACAAACAGCAGCATCAGAAAAACCAGCATGGCTTTTCGGGGCACTTTTGAGCCCAGAATAATCAGGGCCGGCGCGCCGACAAAAACACCCAGCGCATAAGCCGTTGCCAGATTTCCGGCCACGGGAATAGTAACGTTGAAATCAGCCGCAATAACGGGAAGCAGGCCGGCAATGATGAATTCAGTCGTACCGATACCGAATGCACCAATCGCCAGCGCCCAGAGAGCAAGTGGCATAACAAATATCCTGTCAGTTAACCTATTTTTTTGTCTGAGCTGCGCATAACACGTGCCGGCTTTCGTTTAGAGAACCGGCACATGACACGGTGATGGCAGCAGGACAGACAGGATATAAGCTTGCTTAGAGTTGATAAACAGCCCTGAAATCGCCTGAGTGGTGATAAAAATTCTACTTAAGAGTGCCAAAGTATCCTTTTTCGGCCTTACTCAGCAGTTCATCGACAATAAGCCTGACCCTGGGGATCAGATGCCTTGTCCGGGGCCAGACAACGTTCAGCCCGACGGGTACGGGCATATGATCGGGCATAACAGCAACAAGCCTGCCCTCATCAATATGGCTGTTCACCATCGATTCCGGAAACTGGGCAATACCTGCTCCTGCCAGGCAGGCCTGAAGCATGGCGTCTCCGTCGCTTATCTGGTGTGCCGAGGCCGAGATAAACTTTATTTCCCGCTCCCCGGCTGGCCGCAGCCGCCAGGCAAGCGGTGCCCCCCGCCGGTACCCCATAATGCAGCAGTGTTTTTTTAGCGCATCGACATCAAAGGGCTGACCATGCCGCTCAACATAAGCGGGAGATGCGCAAAGCATGAGGCGCTGCCGGCTCAGACGACGCGCAATCAGCTCATCGGTACTCTGCAGTTCGCCCAGGCGCAGTACCAGGTCAACGCCCTCCTCAACCGGATCAATCAGACGGTCGTTAAAGGTCAACACCAGACGCAGGGCTGGATAACGATTCATCACTTCAAGCAGCACCGGCATCATCAGGTTGCGTCCGAATGATGCCGGCATGTCTATACGCACCGTTCCGGCAGGATTGTCCTGCCGCCGGCTGAGCGTATTTTCAGCCGAGTCCAGAATTTCCAGCGCAGAGAGGCAACTGGTGAGATAGGCCTCTCCGTCACTGGTCAGGCTTAGCTTACGGGTTGAGCGGTGAAACAGACGCGTTCCCAGCCTCTCCTCAAGCCGCGCCACGCTTTTTCCGACGGCAGATTTTGTAATGCCCAATTGCTCCGCAGCTTCAGTAAAGCTGCTGGACCTGGCCGTTGTGACAAAAGTCGTGATCCCTCGCAAGGATTCGGCTGTAAACCCGGTAGACATAAAGTTGACTCTCTGGCGACTCATAGCGTGTTTATCGATGTGTAATTCTATACCAGGCTTAAGTCAGTTCGAAAACAAAGTGCCGGCACCTGTCGGCGTATCCATATTAAAAACACAGGGAGCAGTCATGTCACAGACAAGACCTTTGAAATTTGTCTCACTGCTGGGCAGTCTTCGTACGGATTCTTTTAACGCCGTCGTAGCCCGCAATCTTAGCCTGCTGGCGCCGGCAGGCGTGGATGTCAGCGCGCTCAGCTCTGTCGGGGAAATACCGCATTACGACGCTGACCTGCAGGCTCAGGGGTTTCCTGAATCGGTTGTTGAAATGGGACAAGCGATAGCGGCAGCAGACGGCCTGATCATTGTCACACCTGAATATAACTATTCTGTGCCGGGTGCCCTGAAAAATGCGCTGGACTGGCTTTCACGTCTTCCGGATACCCCTGTCGCCGGTAAGCCCGTCGCCATAATCACTGCGTCACCCGGTGCCATAGGTGGTGCAAGGGTGCAGTATCACCTGCGTCAGATTCTGGTCTTTCTTGACGGCAGAGTGCTTAACAAGCCAGAGGTCATGATTGGACAGGCCTCATCCCGGCTTGATCCGAAATCCGGCCGCATAACGGATGCGGACACCCGTGACCATATTTCGGCTCAGCTTAGTGCGCTCGCGACAATGGCGGCCCGCCAGGGCTGATTAATAACATTACTCACATCTGAACAACCACAGGGAGAAAACTATGTCTACCAACGTTATTCGCGCTATGGACCATGTCGGCATTACCGTTTCTGATATTGATGAGGCTACCCGCTTCTTTTCTGACGCCTTTGGTGCAGAAGTTATTTATGACTCCGTCTCGCCTTCAGACGATGACGTAAAAGGCGAAGAAACGGAAAATATTCTGAACCTGTTCCCGGGAACGAAAATTACCACGGTCAGAATGATGAAGCTGAAGCACGGCCCGGGACTGGAACTTTTTGAAATGAAGGGGCCAGAGCAAAGTCAGCCCGTGCGACCCAGCGATTATGGCCTGCAGCATTTTGCTGTTTACGTTGATGACATCAACGAGGCTATCAGCCTGTTCGAGCAGGCTGGCGGGAAAATGTTTACTTCTCCTCAGCCCCTGATGTTTCCAACTGAGGTGGGAGAGAATAACTTTTTCTGTTACGGCCGCACGCCGTGGGGTAGCGTCATTGAACTGATTTCTTTACCTTCAAAGCTGCCGTATGAAGACCATACCTCTCTGCGCCGCTGGAAGCCCTGAGTGTAACCGGGTGCGCCAGCGCAGGCGTACCCGTAAATACTAAACGTCCGCTCCTCGCTCATAGCTGACTTGCCCACGAATAATCTCCGACTTATACCCACGTACAAGACAGTTGCTTGCAGCTGGAGTGGCTGGTTTTCCAGGCGGCCCCTATAACGCCGCCCCGGCACGTATCACATACATGTCCGGGAGGGCCCACTTCTGGTTTCACTATGAATGTTGACACCTGCAACATCCTGCTCCCAAGAGTGTGAAAATCATCCCTGAAACCGATTAAGGTTCACAAGTTGTCGCAGCATCTCGATATGAATCGGTTTATCATTAAGCGCCGGTATATAAGTAAACGATGTACCACCCGCATGCATAAAAATCTCCCTGTTCTGCTCATCAAGCTCCTCAAGCGTTTCTAAACAGTCTGATGCGAACCCCGGGCTGATTACATGCAGGCTTTTTATTCCTTCATTCGGTAGATTTTTAATTGTCTCATCAGTAAAAGGCGTTAACCATGGCTCTCTGCCGAATCTTGACTGGAACGTCATCAATATTTTCAATGACGGCATATTGATTGCTTCAATGAGTAATTTTGTCGTTAACTCACATCTTTCCTGGTATCGGTCCCCCTCTTTGACAAACCTTACCGGTATACCATGATATGAAATTAACAATGCATCTGGAACGCCGTTAGCTTCGAAAGATGCCTGAACGGATGCTCTTAACGCTTCAATGTAGGCAGGGTGATCGGCATAGTCATTGATGAAATTTATGGAGGGTGTATACCGGTTCTTCATTATCTGCAGGTGACGGCTCACGCTATCCCAAACAGAAGAAACGGTCGAAGATGAAAACTGGGGATACAAAGGAATGACGATAATTTTATCGACGCCTTTTTCCAGTAGCCTGTCAATTGCACCACCTATACTGGGCTCGCCATAACTCATCCCCAGCTCGACGGGCATACCTGTCACTTCTTCAAGCGCACGGGCTTGCCTGACGCTGTAAACCATAAGAGGGGAACCTTCCTCCATCCAAATCGAAGAATATAATTTCGCCACTCGCCTTGCACGTAATGGGATAATCACGCCATGTAGAATGGGGCACCAGATGATTCTTGGTAAGTCGACCACTCTGTAGTCATGCAGAAATTTAGATAAAAATTTCTTTACCGCAACAGGCGTTGGTTCTTTTGGTGTTCCAAGGTTAACAATCAAAACACCCTGTTTATTCGTCATCAGGTGGGACCCTCAAAGCCATTGTCACTAACTCACTCATGCCAGTCACTCCGTAGCAGCTTGTCTTAAAGGCCTCAATTTGACCTCATTTTGTAGAAATAATTGAAATGCAGATTGACTGTTTCACGGCTTATGATGCTATGAATCTGATTGCAGCCATCGTTTTTACTCGATGATCATGATTTTAGGACATATCATCAGTGAAAACATTACTTTCTCTATCGTCAGATTTAACCGGTGCGGGGCTACGCGACGTCATCATTGAAGTCGGGGTGTGGAGGAGTTAGCTGGAGGAGGTGAGAAAAACCGGATCTGGATGCCCGCGCAGATGCATGCCTTAGGCTTGATCTTTTTATGCGTATAAGTGATGAAGGCGACTGACCTGCTCCCTGTTAATCCTTACAGAACGCTTTTAGCAATGTCCGTTACTCGCTCAAAGCGGACTGACACGCATCAACAGCTTACCACTGCTTTTACCAGGCTGGACGACGTTGCCTGAACTCGTTTCGGATATCGTCGTCAGCAGGCGAGCCGCGCAGCGGTGCGAGAGCAGAATTTAATAGTTACAATATACTAATGCGATTTAATAACAGGCGCAGGATTAGGCCGGCGAACCGGCCTGAGGCATTATCAGATGGCGCAATAAACGCGCGCTTCACGTGGCGTGTAGATACCAAACGTCACCACGCTCAGTAAGCCATTAACAAACGTCTGCTGCACTTCAACCCGGTTAACTTTTTCCTGGCCGCCGCACACCTGCGCCGCATCAATGCTCTTACGCTGACCGATACCTGAAACAAAGAACGGCTGGCTGGTGGTTTTCGTCGCCGCACCAACTTGATTCTGTTTCATTACGAAAGTCTGCTGCGCACAGCCGGTTAAACTCAGAGCCAACAACGCCGCAACACAAAGCTTGTTCATAAATATCCTTATCGCCTGAAATGAAAAAAAATGCTGAGTGAAATCATCACTCAGCCAGCAATCAGGTTATCGACAACGAAAGCGGAAACATGAGAAAAATTTTTAAGTACCCCTAACGGATACGTTTTGCTGAATAGTACAGCAATAAAAAAAGCCCCTGCACAGCAGGAGCTTTTTATGTTTACCGCAGCGTTTCCGCTTAGCGAGTCAAATCGTAGAAGAACTTTTTGACGCCATCGAGAAAGCTTTTTGAATGCGGACTGTTCTTCTCGCCCGCCGCACCACCAAAGCACTATTCCGGCTCACGCAGCAGCGACTTATGCTTCTCGCTCATAGTGGACCCTGGGCTGCCGTCAGTCCGCTTAGTGCCAGAAGCGGACATCAGTTCCAATTAATATAGTCAGCGTAATGCCTTTGAGAAACAGACAGCTTCTGCCCTGCCTATATATGGGCCGTAATTCTCGATAGGGACATAACCATTTTTCATGTAGAAATTTACAGCACGATAGTTGATGTGTCGGGTTTCCAGCCTAATTTCGATATATCCCATCTCTTTTGCAGATTTTTCAAGAAAAGTGAGTAAAGCAACGCCAATCCCTGACGCACTTCGGTCTGAAAACATCCTTTTAATCTCGGCTATATTTTTAGTTAATGGCCGTATAGCACCACATCCCAAAGCTTTGCCTTGAGAATTCTTTGCTAATGCCCATAAAGCATTGTCATCACTCATTGCTTCGACGGTGAAATTGCTTTTGCCGTTATCACCAGTAATAGCGGCAAGTTCTGCTGATAGAACTTCGACTAAGCGATGGGACTCTGACGAAAATGGATCTGATTTTTCTACTGTTATCATGGTTATATCCTGCAGGATAAATGTGACCAACTTAAAGCATCCTGTTAAGGAAAGCATCAGCCTAAAACGGGTGATGGGACAACAATTATTCAAACCATCCTTGGGATGTCATGTCCGCTTTTCGCTCAAAGCAGCCAGTCGATGCGCTAACATCACGTTTTCAATCAGTCACCGTTTACTGCGCTGGCGAACGTGTGCGGAACCCCCGCGATGTCTGTTCCTCTGGGCTTCCTTTCTTCCCGTAATCTGCCGATTGGCATGCAGTTCTGTGCAGGATTTAATCAGGAGCATTTATTGCTGGCACTGGCGGGTCAGCTTGAAAGCGCCTATCCGTGGCAGACAAGAAAACCAGCGGTGTGGGCTGGTCGCTAAAGACCCTTTCAGAAGCATCGCCCGATGCTTTTTTCCAGGACGTGTAAGCGATGACCTCCTCTCTGCTATTTTTTGTCTCGACAATAGCGGGGAGAGGCGACCGGCTCATAAAGACACCTGGAAAACTTTAGCTCACTGCTCACGGTTGACATGACCCTCCGTAACAGGCATACCACTTTGTCAGTTTTGCCGTTAGCGAACAGGTGAACAACCGGGAACTTACGCTATCAAACGATCTGATGTTGTGAGTATTTGCGCTCGTCGTCAGAAGCGGAATAATATCAATATCGGTGGTTTTAATCTGCTGAAGTAACAACTCAGGGCTGAAATAGAAGGAGGATTAATATGCAATCAGTTCGCCTCATGGGTGACGGATACGAACCTCATGTGACACAGGAGGAAGGTAAACTGACCTACTCATTGCCTGTCGATTCTGGTTTTATCAGCTATGAATTTGCCTTTGAGATCAGCCGGCACGATCTGGATATTCTGCTTTCCGATGATTACAGACGTGCCGTGCTCGAAATTACTGCGCATACCTTGCTCCAGCGTTCGACGCTAAAAGGCTATGACCGCTTTACCCAGAAAGACTTCGATAAACTGGTCACGAACACCCTTCACTCCACACCCGATTTCCTGCAAACATTCATTTCTCAGATAAGCCATGAACATCACATTGTTATAGAGCATTACGTGAAAGAAATCATGGACCGGCGTTCTGCCTCACAATGAATACAATGAGTACTAAATTTTGGTCTCCCGAAAGTGAAAATCCAATAGAAATAATAAACTGACGCAATATGATTTTACGCTGCGAAGTTATTTCTGAATCTGAACAATAAAGGGGGACCAGAACAAATCCAGGAATGAAATACCAGTCTTAGAAATGTTCTTAGCTGGAATAGCATGGGGAGAGCTTCTCAATGAGTCAAAACCCTCCCCGCCATGCCATCGAGCAACCCCGCAACGTCCGCCGCTAATCCTTTATGCAGTCATCCCGCCATCAATCACCAGTTCGGTGCCGCTGACGTAACTGCTTTCATCGGAGGCCAGAAACAGGGCCGCAGCCGCGACTTCATCAGGATTACCCAGCCGCTTTGCCGGGATCCGTTCGCTGAGTGTCTGCCTGACTTCATCGCTGGCCTGGCTAAACATCGGCGTATCCGTTGGGCCAGGGCTGAGTGTATTAACTCTGATGCCACGCGGTGCCAGCTCGCTGTTCCAGGTGCGGGCATAGGATCGCACCGCTGCCTTGCTGGCGGAATAGGCAGCATAGCCAGGATTAGCAATGCTTCCCGCGATCGACCCCACCAGCACGATGCTGCTGCCCTCCCCCATGAGCCGTACCGCGTGCTGCACCGTCAACACCATGGCACGCACATTCAGATCAAAGATGCGATCAAGGTGCTCCTCCGTGGTCTCTTCCAGTCTCGCAGGTTCTGACACGCCAGACGAGTTGACGAGGATATCAAGTCTGCCAGCCCTGGCATTGAGGGTTTCAAACAGACGCTCAAGGTCGCTTGTGTGGGTGATGTCACCCGCAATCGCCTCGACCTCACCGCCAATCAGCGCTACAGCCTCAGCCAGCTGTGCTTCACGTCGGCCCGTTATAAAAACCCGTGCGCCTTCCTGAACAAAACGGCGAGCAACAGCGAGGCCAATACCGCTACTACCACCGGTGACCAGGGCTATCTTTCCACTTAGTTTCATCATTACCACTCCGGATAGGGGTTAGACACCTCATGGTATATTTATTATATTTAGTGTCAATTACGCACCTGATGTACACCAGATATCCTCAAGGAAACCAAATGACCACTGATATCACCGTAGTGCTGGCCGAGATCAACAGCACGCGCCCTATCCTGGAACAGGTGGCAAACAAGTGGTCAGTACTGATCCTGACCGTGTTGTGCTCCCAGCCCTCACGTTTTAACGCCATCAAGCGCAGGCTCGACCCCATCACACATAAGTCTCTGACGGAGGCATTACGACGACTGGAACGCAACGGATTAGTGAGCCGCCACGTGATTGCCTCCTCCCCTGTGGCGGTGGAATATGCGATTACGCCGCTGGGCCGAACGTTGCAGGATCCTTTTGTCGCGCTGGTGAGCTGGGCAAAGCAACATGGGGGAGTGATGGAACAGGCGCAGACGGTTTATGATAATGGACGGGATATCGATGAGTCTGTATAAACTCCGCCCGGGTGGCGTTCCTGCATGTCGATAACGTCAGGTTAATGACCAGATGATTCCAGCAGGAATAATGAGTTACCGTACGCGGAGATCCGTAAAGTCACTCAGGCCAGTCCATCACAGACGTTTGAGTGAATACAGGTGCCTGTCTCGCACATAGATGTTGGTCATCAGCAACAGACTTCTTTTTGAGCCTGAAACAGAAAATCTTTCTGCTGTGGCACGCGGTTTCAGAATATTAGGCGGGTTAATCAGGCGTTCAGGAAATGTATCCTTGCGGGAACAGGCGGCAAAGCGTTAAACGTAAGATCTATTACCTTCAAATCCGGAAGGTCATACCAGCAATCATATGCATCGACTAAGGCTCTTCTGACTCAAAAAACTGATACGACCCATCACGTCGGGCTTTGGCCTGGTACATCGCTTTATCCGCGTTTTCGAATAATATTTTGGCCGATGCCGTCCCAAAGCGGGCAAGGCTGATACCGATAGCCGCGCCAATGCGCACATCCATATTATCAATGGCGAATGGCGCGTGCAGACTTTCAATAATACGCAGGGCAATGGCAGCGGCTGTATCGCGATTTCTGCACTTTGCCGCCACAACAAATTCATCTCCGCCCAGTCGCGCCAGTGAGTCGCCCGGACGCATACAGCGTTGCAGCCGTTCACTGACCTGCTGCAGCAAGGCATCCCCTGTCGCGTGGCCCATCAAATCGTTCACCGCCTTAAAGCCATTAAGATCGATAAACATCACCGTCGTGTAGGCCTCATCATCCACCTTCGCCAGCATGCGCCCAACCTGGTCGTTGATCCAGGTACGATTATGCAGCCCGGTCAGCGTATCCAGCGTTGCCAGCTTCTCCAGATTGCGCATCCTCTCTTTGTCTCGCGTAATGTCGCGCGACACCAGAACTGCACCGATATTTTTGCCGGTAGAGGGATTGATGACGCCACAGGCTTTGGTGCCCAGAATGATGTAGTGGCCGTCACGATGCAGCTTGCGCACCTCAACGACGTCCGGCAGCACTCCCCCGTTGAAGATGCAGGCGAGTGCTTCAGAGGCGGGGCCGCGGTCATCGGGATGCAGGAAATCCACCACCAGCTGACCGACAACTTCTTCGGCTGTCCAGCCAATCATTTCGCTATAAGAGGGCGAGATTGAAACGTACCGGCCATCCGCGTCGCAATGGGCAATCAGATCGGTGCTGTTTTCAATTAACAGACGATATTCTGCCGCCGTGCGCAGCGCATCTTCCAGCGCTTTACGCTGTCCGGTCACATCCAGAATGAAGCCGTTATACTGCAGACGGGACGTACCAGGCTGGCGATCCGGCAGGCCAGATACAATAACCCGACGCGTCTTGCCATCCAGACAGTTGATCGGCACTTCAATATGAAAAGGCGTCAGGAAATCAAGCGCGGCGGTCAGTTGCAGCGCGATCTTTGCATCGTCATCGGCCTGTGCCAGTCTCAGCCATGAACTCAGCGTCACACCCTTCAGTTCAGGCATCAGACCAGCAGGGCTTTCCTGACTGGCGACGCAGATACCCTGGGCGTCTGTAGACCAGACAGCGGTAAAAGAGGGTTTGATCATTGTGTTCATGGCGGCCGACTCCGACGTAGCTGACGATATTAAACAGGCTCAATACTCGTCGCTACAGACCTGATTATAACCGTTAATGTCCGCCTGTAGCTGAAGGAGGATCCGGAGACAGGTTCACCATTGCGAGAATACCCGCCATTGACGGCGGCTGACGCTGCGCTTATCCGTCTGCAGCTGCTGAGGTGCCGCCCTGCCCGCACAAGAGTGAGCGAACCCGGGATTCAGTGTCAGAAGTATGAGCCAGTGTTTATCGGCCGATCGGGCCAGAATCTTTAATGATGCCACCTCTGCCATAAGCGCTGGGGTATGATTATGTTGATTAATAGCAACCGGATAATCAGGCGTAAAATCACCTTACTGTTTTAGTCGTCACAATCCATTTTTGCAGCCCGTAGCAAACGCAGGCTGCAACGGTCAGCTGACCAGACTGCAATCAGTCTGCCGTATGTGTGTGATAGATCTTGCTGACCACGGTCCAGCGATCGTTCACTTTCAGCAGGTTAAAAAAATCAGTGAAACGGAAACCAGAAATGTCGTCAGTGTCGATGCGGGCACTGGCGGCAGTCCCAACAATATCTACGCGCACGATAGCCGCTTTTGCTTCGGGTGAAGGACGGAATGCGGTGTCGATGGTGTCAAACAATCCCTGAATTGGACCGCCGCTGAGGTTGCCGTCACTGTCGAGACCAAAAATGGTCGCCCTGTCGCTGAAAGCGGGCTTCATGAGCTCACTTTTCGCCTGCTTTCCTCCCTCGTTATACTGATTCAGCACTGCCACGATGGCGTTATAGTCCTGTACATAGGTCGTGTTATTCATCTGTTTTCTCTCCGTTCTGATTAATAAGGTATCCCTTCAGACACCCCGCTTTTGGGTGATATTTTCTGACACAGACACGTACCGACTCAGCGCGACAGCAGCCTGCCGGGGAGAGCGCAGGCGGGATAAAAGGCGAGCCACTGTGTCGATTTAATTCTGTAGTGAGCACTACGTAATAGTATTATTGTATAGTGATCACTATGTAATGTGTCAAGAGAATGATTGAGGCCGTCTATGAAAATGCCTGACCAGCCTGCCGTGACTGAAAAGCCGAAAGGCCGGCCACGAAGCTTTGACCGTGATAAAGCGTTGCTGAAAGCGCTGGATCTGTTCTGGCGCAAAGGTTTTGAGCCGGCATCGGTTGCCGAACTTTGCGCCGCCATGGAAATCAACCCACCCAGCCTCTATTCCGCCTTTGGCAACAAGGCAAAACTTTTTCTGGAGGCCGTGAACTACTACGAAACGAAGTACTGGAAAGCGACCTGGCTGCGGCTTGAGGAGAGGCAGGATATTGGTGAAGCGATTGACGGTTTCTTTAGCGAAGCAGCCGATATTCTGCTCTCCCCTTCAGCGCCCTGCGGCTGCATGGTGGTACTGGCAGCCATCAATGTTTCAGCAGAATCGACGGACGTTGTCAGGGCGGTTAGCGTTCTCAGACAGGAAGGGAAAGATCTGTTTGAAAAAAGGCTGGTCAGAGCGGTTCAGGAGAAGCAACTGCCCGCAGATACCAACACCGTCGCGCTGGCTACCGTTCTGAATACGCTGCTGGAAGGCATGTCGATAGAGGCGAAAGACGGTGCGACGCTTCAGAGCCTGAAATTGATCGGCCAGTACGCCACCCGACTGCTTCACCCGCTCACAATCAGAAACAGATAGCATGAAACAGGTTAAAAGTTACTAGACGACCGGTCAGTTTTTCACTAGAGTGTGCACATTATGAAAAGAAACGTGACAGATATGCGGCAGCACATCATTGATGTGGCCAGGGCGATCATTACTCATAAGGGCTACAGCGCCGTCGGGATTTCCGAGATTGTAAAAGCGGCGGATATCCCAAAAGGCTCGTTCTATTACTACTTTCCGTCGAAGGAAGCGTTTGCAGAGGCGCTGCTGGAGCACTACTTCAGCCACTATTTGCTGGAAGTAGAGCATCAGCTAGGCGGAACAGGAACGGCGAGAGAGCGACTGCTGCGCTATTTTACCTTCTGGAAAACCACCCAGGGCGCAGACCTGCCTGAAAGTAAATGTCTCGTGGTCAAGCTGGGGGCGGAAGTCTGCGACCAGTACGATAACATGCGGCATGTGCTGGCAACGGGCACCCATGAAATTGTGCTCAAAATTGCTGCCTGCCTCCGGCTCGGTCAGGAAGATGGCTCCCTGCCCGCCGTAACGGATGCCACTGAACTGGCAGAAGAACTCTATCAGCTCTGGCTGGGGGCTTCCCTGATGGCGAAAATCCACGATCCTGACAAAGCGTTCAGTCAGGCAATGAACGCAACAACACGGCTACTCGGGTAGCCGGTTTTTTTATCCAATTACTAGACGACCGGTCAACTATTAAGAGGTTTATATGACTGACAACAGTACCCGTACCGATTTATTCTCACCTGTTTCGATGGGCAGCCTTCAGCTGTCAAACCGCATTGTCATGGCACCGGTCACGCGTAGCCGTTACGGTGAAGAGGGTGTGCCTGATGAACTCCATGCTACCTACTATGCACAGCGTGCCGGGGCTGGCCTGATTATTTCTGAAGCCACCAACATCTCTCCGCAGGGACGCGGCTATGCCGCTACGCCGGGGATATGGAGCGAAGAGCAGGTGGCTGGATGGAAAAAAGTCACCGGGGCAGTCCACGCCAAAGGCGGCAAAATCGTCTGCCAGTTATGGCACGTGGGCCGTTTTTCAAGCGTGGAACTGCAGCCTGAGGGCCAGCGTCCGGTTGCACCTTCTGCTATTAAAGCTGATGGACAGACTTACACCGTAAACGGTTTTGTGCCGGTATCGACGCCGCGGGCGCTGGAAACAGAAGAAATCCCCGGCATTATTGAGCAATATAAACGTGCAGCTGAAAATGCCCTGCGTGCCGGTTTTGACGGCGTTGAGGTGCACTCCGCCAACAGTTACCTGCTCGATCAGTTCCTGCGTGATTCCACCAATCACCGTACTGACGCCTACGGTGGCTCTATTGAAAACCGCGCCCGCCTGACGCTGGAAGTGACAGAAGCCATCATCAACATCTGGGGCAATGACAAAGTCGGTATCCGCCTCTCTCCGGTCACGCCTGATGCCGGTAACACCCCGCCAGACAGCAATGTTATGGCGATGTACGGCTACCTCATTCAGCAACTTAACCGGTTCAACCTGGCTTATCTGCACTTCGTTGAAGGCGCGACGGCCACCTCTCGTGATGTGCCTGCTGATGTGGACATGGACGCGCTGAGCGCCCAGTTCAACGGTCCGTTTATTGGCAATAACAACTATGACCTTGAGATGGCCATCAGCCGCCGCAACGCCGGAATTATTGATGCGGTTGCCTTTGGACGCCTGTTCATCTCCAACCCGGATCTGGTTAAGCGTCTGCGTTACGGTGCCGCGCTGACCATCGCGCCGAAAGAAGCCTATTACGGCGGTGGTGCAGAGGGTTATACCGACTGGCCGGAAGCCAGCTGCTGATAACGGTTTATGGCGGGTGACTACCCGCCCCTTTCACCAGAAGGAGAATTAAAAATGAATTACCTGCAACAGAAAACAGCCATTATTACGGGTGCATCCTCCGGGATTGGTGCGGCTACCGCGCGGGAACTTGCGCGTCATGGCGTGAATATTGTGGCGGCAGCACTGGACCAGGATGGCCTCGATACGCTGGTACGTCAGATTGAAGCTGAAGGGGGACGCGCTGTCGGCCTGGTAACCGATGTTACGCGTCTGGAAGAAACCCAGGCGCTGGTGAAGTTCGCCAGTGACACCTTCGGCTCCATAGACATACTGATTAACAATGCGGGCCTGATGCTTTTCTCAAGCTGGAGTGACGTTGCATGGGAAGAGTGGAACAAAATGGTCGACGTCAATATCAAAGGCTATCTGAACGCCATTGCCTCTGTGTTACCCGTTATGCTGAAGAAAAATGAGGGACAGATCCTGAATATGGCATCGGTTGCAGGTCATCAGGTGGATGCGGGTGCAGGGGTTTACAGTGCAACAAAATTCTTCGTCCATGCCATGACAGAATCGATGCGCAAAGACTTAGGGGTTAATAACGGGATACGCGTCAATACCATCAGCCCTGGCGTAATCAATACCGGCTGGGCCGATAAAGTCGGCGATCCTCAGGGCCGTAAAGTGGCTCAGGAACTCAATAAATTAGCCATCAGCCCACAGGATGTGGCTAATGCGGTGGTGTATGCACTTAATCAGCCGCAGAACGTTACCGTCAACGACCTGATCGTTTCTCCCACCAGACAAAACTGGTGATATCCGGATAACAGCGTCGGGGTTGCCACGCCATCCACCCTGCCCTGATGCTGATTATCAGGGCAATACTGCCCCGGCATGGCTCGCACGCCCTGATGCTACTTTCCTTCAATTTTCGCCTGATTAAGCCGCCGGGCTATCACTCTTTGCATCGCCTGAAAATTAAGAAGAAAACAGAGTAACTCAGAATTAATTCTTATAGGTTAACAGGGAAAACAGCCCAAACACTGCACTCCGACAGAGCAAATATTACATTAAATCATAGGGTAAATGCCGGTTTAGTGATTGACAAACTGTGATCAAAAATCCTGTCATAGTTTTCTTTAGCTTAACCTTTTCTTAAGATTAATCTTATAACATCGTCTCTGTATTAGCCCATGTTGGGCTGTTCCGGAGTATCACCCTATGCAAAATAACAACACAGCTTCTCACGCTCTCAGTAAAGTTCCGGCCGTTACCGCGGCTTTCTGGTTAACCAAAATCGCTGCGACTACCCTGGGTGAAACCGGCGGCGATGCGGTGACCATGTCGATGAATCTCGGTTACCTGACCGGGACATTGATTTTCGCCATCATCTTTCTGGTCGCGGTGGTGGTGCAGATAAATCGCCACAGTTTCAACAAATGGATTTACTGGTTCACCGTGGTGGCCACAACCACCGTTGGCACGACGATGGCAGATTTTGCCGATCGCTCACTGGGCATAGGGTATTTAGGTGGCACCGTGCTGCTGAGCACCCTGCTTATCCTCTCGCTTTTCCTGTGGAAAATCACCTGCGGTACGGTTGCGGTCAGTTCAGTGAGCAACGGCGTCACAGAGAGTTTTTACTGGGTCACTATTATGTTTTCACAAACCCTGGGCACGGCCTTAGGTGACTGGACGGCAGACACTGAAGGGCTGGGCTACGATGGCGGGATCCTGCTGTTTGTTGGCGCGCTGGCAATCATCTGGGCGGCCAGTCGCTTTACATCACTTTCGCGTACGGGGCTCTTCTGGGCGGCCTTTATCCTGACCCGACCACTGGGTGCCGTGGTCGGCGACTTTCTGGACAAACCCCTTGCCTCAGGCGGACTCGCGCTAAGCCGCTACGGTGCCTCACTGACGCTGGCGCTAATCATCATCGCTCTTCTGGTGATACTGCCACAGCGTCCGGCAATGAAGACCGCCACGGCGAGTTAAAAAACGTTACTGGCAAATGTACAGATAACGCATCGACTTAAACGTAATCAGGGCCGCCAGCGATGGCGGCTTTTTTATTATCTGATGCGTAACAGGCTACATCAGACAGAGCGCTCAAATGAGACGATTTGACCATCGGGTGCAGCAGAGAGTACTGGCAGACTCTCTGCTGGCTCCTGCATTTTCACCCGAAACGCCGTGTTGCTGGCATCAAGGAAAACGGTTCTCAGATGACGGTTACAGATGAACCATATTTCATCGCGGTCATTTGAAAGAATGTAGTAAGCATCTGATGTTTCAGAGGGGTTAAAACAGCCCAGCGCGCGATAAGCCGTCTGCGGGGTAAAACCGCTGGAAAGCGGCAGTGGCCTGGGGCCATGCGCTAACTCTTCAATCCTGAGGTAAAGCCCCTGTTCAAGCCACAGCATAATGTCACTCCCTGAGAGTAGAGAAACCGGGCTGAACGTGTCGGCTGCATTACCGCGAAGCAGAATGCCCGTTCACTGACCGATTTAGTGATCGGATAATTTTTCCGACGTGCAGAATCGTTATCCTGATCTGAGCATAGCAGCGGCGCGTTCTTATGCTTTTTTTATCTGCTTGCGGTGTTCTGCTACTCAAGGCGACTGGCGAGCAGCCGCAGCTGCTCAGCAATCTGCTTCAGATCACGCTGCTGCTGACCGGCGATACCCGTCGAGCTGCGTACCACCAGTTTTGCCGGAAGGATAGAAGAGGAACGCTGCTCATCCTGCTCACTGGCTAACAACAGACGCGCAACGGCCTCTTTGCCCTGTAAATCAAGATCGAGCGACACCGTGGTCAGCGCCGGATGGAAGAAGGCACTTTCATAGGTGTCATCGTAGCCAATCACCGAAATCTGCCCCGGCACCGCTACACCGCGCTGATGCAGCGCGCTCAGCACTCCCAGTGCCATCTGATCATTTCCCACCAGCAGCGCGCTGAACTCCGGCGCTTCACGCAGCAGTTGCAGCACGCCGTTGTAACCACTTTGCGCATCCCAGTTACCGTGGCTGACGCTGACCGGCTTCAGACGATAGCTCTCCAGCGTATCCAGCCAGCTCTTTAACCGCAGATTGGCAGAAACGGACTCCTCTGGCCCGGCCAGCAGAGCAAATTCCCGATGCCCCTGCTCGTAGAGATATTTGACACTGGCACGGGTACCGTCAGCCGGGTTAAACGAAACGTTAAACACCGCGCTGTACGGATCAACATCAAGAAACAGACACAGGATATCGTCGTTCTCCTGCACGATCCGCTCCGCATCACTGCTCTCCAGCGGGACGTTGATAATCACCTTATCCACGCGCTGCGACTTCAGCTCATTGATACAATTCTGCAGACTTTGATTGACGTTCTCATCAATCATGGCGATCAGCACCTGATAGTCAGCGGCATTGGCATATCGTTTAACCGCAGCGGCCACCTGCGAAGGAGCATGCAACGCCAGCGATGTGGTCACCAGACCCAGCGTTGTGCTCTGCTTACCCACCAGCTGTTGCGCCAGTCTGTTTGGCACGTAGCGCAGGGTTTCAATAGAGTTCTCCACCTTGCGCCGCGTTGATTCTGAGACGTTTGCCGACTTATTCAAAACCCGCGAAACCGTCTGATAAGAGACGCCAGCATGGCGGGCGACATCCTCTAAGGTGGCATTTTTTGATTTCATAATTCGCATCCCTGATTACCGATGGCGGAATGGTATCACAGCAGCCGAATAAGCCAGGTTACCGCAGTCACATTGCGCAAATAAAAAGTAAAAGTCATACCTTCACATCACGAGGTTTGGTGATCTGATTCACTAATCGTTACAAATACCGCCACTTTATTTGCAGTGCATCACACATTATCGCGATTTTGTTTGTCACCCATCTGACAAAAAGCGTTAACTGCCGCTGTCATGTGAACGTATTACAAATAAAATTGAGGATAACATGGAAACAAGGTTACGTACTGCTGCTGTGGCGCTCGCTGCGGCCCTGACCTCCCCGACGCTCTATGCTGCTATCGACAACATTGATTTCCATGGCTATCTGCGTGGTGGCGTTGGCGTATCGCAGGATGGCGGTATTGAAGAGTATCAAAAGAACAAGATTGGCCGTCTCGGCAATGAAGCCGACACCTACGGCGAGGTTGAGCTGGGCAGCGAAGTCTACAAAAAGGATGACGTCAGTTTTTACGTCGACACCATGGTCAGCATGTTCTCCGACGGTTCTAACGATAACGAAACCACCTTCGGTGACGATGCGCAGTTTGGTTTGCGCCAGCTCAATCTGCAGATTAAAGGGCTGGTGCCGGGTGACAAGAATGCGGTGATCTGGGGCGGTAAACGTTACTACCAGCGTCACGATTTGCACATCATTGATACCAAATACTGGAATATCTCCGGCTCCGGTGCGGGTATCGAAAATTACACTCTGGGCCCGGGCGCGATCTCCTTTGCCTGGATCCGTGGCGATGCCAATGACGTCGATTACCGGGTCGATGGCGATAACGACGTCAACATTAACTACCTGGATCTTCGGTATGCTGGCTGGAAACCGTGGAGCGGCGCCTGGACCGAGTTTGGTATTGATTACGCCATGCCGAACACGACTAAAAAGCAGGAAGAGTATGGTGGCCTGTATGATGCGGAAAACGGCGTTATGCTCACCAGTGAAATCAGTCAGGATATGTGGGGCGGCTATCAGAAACTGGTGTTCCAGTACGCTAACAAAGGCCTGGCACAAAATATGATTTCACAGGGCGGTGGCTGGTATGACATGTGGAACGATACCCGCGATGCCACCGGATACCGCGTAATCAATACCGGCCTGCTGCCGATCACCGACAAGTTCTCCCTGAATCAGGTCTTTACCTGGGGTTCAGCGGATGACGTCACCGCGCAGACCAGCAAAAGCACCCTGCTGTCGCTGGTGGGTCGTGGTCAATATCAGTTCACGCAGTATGTCCGCGGCATCGGCGAAGTGGGTAGTTTCTGGCAGAAAGATGAGAACAAAGTGGGCAGCGACTACAAACAGGCGGGTCAGAAATATACGCTGGCGCTGGGTCTTGCAGCCGGTCCCGAATTTATGTCACGCCCGGAACTGCGTCTGTTTGCCTCTTACCTGAATGACTCAGAAGACGGACACAGTTTCCAGGACAACACCAGTAACAACACCTGGAACTTCGGCGTACAGGTCGAAGCCTGGTGGTAACCAAGCAGTCTCCTCATTGTGATCATTGTTAAGCTCTTATGCAGGGGCTTATTTGGATAACCGGCGACGGTTATCCATTTTTTTTACTCCGGCTGAAGCGGCTTAAAGAATCGGGCTTCCAGCAACTGACGCAGCTGGTCGGATTGCGTACCAAAGATGGCATGAACTTCCTGCCCCAGAATCACCACGCCAATCGCCCCCGCCTTCTGTAATCCTGCCGTATCTACCGCCCTCAGCGATGTCACTTTCACCCGCAGCCGGGTTAAACAGGCGTCCACCTGCTGAATATTTTCACGCCCGCCGAAGCATTCTACAAGACGCTCCAGCAGCGCACTGTCTATCTCAACCTCTTCCGCCGTCAGCGGCTGCCGACTGAAATATTGCTTAAACGATTTCAGACTCACCATGTTGTTCTCCTCCAGATAATAAAAAGGCGGGCTGCTGCCCGCCACTCACGACTGATAAACGAAAACGAGGGGGAATGGCTTCAGGGCACTCACAGAAAATACACTCTTCCTGCCCTCAAACCCTATTCCTCTGCCACAAAGTCCGCAATTAAAGCCACGGCAGAACTTCCCACACACAACTCTCATGCTCAAAGCTCAGCCTGCCAACAAATTTAACCAAACCTGCTCATTATCCACAGTTCCCGCACCCTCCTGCCACAGACAATGCCCAAACTCAAAGCGATGGGGGCATATGCCTGGAGCAAAGCATCACGGGCCACGGACAAAAACGCCGGGAGCGTTTTTGAACAACGCAACGCGTTGGCCCGGGAACGGGCGCACCTCAGGGATGAGGTGCGTAATTGCCCGTGCTGAGCTGGCAGGGATGCCATCTTTTGCGTCTTTGCGGAAGGTACTGGCCCCCTGAGCCGATGCTAAACCTGCCAGCAAACGGCATTAAACTAACGTCAAAGGCTTGCGCCTTCAGTTAGCATCACACTCAGAACGCGACATCCCCACGGCGCCAGCACCAGCGATTCCCCCACAACCGAGCCATCGATCAAATCGCTGAGCCCAGCAGGCAACGACAGCTGCTGCACCTGACCGGTAAAATTCTGCACAAAAAGAAACGCCTGTTCGCCATCAGTGCGCCGCTGAACGACCACACCCGGTGGCAGATCAATCGCCAGCGCGCGCGGCAACGCCAGCTGCTTAATCAACGCACCATAAAAATCCCGCTGGAACGACAGATCATTACGCGACGCGATATACCAGGCTTTGCCCTGACCCACGCGATTCACCGTCACCGCCGGGGTACCGGCATAAAAATCGCTCTCGTAACTGGCCAGCGCCGTTGCCCCTTCCAGATGAATATGCTCGCAAAGCTCTCGCGCCTGATAAGGCCCACTCAGACCCAGCTCATTGCCGCGCACCCCGCGTACGCCATTGAATTCCTCATCAGTCAGACTATCGATCTCTTCTGACCAGATGCCAAGCAACGGCCGCAACGGCCCCGGGAAGCCACCGGGATAACACAGATCGCTCTCATTCACGATGCCGCTCCAGTAGCTGGCAACGAAATGCCCGCCCCGCTCAAGATGCTGCTCCACCCGCGCCGCAAAACCATCCCGCACCATATACAGCATCGGCGCAATCACCAGATCGTAACCACTGAGATCGCAGTCGCCGTTAATCACATCCACCGCCACGCCCTGCTCCCAGAAAGCACGATAGTGCTCGTTCACTGTGCGCTCATAATGCAGTCCGAGATTGCGCGGCCCCTGCGCATTATCCATCGCCCAGCGACTCTCCCAGTCGAAAATAATCGCCACCCGCGCCTCAACCCGGCTGCCCATCACCGGCGTCATCGCGGCCAGCATCCGGCCCAGCTCACTCACTTCACGACCGGTGCGCGTATCAAGATGACCCACATGATCGACTACTGCGCCATGAAACTTCTCGACCGAACCCCGGCTCTTACGCCACTGAAAATATTGCACCGCGTCCGCACCATGGGCCACCGCCTGCAGTGACGACAGAATATGCATCCCCGGCTTCTTCAGCTTGCTGGTCGGCTGCCAGTTGGTGGCGCTCGGCGTCGACTCCATCAACACGAAAGGCTTGCCCTGCTTCAGGGTGCGCATCAAATCGTGGTACATCGCGGTATAACAGGCGAGCGTGGTCTCATCCTTCTCGTTATGCCACATCGGGTAGCTATCCCAGGAGATAAAATCGAGCGCCGGTGCCAGCTTCCAGTAATCGTAGTCGTAGAAATATTCCATAAAATTGGTGGTCGCAGGCAGATCGGGATTGGCCTGCTTCAGCGGTTTAATCTCCTCACGACAGAAGTCAGTAACCTGATCGGTCATAAACCGCCGCCAGTCCAGATTCAGACCATGAATCGACATCTCACCCTGTGGCGCTGGCGACACAATCTGTGACCAGTCGCTGTAGGTATGACTCCAGAAATCACTCCACCAGGCGAGATTCAGGTTCTCCAGCGTCTCATATCGGCGCTGCAACCAGCTGCGAAACGCCTGCTGACAGCGATCACAATGACATTCTCCGCCATACTCATTGGAAATATGCCAGCCGAGCACCGCCGGATGATGCGCATAACGCGCCGCCAGCCGGCTGTTCATCGCCTGCACTTTCTGGCGATACACCGGCGAGGTCATGCAGTGGTTATGACGACCACCATGCAGAGCCGGCACGCGATCGCGCCCCACACGCAGCACCTCCGGATACGCCTGCGACATCCAGGCTGGCCTGGCCCCGCTTGGTGTAGCAAGAAACACAGAAATCCCCTGCAGCCAGAGCGTATCAATCACCTCATCCAGCCAGCCAAATTCATAGCGCCCCTCTTCCGGCTCCAGCTTCGCCCAGCTGAAAATACCCACCGACATAACGTTACAGTTCGCCTGCTTCATCATCATGACGTCGTCATCAATAATGCCCGGCTGGTGCGCCCACTGTTCGGGATTGTAGTCAGCACCATGCAGCAGCCGGTTAACCCGGGCGCTGAGCGGGGGAAATTTATTCATACCTGTTCCTCAGAGGTAGACATCAGCGTTTGCGCTAATGGTTAATGAAAAACCTGCAGCGAAGGCAGCGCCTTGCCGTGACAGTCAAACAGCGCCTGGTTTTCGCGGGCGTTACCCTGTTTCCATTCGTCGTGGATATATTTCATGCCAGCGGGCGTCGCCCAGGTATTGCCGGGCGCAGGGATCCACGCCGGTTCCCAGTAGACGACACCCTTGCCGCGATGGTCCGGCACCGCCAGCACCGCTTTAATCAGGTCATGCAGATAAGCCGCCTGGCCCGCTACGCTGCCGGGATAGCCGCCCGCCTGCTCCTCTTTGGCCTGGAAACTGTTCTCCGCGCTATCGCAGTTTTCCAGCGTGTAGCCGTAGGCCGCTTCCACCACCATCACGTCTTTGTCATAGCGCCGGGAGATATCATCCATGTTGGCTTTCAGGGCGCTGATGGGGCCGTTCCAGTAGGTGTACATCGACAGGCCAATCACATCGAATGGCACATCACGCTTAACGATCTCGTCAAACCACCAGCGAAACGTGTCGTTCTTTGTGCCCTCAGCCAGGTGCAGCATGATCTTCACCTGATGCGGGTCGCTGAGATTCTCACGCACCCCGCTGATCCCGGCTTTCAGCAGACCGGCCAGCCGATCGAACTCACCGCCGTTCTGGCCCCAGCTTTTGCCTTCCGGCCAGAGCATGCCACCGTTGAGTTCATTGCCAATCTGCACGATATCCGGCATCACACCTTCCGCTTTGAAACGGGCGATGGTGTCGCGGGTGTAGTCATGAATCTGGGTTTCCAGCTGCGGAAAAGGCAGCGACTGCCAGGCTTTGGGCTTGAACTGCTTGCCTGGGTCTGTCCAGAAGTCGCTGTAGTGGATATCCAGCAGTAGCTTCAGGCCCGCCGCTTTAACGCGCTTCGCCAGCGCCAGCGTGGTCGTCAGATCGTTGCCGCCACCACCGTAGGTCTGACCGCTGCCGTCGCGGGGATCCACCCACAGCCGCAGCCGTATGGTATTGATGCCGCTGGCTTTCAGGATGGCGATGGCATCCTGCTGCTGGTTATCTGCGTTGTAGAATTTCGCACCCTGCTTCTCCAGTTCAGCCAGCGATGAGATATCCGCACCTTTGATAAAATCGGCTGGCCACGGCCCGGCAGAGCCGATGACAGGCTGATCGGCGGCGAGCAGCGGTGTCGCCCAGGCCAGTGCCAGGGCGAGAATCAATGTTTTTGGCGTCATGATTTATCCTTTAGTACTGCCTGAGGCCAGGCCAGAAACGAAGTATTTCTGCAGGGCCAGATAGAACACCGCCACCGGCACGGCGATCAGCACAGCACCGGCGGCATAGGTGGTGTAACTGGCGCCCATTTTTTGCGACACCAGGTTATAGAGGCCAATCGGCAGCGTGAACTGCTCTGGCGTTCGCAGAATGGTGCTGGAGAGGATGAAATCACCCAGCGGGCCGGTGAAGGAGAACAGCGCCACTACCGCCAGGATCGGCTTCGACAGAGGCATAATGATCTCAACAAAGATGCGGAAGTTGCCCGCACCGTCCATGCGCGCCGACTCATCGAGATCTTTGGGAATCGAGTCGAGATAACCCTTCATCAGCCAGGTGTTCATCGGGATCATCCCGCCAACGTAGATCAGCACCAGCGCCAGATGGCTGTTGATCAACCCCAGCAGCTGCGACAGCACGAAAATCGCGATCAGCGCCGAAAACTGCGGGATCATCTGTAACAACAGAAACAGCATTAGTCCGTTCTGCCGCCCCTTGAACCGAAAACGGGAAAAAGCGTAGGCGGTACAGCTGACGCTGATCAACGTCAGCACCATGGTCAGGAAACTGATTTTCATCGAATTCCAGTACCACGTCAGGTAAGGCACCGTGCCATTGAACAGGTCGCGGTAGTGCTGCAGCGACGCATTCTCCGGAATGATCGAACTGCTGAGCAGGCTGTTACCTGCATTCAGGGATGCTCCTACTGTCCAGACCAGCGGATAGATAATGATGGCCGAGACGGCCAGCACCACCAGCCAGGTCAGCGACAGGCGTATCCACCTTTCGCGTTTAATACTGCCGGACTTCGCCATAACTGCTTCCTTACGCCATCTCATCTTGTTTAAACGACCGGGTCGCGCGGAACTGCCACAGCGCCAGACCTACCACGAAAATCGACAGCAAAATGGTGATAGTGGCGGCGATAGCATATTGCGACGACGACATGGTGAGCTTGTAGATCCACGACACCAGGATATCGGTTCCTCCGGCATTCGACCCCGCCACCGCCGGACCGCCGTTGTTAAACAGATAGATGATGTTGAAATTATTAAAGTTGAAGGTGTATTGCGTGATGATGATCGGCGCAATGGCGTAGAGCACCAGCGGCAGCGTGATGGTTTTCAGCCGCGTCCAGGCACTGGCACCGTCCATGATCGCCGCCTCATAGAGATCGTCAGGGATCGCCTGCAGGACGCCGGTAGTCATCGCAAACACAAACGGGAAACCGAGCCAGGTCTGCATCATAATCAGCGCGGTTTTGGTCCAGAATGGATCGGTCATCCACGCTTTAGGTGCAATGCCAAAGAAGTCGAGAATAGCGTTGTTGATCACCCCAAAGCTGTCGTTGAACATTCCGGCGAAGACCAGAATGGTGACGAAGCCCGGCACCGCCCACGGCAGAATAAAGATGGTGCGGATCAGCGGCTTAAAGCGCAGGTCTTTCTGATTGACCAGAATCGCCAGCATGACGCCTACGGTGCACTGCAGCGTAGTAGCGAGCAGTGTCCAGACCACCGTCCATTGCAGCACGTCAAAGAAGGTGGAGCGCCAGATCGACAGGGTAAAAATGTTGATGAAGTTTTTGAACCCCACCCAGTCCACCAGCTTCGCCGGTGGCGTGTGATAGAGGTTGTAGTTGGTGAAGGCGATGGCGAAACCGAACAGAATCGGAAACACCACCACAAACACCAGCAGAATAAAGCTTGGCGAAATCATCAGATAGGGGAAGCCATCGCGCAGCAGTAACTGATACTGCTGGCGCACGCTGTTCAGCTGCTGACCCTTGTCGCGCCTGACGCCATTGACCCAGGCGTCGCGCATTGACACTCCCCAGACCGCCACGCCGAAGGCGGCAATCAGTACGCTGATAATGCCCTCTGCCAGCAGAAAAATGGAGTTATCACGCGGCACCGATTCGCCCAGCGTATAGAGCCCCCAGAATCCCTCACGCAGAAAATCGTGGAAGACGCCGGTAAAACTGCTGAGCAAAATCAGAAAACAGAGCCCTTTAGCCCACTGGCGGTGGTAAAACTGGCCGAAGCCAGGCAGCAGTGCCAACAGCGCACCGGAGGTCGCATGACGACGCGGACGCTTAGCCGTCACCAGATTTTCATCGGAAGATATAGCCACACCCTGATCCTTATCCTGTACGGTTATCCCGTGAACCTGCATTACTGGTTGCTGGCCTGCATCGCTTCAATCTGCATGGTGATCTGCTTCACTGCATTATCCAGTGCCGCTTTTGGCTCCTGCTTGCCGGATACGCTCAGCTCCAGCGCAGCATTGGCTGGCCCCCACACTTCCTGCATTTCCGGCACGCCAGGCATCGCTGACGCACGCGCCGCCTGCACCGCGACCGCGTTGGCCTTCTCATCATCTTTGATAATCGGATCGTTCATCATCGCGGTGACCGGTGGGATCTCCTGGGTTTTCTGATAACGCTCTTTCACGTACTGCGGCTGGTTGATGAAGGTGAGGAACTTCTGCGCCAGCGCCTGATCTTTACTCCAGGTAGAGACCACATAGCCTTTGACGCCCAGGAAGGAGCTCATCGGCTTGCCGTTAGGCAGCAGCGGCAGCGGTGCCACGCCATAGTTGATTCCGGCAGCCTGATAAGGCTGGAATGCCCACGGCCCATTGATCACCGCCGCCGCTTTCTTCTCGGTAAACAGCGAATCGATGGCGTTGAGGCCGTTGTCGCCCATGATGCCGCCTGGCAGCAATCCTTCACTGAAGAAGCGCTTGAGATAAGTCACCGCTTCAACGCTGCCCGGGGTGTTCAGACCGATATCCTGAGTGTTAATTGCGCCTTTGGCGTCTTTGCCAAAGATGTAAGAGCCCATCGGAGCCATCACACCCCAGCTGTAATAAATCTGGTCAAACTTAGCGAGCAGGCCATACTGCTTCGCCTCACGCTGCTTCTGGGAGAAGGCACGGTATTCCTCCAGCGTTTTCAGTGGCGACGGCAGCAGATCTTTGTTGTAGATCAGCACCAGCGTTTCCACCGCTTTGGGTACGCCGTAGACCACACTGTTCTGTGTGAAAGCCGCCATTGCTGAGGGGGTGTAAGCGCTCTGCTCTGCTGCATCAATTTTCAGCGGTGCCAGTAATCCCTGTACGACCGCGCTACCGAGCTGGTCATTAGGGATCACCAGGACATCCGGGCCAATACCCGCCGGGCCATCCAGACGCAGCTTCTCAATCTGCTGTGCAAACGGCATCTCCTGAACTTTCACTTCAACGCCGAACTGTTTCTGAAAATCGGCGATCGCCGTTTTGATGCCGTCTGATTTTTTAATGTCTTCCCAGACGGTAAGTTGCTGAGCGGTCCAGGCGGATTGATTAAGCATCAATGCGGAAAGAAGTAGCGTAACGCTGATTTTGATTTTCATTACTGGCCTCGTGTGAAGGTATGACATTTTAAGCTGTCATTTGCTGATGTTCTTTTTTCAGGCACATGCTGAACAAGGAATTATTGAGCATATGAAGTGTGAATAACGTATCGCATTTGAGCCATACGCTACGCGGAATGCGCACCACGCTCCAGCCCGTTCGCATCAATGTGTGATCGCTATTACAGAAATCAAAATCAGCGGTAGGGCGCACCCTGGCGGAACGATATAGTCAGCGCAGGCACCATCAGGGCTGAGGTGTAAAAAGACAAACTGTTATACGTCGTACATTTTAGCCGACAAATCCCTTGCCACGAGGATCAGCATGTCCAGCATCAGATTGAGAAACGTCACCAAACGCTTTGGTAAAACAGAAACGCTGAAAAATATCGCGCTTGATATTGAGGCCGGTGAGTTTGCGGTCTTCGTCGGTCCGTCAGGCTGCGGTAAATCCACACTGCTGCGGCTGATCGCCGGGCTGGAAGAGATCAGTGACGGTGAGATTTTGATTGGTGATGAGGTCATGAATGATGTCGCACCCTCGCACCGTGGAGTGGCAATGGTGTTTCAGTCTTATGCGCTTTACCCGCATATGACGGTAGCGGAAAATATCGGTTACGGACTGAAGGTGAACGGCCTGCCGAAAGCACAGATTCAGCATCAGGTAGAGATGGTGGCGAAGACGCTACAGCTTGCGCATCTGCTGGATCGTAAACCAAAGCAGCTTTCCGGCGGTCAGCGTCAGCGTGTAGCCATTGGTCGCGCAATCGTGCGAAATCCCCGGGTGTTTATGTTTGATGAGCCCTTATCGAACCTGGATGCGGAGCTGCGTGTCGATATGCGGCTACACATTGCGAAGCTGCACCAGGAGCTGAAAACCACCATGGTCTATGTGACGCACGATCAGACGGAAGCAATGACGCTGGCCGATAAGATTGTGGTCATGAACTACGGCAAGGTTGAACAGGTGGGTTCACCGATGGCGCTCTATTACAACCCGATTAACCGCTTTGTCGCCGGTTTTATCGGCTCACCTAAGATGAACTTCCTGCCTGCGCGCGTGGAGCAGTGCGGCCCTGCTGGCCTTGTCGCCCTGATCAATGACGGCGAACATCGGCTGCAGCTCCCCTCGCCCATCCGCCAGTTGCAGCCTGGTGATGAGATCACGCTGGGTATCCGGCCGGAGCAGTTGCAGATCAACGGCGATGCGCCACTGAATATCAACTTCCACTGCGAAGTGGTTGAGCGACTTGGCAACAACACCTATCTGTTTGGTCAGAGCCACGGCCACGACGGCTTCAAGATGCTGCTGCCCGGCGATGTGCATTTCCGTCCTTATCAGACGCTGCGCCCCACCTTCCATCCGCACCATTGCATGGTATTTGATGCTGAAGGTGCTCGTATCAGCGCGGATATAGCGATGCCGCAGGTTCGCGCAGCCTGAAGTAGATGTTTGCATAAAGTTAACGAGAGGCCGGAGACGGCCTTTTCTGTTTTCAGGCCTGGCATAACGCCTGAAGAAAGAGGCAGGAAAGGGGTTTGCGTGCAAGCCGTGATGACGCGCAGAAGCGTCAGCCTGTGCATTGTTCAGACAAGGCATTGCAGGTGTGTTCTGAGTAAACTCATGAACCCCACCGGCAACCCCTTATCCGGGTCGATCAGCTAACCGGGCTTAGCGACTGAGGCCTTACTTACCGAGGATATTGTTTACTGCTTTCAGGTGGCCAGCCTTGTCTTTGTGGTTTGAAATCACCTGAATAACGGTGAATTTCTGGTTGGCGACCGCCAGCAGCGTCGCCTGTTGCACATCGTTGCCACCCATTTTGTCGGTGGCTTCAATATGATAGACCGGCAAACCGTTGGTATTTTCAGTTTTCTCACTGATCACCGTATAAGAAGGTGAAGCCTGCTTCTGCTTGTCTTTGATAGACTTCCCGCCTTCAAGAAAATCAGCGTCACTGCCACCGCGCGCAATCAATGGGATCTCTTCTTCGCCAATGATCAATACGCGTTTTTCCTGCTTGTTCACATACATGGTGCCTGGTCCGCCGCCCGGCACAGGCTGCTTTTCATAGCCCTGCAGTTTGAACGTCTGTTTGCCATCCAGCAAAGAGATCGTCTGAGTCTGCGTGTTTGCAGCTGGTGCTGTCTCAGCGGCTGATGCCATCAGAGAAGTAGCCCCGATGGCAGTTGCCAGGCAGATCGCACCCATAATGTTTAATGATTTTCTTAATTTCACCATGAACTCCTTCGTATTGATGATATTTCCATTTCGCTGATACAGCATCAGTATGGCCTGTATCAGTGATGTGAAGTGTTATCGGGTCAGGTCGTAAATACAGATCCCTGAGCCGAGCAGAAACAGAATAATCGGCCAGTAGAGAACGGGAATAAAAAAGAAGTTGTGGGTTTTTTCGGGGGCCATCATTGGCTGGCTTTTCGTTGCTTGTGCAAGGGAGTCCAGCCATTTTTCCTGCCGGAGCACCCAGACAAAGGCCGCACAAAAAAGGGCAGAAACGATCAGCGTAGCCCCTGTCGCCCATAGATGGGAGACAAAGAAACCGTCGTAGTAATAAATATCTAACAGCCATTTACACAGGAGGTAGGCGGCAGAAATTAATACTGCGACGAAAAAACCCACTCCGCTCCATGCGATCATCTTTATATCCTTCTAAGGTGTGAGGAACGAGGAATATTTTTTTTGAAAATTAACATATTTTTATCATTGTGGCGATATTTTCTTTGGTGCTAATATCAATTACATCCAGCGCAGGAGATGTCCGGTCTGTGTATTTTTCACATTACTGATTCTGATGGATTTATTTTCAAATATTGTTGTTTAACCTGAATCCGGCACCCGTGCAGCTAATAGCGCACCCAGGGTGTAGCATGGCTTTTTGTACCGTACCGATATTATTTTCGTGCGAATTAAGGCGGCTTCCCTGTTTTTAAAATTCGTATGCGCTGTTCTGGCGGTCGATAAGCACCATTCATGCGGCTGTCATCCGTCTGAAACAGTGTCGGTCTCTGTAGTTTTCTGCGCAGGATATTGAGGTAATCATGAATCAACCTATTGAAAATTATAATAAAGTAAACACGACCAAAGAGTACAGTGCGAAATGGCAGACCCGCTTTGATTTTTTCGACCTTCATGGTGCTCCCAGTACACCAGGCTTCAGACAGGCATTGAAACAACTGCCTTTCAGGCAAAAATTAAAAGTGAACATGAATTTAATTGCCTTCCTTTTCGGCCCGATTTATCTGTTCGTACTCGGCCTGTGGAAGAAGAACATCATGCTGATTTTAATTATGGTAGTTGTTTATACTATTCTGATCATCGCCTTAGCGATAGCGGGCATGGAATTTCCACGGTATCTTCAGGTTGGCCTGGGCTATGGTTTTAATGCCCTGTACGGCATGAGCACCAATTACAGTTATTACCTGAAAGAGAAAAAAGGCGATAACGGCTGGAATCCCTTCAAAGGGATGCGCTGGTAATTTTTTCGCACCGCTCTGATGGTAAAATATAGGATTATGGTGTATCGGATGCAGACAGATGGCGGGGATTAGCCCTCGGTCAGGAGATCGGACACAATAAGTGATGAGCACTAACTCAAATTAGTGCTGTCGTGGCAGAACCACCGGAAGCCGCCACAAAAATAACCTGACGGAAAAGGAAAAAATCGCCGAAAATATCCGTCTATACCTTTTCAAAACGGGTTCAGGCTGGCTTATAATCGCTCTGCAATAATTATAATATCGTGAAGCTCGCATAAATGTTTCCGCACCGTTTAACCGGGGCCAGGATATTCTTTTCGGAATTTCCTGATAGCAGCAGCTTCTCCCTTTCATAGACATGCAGGAAGTTATTATTTTGAATACATTAACGGAATTGAAAAAGGGTTATCTAAAGGTATTTTTCTGGCTGCTGTTCACACTGTTTCTCGTCCCTGTCATTACCCTGTTTTTTGCTGAATATGGCAACAAACAACTTGATCAGCAATACACGCAGTTCTTCATGGACGATGCGCGGGAACAACATCAGGATACGGACAAACTACAGGCGTTTCTGCAGCAGAACCCGCCTTCCAGTGTCTGCGGCCCGGTAGATGAAAATCTGCAGGATTACAAAAACGCCGTCTGCGAACCGCAATCCGAACTGTGGCAGTTCTACATGATGGATAAAGTGGCATTCTGGACACTGATCGGCAGCGGCGCTGTCCTGCTGATGGTGCTGTTGTTCAGTGCGCTGGCCTTTAAAAGCCGCCAGGGACAGGTTATCAGTCTGGCGCTGGCCCGCAAGTTCCTGATGCTGGCCTGTTCGCTGGAAGTCATGGTACAGGGCGGCATGCTGGTATGGCTCTCATTCTGGGGCACCGCCTTCTTCACGCAGACCTACTATCCCAAACTGGTGATGGCAGTAGGACTGCTGGTGCTGGCCGGTATGTATTACATGATTAAAGGCATCTTCAAAAAACTCCCACCGGAAGAGAGTATTGAAGGCGAAGTCGTGACCCGCGAAGCGGCACCGGCACTCTGGTCACAGATTGATATGCTCGCCGCCAGAGTGGGCACCACGCCACCCGATCATATTGTTGCGGGTATCGACACCAACTTCTACGTGACCGAAGCTCCGCTGAACGTGAATGGGAATCCGCTCACCGGCCGTAAGCTCTATGTCAGTATTCCGCTCCTGCGTCAGCTCACCGTTGCGCAGGCTGATGGCGTGATGGTCCATGAGCTGACCCACCTGCATGAAGGCGACACCGCCTCCGGCGCATTACTGGGACCGAAACTGCATCGGTTTGATCTCTATATGCAGCTGATGGGTCAGAATGTGGCCACGCTGATCGTCTTCTATCCGCTCTATCTTTATCGCATGCTGTTTGAACTGGCGTGGCAGCGTAACAGCCGTGAACGTGAGTTTGTCGCGGATCGCAATGCATCAACGCTGGTCTCCCCTGCCGCGATTATCGAATCACTGATCAAAGTATCTGCGTATGCCAGCTACCGGAATGAAGTTGAACGAAACTTCTTTAATAATCAGACACTGCACGAAAATGAACTGGGGATCAGTAAAGCTATTGCTGCCGGTCTGCCAGAACATGTCGCCTCTCCGAACTTTATCAGCGTCATCCGTGAGCAGAATGTGCCGCACCCGTTTGATTCACACCCGCCTCTGGCGGAAAGGATGCGTAACGTAGGGTATGAGATTAACGAAGCTGACTATGCAGCCATCGCCGCCGATTTCCCGGCCCAGAGCTGGGTCGATCTGATGCCGGTTGCCAACGAGATTGAACAGCAGTTGTGGCAGAAATATGAGCGCGACTTCTCTTCTGTGCATGAAGAGAGCCTGGCCTGGCGCTATCAGCCTGACGGTGAAATGGAAACCGCGCTGGTGCTGAAGCATTTCCCCAATGTTCCTTATACCCTGAAAGATGGCTCGCAGATCGTCATCACCTGGCAGGGCATCGTGTCGCCGAAAACCGGCGAAGTGCTGGAGTGGGATAACGTTAAAAACATCAACGTCATTCGTAGCTTCGGCCGGGATAAGCTCTACGTGCAACATGTGCAGCCAAACTCGCAGGGAAAAAAACGCAGTGAGATCCCTCTGCCGGGCCTGAAAAAGGAGATTGAAGCCTTTAAAAACACCCTCGGCTATTACTGGCATCGTCATCAGACAGTCAGGGCGTTGCTGAAAGAAGAAACGGCGGCAGCGACGCAAAGCGCATAACCCGTTTGTCATCGGCTCCCTCCTCGCAGCTGAAAAGGGAGCCAATGCGAACATTTATTTTCATTCTCTATTTCTGACCACATAAATAAAGGAACGATTGTGTTTAAAAGAGCAAGCAGGGCCATGATACCCGGGATGCTGTTGACTGCCCTTGTGCTGCCGCTGGCAGCATGTGACAACAGTGACAAAGCGGATGCAAAACCCGCCCCGCAGAGTCAACCCCAGGCTGTTGCGGAGGATAGCGCTGCGCAACTCACCACAAAATTAAACGCCTATGTGGGTTGCTTTAACACTACGGATGGATCGGTTCGCGATAGTGCCCTGCGCTATGTGAGCTGGATGGCGAATGCTGAAAAGGGGCCAACCGGCAAAGAGCGCAGCGTCAACGTACTGGGCGAGGTCACGCCTTATGAACTGGAGAGCTGCACTAAAGCCATCAACCAGGCATCGAAGGCCAAACCGACGTTACCGGCGCTGGATGCTGCAGCAACACAGTATCTGGCGGATTTAACGACATTGCAGCCGCTGGTTTCGCAGGCTCATCTTTACTACAGTCAGGAAGATTACAAGGATGATGGCTTCGCGAAAGCCAAACAAATGCATCCGCCACTCATGAAGGCGTTTAACAGCTTTATGAAATCCAGCGACCAGTTCGGTGCCGAAGTTGAAAAAGAGAACAATGAGGTCGTTGCTGCGCAACTCGTTGAGATTGAAAAGTCTGAGGGCCGTCATAGTCGCTACTACCGCCTGGCATTAGTCACACAGGCCAAACCGCTGGCGACCCTGTTTACCTCTTCCGCTCCCGACGTGACAGAGATGACAAAAGCGATTGATGCTTACAGTACGCTGCTGAGTGAGGCAGAAAAGGCAACGGCCAGCGAAGCGGGCAAGCCATTAACCTGGTCCATCTTCCAGGATAATGCCGGAACCTTCCTGAAAGACTGCAAGGATCGCATGCGTCGGATTCGCGATAAAACACCTTACAGCACGGGTGAGCAGAGTCTGCTGAAAGGAAGCGGCAATTCAGGCTGGATGGTATCGGGTTCACCGATGCGTGTTTTAAAATCCTATAACGAACTGGTTGAGGCCGGTAACCGCCTGTAAGCTGAATACCTGCCCCGCATGCCTCCGGGCAGGCTTCGTCAGTCGGGCTGCTGCGTGCAACCCGACTGACGCTGTCACCTGCCGCGAAAAAAAAATAAAAATGTTCACGCGCCAGCATTTCGTTAAAACGTTATGCCAGGCTAGTGTGCTGGATGGATCTGAGATCCGTGGCAAAGCGCACCCCTGAGCAGGATGCGCGCTATATCAGATTTTCTGACTGTAAAATTTTTGACTGAGAGGAGCGAGAGTGCAAGCAAAGGTCGGCGATATCTACAGCGTGTATTCCCCGCAGTTGCAGCAGTACGTCGCCTGTCAGGTGACACACCTCCAGCAGCCTGCTAATGCCAGAGGTAAAGTCCTTGCAGCCATACTCCAGCTCGACTGGGCAGGTGATCATTTGCCTGACAGGGCGGAAGCCAGCCGTATGCAGCCTTTGCGCTGTAGCTACTATTTTGTCAAAGACAGCTTCGATCACGGTTATGTCTCCGCCAATGTCCCACCGGGACATGTATTAATTGCCAACCTGCCGCCGCTGGCAGATCAGGAAGTAAACGCCTACAAGTTCGGCTGGGACGTGGGAGAGAGTCTTGTCCGTCAGCGAAACTGGGAGAAGATCGACCCGGCCAGCCGTGCGCGGTTCAAGGCTGCTTCAGGCGCGCACAACGTGGTTGTCGGCGGCCACACACTTCGCCAGGACACCACCCGTATCAATGACCACCTCCTGCAAACCCTGACCGATCTCTCTGAACTGGATCGCCTGCCCTGCCTGATGACCATCGAAACCCGCCATGGCACCCCGGAACTGATGGCCTATATACAGCAGCATGACTTCATTAATGAGCTGCACTGGCAATCCGCTGTCGTCAGCGAAATCGATGTCGGGGCGACCCGTCTGTCGCGTTTTATTCTGAACCCTGAAGGCGTCAGCTGCGTGCGTCTGAATCCTGATCTCTCCCTGCTGTCACTCACCGCAACGCCTTCTTCAGGCTTTCAGGTAGCGGCTGATCAGGAGGGACGCAATCTGTGCCTGCAATGTTCGCAGACTTTGCCTGTGCTGCAGGGTATTGACCGGCTCAGGGCATTGTCACTGACAGGCGTTAAAGAGATTGACCTGGCGCCAGTCGTTGAGCGCTTTACCTGCTTAACTGAGCTGCGCATCTGGGGAAATCCCGGCGTAGCCAGCAATATGCATCGTATTGCCGCACTGCCACAGCTGCAGATGCTGACTTTCTTCAACCTGTTTGGCTTCAGCGCGGCTGACTTTCCCTCACCAGAAGCGTTGCCCAATCTCTCATGCCTGTGGATGACCAGCGTCCCGCTTGACGTAATCAGCTCTGTCAGAACCGCTTATAAAAAGGCGACAACTCAGGGGTTGGATCTCTCGCTGAGTAAAGCGCGCAAGCCGGAATGGCTGGCTGAGAATCTGCACAATCCGTTCCGGGACTGGGATGGCCGCGAACATATTTCGGCCACTTATGCCAAAAAAGCAGCGCTGGCTTACAAAAACCTGCGGGCTGCCACGAACAACATCGATAGCAGCATGGATGTGGCGAGCCTGCTAACTGCCGCCGTAACCGCCTACACCGAAGCCTTTAATCTCATCGACCGGCGTTCAAAGGCGATTGAGACGGTCGAGCGTGAGGAGATCTACAGCGTGCTGTGCGATGTTCTGAACCCGCTGGAGAAGAAACTGGGCGAGCAAGGCGCCACGCTTGTGGATCAGCCTCGGTTGTATCAGCTGTTCGACCAGTTACGCGAATTCTGAGCCATCCCGATGATTCAGGCGTGTTCCGCCACGTCAGAAAACCGTTGTTCGCCCCGATCACCTTATGCGGCAAAGCGTTAAGACGCGAGTTGAGAAAGGATCGCGGGCAGGAGAGTCTGCCGATCTCTCTTTCCCGGCCAGCCATTCTGCTGTTTATGATCGGGTAACGGCGGTTAAAGTCAGCTGTGCAGTGGGATTATCCGGAGATATTACCCTGTCCTTTACGCAGTCCGTTCAGGAGTGCCTGCGTCGCGCCAGAAGCTTTTCCGGAAGGCGAACAAACCAGCCCGAATTCCCGGTGCAGAGGCGGGATGACCGGCATCACTGACAGGCCGCGCCGTTCCGCTGGCAGGGCTGATTCCGGCACCAGCGCGACACCCATGCCTTCACGTACCAGCATGCAGGCGCTGATCCAGTCGCGGACTTTTACGCGCACGTCAGAGAGGTGGAATCCTGACTGTTCCATCAGGCTTTTGCCATTAACGACGCATCCGCCTGTTGCAAGCACAAAGGGCTGGTCTGCCAGTTCCTGCAGGGTTATACCGTTCGCGCCTGACTGACCGATGTGCGGAGCGCTGGCTGGCATGACGGCGACCCAGGCGTCTTTTCCCAGTATCACCTCAGCACGTCCGGGTGCCGGGTTCATTACCACCCCCAGTTCAACGGTGTCTGCTGCAAGCCACTCCTCAACTTCTTCATCCGTCCCTTCCAGCACCACCACTTCCATGCCCGGATGCAGACGCCGGAAGTTACGCAACAGGCCAGGCAGGAGAGTGGACGTCACAGAGGGAAAGCTGGCAAGCCGAATGCGTCCGCCCTTTAAACCCCGGCTCTCATCAGCCAGCACGCGGATCGCGCTGAACTGCGACAGCATAATTCTGGCATGTTCAATGACCTGCTCTCCCAGCGCGGTAACACCGATGTGCCGGCGCTCACGCACGAATACCGCGAACCCGAGTGATGACTCTAACTGGGCGATAGCCTGGCTGGCACCGGACTGTGTCATGCCTGTCGTTTCAGCAGCACGCGAAATATTGCTGGCATCGGCCACCGCCACCAGCAAGCGCCAGTGCAGAAGATTCATCATGGTTATCAGTAGCTCAGCTAATAGTTAACTTTGAAGCATTAATTTTACAGAATTCTCTGCGTTAAGCACAGTCTGTTCCGTAACGACAAAGAGAATCTCACATCGCTTTCAATGTTAACGGAGAAGACATGAAACTTTATTACGCCCCGGATACCTGTTCGCTGTCACCCCATATCGTGCTGCGTGAACTCGCACTGGAGTTTGAGTTGGTTAAAGTGGATAACAGGAGCAAGCTCACCTCTGACGGACGCGACTTTCGCCTTATCAACCCCAAGGGCTATGTTGCTGCACTGGAACTGGACGACGGGCAGATACTGACTGAAGGGCCGGCGATTGTGCAGTACCTCGCCGACCTGAGGCCGGAAACCGGGCTGGCACCGCCAGCAGGCAGCTGGGCGCGTGTTCAACTGCAGGAGTGGCTGAACTTCATTACCAGTGAAATCCACGCGGGTTCCGCTCTGTTATTTAACCAGGCACTGCCCGACGCTGTCCTGTCACTGTTTCGTGAAAAGCTCTTCCGGCGGTTCGACTTTCTGCAGGATACGCTCGCCGAAAAAGCGTTTCTGATGGGGCCATCATTCAGCGTTGCTGACGCCTACCTTTTCACCGTACTGGGCTGGTGTAAGTTCTTCAGCATTGAACTGGATCGCTGGCCTGCGCTGGTGGCATACAGAGCAAATATCAGTGCGCGCCCTGCTGTACAGGCGGCATTATGGGCAGAGGCGACGCAATAAGCGCGGACAGATTGGTGGCCTGATGCCAGAGTATGAATAACCGATCCTTGATCTGCTGCTGGCGCCTTGCGTAACGGTAGTCTGGAGCCAGAAGCAGACGGAAATTTATCGTTTCACCGGGAACGGGTTAGTATCTCCAGACTGACCTTTTAGCGGGGAGTCGGCTTTATGATTAACAATACCAGGGCGGAAACCTCTGTCATCAGGCATGCCGACAGGAATTTTGACGTCACGTTATTGAAGGTGAATGAGGCCAGCCAGTGTATCCTTTTTGCAGCAGGTGCTGGCGGAAGTCCATTGCGTCATCTTGAGCTTCTGCAGACCTTTAGCCGCAATGGTATTTCAGTGGTAGCGCCCCATTTCGAACGGTTAACCTCTTCCACGCCCTCAAAGGCTGACTTACTGGAACGCAGCCAAAGGCTGGCCCTCGCCCGCGATGCGTTTTGTCAACATTATGCCTCGATTACCGGCGTCGGGCACTCACTCGGCACCGTGATTCTGTTGATGCACGCCGGGGCGAAGGCCTGGACTCGCACCGGAGAGAAGGTGACATATGCAGGCAGACAGGATTTGAATCAACTGGTGCTGTTAGCGCCACCTGCGGATTTTTTCAGAGCACCCTCGGCCCTCGCCTCCGTGAAAGTGCCTGTCAGGATCTGGACTGGCGAGCAGGACACCCTGACACCGCCATCGCAAGCGCTGTTCATCAAAGAAGAATTAGATATTCGAACTGAGACAAAACTTTGCGTGGTTAAAGATGCCGGGCATTTCACCTTCATGAACATCCTGCCGCCGCATATCACTGACACCCACCCATCACGCGACGCCTTTCTTATCAATCTGGGAGAAGAGATTGCCCGTTTTGTCACTGGCTGGATGGCTCAGCCAGATAATGAATCACCTTAATTAAACCGATCCCTCTTTTTCAATCACCAGCACGCGGGCGACGCCCTGTGGACGCGCAATATGTTCTGTCCCTTCACTGGCATAAAAAATATCACCAGCGTTGAGTACCCGGCTTTTAACTTCGCCCTGCTCTTTATATTGCATTTCAACGCATCCATCCATGACAGCAAAAACCTCCTGACCATCGTTGATGTGCCACTTATAAGGCTGATCGGTCCAGTGAAGTTTCACGCTGACATTATCGAAGCTGGCAATATGCTGTGAGTCCCAGGCCTTCGAACCGGTAAATTCCTTACTGCAATAAAAATTCATTTTAGCTCTCTCAACAGGAGTGATTTAACGCCATCGACATCATCAATATCAGAGAGAGTTGATCGATTCTATACGTCAGGCATCTGTTGTCCTGATCTGTCCTCTGGTTGTCCGTTTAGGGGCAGAGCGGGGTTGTGACAATCAGTATGACCTGCCCTCTTTTACTGACTTAGCCAGACAGGCGCGACATGCTGATAAAGCGTAACGCGGCCGATGCGCTGGCGATCTCAATTGCATGAGTTTCGCTTTGGGTCGGTTTTCGCTGTCATGCGAATGGCCTCTGTATAAGTGTGAGAGCCACGATCATTTGAAATAAATCCTGATAGTTCATCCTCTAACGTGTTATCCGAAGCAACATATTTTCAACTGTAACGACGGTTTACACCTGTAAATAATGGGGTATTATCGGCGATATTATGTACAGGGAGAAGATAAATGGATGTAGCATTGATCGAAATGATGCGCTCAGGCAGAAGTAAAAACTGGGCTGAAAAAATGATTAACCTTGAGGCCAGAAAGCTGATTAATACAGCTAATCATGTGTCCTCAGTCCATCTTTCGAATGGCATGACTCAGGTGAAGTTTGTTCAGGAGATCAGAGATCTGGTTGAGCAGCAGTTTGCGTCTGCCCGACGTGCAAAATCAGAAGAAGAATGCATAGCCTGTATTAAAAATCTGAGGGAAGAAACGGAAAACCTTCAGAAGCAGGACAGAATGCTGCGCATGAAAACGGCGAAACTCTATGCCAAAGTGGAGTTCGTCAGGGAAAATAATAAAATTGTCGGGTATGTCATTTCGGCTGTAAATGTAGTTTTGTCGGGGGCTGAAATAGCTGCTGGCCTGACCCTTATAGGAACTATGACACCATTGGGCGTTCTGGCCGGTGCAGTTTTAGTTACTGATGGTGCGAACGGCAGAAGCAAAGAAATTGCGCACTATGTAATGGATAACAAACAGTCTGAAGGATTGGTTGCTGATGCCGCTATGTCCACTGCTGCATTCATGGGGTTCAGCCCTGATAGCGGGCTGGGAATCTATAAATCAATCTCGCTTGTTGCAAATGCCTATAGCGTATTCGGTCTGTTCAGACGCCCTGGAACCTGGCGTCTGTTCAGATATTTGCCCGCGGATTATTTCAGGAAAGTCAGCACTATGAGCCGTCCAAAACTCACAATGAATATAGTCGGTTATGGTGTTAAAGCTAAGGTCATATTTGACCTTATGTATGTCACTGATGCTGCTCTGAATGAGCCGTGATTCTGCGATAGCGCCATGACTTGTATGCAAGCTTTGCTGGGGCTAAATACCATATAAAAGGCAATACAATCGCAAGTGTGGCCGCCAGCGTGATGCTGGTATCTACGGATGCCAGCATCAGCGTAAGAGCAAGTATGATAAAGGCAATAATAGTAATCCACTTCGAGGCGTTAAAGCGGTTAGCAAGATCATGGATCATGGAATCCAGTGAGCCACCATAATTAGCCATATTGTTTTTCAGTTTTAGTAGATCTGCATGACTAAAGCCGGATTCCAGTAGTGCTTTTTCACTCACTTTCATAGATTTTCATCCTTAAAAATTACCTGAATAGCTTAAGCAAGTTTACCTGAAAACGGCACTAAAAAACCCGTGAAGCGCAGGCTTTCTGTCGCGTGATACGTGTAAACGTCCATTATCCACAGAGCGGGTGGTTAGCTGGGATCAGCATGATGTACCAGTGCGCTTTTCCTGATCTATCAGATAGTGCCCCTTGTGGATGTAATCCTGACCGCGAAACAGCTGCGGCTAATCGGGATTTCCAGATACTGTTGGCATTTACTGAGGGATTGCCAACTCATCAGCCAGCCCTGACCCGTCATCCTGACCATGAATAACCATGTAATACAATCGTTTAAATCTGGTCGCTAACTGGTCATCAGTGGCCACTGTACGGGTAGACTGCGTTCGCCATCTCCTGTGAACTGGACGAATCGACGCAACGCTATCCTTAAAGATGTGCGAGACGTTGAACATATGGTGATATGTTTGCGGTCAGCAAAGGGGATATGCCTGATAAGTTATGGGCAGTAATAACAACTCACTTCTCAAATCCTTATTATCCCTTAAAAATTAATCGAATAGCCTAAAATACCAGACAGAAATACTATTAATGACGAATCGCCTCTGTTCATACCAATGCCAAAGGTCTGTAATGAAATCGATAAATCTGGAAAGCTTGTATCGCTCTGCCAACGAGAACACCCTCTCCATCTGGTCGGAAAATGCAGGAGTTGGGGCTGTTAAAGAGGGGAACTACTACGATCCTGTAAGGCTGGCTCTTGCAGCGGGCATTCAGCCGCCGGTGACCTTTGATGTCTCACGTCTTATTTGTGAATTACAGCAGCTCACAAAGGATGATCCCCTTGCCGATATTCTGCCCATACAGGGTTTCCATTTTACCTTCCTGCCCCTGACTCTGCCGCTCTATAACGATAACGAGTCATTGCCCGAAAAAATCGATGAATTGACGAATATCTGGAGCGAATTTGATGCGATAAAAATTGTTATCAGAGATCTGCGGTTAGTTGCATTGCCCAGTCAGTTATTGCTTGCGGGGATCCCTGATAGTTCGGCAATAGCCATGCGCCACTCATTCTGCGAAAAAGTTCTGGATTCGCACTGGAAAAATGAGTTGCTGATGCGTCATAACGGCAGCCCATTACCGGCACCCTTCTGGCATAGCACTATCCTGCGCTACGGCGCTGACTTTTTACCTGCACCAGTACGTGAGTTTATTTTTGAACGTCAGACCATTAATTTTGGGGATGTAGATGGAGAATTAAAACTGGCGAGGGTTAACTACAACTGGACAAAATGTTATCCGTTGGCGGATTAATTAAGACGAAGTAATTACATGATAAATAAGATGTCTTAGTTTCCACTGCCTGCCCTCGCGTAAACGTTTCAGAAGTGGGTAATACGCCCCTTTTTTCGCTCATAACAGTCATTAACCCGCACACATTCCGCTCTATACCTGACTCCCCCCTCCGGCTGAAAAAACAGGGCCTGCGCGCAACACTTTCTGCCTTTTACAACCCTGATGTCGTTAGCTCTATGGTGTCTCATTCACATCATGTCACTTTTTACACCAGTAAAAACCTCAGGAAATTTAAAAAACCGCCGCGAGCTGCCGATAACCTCAGGTATCGAAACTCTGTACGCAGGAAACAACATCCATGTCACCATCCGACACCCATAGTAAGCATCAGGAAATTGGCGAAATTACGGCGCGTGCTGGCTTCATCCTGCGGCAGCTTCGCGACAGTCTGCAACAGTTGGGGCTTGATAAAACCATCGCCGATGTGGCGGGAAGCATCCCTAACGCCCGTGAAAGGCTGGGTTATGTCGTCACAATGACCCGCGAAGCAGCAGAGGGCGTAATCAACAGCGTGGAAATCACGCAGCCTCTGCAAACCGATCTGGGAGAAAAAGCGGAGAAACTCTCGCAACGCTGGGATGCCACTTCCGGTACGCTGTCAGACAAAGAACAGACCCAGGCATTAGCGGCAGATACCGTTGCCTTGCTGAATGATGTCCCCCGCGTCACGGGTCTGACGCAACAGCAGTTACACGCGATTATGATGTCACAGGGCTTCCAGGACCTCACAGGACAGATTGTGCAGGCTATGATGGCCGTGCTGAATCAGGCTGAGCAGCAGCTGATACAGGTCATCCGCGATAATACCGGCTCACACAGCACCGCCGAGCGCACTGCGCCGTCTAAACCTTCCTCCGCACCAGAGACTCCTGCCAGTCAGGATGATGTGGACGACCTGCTGGCCAGTCTGGGAATGTAAGCCGACGTAATAAAATCGCTCTGAGAACGGACGATTAATGATTAAAGCGTTTTCGCCAGGCCACCCAATCGGTCTTGCTGACAGCAAAGATGTTATTTTGGCTAAACGTCCGCTTTGTGCCAGAGGCAGACGTTTATGAAAATGGCAGTGGATTACACGCTGCGATGCTTCTCCAGTTTGATATCGGTATCGTTAATCTCTTTTTTATTACCCCAGCCGAGCTGCATGTAAAATTTCGCCGCGCGACTATTTTTATCGGTTTCCAGCCAGGCAATCTCATGATGTTTGAATAATTCCTGCTCGGCGAGAAAAACCAGCCTGCGACCTATCCCCTGGCCTTCATATTCCGGGAGAACAAAGGCCGCAAAAAGACAGCCTTCATCCGGTAAAATCATTGAAAAGCCGACTATTTTTTCGCTTTCAGCCGCAACCCAGGCGCATAAATTCTTTTCAATCATATCGGCCACGACGCTTTCGGTGATCCCCAGCTGACGCATTTCTTCACGACTCAAATAATTCTCGAGCACTGAGGTTCTGACTTCGAAAATACTGTCAACATCAGAAGCCCGGGCTGTTCTTATATTTATATTCATTAGTCTTACTCCTTGTATGACAAAAATATTTCTTGATGATGATGCCTGACATTCCCTTAAACGAACCATAGAATCTTGAGCAAAAAGGCTGTTAAACGGCAGGCCGTCAAAGGCGGCACTACCTCAAAGCCTGCGTAATGAATGAAGCCATTATGATAAGAACGTTGTGCAATATGAGCTCAGCCGACCTTAACTCCGCTCTGTTTCTTCATAGTGACGCCTCATTAACTAATTTGAGATAGCGGGAACCCGATATGTTTCTACCGCTCACCACACAGACAACTTTACGCCCGCTCAGTTCTTTTGCATAACGGATGGCTGCCGCAACTGCGGGTACGCCTGAAGGCTCTACAACATGGCTGTGCAGATTAAGCATTAACAGCATCGCTGCTTTAATTTCGGCTTCTGAAACCAGAAGAACACGATCGACGCGATCGCGTATGAGTGGCCAGGTCATCGCTTCAGGCTCTATATAGCCACTTATGCCTTCGGCGATTGACGACGATATTTCCACTGGGATCGCCTCACCAGCTTCTTTCCAGCGCGCAAACGTCGGGCTTGCTTCACTCTGCACTGCCCACACTTCGGCTGCAGGGTTTATGCCCTTGATGGCTGTTGCGATACCGGAGGCCAGCCCGCCGCCGCCAATGTTCACGAGAATAACGTCAGCGTCTGGCCAGTCTTCCATGATTTCCAGACCGACGGTGCCGCCTCCGGCAATCATCTGCTGATTATTATAGGCCGAGACGAACGTTGCGCCGGACTGTTGCGCTGCGACAATGGCTTCCTGCCTTGCGTCTTCAATGTCGTCAAAAAACGTAACCTGCGCACCATAACTTTTCATTGCAGAAACCTTAATCGGGTCTGCTGAAAACGGTAAGAATATGGATACGGGTATGCCTGCCGCATGTCCCGCACAGGCAAGCCCTAAACCATGATTCCCTGCCGTCGGGGCGATGACGCCGGCACGTCGCTGGTCTGCATTAAGACTGGCAAGAACGTTTGCAGCACCTCTCAGCTTAAAGCTACCCGTATGCTGAAGATTTTCCATCTTAAGCCTGACCTCCGTCCCGACAAGAGCAGACAGCGAGTGGGAAGGCTCCAGTGGAGTTTTGCATACTGTTGATTTAATTCGCCCGGAAGCGGCATAAATATCTTTCAGCGTGACACTGTCTGTTAGCCTTTGTCTGTGGTTTGTCATAGTATGCCCCTAAAGTTATATAAGAAAATGACTATATAGGCGATTGACTATATGCACAACTCAAAGACATTAATGGCCGATATTTTTCGTGCCCTTGGTAATGAGCATCGGCTCGTGATTGTTGAATGGCTGTCCGATCCAGAGTCACATTTTCCGGTGCAGCAGGACGGCGATCTGGTTAAGGATGGTGTGTGTGTCGGATTTATCACCGAAAAAATTGGTCTGAGTCAGCCCACCGTGACAGGCCATCTGCAAATTCTTGCTAAGGCTGGGATTGTGACATCGAAACGTATCAAGAACTGGGTGTTCTATAAACTTGATCGACAACGGATGGATGAAGCTACGGCAATGTTGTCTGGATATGGGAAGCTGGCGCCTGGTTCACATGAACAGCCATAATTGGGCAGTATGTGTATTTACAGGGCAGTAAATCCAGTGTGTGTGTGTATCTCGCTCCTGGCGTGCCCGCCTTTCAGATAAATTTATTCGGTCATCGTTATCTGTTGTCATCTTCTGTAAAACTGCCGTTTAACTTCAGAAACTACCCCGGCTGATGACCAGCCTGTAGGTTTGGGTCCGCTTTCGTTCAAAGCGGACCTTATGACCTAATTTTCTGTACGATCCGTGCCTGAGGCGGCCATTAATTACATTCAGATGCGCTAAGAAACATTGAGCCGCTTATTTTCCTTCAGGATGATTCGGACATATTTGAGAACCGACTGCGCACGACACGCCAGGCGTTCTGCCCACACCCGTCAACCAACCTGCCCCATCCAGGCAGGTGGAATGCTTTATTAGACGAGATTCACCAGGGTGCGCACTCTCCATCTAAAAAGAATCCTGCGGTGATTGTCTGGGATGCTTCAGCAGCGAGCCAGACGATCCCCCTGGCCGCCTGGGATACAGTCCGGTAACCGGTATGTCCGTTAAAATCGGTGGCCGTATATCCCGGGTCAACTGCGTTTACGCTGATGCCATACTCAGACAGTGAATTGGCAAATGCCACCGTAACGCCATTTAATGCCGTTTTTGAACTGGTATAGCCCAGTGCCGCTACCTGAGAGTAGGGATGCGCTTTGTCAGATACCCATTCCAGCGATCCCAACCCGCTGCTGACCATGATAATCCGGGGTTCCTCACCCAGTTTGAGCAGCGGCAGAAAAGCCTGCGTTACTCTGATGACGCCGAAAACGTTGGTGTTATACACCGTCATAATATCGCTGATGCTCTGCGACTCAGGCGCGATGGGCCAGGTTCCGGGAATACCCGCATTGTTGATCAGCACATCTAGTTTTCCATCTTCTGACTTTATCTGCCCGACGGCCGCATCAACACTTTGCTGGTCTGTCACGTCAATGATAGCCAGCCGCGCTTTAATGCCTTCCGACAGCAACCGGCTTACAGCATCCTGACCGCGCCCCCCATCGCGGCAACCCAGCCAGACATTAAATCCCAGTTTCCCCATCAGTCTGGCCGTTTCAAAACCAATACTTTTGTTTGCGCCGGTAATTAAAACCGTTCTCTTCTTCATGTTGTCGCCTCAGTGATTTATGCAGGTGTATCTGAGTTATAAATCTCTCAGAGCTGTTTGATAAGAGGCCGCAATACGAATACGCTGTTCGGAAAGGCGAACAGTAACGGAAGTTGAGATGGATGATTTCGCGATATTTCTTGCCGTCTTCAGGGGTCAGGGTTTCCGGGCCGCTGCTAAAACGTTAGGCCTGGCACCCTCAACGATCAGTGAGAGGATTACCGCGCTGGAAGTCAGTCTGGGCGTTCCGCTGTTTATCCGCACAACCCGCAGCGTAACGCCCACCGAAGCAGGCCGTATGCTGGCCGAGCGCATGGCACCTCTGCTGAGCGAAATGAGATCGGTGATGAATGACGTGGCAAGTTCTCAACGGGAGGTGCGCGGGCTACTCAGGCTGAACGTGACGGGTGCGGTGATGGTCGATATTCTTCCGCCCCTGCTTGAGCAATTTCTCGATCGCCATCCGTTGCTGCGGGTGGAGATTATGGTGGACGATCGCCTTGTTGATGCCACGGCGGAAGGCTGCGATGCAGGCATACGCTATGGCGAACATCTGGCCCGGGACAGTGTTGCCGTTCCTGTCGGCCCACGCCGCCAGCGTCTGGCTCTCGCGGCGGCACCCGACTACCTTGCTTCGCGCGGTCTCCCCGTTCACCCGACGGCATTGGCCGAACATCACTGCATCCGCCTTAAGTATTCCAGCGGCGCGCTGATACCCTGGGAATTTGAACGCAACGGAGAAACCGTCAGCGTCAACCCTGCTGGTCGCCTGACGATCGGTGTCAATGGCGCATCAGGCGCAATTGAGCTGGCAAAAAAGGGTCAGGGCATTATCGCCGTCTTTGAAAACTGGCTGCAGCCCTGCTTTACGACGGGTGAACTGCAGCCTGTGCTTCCGGAGTGGTGGCCCGAATTTGAAGGTCCCTGGCTCTACTTTCCCAGCCGCTTTATGTCAGCACCTCTGCGCGCTTTTGTGGATTTCCTGAAAGAGGTACAGTCAATGCCTGAACCGCTCGATTGAGTGCAGTAGCAGGCCCGCCAGTCGATATTGAGCTCGGCTAACAAGCTCACCTCTTTTTTGACAGGTTGTGGCAGGTTAAAACGCACTGGAGGCATGGGTCCGCGTTTCAGACCGCTTTGTGCCAGGAGCGGACATTGCGATCATCATAATGCGCGAATGAGTGAAAGCAGGTTAACTTGGGCACTTGGTGAAGTTCAAAACCTGCTCAAGCTTTTAGCCGAATCATCTCGAGGAAGGACACAGCTCATATGAAGGTTATTGAAAGTGGCATTCGTGACGTAAAACAAGGTGAAAATGTGAAAGTAATCACGCCGGTAAACATCTATGAGTGTGAACTGGGCGATGATGTTTTTGTAGGACCATTCGTAGAGATACAAAAGGGATGCGTTATAGGCGACAGAACCCGAGTACAGTCTCACACTTTTATCTGTGAGAACGTTACCTTGGGTAAGGACTGTTTTATAGGCCATGGCGTAACCTTTGCTAACGACCTGTTCAAGAATGGCGGTCCTGATGCTTCTGCAGAAAGCTGGATACATATCGTATTAGGCAACGCGGTAACCGTGGGGAGCGGAGCAACTATCTTAACAACGGACATTTGCAGTGGTGCGGTGATTGGTGCAGGTAGCGTGGTTACAAAGCCTGTGTTAATTAAAGGGGTGTATGCTGGCAATCCAGCCAGACTTTTGAGAGAGCTCTAAGCATTATCTCTGAAAATTTTTAGCCCAAACTTATCGCCATCGCAGGTCGTTAAGGTAGGCTTCTCGCCAAAGCGGCCCTCAAAGCCGCTGGATAGGTGATGGGCTGAAGAACTTACCTGTCAGTGATTATGATCCCTTAGAAAAACCGTCAGCACATCTTTCGGAGGAACACCTCCGCACTCTGAAATTAACCAGCCTATTGCCCCACGGTGGTAGGTTCCATGAAAAAGCATATGATTTAGCATGTCTATGGCTGTCATTTCTCCCTCTCCACCATCGACAAAACTGAACTTAATTGTTTCTCCTAAATCGGCCGGAGCCATTGAGCTGACGTGCTGAATATACCAGTTTGTACAGTCTTCCATTTTGACCTCAAGCTCATCTACAGAGGGTGTTTCAGGGGTATTCAGGGCAGTGTAACCATGCTGCCGTCCCGAAATATTTGCTCTGAAAATCATGTCTACCACATGAATATGGTTCATCAATCTTAGCATCAGATGACGCTTTTCTGCATAAGCAGATTCGCTGATAGCTTTAACTGCTTTTAGCGCTTCAGCATCAATCCAGCGCTTGAATTTCAAGAGTGTAACCAGTGTGTCCTTGTCCATGAATTTCTTCCTGATTTGCCAGTTTCAATAGCATATCAATTATGTAGGTCATGTAGCAGGGGTTCTAATTCAAAAAGTATAAGCATAAACAAGGTCCGCTCTTCGCTCTTAGCGGACACTACGTGATGCCGATGTCCGGTTTGTGCCAGAAGCGGACCTTGAGAAATTTCAGCTTCTCTGACTAAAGTGGAGTACTAATTTTTATTTAAAACCACTCATTACGGGAGCTGGAAAGATGGAAACCAATTGGCATAGCTCCTCACTAACACGTTCGACCATCATTGATAAAAATTACAAAAACACACAAAACGTTCGCCGTTTTATGGTCAAAGAGTGTGGGGAGAATTTCCGATTCAATCGTGAATTTATGATCTGGATAAGTAATGCTACCCCTAAGAATTTGGGTGATGTCGTAGATGAGTGGAAACGGCGATATAAACGTTAAAATATGGATGTCAGCCTCTCACTTATAGCGAACCTTGTGCGTTCTGGCACAGGTTAACACCTCGAATTTTATCTCGGCGACAAAGCTGTTTCGTAAGAAAGCTTAGTTTCTGTGGTACTCAACCCAGTTAAAATCAGGTTTTTTATGGAAAAAATAATTCTTGTCCCGTCTGGTCTTGGTCTCAACCCTCTTTATGAAGGGCACATACCGGGCACATTCCGTGCGCCAGCAGTTCTCATGCACCACGGACTCGATAAAATGTTTCCCTCTTGTAACTTTGTTACTGTTCCCTGCCCTGAATACAGTCCTGAATGTGAGCCAGGTACTGATATCCTGAACGGTCACAAGCTCAGACAACTTAATCTACGATTGGCTGATGAAGTAGAGGCGGCGCATCATCGCAACTTAAAGCCCGTTGTTATCGGAGGCGACTGCGCCATCCTGCCCGGAGCCTTGCTGGGCAGCAGGCGTCAGTTAGGGCAACTTGCACTTGTGCATATTGACGGCCACAGCGATTTCCGTCATCCCGGCAACTGGAAGCGAGAACCAGGAGCACGACCAGGCGCTGCGGCCGGAATGGATTTGGCACTCGTTACCGGTCGGGGAGAGCCATTACTGACTGCATGGCCCGGTATCGAAGGATCCCTGGTTCAGGATGACGCAGTGATTCAGCTGGGAGAGCGTGAGTCGCTCCTTGAAGATTATGAATGGCCTGACATTGTTGGCACTGATATCCGGCGTATAACTATTTTTGACGCGCTTAAGTTGCCTGATCATGATCTCATCAATGTGATATTCGAGCGGCTCAACCTTTTTCCTGAAATGCCCTACTGGATTCATCTTGATATGGATGTCCTAGACAGTTCTGAAATGTCTGCAGTTGATTGTCCCGGCAATCCCGGTTTGTCTTCTGAAACACTTGTAAATCTCTGTCGCGAACTTTTCAGAAATATGCGCTGCTGTGGCATCACAGTGACCATTTATGATCCTGATTTAGATCATGAAGGGACAGCAGCAAAGCTCATTTTGGACATGCTCAGTAGCATAACTAACGGTATCTGACCCAATTACAATCAATGCGATTACTACGTCCGTTTCTCGCTCATAGCGGACATTGCCTGATGCAGATGTCCGCTTTGTCCAAGAAGCGGACGTTGCGCTTTTTACTGCCGTGAATGCATCTCAATGATATTACAAACTTGTTAGAGATTATTCATTTCCTGAGCTTTCACGAATGCTGGTCGGCTCATGGCTCTGGCTATGTAGCTGTCAGTTTCTTTGCCAATTTCTAATCCGCATAGTTTTGCCCACAGCAACGAATGAGAGAGGAAAATGTCGGCCAGAGTAAAATTGTCCCCGGCGATCCACGTATGGGATGAATTGAAGCGGATCCGGGAGATGACCTCGGTTGCTTCGTCTCTAAGGGTATTCATTAAGTCAGTGGATCGTTGGTTTTCTGGAATGAATACATTTTGTCTCAGTAAACTCCAGACCGGCGCTTCTAAGTCGGTGAGACTAAAGCTCAACCACGCATTAACGGAGGCTTTTTCTTCTGGATTAGTGGGGTAAAGAGTACAATTTTGATGTTTTTCACACAGGTAAATACATATAGCTAAGGTTTCACTGATTGATATTTTTCCGTCAACCAAAAAAGGGATTTTTCCAAAAGGATGGGGTGATTTCACGTCAGAAGTTGGATTAAAAAGCTCTACTCTGATGTTATCGTAAGTTGCCCCAATTTCTTCAAGCGCCCACAGCACCCTAAGGGATCTGCTTTTTGGGTAGGTATAGATTTTCAACTCAAAACTCCTTTTTTTATGAGCAGTCCTTATAGAATAAGTGTTGAGTTAATGTCAAAAAGTCCGCTTTGAGCCAGAAGCGGAAGTTGCACATGCACTCTTATGTTAAATACTGAAAGCCGTCATAGATAGAACATTATGTTAGATTCAGTAGTTAAAACTGAATCGAGGATAGCGAATGTTCAGCATTTCAGAAGTAGATAAAAGTGATTCTGGCCTGCAGTGGCTGGTAAGCGAACTCGATGCCTTTCAGAACGTACTATATCCTGCAGAAAGTAATCACTGCCTGGATCTTCCAAAAGTTAATGATGAGCTGCTCCGGTGCATTATCGTACGTGATGAAGGTGGCTTACCTGCAGGTTGTGGTGCTTTGCTATTTCATGAAAATGGCTCAGCTGAGATTAAGCGGGTTTATATTCGACCGGAATATCGGCGTAGGAAGCTCGGAGAACAGATAGTCAGCGCAATCGAGACGATTGCTTCAGAAAAGAATTTGAGCCTATTGCAGCTTGAAACAGGGATTCACCAGCAAGCGGCTATAGCACTTTATCGTAGATGCGGTTATGAGATATGCAATTCATTCCCACCTTATGCAACAGATCCGTTGAGTGTTTTTATGTGCAAAAAACTTCCTTAACTTCATGTTTTTATGTTGCTAAAGGGTGTAGATGCAAAGTTATAATGTCCGCACCCCCACCTATGAACAGGCTATCTGGTTTTATCGGAGAGGCTTTTTCATTGAAGGTGATGTGTGAGCCACAAAGCCATTCCGTTCATAAAACGGTATCGCCTGCTGTCGGGCATCAAGGAACACGAAGTTCATATCCCTGCTTTCTGATTCAGTGGTGGCAAAATCCAGCAATTTTTTCCCTATCCCTGTGCTTCTTAAAGCCTCATCTACGATCAAATCATCAATATGGAGATGTGATCCTCTGGCCAGAGTATGAACGGGACGGAAACCCATCAAGCCAAGCATTTTTTCATTGCCAAATGCGCCAACAAGTTCATAACCGTTCAACGTCTGAATTCTGACGCTTTCGATAAATTTTTCTTTGGAAATGTTCCGTAGCTGTGAAATCAGACTGTAAGCATGATCCCATTCTAGCGGCAGTAACTTTCTGATTGAAATGTTCATAGTGCCTTCATTTCCATATAGGTTTCTGATTTTATAAGCTTATGAGCAATGATCCACAACAGTGAAGTTATGTTCAACCTATTGGAAACCTTCGGCTGTCAAAAGTGAAACGTCTGCTCTTTACTTAAAGCAGAACAAATTTTGATAATTTGATGCTGATCTTCCTCAAGAAAGGTGACCGGTTCACCTTTCTCTGTAGAAGACGTGAATAACCAAATGATAATTATCTACGCTTCTATCCGCCGTTCCGCGAGTGCATGCCTTGCTGCGTTTGATGCCCATCCATCGGACTGGTCATGATTTTCAATCTCTGCCTCTGCTATCGGCGTTACACGGATCAGCGGAACTGAACCGAAAGGCAAACCTTCAATCTGACGAGCATCACGGCTGAGAATGATGCGGGACATAGGTTTATAGTCGTCGGTATGAGAGCAAAACAGTATGGCTCTATATTTTTCAACATCGGCAGCGACCTGATAGCCGTCGGCAACGAGATCCCCCAAGCTAATTAACAAATGAGCCCAATCATCAATCTGCTGGCTGGTATTATCTGAAGCATCCAGCTCCATGAAAAGTTCGCATTTTACGCCGTTTTCCGGGTCTGAAATGCCGGCCCAGGGCGTCGAGAGACCATCGGTAGCCAGCGTTAATTTGGTGCTGCTTTTGGTACTGAGTACCCGGCGATGGGGCCCGAACCACTTCGTCTGGTTGTGTACGTTTGCGTCATTTCGTTCAGCAATAAAGCTATCTGACACGTCGCCATACCTTTTCCAGAATGCTCGCCTTGCGACAGGGGCAGCCTCATACATCGGACTCAGAGGACCGCGCGGCACTATTGTCTCATCGAAAATTGTGTCAACCGTAACGCGCCCGCGCATGAACGGTATTTTAGACTTAGTCCAGCGAACAATAACCTTATTAAAGGACTGTATCTGTAATGCTTCGAGTTTATCGACAACGTTGCAGACCCTCTGAAAAACATGGTCACCAGCAGTAACGTGACTCCCATCAGCATACATGTAACCTCCATATTGCGAGGAAACACCAGCCTGTTCCGTAATAAAGAACCATTCACCGTTCACAGCGCCAATGGGTGCCTTGTCTAATGCCGGGCGTAAGTCCCTTGCCGCATCAGAGTTTGAATATGCAGTCATGCCTGTCCCTTATCTTCATTCCTTATGTATCTTGCTTGTTTTACGCTTTTCCACACCTGAGCGTTGCTAAACTTACGGCCCGATAAGTTTAAAAATGATAAAGCGATTGTAGGGCGTTAGTCTAAAAAAGTTAAGAAGGCTCTTAGATAATTACCCCTTCAGTCAAGAAGGCAAAACCGCCAGAAGTGGAAGTAGCGCATGAACTGTTATGGTAAATTTGAACGTCCGGCTTAATCACTTGAGGATAAGCAGAATGCTTCTGGAGAAGCTCAGATTGCTTGAGTGCAGCCTTCACGGCGACAGGCGCAATGATCCGGAGTGGCTGGAACTGATTCTTCATCCTGAATTCCGTGAAATCACCCGGTCAGGTGTGACGGTCGACCGGTCAGAGACCATTGCGTCGCTGCTAAGTGAAAAGGCTGCACCTTATATTCTCAGCAGCGATTTCCGTCTTACGGAGATGGGCTGCGGTTACGCTCTGCTTAACTATCGGACGTTTTACGCTGATGGCAACCATCATGCATTACGTTCCTCTTGCTGGATTTGTGCGGATGAGGGCCAGTGGACTCTGTTTTTTCACCAGGGAACGCCGGCTGCAGGCAATGCCGGGGTTCAGGGTTAAGTTGCACACTTAGGACAGAGAGAATGTGTTTATGCGGAAGATTATTGTTGTGCCATACGTTGATAGATGGCCTGAGATGTTTGAAGCTGAAAGTTTACTGATAAAAACATTGCTCGGTGGAATGGCTAAGGATGTCCATCATATTGGAAGCACGTCAGTTCCTGGTCTCTCAGCAAAGCCTGTAATTGATATGCTACTTGAAGTTTCCGACATCAATGAACTGGATAAGTACCATTCAGCAATGGCCCACGCCGGGTATGTTGCTCGCGGTGAGAACGGGATTGCGGGGCGCAGATATTTCATTAAAGGTGGTGATCAGCGTAGTCATCAAGTCCATGCGTTTGCAGTCGGAGATATGCAGGTATTGAGACATCTTGCTTTCCGTGATTATCTTCGAAGAAACAAAGACATTGCAGAAGAGTATGCTGAGATAAAACACGCAGCTGTATTAGTCAGCAGGAACGATGCTCATCGCTATAGCGCCCTCAAAGCGAAATTTATAGAGCGTCATCAACAACTAGCGCTAGCTGTCTGAGAACGATTGAGATTGAGTTCGTTGCCGGGAGGGTATGTTCAATAACGATGAATTCACTGAGTAGTCATCAGTCAACGTCTGCTGTTCGCTGTGAGTTCAACGGGTCGATGCAACGCTATCCTTAATCAAGGGGGGCGTTTCCATGAAACGAAGAACTCGGATTAACTACACGCCAGAGCAGAAGGCGATTATCTGGGACAGATATAAGCAAGGTGATTCCCTGCATGATATCGCCAGAATGTTCGACAGATATCATTCTTCTATTATGCCCACTATCCACCAGACTGGTGGATACCGCCCCCCTGTCCGAAAGCGGCATCCGTTAGCGCTTTCACTTGATGAAAGAGAGGAAATATCCAGAGCGCTGGTAGCAAAATCAGCATCAGGGCGATCGCAAACAAACTATCGAGAGCCCCCTCAACGATTAGCCGGGAGATAAAGAGGCACGGTGGTGCAAATCAATACCGTGCATCAAAAGCGGATACTGCTGCGTGGGAAAATGCTCTGAGACCAAAACCTTGCAAGCTAATTGAAAGACCCACACTGTGTAAAATCATCGCAGAGAAGATGCATCAGGATTGGTCGCCGGAACAAATCGCCGGTTGGCTGAAACGCTGTTATCCGGATAATCAGGAAATGCATGTGTCACACGAAACGATATATAAAACGCTTTTTATACAAACCCGGGGTGCATTAAAAAAAGAACTGCAGCAATGCCTCAGAAGCGGAAGAGTCGTGCGTAGATCCAGAACATCATCGCTTAAAGGGAAAGGATTAGGGTCAATCCGGGATACGATCTCTATCAGTGAAAGACCACCTGAAGCCGCTGACAGAGCCATACCCGGTCACTGGGAAGGTGACCTGATCCAGGGCTCTAAAAACTCCTATATCGTCACCCTCGTAGAACGTCATTCCCGTTTTGTTATGCTGGCCAGGATCAGGGACAACAAGACCATAACGGTTATATCTGCACTTATCAAACAAGCCCGGGAATTACCTGCTGAGATTTATAAAACATTAACATGGGACCGGGGCGCTGAAATGACCAGCCACACCCGGTTTACTGTAGCCACAGATATCCAGGTTTACTTCTGCGATCCTCAATCCCCCTAGCAACGCGGCTCCAATGAAAATACAAACAGATTGCTTAGGCAGTATTTTCCAAAAGGAACTGACTTATCGGTTCACAGCCAGCAAAGACTAGACAGTGTTGCCAGGCAGCTCAACGAGAGGCCAAGAAAAACGCTAGACTATGAATCACCCGCAGAGCGTTTTAACCAATGTGTTGCATCTATCAGTTGAACTCACAGCCAGAAGCGGACATTTTTGCTAAAGGTGATGAGTTACTGGGTCAGGCTGTGCAGAGTAAAAGCAATGAGCAACACCCCGCCGGCAATGTTGACGTATTTTTTGAGCATTAATGGATTTGTTTTTTTTACTGAAAATATAAGTGTTTGACTGACAGCGAAAAGCCAAACGCTCATGACCACGACATGTACTGTTGCCAATGTCAGATAGTTGTAGACGCCTCCCTGTATCCCTGCGAACTGCGAAACGACTGTCAGATAAAAAATGATGGCTTTAGGATTCAAAATATTAGCTATCCAGGCCTCTCTTAAAGTCACCGAATGTTTCGTAACAGCAAGCCCGCTGGCATTTGACCTTATCCCGCTGCGGATGAGCATTGCTCCTAACCAGAGCAGATAGGCGGTTCCGAAAACTTTCAACACCGCAAAAGTTGCTGGAGACGAGATGATCACAGCGGTTATACCTAGCCCTATGAGAACCGCATGTGTGTATATACCCAAGGCTGTTCCGGCAAGCGTTCTGAATAGTCCTTTGTAACCGCCAGCCAGAGCTCCATTCATAACAAGAGTGAAGCTTGCTCCGGGGGACAGTGCAACAGGGAGTAGTGCTGGCATAAAGCCATAAAGGTTTATTTCCATAGGTTTTGGATATTAATTGATGCTCTACTTGATTTCCATTAAGGCGCTTCGCCAGAAAGTGATATTTAAAGCAATTGGAATATATAAATCTTTGCCAAAAAAGGTCCGCTGTTCGCTCATAGCGGTCATCCGCCCTTTTCAGCAGGCAGTTTTGTACCAGAAGCGGAACTTGCTTACATTGCTATGTCAGTTTGCTGGGAGCAGGTCAGATAGGTTTTTATGACCTTTTCAGACAGGGTCGTATCAAGATTAATTTCTGATACTGACAGGCGTGGTTTTTTACATCATTGAACGTCAGACTCCATCAACCAGGGAGGATGAATCCTCTCTTTTTTATTACGTCAGCTGCACCCAGTGGCACGCCACCTGATGGCCGGGGCGCATTTCGCGAAGTTCCGGAATTTCTGTGCGGCAGCGTACTGTTGCCTGCGGGCAGCGAGAAGAGAAGCGACAGCCAGAGGGCGGGCGCGAAGGATCCGGAATTTCCCCCTGCACCACCGGCACGGATAAGCTTCCAGGGGCAAGCGTCGGCACCGCCGCTAGCAGCGCCTGGGTGTAGGGGTGAAGCGGCTGGCTGAACAGCGCATCGCGGCTGGCAGTTTCCACCAGTTTCCCCAGATACATAACTGCCACGTCATCACACAAATGCTCCACGACACCGAGATCGTGAGAGATGAACAGGAAGGTGACGCCATGGTCATCACGCAAATCGGAAAACAGGTTAATGATTTGCGCCTGAATAGAGACATCCAGCGCCGAGATGGGTTCGTCGGCAATAATAAAATCCGGGTTGAGAATCAGCGCTCTGGCGATGCCGATACGCTGGCGCTGGCCGCCGGAAAACTCATGGGGAAAGCGATTGTAATGCTGCGGCGCCAGTCCACAGATTTTCATTACCTCCAGCACTTTGTCGCGCAGTTCTTCTTTGCTGCACAGCGTGTGTTCCAGCATTGCTTCCCCAATTGCATCACCTATTCGAATGCGTGGATTCAGCGAGCTGTAAGGATCCTGAAATACCAACTGGATTTTCGGGCGCAGCGCGCGCATCTGTTTCGGCGTCAGATCCTGCAACTCCTGACCACGATACTTCACGCTACCTGCCGTTTTGTCATAAAGCCCCAGCAGCGTGCGTCCTACGGTGGTTTTACCGCTACCGGATTCGCCCACCAGGCCAAAAATAGTGCCAGGTCGAATGTTAAAACTGACGCCGTCCACAGCGCGTAGCTGTCCTGTTTCCTGACCAAAAAGCCCGTCGCGTAGCGAGAAATGCTTTTTCAACTCGTCCACTTCAATAACATATTGCTGGCTCATGCGATCGGCTCCGCTAACTCACTGTGAATACATGCGGCTTGCCGCGTATGCCCGATCAGCGGCGGAATGACCGCGTGGCACTGCGCGGTTCTGCGTTCGCAGCGATCATAGAACGCGCAGTACGGCGGCAGTTCGGCCAGGTCAGGCACCTGTCCGGGAATGGAGTAGAGGCGGCGTCGGCGCTCGCCCGAAACAGGGCGCGATGCGATAAGCCCTTTGGTATAAGGGTGCAGTGGGTTGTGTAGCACATCGGCAGTCGGGCCTTGCTCAACGATGCGTCCGGCGTACATCACCACGACATGTTCCGCCATCTGCGCGATAACCCCCAAATCGTGAGTGATCAGCATCAGCGCCATCTGCTGCGCCCGCGCCTGGTCGCGCAGTAAGCGCAGGATTTGCGCCTGCACGGTGACATCCAGCGCCGTGGTTGGCTCGTCGGCAATCAGCAGCTTCGGCTGGCAGCTTAACGCCATGGCAATCATGATGCGCTGCAACATGCCGCCGGAAAGCTGATGCGGATAGCAACCCATCAGACTCTCCGCACGCCCGAGTCCGACATCGGTGATCATTTGCGTGGCGTGCGTCCAGGCCGCTTTTGGTGTTTCGCCGCGATGGCGTATCAGCGGTTCACAAAGCTGCTCGCCAATGGTCAGCACCGGATTGAGCGCTGTCATCGGCTCCTGAAAGATCATCGCTAATTGATTACCACGCAGATCGGCCATTTTCGACGGCTTCAGAGCAAGCAGATCGGTGCCCTCAAAGCGGATTTCTCCGCCGTCGATACGCGCAACCTGCGGCGGTAACAGTCCCATCAGCGACATGGCGGTAACGCTTTTGCCGCAGCCAGATTCACCAACAACGCCAATGGTTTGCCCTGCCTGAATGGTAAAGGAGACATCCTGTACAGCGCGCACACGCCCCTGCTCGCTGGCGAAGGAGATGGATAAGTTATTAAAGGTAATTAGCGGCTCGCTCATTTCAGGCTCCGTTTCATCTTCGGATCCAGCGCATCGCGCAGGCCATCGCCCAGCACATTAATGGCGATGACGGTCAGAAAAATTGCAATGCCCGGCGGCATCCACAGCCATGGGCGACGCTGAAAGTCGATCAGGCTGTTGGCCGCGTCCATCATATTGCCCCATGAGGGCGTTGGCGGTACGACGCCAAGGCCGAGGTAGCTAAGCGCGGATTCCATCAGGATGGCGTTGGCCACCGCCATGGTCGCCATCACCACCAGAATGGGTATGGTGTTCGGCAACAGATGACCGAACAGGCGGCGGCGCGAAGAGAGGCCCAGGACCTGCGTCGCCAGCATAAAATCACGTTCGCGCAGTGACAGGATTTGCCCGCGCACCAGCCGCGCCAGCTTCGGCCACTCCAGCAAGCTAAGCATCACTACTACCATGTAGATGCGCGAATCAGACGAAAAATCCAGCTCAGACAACATCGCTCCGGCAACAATCAGCAGCGGCAGGCTGGGGATCGTCATCACCAGATCCGCCATGCGCATAATCAGTTTGTCCGTCCAGCCGCCGGCATAGCCGGATACCGCACCCAGCAGGTAGCCCAGAGCCACCGAAAGTAGCATGGTCATCAGGCCAATAATCAGCGAGATACGACCGGCAAGCAGCAGGCGGGTATAAATATCGCGGCCAAGAAAATCGGTGCCCAGCCAGTGTTCTGCGCCAGGCGGTTTGTTGATCATCAGCGCATCGGTGGCGTCATCTTTCCACGGCGACCACACCGGGCCCAGCACGCACCAGATGGTCATGATTACCAGCAGAACCAGGCACAGCATCGACAGATGATTGTGGCGCAGCGCTTTCCACGCCTGGTGCCACGGAGAAGGTGTGGCCTGCGCCATCGCCGGAATTACCGCCTTGCGTAAGCGGCGATTCGTAGAGAAAAGGGAACCGAACATCACGACCTCACGCGAATGCGCGGGTCGGCCCACGCGTACAATATATCGGCAATCAGGTTGCCCACAATGGTTAATACCGCAAGAAACAGGGTGAACCCCATCAGCACCGGATAATCGCGGGCGGCCAGAGAATCAATATGAATATGCCCTGCGCCCGGCCAGTTAAACACCTTTTCGGTGATGATCGCGCCGGAAAACAACCCCGGCAGCTCAAAACCTAACAGGGTGATGATTGGCAGCAACGCATTGCGCAGCGCGTGTTTAAGGATCACTGTGCGTTCGCGCAGCCCTTTAGCACGCGCGGTGCGGATAAAATCCATCTTCACTACGTCAAGCATGCTGGCACGGAAATAGCGCGTCAGGCTGCCCGCCTGCAACATCACCAGCGCCATGACCGGTAACACCAGATGCGCCGCAACCTGCATCACCCACACCCAGCCGTTATCGTCGCTGCCGGTGTTGGTCATGCCGCCCACTGGCAACCAGTGCAGATCGACTGCGAACCACTTAATAAGCAACAGGCAGAGAAAGAAGGTTGGGAAAGACATGGCAGCAAACACCGACACGCTCACCAGATGATCGAACAGCGAATTGGGTTTCAGCGCCGAGGCAATGCCCACCGCAAGCCCGATGCTCCAGTAAAACACCAGCGCAACGCTTGCCAGCAGGAACGAGTTCCAGATGTACTGGTTAAGTAGCTGACTCACCGGAATTTGGTATTGCAGCGAGAACCCCAAATCGCCGCGCAGCAACTGGCCGAGCCAATGCAGATAGCGGGTAAGGATCGGTTGATCGAGTCCATAAATAGCTTTCAGTTCGGCGGCGCGGGCAGCGGTGAGGGTAATGTTACCGTCGATAAAGTCGCCTGGCGTTTTCGCGAAAAGCATAAAAATAATCAGTGATGCGAGCAGCAGCATTGGCAGGGTTTGCAGCAGTCGCCTGAGGATAAAATTTCGCATAGCTTTCTCATGACAACTGCAGGGAGACCCGGCAGTTGTTACTGTTATTTAATGATTTTCACATCCGGCAGGCTACCGGTCAGCCCGTTGTAGATATCTGGTTTAAAGCCGGTGACGCGGGCACTACTGGCCGATAAAATCTCGCGGTTACCCAGCAGAATCACCGGCGGATCGTCCGCCAGCACTTTATACAGCTGGTGATAAATTGGTTTGCGTTTTTCCACATCCAGCACAGCATTACCTTCGTTGATCAGCTTATCAACCTGCGGATTGTTATAGCCGGACTCTTTCGCCTCCGTGCTGTAGTAATCCCACACGCCATCATGTGGATCGTTGAGTGTGCTGGTGCTGAAAGAGGCCAGGTCATAGTTACCGGCTTTACGCTGTGCCATGAGGGCGTTGAAATCCACCACCTGCGGCTTCAACAGCACGCCAATCTGCTGCCAGTTCTCTTTGGCGATGGGGATCAGCGCATCATTCAGCACTTTCTTGCTCACCAGCAGCGTCAACTCCAGACGTTTACCGTCCTTCACGCGGATTCCATCAGGCCCCGGTTTCCAGCCCGCTTCATCAAGAAGTTTCTTCGCCTGTGCCGGGTCAAATTTGTATGGATTCACGCCATCTGTGTTATACGCCCATGAAATCGGGGCAATAGGTTCAATAGCCACTTTTCCATAGCCCTGATAAACCACATCAATCAACTTCTGGCGGTCGAGACCATAAATCAGCGCCTGTCGCACTTTCACGTCCTGCAACGCCGGGCGACGTACGTTGAATTCCACTTTGCTGTAGTCACTGGAGCCAAACAGGTTGATATTGGCGAAGCCCAGCATTTTCAGTTGTTCGATATCATCAGGGCGAGAAGTAAACGAGTCGTAATCGGTTTCGCCGGTCTGGAACAACTGGAAGTTAGTGGACGGGTTGGTTACGCGGTAGATAAAGCGCGGCGTCGGTGGTGTGCCACGGTAAAAATGGGTATTGGCGTGGAAACGAATCTCCTGGCCCGGAATATATTTGTCATAGACATACGGTCCGTTGCCCAGCGGTTTACCGTGCAACATGCGCAGATAGTCGAGATTGCCGCGCTGATACCCTTTCCCATAATACGCTTTCGACAACACCGGGCCGCCAATTTTCGCCAGCGTTGTCGCGCCAGGCTGCCCGGTGGTGACCTGTAATGTCAGCGGGTCGATCACTTTCAGGCCACTGACGCTATCAGCTTTTCCGGCTTTATACTCCGCGCCGCCCACAATGTTGGCGAGGGTGATGTCAGTATCGCCATCATATTTCGGGTCATGCAGCACGGTCAGGGTAAACGCCACATCTTCGGCGGTGAGGGGCGAGCCGTCGCTGAAAGTCAGGTGTGGGCGCAGCTTAATGGTGTAGACATTGTTATCCTGACTAACGCTCCAGCTTTCGGCCAGGCCTGGCACCAGCTTGCCGTGGCTATCCCAGTCAATCAGACGTGAGAAAATCACGTTGGTGACGTTTTCGTCCCAGCCGTTAACAAAGAAATAAGGGTTAAAAATACCCTGCGGTTCAGAGATACCAGCCACCACCGTGTCTTTACGCAGCTTAGCCACTGCCGGAATCTGGCTGGCATCGGTGGCTGGTGTAATGCCCTCTTTTAAGGGTAAATCGGCGAAAGAGGCTGAAGAGAAAGCCACCATACTGCTGAGTAACGCGATTTTAAGCGCCAGAGTAAAACGCGTGGGTTTTGTTTTTATGCTTTTCAGTAGGATGGACAAAACGGCTCCCTCATCAAATGTTTGTGTGGAATTTACAAATCATGACGAAAGATAAAAGCCGCACCGCACCCTGTCTAACAACGAAACAATCTGGCTTATAGCAAATTATCATTAGTAGATTTATGAGAAAGCAATGCTTAATTTTATCTAAAGAAGATGAGACATTACGCGGGGCAGTCGAAGAGTTCTGATATCGTAAGGGGTTTGACAATCAATAATGTGAAAAACCACGCCAGTCAGTATCAGAAATTAATTCTGACAAGACCTTTTCTCAAAATGACCATACAAACCTATCTGCTTTGCTCCCCGTTGATACTTATATCCGGCGGTTAGGAATGTTCGCTTTTTGCCAGAGGCAGACCCTGAAACACTACGACCGTATCACTCTGCATATCAGACTGACCCGATAAAATTTTGCTAAAAAAATGGTCGTCTGATTTTCGGTTGTGCCGTTTTTGCTGAATGCTTAGATTCATTTTCAATCTAATTGAGAGGATATGGATATGAACTTCGCAGAACTCCACAACCAGTATGAGCCTCTTCTTATCGCTAACGTCTGGGATGTCGTCAGTACTGTCGCAGCGCAAAAAGCTGGCTATCAGGCTCTGGGAACGTCCAGCGCAGCAATAGCGGCCACATTGGGATATGAAGACGGCCAGGGCATGCCGTTTGATGAATTATTTTTTATTGTCACTCGTATCCGGGCAGTTAGCAGCCTGCCATTAAGTGTTGATATGGAAGCAGGATATGGTGATTCAGCCGAAGAGATAATAGTCAATCTCAAGCGCCTTGCTCAGATAGGTGTATCAGGCGTTAACCTTGAAGACAGCAGAGTCATTAATCGGGTTCGACAGCTTGATGATGTGTCTGAATTTTCGCGTAATCTGAGAGCAGTATGCGATGCGCTGAGAAGTGATGGTTATAACCTGTTTCTGAACGTACGGACTGATGCTTACCTGCTCGGGCATGAAAGAGCGTTAGAGGAGACATTATTACGGGGTCAATATTATAGAGCTGCAGGTGCTGACGGCCTGTTTGTTCCCTGTCTGACCTCAGAGAAAGATATCAGCCTTATTGCAAATGCTATTGATCTGCCTCTGAATGTCATGTGTATGCCCGATCTTCCCTTGTTCGATAGACTGAAACTGGCCGGGGTAAGCCGCATTTCTATGGGTAATTTTGTTCATTCGGCCATTCAGTCAAAGCTGACTGATTTAATGCATGCGATCCGGTTGCATCAGACATTTGAAGGACTTTTTGTTAATGAAGGTTATCGATAAGAATCTTTGTGACGTCTGGTATCAGGCATTACTTGAACGCGCTTCAGAATATACGGGTGTGTTTTTTGCTGGCGTCAGAACGACTGGCGTATTCTGCATTTCGATATGCCGGGCGCGAAAGCCCAAACGTGAAAATGTAGAGTTTTATAAAGATGCCAAATCTGCCCTGGCGGCCGGCTTTCGCCCCTGTAAAGTCTGCAGACCTGCTGAAAACGCGCACAGCGCGCCATTATTTGTCGAACAGGCGCTTGCGCTTGTCAGGCACGATATTAAATCCCGTGTATCCGACGCGGATCTTCGTCAGCATGGAATCAGCCCGGAGCGAGTGCGGCGATGGTTCCTGCAACATCACGGCATCACTTTTCAGGCCTTCCAGCGAATGCAGCGGGTCAATATTGCCCTTCAGGAGCTGAAAAGCGGACGTGCAGCAACTGACGTCGCGCTGGACAATGGCTACGAATCCCTGAGCGGCTTTGGTTACATCTACAAGCGGCTAACTGGCGCAGCTCCGACTCGAACCACTCAGGTAATAGTCATTCACCGGTTTACTACTGCGCTGGGACCTATGTTTGTATGTGCCACAGAGCAGGGAGTCTGCCTGCTGGAGTTTACCGATCGCCGGATGTTAGAAACTGAATTTCGCGACATTCAGCGTTTACTTAACGCCAGGATTGTCACAGGAGAAAACAGTCATACCCGGCAGACAGTAAAAGAAATCAGCGAATATTTTGCCGGAACACGTCGTCACTTTGATCTCTTACTGGACGCCCCGGGCAGTAATTTTCAAAAGTCCGTCTGGGATGCACTACGTACTGTTCCTTATGGGGAGACCTCACACTATCAGGATATTTCGCTGCGACTGAATAAAACTGGCGCTGTACGAGCAGTTGCCGCTGCGAATGGTGCCAACCGGATTGCGATTGTGATTCCGTGCCACAGAATTATCGGTAAAAATAGCCAAATGACCGGATATGGTGGAGCCATATCGCGTAAAGAGTGGCTTATCGAACATGAAAGAAATCAGAGTTAAGTGAGTCAATACAGAATGCTTGCTGTATGAAACAGTCTTTTTCCGATCCTGTTACTTTTTACATGCAGTTTTAAGGTATTTGAAATCCCCACGTCCGCTCCTGGCTCACAGCGGCCGCTCATTTTTGTGACCAGTAATGATGCCGATACCAGTCTGCTTCATGGGCTGATCTAACCGCTACTACCTCACCCCCTGGCCCTTGCGCTTCCGGACTATCTTCCTGTTGGCCAGCAACCAATCGACAGTAATTACAAAAATGCAACTCACCTGAAATCCCGCTTGTATCGAACCTCTCCAATCATTTGCATTTTTCAACCCTCCGGCGTCATTGTCCCCCTCCTTCAGCTATGCCTCCGCTGAAATATCATATCAAGCATAAAGGTTACCAAAAAATTAACCTAACAAGTGTTAGACCGGTGTTGACGTGTGTTGATTTGCCCGCTAATGTTTGCCTACCTAACGTTAGTTAGATATCACAACCATCAACCTGTAGGATCGACCATGACTGCTAAACTTCAGCTTTTTACATCACCTTCGGCCTTTCCTAATCCACAGCGCCTGCGACTTTTCATGCATGAAAAGGGCATCGCTGACCAGTTTGCCGAGACCATCTATGACATGTCCCCTGGAGGAGAGCAGCGTGGCTGGCGACATTTGAATATGAATCCGTGGGGCGAAACGCCTACCCTTGAACTGGCTGACGGTAGTTATATTTCTGAAACGGCTGCCATCGTTCGCTATCTTGATCAGGAGTATCCGGGCCGCAAGATTATGGGAGAAACAGCACTGGAACAGGGGCTGGATAATATGTGGGATAACCGGGTGTGGGTGCATATCCTGTACCGCATCGTTACAGCGTTCCACGTGTTGCACACCGGCCTCGGCTTCAGGCTGGAATTGACCAAAAATGAGGCCTGGGGTGAACACTGCCGTAAAGAAGCTTTGGCTCACGCCGCGCTGGTTAATCGCCATCTTTCAGACGGCCGCGAATGGCTGCTCGGCGGCGATGCCCCGACCTTCTCGGATATTACTCTGGCGACCGCGATCGCCTTCTCGAAATTCCCGGTCAATGCCACTCCACTGGACGAGCGTTTTGAGTTCTTAGATGCGTACTGGCAGCGCTGGACAAAACGTCCTGCCTTCCAGGCGGCCTACGCCGATCGCAACAGCGGCATTCCTGAGCTCGATTCGCCAGCCCGGTAATAGCGCCACTCGATGTAAACTCCGGTACGCCGGGTTCGTTATCTACTGACTTTCCCGGTGACCAGAGTGCTTATGATAGCGTCGGCTGTCGATGTTACTTGCTAAACCATGATGCAATGACGTCTGCCTGAGCACCCTGGATGCATTGAACTTACTGTTTTCCATGGCAATCGCCCTGTCACCCGGTAAGCGTTTGCTGTAAATTAGCGTTCTCTATTTAAGAGATCATCCCAATACCAAAGGCATCAAGATGAGCGTCAACACCAGGGAAGCCATTTTGCAGGCGGCCAGGAAAATTGCCCAATCTCAGGGCTATAACGGTTTGAATTTCCGCGACCTCGCGCAGGATGTGGGTATCAAAGCGGCGAGTATTTACTACTATTTTCCAGGCAAAGCCGAGTTGGGTATTGCCGTTGCCAGACGATACTGGGAGGACGGTGCGCTCGCACTCGAGATGATCGAATCAGAAAGCCCATCACCCATTGACGCGCTGCGTCGCTTTCCTGAAATCTTCCGAAGATCACTTGAGGCCGAAAATCGTCTCTGCCTGGGCAGTTTCATGGGCGCTGAAAAAGATACCTTACCTCCTGAAATGAATGCAGAAATACAGAAGTTTGCTGATGTGAACATTGCATGGCTGAACAGACTGCTGGTGGCTGCGAAGGTGTGCGATTCAGGTGAGAGTGAATCCAGAGCACGTGCAATTTTCACGGCCATTGCCGGTGCCCAGCTTATCGCCAGAAGTCGCTCAGATATCTCGCTTTTTGATTCACTGGTGGATTCATACCGCGCCTTCGGACCTCTGCCAGCATAGCAACTGCCCGCAATCCGATTCAGCGAATGGGCAGTTTTCTGCACGCGCGCCCAATGCGGCGCGGTACCCGATAGCGTATGTGCTTTTCCACTCAGGAACTCACCCTTATGAATCAATGCGCGACGGGCCAGGGTAAAATTATTACGCCGTGTCTCATCATCACCTGCGATAAAGGGGTGAAACCTCGGTTCAGGAAAGCGTTTATTTCAGCGGTTCAGGCAGCTAACAATCCACAATTTGCTGTCCGACTGCGGTTTCTTTAGCGGCTTCAGGCCAATAGTCGTGGCAATCAGCTTATCATCAACCGTAAGCGTCCCCTGCTCGGTCACCCGATAATCTTTACGCTTCTTACCTTTCAGCAATGCGGGTGATGCGGTACCCCTGAGAGTACAGCAGTAAAGCCTGGCTACGGGGATCGCGTTCATCGGGGGCGGATGTCATGTTCACGCAGCCCAAATACGGCCGCGACACTACTTGATCACAATAATGCGGCAGATTGCGCAGAGTTCCCCCCTCGCCTTTGATTTACGCTGTTATATCCAGGAAAAGATGTTTACATTTGTTCAGCAAAATTATCGGCCGCTTAGCAGAGCGTCACTGACCGACACGCGGATTGAACGCAGGGAAGAACAGCCGTTAACTTCATCATCAAAGTCATACCGCTAACAGAGGCAGGGAAAGAATGAGGGAGCTTGCACCCGATGGCATCACCGGGATGCCGTCACGGACGGCAGAGTATCTTTGTCGCCAGATCGCACGCCTGCTGAAAGGAGGAAGCCTGACCCCGGAAACCTGCCAGCGTATCTTTGCTTTCTGTGGAATCAGACCGTCAGATGCTCAGTGGCGTCAGTTTCTTATCCCGGTTCTTTCCTGTCTGGGATTACTGTCTCTGGTTGCCGGAGCGGTGTTCTTTATTGCCTGGAACTGGGGCTGGCTGCCGAAAATGGCGAAATTTGCCCTGGCCGAGCTGTTGATCGTCGCGCTAGCGGTGATTGTCTGGTGGCGCTGGTACAGCACGCTGGCACGCAACGCATTACTGGCGACAGGGCTAAGCTTCGGTGCCCTTTTTGCGCTGTATGGACAGATTTATCAGACCGGTGCTGACAGCTGGGAGCTATTCCGGGCCTGGTTATACGTTCTTCTGCCGCTGGCGCTGATTGCCCGGCAAAACAGCCTGTGGTTTTGCAGCTGGCTGGTCGCTAACCTGGCGTTCCAGCTCTATTACAACACCCTGCCGTCGTCACTGCTGGATCTCGCCGCGTCTGACAGTTTAGCCAGGCTCCCGACCACTGTGCTCTACGCATATCTGGCGTTGCTGGCAGCCTGCCTGATTGTCAGGGAAGCGCTGGCGTGGCGCGCGATAACGCATCAGCCCGAGAGCTGGCTGGCAAGCCGCTGGTTCTCGCGAATCATGGCGGGATTTTTACTGCTTCAGCTGACCGCCATTGTGGCCGGAAACCTCTCTGACTGGGGCGGCGGTGACCACCTTCCTTATATCACGGGCGGTTGGGTGATCACCCTGCTGGCAGGTTATTACCTGTACCGTTACCGCTATCCGGATCTCTGCATGCTGACGCTGGGCATCGCCAGCCTGACCATTGTTGGCTGTGCGCTAATTATGCAGTTATTTCTTTTAGCCTACGATACGGGTGATCTGTTTTTGACCGGCATCCTGATGGCGTTCTGGGTGGCGGTAAATGGTTCAATTCTGCTGAAATGGCAACGCAAACTGGTTGAAAAGGGGCCAATTGATCTGGTTCCGGCCAGGCTGACCTTACTGACAGACACTTTGCGTCAGCAGGGTTTGCTGAGCGCCTTACAGGTTGAGGAAATTAAGCAACGCGGTCACGCATCCGACCTGCCCTGGTATCTCAGGCTGGCGCTAAGCGTCGGAGGCTGGGTCGCAGCGATCATCATTCTGTTACTGATGATACTGATGCTCTATGCCACTGATCTGCTGGAAAACCCGAATGCTGCCACCCTTATTATTCCTTCGCTGCTGCTTGCCGCAATTGCGCGTGGCCTGTTAAGCAGTCAGCGTGACGGTAAACATCACCTCGGGCTGGCATGGGCGATTGCGGCTACGTGCGGGCTGATAACCGGCGTTCTGCTGCAAATCCAGAGCAATGACGTCAGCTTTATTATGCTGAGTTCACTGACTGCCTTGCCGATCCTGGCCGCAATGGCGATGGCTATGCCCGACCGCACTTATCGGTTTATGGCCATCACTGCCCTGACCTTTTTCCTGGTGCTGGCGGGCTACTCTCTGGCCCGGATCTGCCTGTCTCCGATGGCTGCGCGACTTGCTGTGTCCGTACTGGTGGCGGCGGTTATATTTTTGTGGATGTGGACTGTCAGTCATCAGTTGAGGTTACAGGCAGGGCCGTATGCTGACGCGGTACATTCTCTGCTGTATGGCATCCCGTGTGGTCTGATGTTGCTGAGTTTCCTTGGGATAAACGCGGCTTATCTCACTGATTTCCTCTGGTCAGCATCGCAATTTTCCACGCTTCAGTCTGGGACCGGCACAGGGATCGCGGCTGGCTTAGTGCTGAGTGCGCTCAGTCAGAAAAGGCACAGAAGACAGCCGCTGTTTTCGATTATCACGCTGCCCGCTGCACTTATCTGCGGGGCTGCCGCCCTCTATGCACCGGGTATAGGGCTGGGATTGTGGTTAATTCTGATGGCACGTTATCAGGGAAGTCTGGGGTTGCTGGTGATGAGTGGCGGTTTCATGGTGTTGTATGTCATTGGCTGGTATTACTTCCTGGAGGTAATTCTGCTGCAGAAATCCCTGCTGCTGCTGGTCAGCGGTCTGGTTTTACTGGGGCTGGCATGGGGAGTCAAAAAAGTATTACCCGCACAAATCGGAGGTGCCAGTGAGAATGCATAAACAGAGCCGATGGCTGGCTGGCGCTGTGATAGCGCTGGCGCTGATAGCCGTCAATGTCAGTATCTGGCAAAAAGAGCAGTTGCTGAAGCAAGGCGCGGTCATGATTTTACCTCTTGCCCCGGTTGACCCGCGATCCCTGATGCAGGGTGATTACATGGCGCTGAACTATGCCCTCACCCGCCCACTGGAACTGACGTTGTATCAACAGGCTGAGTCCTGTGGCGCGACCCTGTCAGCGCCATGCCTGCCCACCAGCGGAACCCTGATTGTTGACCTCGATGCGCAGCGTCATGCGACTCAGGCCCGTTTTGATCAGGGTGAACCTCTGCAGCCGAATCAGCTACGGGTAAAATACCATCAACATTATGGCTCGCTGACCGTCGGTACTAACGCTTATTTCTTTCAGGAAGGTCATGCCGACAGATTCGCGCAGGCGCGTTACGGGGCATTTCGGGTGGGAAGCGATGGCACAGCACTCCTGACGGATCTGCTTGATGAGCAGGGAAAGGTGATTCAGCCTTAACTAATCGAGACGTACACTGCCCTGCCCCAAAAACCTGACAGGCGGCCTTAATGTCCTTATTGCCCGGATGCCCGTCACAGGTCGGCAAAAGGATGCTGCGCCGGCATCCTGTTTTGCGATCAAGCCTCGTGCCGAAAATTTAAGCGGGTACGCTGCATCAATATAGCTGCTCAGACATAGAGAAAATTATGCCGAACACTATTGACGACAACTGGATTAGGATATCTGTGATATCAGCAATATTTAGTAGTGTCGTGGGTTCATTACTGGTTTTAACCTATCTTTCCTTGGGAAAAAGCAGTACACCCGTAGTGGGTTTAATTTTTACTTATTTTTTCATTGTTATGGTGAGTATTATTGGCACCACGATGGGCTCAATAATAATCGGCATGCCATTAGCGATGATTTCAAAGCGATTTTATCCTGACGCTGCCCTGAAGGGGAGCTTTTTTATCGTCTGCTCTGCGCTCTTCATGTGGCTGGTTGTACTGGCAGGGCCTGTTATCAGGATATGTGAAACGCCTTATTCGGATATTTTGCTTTTAAGCCCCTATGCTTTCTGTTCAGCTGCCGCACTTGCTTATCTGGTTTACTGGGATTAATGCGTATTATATCAATCAGGATCGGTGCAGTAGGGCCGTTAATGAAAAGAGCTAATGGTATCATTTTTCAACCAGACATATGGAAACAGGTGAGTCCAGGGTGTCGGAATTCCCATGTTTTCCAACCCTATGTGAGCAATTTTAATTACAGACTCACCTGGATGTTAATTAGATAATGTTTACGTGACAACACGTGATCACATTTTGCCTGCCAGATAATCATGGATTCTGCTCGAAATACTGTTTATCCATCTCGACAAGTTTCTTTTGTAATCCTGCCTCCCCTTCAACCACTTCGTAAAATTTACTATGAGTATAAAGATAAATACGCTCGGATGACGCAAACATAAACATGTCTGGTGAAGCCATATTTGAGAAGCGACTGATCACTTCAGGCTGTAAAAAGATGACATCATTCCCAACCTGAGGAGTATTTTGCCACTGAATAAAGATAGCGCTTTTCTATTTACCCCATTTACATCGGCTTTGCCGTTAAAAAACCCCAGGAGATAATAGTATAAATTAAACCTATAGCATCTTCCGTGCCACAGATGCAAAGAGCGTACTCATAATTACTTTTACTCATCCAGTAAATTACCACCCTATCAACTTGCATTGACTGAATTCAGCCCTTGGTACAATGAGCGCCATATGGTTTTCTGCCATACACTGTTTAAAAACCTGCTCTTTGTAACGGCCCGCCTTTAAACCCAGCATGGTGCTGGACCGTTCCGCTGCGTTATTTTCAATGTAAGAGCCACAATTTTCTTTGAACTCCTGAGGATTATCGCTATAAGACATCGACCATTTCAGCTGAGCTTTAACTGAATCATCTGATTGATGCTGGGGGACGGCTTTTGCTGGTTTCAAGCCAGAATAGAGTGGATTGCCCAGTAATCTCTGTGCAAAGCGTTGATTTTCTGCGGTTAAACTTCCGGTTTTACACATCTGCAGATAGATCTGCGAAAGGCGTTGCTCCTCAGCATCGGCAGCATGGGTGCATTCCTCCAGGACTTGTTCATTGGCCTTAGCCGGTTTTTTTTCAGTGGATCTCCAGTAACTATTTTTCAAGTCCGGAATCGTGCCTTCGGTGGTGCCAAAAGGGCAAAGTGCACTGGCGCAACCCAGTAAAAACATGGGCACACACGTCAACGTCAGAACACGTAACAGGGAAAACGCTTTAAGACTGCTTTTGTTCATTTTATTTTCACTTTAGTAAGCTGCGGACATGGGGTCTGAGCAATGTCATTATTTTTAATGTTCCGCTTTTCGCTCATAGCGGACCTACCGGAATGCAGGTCAGGTTTGTGCCTGAAGCAGGCGTTGCAAATAATCAGTTAAGTTAACACCTGGCGCGCAGTCCTTACCTTAAGACACGCCATTGCGGTGTTCATAATTCGTCAGCAGGATGAAGGAAGGTCAGAACGATCTCCTCGCGTCGTTGGGTGCGAAATTACAATAAACTCTACAGGAAACTCAGTGTCGTTTCTGGCTTGATGTTTTGACCCCGGTGGAATTTCTAGCCCCTGCAGGGCTTTAATATTATGCATCTTACCCTCCAGTTCCATTGAAAGAACACCATCGAGAACAAAGAAAAATTGTCTGGAAACGGAGTGAAAGTGTCGCTTTTCAGAAGTGCCGGCAGGCATTTTCTCATGAATAACCAGCATATCCTGACGGTTTACCAGATACCAACCATCGCAATTGTCGCCCCAGAAATAATGCTCTGCATTTTCCTTTGAAATCATCATCCTTCTCCTGTTTACACGCGCCCATCTATCAACATCTTAAGAAAGTGATACCGAGATATAGTATCGATTCTCAACAGGTTATGCTTTTGAATATTTACCTAAAGATCTGAACTGCATCGTTCAACATAACTAGTAGTTATCAATGTATTGGGATAGCAGAATTTTATCTGGCCATAATGTCCGCTTTTCGCTCATAGCGGAAATTAGCCTGACGTCAGTCTTCCCTATACCGGCAGCGTAGGTTCGCACGCCATTAGAGAATAGCTACGCTGGGCACTCGTATGCGCTTCACTGGCAATCTTAATTGCGGAAAATGGCCAGGGAAGAAAATCCGCCCCGGCCATCTGATTTAAGCCAGTTGTAAGTGAAGATTATGTTGCATCAGGATATCAGCCAGCGAACCTTCATGGCTGGCAGAGGCATTGTGATACAGGTCGTACTGCTGACCGTTACTAATACGCTGCCCATCCTCGCTCCAGACGCCGCCTTCAATGTTACTTAGCGTAACCACATTGCCGTCCGCGTCTTTTATCGTCGGCGCCTCACTCGCATTGTCGTTCATTGGCAACGGCTCTTTTTGCCCCAGATTGACGCTATTACTGCTGAAAGCGCCCAGATTAATGACCTCAGCGTTGCCTGATCTCAGCCCAAGCGTGGCAAAATCAAACGCCTCATGCGCACCATTCAGCTGAAACGAATCGTCATCGGCAGCACCGTTCAGGCTGGTGTGCAGATTTGAATATAAAAGCGAGAGCGTTTCACTGTTTACTGTTCCAGAGAGATGGAGATTGTCAGCCATATCAGTATGAAGAGACGCGTGCTCCAGTGTGATAGCACTATGGCTTTCCGAATTGCTGCCATCTTCTGTGTTGCTGCTGTTCACAGTTGTGGCATTGATCAGGTTGTCCTGCGCTGCGGTTGCAATACTCAGCTTCGGCTGCGGCTCGGCCATATAAAGCTCGACGTTTTGCGAAACGTGGTTAACGTTTCCGGCAGCATCACGAATAGTTGCGGTAATCCTGTGCTCGCCCGGTTCAGGCGTGAGTGCGTCCAGCGTTTCAAGCTGCACGGCCCACGTGCCTTTGCTGGTCACACTGGTTTGCCACTGGTGGTCGCCAGGCCTGACAGTAACAATATCACCGGCTTCACCCGTACCTGATACATGCTGATCATGGCTGGAGGCAAGGTTGATTTGCTGCCCCTCTGTGAGGTGAGTAAAAGCGATTTTGGGTGCGCAGACATCCACCTGATAGCTGGTCGTTATCGTAGCCGTATGGCCAGCCGCGTCGCTAGCAGTCACGACAATGTCATGCTGCCCCTTGCCGAAACCTGTTTTCATCGTCCCCGGCGCCAGTGACAGGCTCCAGTGACCGTCGTCGCTTACTGCCGCATTGTGAGGTTTACCACCAATAATCACCGATACCGTCTGACCGCTGCCGGTGACGCCCGTTGTGCCGGTCAGCATCGAGCCCTCTTTTTTCTCCGCACGGTTCAGCCAGCCGTCACCAAATGGCGTATCAATTTCAGGTGCAGGCTGACCTGGAATATCGACCACTGGCGTAGTATTGCTTCCATCGGTGGGATTATCGGGGGTGACCGGTGGCAACGGATCGCCGCTGTTATCACTGACCGGAGAAGTCAGATCCGCTGTGACGTGACCACTCTGTTCAAACCAGTTTCCGGCGCCATCCAGCACGCCAAACGACAGGAAGTTGCCGCCCTGGGAAAGCTCCGACGCGCTGATTTCCGCGCGCCAGCTGCCATCTGCCTCTACCACGGCATAATTCCAGTGGAAAGTATCAGAAACCTGCACCGCAAAAGTCTTAAGCGGCAGCGGCGCTTCAAGCGTGCCGCTGATAACGTACCAGGTCTGACCGTCATGCTGTACCGCATCCGCCAGCGTAATGTCGTTAACGGTGACTTTCGGGTTGCTGCTGTTGTAGTGGGTAATCAGCAGCAGATTCTGGCTGAGGCTGGTACTGTTTCCATTCAGATCCGTTGCACTGACCTGAATGGTGTGGTTGCCATCCTTGATAGTTTTCACGTCGCTGTCAGAGAGCTGAACCTGCCACTGATCCTGGTAGACGCTGCCCTGCCAGGTTCTGCCGTCAAGGGTCAGTTCAACCGGCGTGCCGGAGGGGAGATGGGCGGCGGAGCCGGTGAAGATAATGCCGTATATCCCCTCCTGGTAACTGACCGCATTGTCGCCGGTGATTGGATCAAGGGTCAGCTGCGGCAACGCCTCAGTAGCGAAGATTTGCACGCCTGCTGAGGCATAACCTTTGTTGCCCGCTTCGTCGGTTGTTTCAGCAATAGCACGGTAGCTCCCTTCCTCCATTCCCTGCAGCGTTTCCGCGGGAACTGAGAACTGCCACTGGCCATTTTGATCGACGATGCCGCTCCAGTGGGAGGCCCCAAAACTAACCTCAATCGTGCTGCCGGCTTCGCCTCTGCCAGAGATCACCAGCGGGCTGCTGATTTCATGACTGTCGATCACCCCGTCCCCTGCCAGGGTATTAATCGTGACAAGAGGATCCTGCGTATCGGTAATAAACGTCGTCTCCGTGATACCGGACTGGCCCCAGCGATCGGTGGCGGTTAGCGTAACGGAATGACTCCCCTCGGCTAAATCTGCTTCCATCAGCTGCCCGGTGGAGAGTGAGACAAGCCAGTTGCCCAGACTGTCCACAGCGCCCGCATAGTGAACACCATCTACGGTCAGATCGATCTTCTGGCCCGCCCCGGTCACACCAGTGGAGCCGCTCAGCGTAACAGGCTCGAAGCGTTCATGTGCGTTCATAAACCCGTCGACAAACGGCGTGTCTATAGTCGGCTGTGGCGGGATAGCGTCTGATGGCGGTGCTGACGCCTCTACGGTAATGACTTTGTTCGCGGTGGTCGTACCGCCAACGCTGTTTTCAAAGGTTACGCTGATGTGGTTAGACCCTACCGGCAGCACCTGCAGATCGGCAGACGGCAGGGTAACACTCCAGCTGCCGTCAGCGGCCGGCGTTGTGGTATAGGTCTGACCGTTCAGCATTATGGTCAGCGTGCTCTCTGCGGCGAGGTTCGCTGTGGTGCCGCTGAACGTCTGTGGGGAGAGCTTCTCCTCAGCGCTTAACACGCCGTCACCAGTAAAACTGTTAATGGTTAAAGAAGGGGGCGTGCTGACAGGCGGAATCGGCGTGCCACCATCCGTTGGATTGTCATCGATAACCGGCGGAACCCCATTGCCGCCTTCAACGGGCGTAATAAGGTCGGCTGTGACATTGCCACTCTGCTCAAACCAGTTTCCGGCACCATCCAGCACGCCAAACGACAGGAAGTTGCCGCCCTGGGAAAGCTCCGACGCGCTGATTTCCGCGCGCCAGCTGCCATCTGCCTCTACCACGGCATAATTCCAGTGGAAGGTATCAGAAACCTGCACCGCAAAAGTCTTAAGCGGCAGCGGCGCTTCAAGCGTGCCGCTGATAACGTACCAGGTCTGACCGTCATGCTGGACCGCATCCGCCAGTGTGATGTCGTTAACGGTGACTTTTGGGTTGCTGCTGTTGTAGTGGGTAATCAGCAGCAGATTATGGCTGAGGCTGGTACTGTTTCCATTCAGATCCGTTGCACTGACCTGAATGGTATAGTTGCCATCCTTGATAGTTTTCACGTCGCTGTCAGAGAGCTGAACCTGCCACTGATCCTGGTAGACGCTGCCCTGCCAGGTTCTGCCGTCAAGGGTCAGTTCAACCGGCGTGCCGGAGGGGAGATGGGCGGCGGAGCCGGTGAAGATAATCCCGTATATCCCCTCCTGGTAACTGACCGCATTGTCGCCGGTAACCGGATCAAGAGTCAGCGCCGGTAATGGAATGGGGCTGGCCTTCATAGCGTCGGAGGTGGCGGGGGCATCTGAAGCTGTTGCTGACTCAACCTGGGGCGTAAGCGTTATGGCTGAATCGGCTTCGCTGGTCGTCGCCCTCAGGGCGACAGCTGCTCCGTTTAACGGCGTGCCTGACGGGATCAGAATCTGGCTTTGGGAAGACTCTACCACTGATAACGCGGGATCTGACTCTGAACTGGCAGGGAATGGCATTGGAGATGTTGCAGAAGCTGGAGATTGCCAGACAGGTGTCAGCGTGGTGACAGTCTGAGCATCGCCGGAAACGTCTGTGCTGAACTGTGCCTCCTGAAATAAACTTCCCTGCTGGAAAAGCATTTTACTCTGCTGGCCTGCAACCTCAGTAAAGAAATTCTGATAGCGAAGCGTATCGCTCTCGTGCAGGTTAAGAATGAGATCGTCACCCTGTTTCTGAAAAGAAGAAATCTGAGAAGGTGAGCTTTGCAGCGTGATAAGAGCGGGTTCGCTCAGAATAGATTGTGATTTTCCTTCAGTGGACTGAGACAATGGGTGACCGCTTTTCAGCGATATGACCGTGGCGCGGCCCGTTCCTGAAAATGCCATGGAAATCTCCTTATATACCAGTTATTAAGTAGGCAATGCCGTTGGAAATAAAGCGACGCTTTACTTATTTCAGGCACGCAACGGCCAGCGCCAATAAAGGTGCTGAGGCAGAGCCGGCACTCAACGCATTAAACGCAATTCGTAGCAACAATAAAGGGCATAACCAGAGCCAGATTAAATATTCGTTTTTGAAAACAGATTATTTCTGCTGGCAAAATAAAAAGTACCATTCTTTGCAAGAGTCCGGGCATCGGCTCAATTAACCTTTACTGACTTCAACGACGTATCGTCAGGAAAAGTGAATAGTTGATGCTGGATAGACATAAGCTAAACTTCGTTTTCATGTCTGGCTACCAGGTAAAATCTGGAAATGTCCCCTGTTAATAGCAGATGCTTCCTGATGATTTAACTGCCCTGCTGTCTCAGTTTAGTAACGACTTCCCCATCCCTGTAAGAGCAATGCTGATGCTATTGCACCATTTTAAGTGGCAGGTGAGATATTGCATTACCGATATAAGTGTCCGCTTTATGCTAAAAGCGGACACTTTAATTTAAACAGGAATAGGTCAGCGTCAATCCTTATTAATCAAGTAACGACTGAGCCAGTTACTTCACCACCGGGTTCTTTTTAAGTGAAAGCATGTTCATAAACTCTTCATCCAGATGCAGGTGTTGCCGGACAAGTTCAGGTGGTGTACTGGCGAGCCACTGGTTAAGCGAAATATCGGCATAGTAATCACTTTTAAAAAGCTCAAGAAAACGCAGTGGTCCCTTACCGGTGTTTTCGATGTAGTGTCCCATAGCAAAAGGAACATATCCCACATCGCCGGCGCGGTAGTCAAAAGTCCTTGCCTGACCGGATGATGCAAAGACCCCCATCCGTCCCTCTCCTTCAAGGTAATACTGCCATTCATCATTGTTAGGATGCCAGTGCAGCTCGCGCAGTCCGCCTGGCTCAATTTCTACCAGTGCGGCAGCAATCGTTTTTGAAACCGGAAAATTGGATGAATCCGTAATCCTGACGGTTCCTCCCGGCGCGCGGACCGGATCCTGAGCCAGCATCTTGTGGGTAAAGCGGATTTTCGACTTCACCCCGCCTTTTATACTGTCTGATTCCAGGCTGCCCGGAACGTTGCCGGCAAAAATGTACTCATCATCAGGTGAAGGCAGGTGAGAAAATGAAGATACCGGAACCCTGAAGTTTTTGGCGAGAATTTCCGGGGGAATATGCCTGAACCAGTCTGACAGCAGAAAAGTGCTATCCTCATCAAAATTTCCGTCGTCAAAAGCCAGTAAAAATTCACAGCCGTCGGGACCGAGACCCTGAATCGAATGGGGAATACCGGGCGGAAAATACCATAGGTCACCTGCAGCGATATCATCAACAAACCATCCTCCGCTGGCGTCAAAAGCGGTAATCCGCGCGTTGCCATAAGTCATGTAAGCCCACTCCCCCTCTTTATGCCAGTGCAGTTCGCGAATACCTCCGGCATTGAGGCGCATGTCCACACCCGCAATCGTCGTAGATATGCCCAGCTCCCGCTGCGTCACCTGACGCGTCCAGCCACCGCTTCCCTTGCGTACGTGCGCATCACTGAAAGAAAAGTGAAGGTTTGGCAGCGTTCCGCTGTCGGTAACGGGCGGATTTACGATGTCCGGACTTTCAGCCTCACGAATAGGATCATGTGGTCCGGGATCTCGTCCTCCGCTCCCTGCCGGAAACGTCTTTACGCCGTTGTCATGTGCCATGGCCTGACCCGCCGCAAGCGCGACCGTTCCTCCTGCAGCAAAAGCCATAAAATGTCTTCTTGTCAGTGTTTTCATATTCATCCCTCTTAAGAATCTTTTATAAACGGTATTATTTTTGTTACCGCCATAAAGTTATAAACGGGCTGAATGCGGAGGGAAAAACAACTTTGTAACACTGTGGAAAGAGTGCAATTTTCACGCAAATAGTAAAGATACTTGAATGTATTAAGAAAGATTAATGTTGTTTAATCACCGTATAGTTATAAAGGGATTATCCTGTGCTTAAGCGCACTAATCGTCAATTAATGTGGGTCTTTTTGATTTTCATTTACCCGGTGATCGGTAACTGCTGATAAGAATTTTTACGAATTGAGGGGTTTAACGAGGCCTGAGCCTTTGATGCGTGAGCTTTCACGCACGTACTCAGATAGACGAGGCGCATGTGCAGGGCCGCTCTGTTACGCCTCATTAAGCCCGAAGCATAAAGTCCCCTTCTCACTCATAGCGGACATAGATAAATCCGCCCTGGATCACGTATTTCAGTCACTATCACTGGCACTGTTGAAACCGGAGATCAAAGTCACCCCCGATTTACTACGCTGGTTACAAGACAACATTCAGAAGCCGTTCAGCGCTCAGCGTCCAAACATGCCCTTTAGTTTTTGCTTCATGCTCCGAACATAGAATGGCGTAAACTGCGACCTGATATGTGAGTCCAGACCTTTGTCGTTCTGGCCAAGGCGCATCAGATCCACCGCCTGCCCATCCGGAGAGGTATCCGCTGCGACAAGACCCGCACCACGCATCACCTCTTGCACATCACCGCTCATTTCCACCCCCACCAGATAATGCGGTTTATCATCGACTGACGGGTCGTGCATTAAAACCAGGAATGCACGGCTGACCCCGGGACATTTTGCAAACCAGGCTGATAACTCTTTCAGAAGCCTGTCCGGAACAACGGCAGGTACTCCCACTAATACCTGTGTTTCTTCCTCAACCACCCTTGTCTGCGGCAGGCGACCCGTTCCTTCCGCCAGCATGGCTTCTATTTCTTCCGGCACAAACTCCTTTCCGTAATCCGACCTGGGATTAAGAAACACACCCTCTCCCCGCGTCATTTCAAAAAAGGCTCTGGCAGGCAACTTCATGTATTTACTTTCCTGGCTGATGGCGCGCTGCAGGGTGGCAAGCGAGCTGAATACCGGAATGACAGGCGTTCCATCCGGTTTTTCCCAGTGCTGAATCGAGATATTCTCACCCGCCTTTAGTTCGACCTCACCATCACCCGTTGCCCCTCCGGAACTACCCAGGACGTAAAGAGATGAATCTAACAGTACCCGGTAAAACTCAGGTCGTTCTGCTGGATGATCGGCCGCCAGTTTTAAAGCAGTCTCCAGTTTGATTTCCCTTTCGTCAGACATTTAACCACCTTAGGCAGGATTGGATTAGGATCAATTTAACAAGGGCTTATGAGCATAATATAGATAATTTCTACTCGCCAGATTCCTGCACGTACCGGAGGATTGCCTTTGAGGGCTCGTTATTGCGATTAAGGACATGCGTTTGAATGGGTAAATGGCAGAACAGGCACGATCTTTTCCGTTTTCCAGACGCTTCCCTTAAACTACACCGCACAGGCCTCAACTATTAAGCTTATCTGATTAACATCCTGTTCTATAAACTCGTGAGTCAGAACCGTTACCAGCGTGTTTATCAGTGTTTGTTTAAAATCATGCTCACGCTGACATGCCATACTGCTACAGAGAACGATGTAACTTCAGCTATTAAACCAGGAAAATAAGATGTTTTTACCGGATGCACGATTCACAAAAATCTTTCCTCACTTCTCATTCCAGGCATGAGTCGTCAGCTGTTTGTTTCTCTGGATGGGCCCAAGGGAACCGGTAAAACCACTCTGCTGGAGTCCATTACGCAAGTGCTAAGAGCAGATAACAGGAAGGTGATTCGACTTAGCGAGCAAAAAAGCGATCCCTTCAGGGCGGAAACAATGGCGCTGGTTAACAGGCTCGCCAGAAATCCCTCAGTGGATCTTGAACGGGAAATTTGTGAACGTTTTGCCGTTAGCCGAGCCTGGATTTCACAGAATGTACTCACTAATCAGCCCGGGAACTGCATTATCCTGATGGATCGCTGGTATCCGTCTGATGCCGCATTTCGGCGGATGGTGCCCTTTGCAGAGATTTTGCAGCGAAACATTAAGCTCAATGTGCGAGCGCCAGATCTGCATGTCGGGGTGGTCACGGCACCTGAAGTTTCATGGGAACGAGCCGCGGCACGATCGCGTGGGCTGGGGAGTACAGTGATTCACAGGCTGGAAGAGCATGTCGCTTGCACCAGAGCGTTCGAGCAGGAGATGACTAACCACGGCTGGTTTTTATGTCGCAATGAAGGAACTATAGAAGAGGCAACGATGCAGGTCATTGCTGAAATCTATAAAACGCTTTGATGCCCTACAGTTATCCGTTTCAGGGGCTGATTCCTACTCGAAATTGCCAGTTAACAGCGCGACCTGTTCCGTTTCGCTCTTCCCTGCTCGCGCTTTATGAATACCGCTTTGCAGATCACTGGTTTCGGTCTTTGGCGCTAGCCAATAAAACCCATAATAGTCGCGTTATAATCTCTTCTTCGAAAATTCGCGCCACCTTTGGTTGTTAACTCAAAAATCATCCACCTGAATTTTACTTGTCTGAAATCAACAATAGTCAGATTACCGCTGGCATAGATATCCCGCTTTCACTTATAAATTTCTTTTATTTTTTCAGAGAAGGCACAGGGAATTGCGCTACGCATCGATACCATTTAATCACAATCAACTGGGCTGGCCTGCGGGTGAGCATTGTTTTACGCCGCAGCCCAAGCTGCGAGAGGATATCACTGCCGACTGGGTTATCGTCGGCGCGGGATTTTCAGGTGTTGCCTTTGCGCGCCGCCTGGCTGAAATCAATCCTGGCCTGAAAATTATCATCGTCGACGCGCACAGCACACGGGAAAGCGCATCGGCACGTAATTCCGGGTTTGTTATCGGTCTGCCTCATAATATTGGCAGTTCGACCGCTGAATTAAAAAAGGCCAACGCTTACCGTAACCTGCTTCAGGAAGGCATTCGTCAGCTGGAGCAGGTTATTTCTCAGCATCATCTTCATTGCGACTGGGAACAGGTCGGTAAATATCACTGCCAGGCTGAACGTGGCAGTGATCGTATTTTAAAAGAGTACACCAGCCAGCTCGATTTAATGGATGAGCCATGGCAGATGTCAGACAGCGAGGAGCTTTACCTTAAACTCGGCACGCGCTTTTACAGCAAAGGTATATATACACCTGGCTGTGTGCTGGTTAATCCGGCGCAGTTGATCGCCGGGCTAAAACACTCTTTACCTGAAAATATTCAACGCTTCGATAATACGCCAGTGCTGGGGATTCGCTACGGCAGCGTGGCTGAAGTGCTGACACCGTTTGGCATCATCAAAACGCCAAAGGTGATGCTGGCCACCAATGCATTATCGCCCGAGTTGCGACCAGGACTTTCGCGTCAGGCTGCAATGGCGACCTTTGCAAGCATTACCGATCCGCTGACGGATGAACAACTGGCCACCCTGCCTCCTATGCAGAGTTGGGGGCTTACGCCGGTTAATGCGATTGCCGGTGCAACCTTCCGTTTTACCTCAGACCGCCGTTTCCTGATTCGCCAGCACGTGATACCCGCACTCAACGGTCAGGTGAATGTCGCGCAGACCTGGCAGGCGACCCAACTGCATCAGCGCTTATTTCATAAAGTCTATCCGACCCTGGGCAGTGTGAAGATAACCCACACCTGGTCCGGCACCATCGGCGTAACGCGAAACGGCGCGCCTGAATGGGGCATGCTGAACAAATTTATCTGTACGGCAGGTGGCTGTAACGGCGCAGGCGTTTCAAAACAGACAGTGGCGGGCAGTCTGCTGGCGGATTTCATGATGAAACAGGACAACCCATATATTGCGGATATGCTGTCGCTGGGTAAGGCCAGTTTTATGCCGCCATCGCCGGCGCTGGATATCGGCATAAAACTGTCACTGATGAAAGAGCGTTATCTGGGCCGTAAAGAGGTCTGATAATCCGTAACTGTAATCATCGAAACACGGAATATTGCTGAAGTAGCGGCAATTGAACTGATAAGGCGCGACCAGGCCAGCGAAGAATTACCGGTCGAAACGCTCAATCTCGTGGGGCCAGATACGCTAAACGGAGAAGAGGCAGCAGCAGCCTGGCAACAGCTTCTGGGCCGTCCGGTAATTTATGGAGGAGATAATCCGGATGCATTCGAAGCCAATATGGCGGAGTTTATGCCGCGCTGGATGGCGTATGAAATGCGGCTGATGGCTGAACGTTACGTCAGTGATGGGATGATTCCACAAGAGGGCGACCGGGAACGTCTGGTCACCCTGCCTGGCCGCCCACTGCATACCTATCGTGACTTTATTAGCACACTCCCCGGAGAGTAATCTGGATCTCTCAGGCTTAAGGACAAGCCTGCAGAGCAATACCGTGGACCAGATGCCTGAGCCAGAGCCACTATGCAAAAATATTCTCAGAACAATCTTTATCCAGAACTTCAATACAGACAGATTATCCTTCCCGGACGATTTAAACCGGCCAGTTTATGGCACGATTGTTTTCGATAATATCCTGATGAGAGGGTGCATCACCCAGCGTCGCGAAACTGGCATAAAGCTGTGGCAGCCGGGTCAGCCCTTCGCCCTTTCTGGCCAACGGCAGAGCTCGCAGCATCACGGGCGCTTCCCAGTCACAGCAGTAACAAGGTGTGCAGGGCTGCTGACGCCATGATTCAGCGATAGTCCCAGAGAACACAGGATCAAAACCGGTGTCGTTAACCAGTGACATGGCCGTCTGCACTGCTTCAGGATGATCTCCCGCTACGGCAACCGCCAGACGACCCCGACTTCCCTGCGGCTGGCCCAGATCGGCGAGCGAGTCGGCAAGGATGTTATTAAAAGCTTTAACCACAGGGTGTCCGATTTGCTCCTGAACCCATTCGCTTTCGGTCTGCCCATTATCCAGTGCAGTAATCGGTGCGTCACGCAGGCCAGGATAGTAATTGCTGGTGTCGATCACCGGGACATGGGGTGGCAGGTGATCGAAAAGCCCATCAGGCAGGCTGCTAAGTGCCGGCAGCGGAATGGAGAGAATCACGGCTTCGACGTCTGTAACCGCTCCCCTGATGTCTGTGGGTTCTGCATTAATTTCACCCGCAAAACCACGCACGCCATCAACTCCGCGTGAATTAGCGATTTTTACCTTGTGCCCCGCTTCACTGAGCTTCCGTGCCAGGGTACCACCGATATTACCTGTGCCAATTACGCCGATTTTCATATTTCGCTCCTGATTCTGTGTTGAAGTGAGATACCCTATATATTCACTGAATAAACAACAAGAACCGACAAAATAGTGGGTTACTAACCTGAAGGTAAGTATGGAAAGAGACTGGCGTTGTGATATTCCGGAGCAGCGACTGGTGTGGGCTAAGGCTACCACCGAAGCGCTGAAGATTATTGAAGGTAAATGGAAGACAATTATTATCTGTCAGCTTTTCGCCGCTAAAGGCCCGCTGCGCTTTTCCGAGCTGGAGCGCCGGATTGAGGGCGTAAATCAAAAAATGCTGATCCAGCAGCTTAAGCAACTGGAACAGGATGGCATCGTGACTCGCACGGTTTATCCCGAAGTCCCTCCGCGTGTTGAGTACTCACTTACCGATCTGGGAAAAGCGCTTGGGCCATCAATGACTGCTCTGATTGACTGGGCCTTCCTGCGTCGTGAAACGCTGGGGCTTGATGGCTCCTGAAGCTCGCATTTCAACCCAGTTATACCGATGTGGCTGAGCGCAGGGCATGGCTGTTCAGGCCAAGACTGGCGTAACGAGAAAGAAACTCCAGCCGATGGTGGATTATGTCGTTTCTGGCTGGTCCCGATGATCCCGTAACAGCGCTTGCGGATAATTCGGAACCGGCCAGCCCGGTTACATCGCCATGTGCTGGGCGGATTTCAGATGCTGTTCTACAACAGGGGTATGCGCGTCGGCCAGCGCCTTTACATCCGGATCCTTTATCTTCGTCGCGTCACTCTTCAGCGTCGACAGCACCATCTTATGATCCATTATTCCGGCATTTTCCATATACATTTTGTCAAAGGCACCGCCGCTCTGCTTTTCCAGCTTGTCGGCCATGGCCTTATGTTTAGCGTCTGGCGCAGTCGGTAATGTCACCTCTTTTTGCTTAGCAACCGCCTGAACTTTTGTCAGGGCACTGCCATGATCTTCGACCATCTTCTGTGCAAAGGTTTTAACTTCTACGCTTTGTGTTTTGTTCAGCGCAATTTTGGCGGCGGCAATTTCATTGATATTGGCCTGCGCCATATCCTTCAGTGCTTTTTCATCACCAGGGCTGAGCTTGTCACTCTTTACGGTCTGCGGTGTATTCCCGCCCTGCGGGGCGCTTGTCTGCGTCTCAGCCTGTACGGTGGCAGTGCTGCACAGAACGACGACGGCTGATATAGCCAGCCATCCTTTATAGCTTTTATTATTTTTCATTTTGTAATCCTGAATATTATGGGAAGACCGATATCAGAAAAGTTCTGCTCACAATTACCTGCTCCGTCTCATGAGTCGACATGGTTTCTGTCTCGCTTAAAGTACCTTACGTAGCAGAGTTATTAAGCGTTGTAGTAATGTCAGGTAATCGCAAGTATAAACAATGCATTACAGCAGCATAAAAATAACGAAAATGTATTCCGCCTCGCTTAAAGCCGAAAATTTATCTATTGTTAGCAAGGGCTTCAGCATAAAATTTATACGAAATATCAAAACATCGTACAGCTTTTCTTTGATTGGTTTGAGATAATTCTTAAGGTTGCTATGTGGTTGTCGGCCGTTTAATGCTGGGTAATAACTAACAGGTGACATCATAATGTGAAGAGGTTGAGCTCATGTTACCTCCTTACATCGCTTTATATTTTCTGATTCAGATTACTGAATAATATTAAGGAAAGATCACATGCTCAAATCTCGCGCTTTAAAAGCCGCATTTGCGGTGGTGATATCTTGTACCGTGCTTGCTGCGCCCGTTTTCGCAAATCCGGGCAACGGCAACGGTGGTGGCGGTCAGGGTAATGGTAATAGCGGAAACCCGGGTAATAACGGCAAAAGCGGAGAGCACGGAAACAAGGGGCATGGTAATGCGGGTCCGAAAGACAAACATGGAAATCGTAAGAACGCAGGACGACCCGATCACGTTGAGTCAGATATCAACTACTCTCTTGCACGTAACCTTGCCGTCAATTATGGCCTTGTAGGCTATCAGTCTTTGCCGCCAGGAATAGCTAAAAAAGTTGCGCGTGGTAAACCTTTGCCTCCAGGTATCGCCAAAAAAAGTTTGCCAGCATCAATGCTAAATGAGCTGCCCTATTATCCTGGTTACGAATGGCGAGCCGTCGGAGATGATCTTGTGCTGATAGCCCTGAGCACCGCTGTCGTGACCGCCGTAATTAATGGGGTTTTCGATTAACCTTCAAAACTTTTTCGAACGGGTTAACTTTCCTGGTGGAGCGCCAGTAACACGCTTAAATGCTTTTCTGAAGGCGCTCTCCGACTCATATCCCAGCGCGGCAGAAACGCCTGAAATCGTCTCGTCTGAATTTTGCAGATGATTGCTGGCGAGCGGCATCCTCCATTGCGTCAGATATTCTATGGGCGTAATTCCAACCGTCTGACCAAAGTGTTTTGCAAATGCAGCGCGGGACATCCCTGTATGTGATGCCAGCTTATTTAACGTCCGGCATGTCATCGCAGCGCCCGTCTCCGGTGTAAAGTACCTGACAGGCAGATTGCCACTCATGCTTTATGCACTCTGTGACAGGCTCCGTTGGTCCCGTTGATCGGGAATGCGCGCAATCACCTTAATTTCAAAATCAAATCCCGCCAGCCACGTCACACCCACCGCTGTCCAGTTAGGATAAGGAGGCTGCGGAAAAACGCGCTGCTTTATCTGCATGATGGTTTCGAACTGATGCTCCGGATCGGTGTGAAATGTGGTGACATCGATCAGATCGTCAAAGGTACACCCTGCCGCAGCGAGCGTGGCCGCCAGATTCTCAAATGCCCGTTCTACCTGAGCAGCAAAATCGGGCTCCGGCGTGCCGTCGGCACGGCTGCCCACCTGACCAGAGACAAACAGCAGATCGCCTGAGCGGATAGCCGCTGAATAACCATGTTGCTCATAGAGAGCGTGACGATTAGCAGGAAAAATGGGTTCGCGGGTGATCATAGAATTTCCTCAATAGCCTTTAGCGGATTGCAGGATGCAGCGCACACGAGTTTGATTTAATATACGCGGCGTATGTCACATTAATCACACATACGCCGAGTATGTCAATTAATATACCTCGCGTATGTGAAAGGAGAGTATATGGCCGTTAAACGTCGCGCTGAAACAATGGAAGAGAACCGGGCAAAACTGATTGCAGCAGCACGCAAAGCCTTTGCCGAAAAAGGCTTTGCCGCTGCGTCAATGGATGAACTGACGGCCAGCGTAGGTCTGACACGCGGGGCGCTCTACCACAATTTTGGTGATAAAAAGGGGCTGCTTGCGGCGGTCGTCGCACAGGTTGATGGCGAAATGGCCCAGCAGGCTAAAGCGGCAGCGTCTGGGGTGAGCGATGCGTGGGAAAAGCTGGTGGCTGAAGGCATCGCCTACATCCGCATGGCAATGGATGCCGAAGTGCAACGCATTGTGCTGCGCGATGGCCCGGCTTTTCTGGGAGATCCCTCGCAATGGCCCAGCCAGAACAGCTGCCTGGAAGCCACGCGTGAAACGATTACCCGTCTTATCGACAGCGGGATAATGAAGCCGGTCGACGCCGATGCCGCCGCTCATCTGCTGAACAGCGCGGCGCTGAATGCCGCACTGTGGGTCGCTTCCAGCAGCGAGCCGGAAAAGGCGCTGCCAAAGATGATCGACGTGTTCACACAACTGGCAGGCGGCTTGCGCCATAGTGCAATTTAACCCTGAATGTTCACTGCTGCTTTCACTGATAGCCCTGAAGCTCTGAGTGCTGACGCCTGCATCTCTTTCAGGCGCGGTGTCGTTTTAATTCAGTGTGACAGCGGAATCAGGCCGCTCTCCTGATAGGTCGCAATCAGGTTATCAAAAATGGTTATATCCTGGCGCGTGCGGGCTATTAACTGCGCGCCAGCAACTGCGGTGTAAATTGCCAGCGCACGCTGCGCATTTTTCTCCGCGTTATCGGGCGACTTTTCGCAAAGGACCTCTGTCAGCCACTTGACGTTCGCATCGACAAAACACTGAACCTCACGCTTCACTTCCTCGGGCAGATCTTCATATTCCGCCGCCATAAAGCTGGAGAGACAGAGCCGGTTGGCATCTTCAAGCGACTTGCGGAAAATCTGCGGATAGCGCTGCAACGCTTCATCCGGTGAGGCACTTTGCTCGCGTATAGTCTTTAAATCCTCAGCCGTATCCTGCCAGTATCGGCTGGCAACCGCGGCCCCCAGATTGGCCTTACTGGCGAAGTGATAATAGATACTGGCATTCTTGATGCCTACCTCGTCAGCGATACTGCGAAAATTAATCCCGTTATAGCCATGATTCTGGGCAGCACTTTTTGCTGCGGCCAGAATGGCTTCCCGCGCGTTCAGGCTCATAACTCAGTTTTCCTTCAGGAGGTGGAGACGCATTATAAGGGGAAAATATTTACCTGCCAACTGGTAGACAGGGATTGACATAAGGAAAGTTCAGCACCACAATCAACCTACCAATTGACAGGTAGGTAACTTAATCATGACTGATATCCACAATGCATCTGCAGTTCCGTCACTCCCCGCGATGAAGATTTATGACTGGTATGATGGCCCTTATCCTGCACGGGTCAGGATTGCCCTGGCGGAAAAGGGATTGCTTTCTGAGGTCGCATTTATTCCGGTCAACCTGTGGAAAGGTGAGCATAAAAAACCTGAATTTTTAGCGATCAATTATTCAGGAACCCTGCCGGTTTTAGCGCTGAATGACGGAACGCTGATCGCTGAATGCACCGCCATTACGCAATATCTCGATGTGCTGGATGAGAATCCGGTTCTGACTGGCGTCACGCCGGCAGAAAAAGGCGTTATCCATATGATGACCAAACGGGCTGAGATCGAATTTCTTGATGCGGTCAGCGTCTATTTCCATCATGCCACAGCAGGACTGGGGCCGGAGGTGGAGCTCTATCAGAATCCGGAATGGGGTGCGAAGATGCGTGAAAAGGCCATCAGAGGGATGCACTACTTTGACGGCGTTTTACGCTCACAACCTTATGTCGCGGGCAATACATTTTCGATGGCGGATATCGCCGTAACCGGCGGAATGATTTTCGCGGCTTTGGTGAATCTTGCTGTTCCTGACGAGTGTCGCGCCCTGAAAGCGTGGTATGCAAAAATCCAGAGCCGCCCCAGCTATCAGCAATGGCAGGCAATGGTTGAAGCGGGCCGCCCTGCTGCTGCTGCATCGTCTCAGGACCGGGCGTGAGATCGCGCTGATCGTTCTGGATAACGTGGTCTGGCTGCTGTAAAAAACCCCGGATAATCTTCCGGGGTTTTGTTATCTCAAAACATGAAATTTTCGCGCGTCAGCCTTATCAGAATGCCAATTCAGCCTGCATTACGCTCAAAGTGGCTGTTCACAAAGGCGCGGCAGCGTGGCGAGATCGGATCGAGAAACACCTGCTCCGGCGAACCGGACTCCTCAATCATGCCCTGGTGCAGAAACACCGCTTTGTTCGACACGTCACGCGCAAAGCCCATTTCATGGGTGACGATAATCATGGTACGTCCCTCTTCCGCCAGACTGCGGATCACCCGCAATACTTCGCCCACCAGCTCCGGATCCAGCGCTGAAGTTGGCTCATCGAACAGTATCGCTTTCGGCTGCTGCGCCAGCGCCCGGGCAATCGCCACACGCTGCTGCTGTCCGCCGGAAAGCTGTGACGGCCAGGCGTCGCGTTTTGCATAGAGTCCCACTTTATGGAGCAGCGCTTCTGCTTCTTCAATCGCCTCTTTATGGCTGCGCTTCTGCACATGAACCGGCGCTTCAATGATGTTCTGCATCACCGTTTTATGCGGCCACAGGTTGAAGCTCTGAAATACAAAGCCGAGCTGCATTCGCATCAGCTTGATGCGACGGCGCTGCTCGCGGCTCAGTTTTTCGTCGGCGTTATCCAGCGTAACGTTCACCTCGCCTACCGCAATTTCACCCGCCTGTGGTACTTCAAGAAACGGGATGCAGCGTAACAGCGTACTTTTGCCCGACCCACTGGCACCAATCAGCGATATCACATCGCCATCCTGCGCGGTCAGGCTAATGTCGTGCAGCACTTCGTGTCCCGCATAACTCTTTCTGAGATGACTCAGCATGATGGTAGGTGCGGTCATGAGCGTGCTCCAAAATAGTAAGGTGATAAGCGTCGTTCCAGCATCGATACGCCTTTGCTGACCAGCATGGTGAGTATCAGGTAGATCACCGCCGCGCTCAGGAACACCTCCAGCGCCCGGAAAGTGGAAGAGACTATCGAGTCGGCAATGCCGGTCATCTCCATCAGGCTGATAGTGCTGACCAGCGACGTTGCTTTGATCATCGAGATGATCTCATTGCTGTAGGCCGGCAATGCCTGTCGAATCGCAATCGGTAAGGTGATGCGGGTAAAGATTTTATACGACGACATGCCTGAGACTTTAGCGGCCTCCAGCGACTGCTGACTGACGGCACGCAGCCCGCCGCGCAGGATCTCCGAGGTATAGGCGGCATCATTGAGAATCAGCGCCAGTAAGCCGCACCAGTAGGGATCGCGCAGCAGCGGCCAGAACAGGCTTTCCCGCACCGCAGGTAAACTGCCCAGGCCGTAATAGACCATAAAGATCTGGATCAGCAGTGGCGTACCGCGAAATAGCCAGACGTAGAAGCGACAGAAAACGCTGCCGACACGCGTCATGCGCAGCAGGTTAAGCAGCAGCGCCAGCACGCCGCCGCCAAAGAGTGAGAGCAGCGCCAGGTTGATGGTCAGCGGCAATCCTTTCAGCAGCGCCAGCAGCGTCTGCTGTAAAAACATGATATCCACGTGGACTCCTTACCCCTTCACGCGCTGTTGACCGCGCATCGCAAACTTTTCCACGTAGCGGAAAACCATATCGGAACAGGTGGTGATAATCAGGTAGATCACCGCCCCCACGCTGTAGAAGAAAAAGGACATCTGGGTGGAGTTGGCTGCGGTGGAGACCTGGTTCATCGTTTCCACCAGTCCGGTTACCGAGACCAGCGCCGACTCTTTGATCACCGATTGCCACTGGTTGCCCATGCCGGGCAGCGCAGTGCGTAACGCCTGCGGCACGATGATGCGGCGAAACATCATCAGCCGTCCCATGCCGGTCACGGTCGCCGCTTCCAGCGTTCCGCCGGGAATGGCGTAGAAAGCGCCACGGAACACCCCGCTCTGATAGGCACCGGAGATCAGCCCGATGGCAATCGCGCCCGCCACAAAGCCGTTCACATCGAAGGGTCCCTGGAAGCCCAGCGCGTTGCCCACGGTGGAGACCACCTGTCGTCCACCGAAGTAGAAGAGGTAGATCACCAGCAGTTCCGGCACGCCGCGAAACAGTGTGATGTAGCCTGCCGCCAGTCGCTGCTGCCAGCGTGAACCGGCAATCTGCATCCAGCAGAGCACGCTGCCCAGCAACGCACCCAGTAGCCAGGCGCAGAGTGACACGCTGACGGTGACGGCGGCGGCGTTAAGCAGGACGCCACCCCAGCCCTCATCCCCGAAGCCCAGTATCTGCCAGTCAATATTCATCAGCATCAGCGGTTACGCTTTCGGCGCGACATCTTCGCCAAACCATTTGATCGACAGTTTGCTCAGCGTCCCATCTTTGATCATGGAGTCCAGCGCCTGATTCAGCACCTGCTGCAGCTCACTGTTGCCTTTACGCAGACCAATCGCCGAGCCTGCGCCGAGCACGCCACCGGAGAAGCCATAGCCGCTGCTGCTGATCGCCTCAGCATGTTTTTTCACAAAGGCGTTGAGATTTGTACGAGACGCCATGACGGCATCCACCCGGCCATTCATCAGGTCGGCAAAGGTTTCAGGACCCGCCTGATAGGTGCGGATAGTGGCAACGTCGCCCAGGTATTTCTGCAGGAAATCCGCCTGAATGGTGGCGACCTGAACCGCAATGGTTTTCCCTTTGAAGGTGGTTTTCAGATCGTCGATCGCTTTTTTCATGCCGGCGTCATCATCCGCCGTCACAATCGTGCCGCTGCCTGGCAGCGTGGCCAGCGGGCTTTTTTTCGCAGTCACAAAGCTGGAGACACTGACGGTGTACTGATGGGTAAAATCGATCGCTTCAGCACGTTTTGGCGTTACGGTCACCGCATCGATCACCGCATCATATTTACCGTCGATAAGACCCGGGATCATGCCCGACCATTTCTGGGCGATGATTTCATATTTAAAGCCAGCACGTTTAGCCAGCTCCGCCACCATATCCGGCTCATAGCCGACGATTTTGCCGCTCGGTGTGGTCTGGTTGAACGGAGGATAAGCCGCTTCAGTCGCAAACTTCAGGGTGCCGAAATCTTTCGCCTGGCTCAACGCGGAAGTGGCGAGCAGTGCCACGGTCAGAGAAGCCGTGAACAGGCGGTTAAGCATCATCATATAAACCTCATTTATTTATTATTAAGAGAGTAAATCAATTGCAAGGCGGGTCAGCGCCTGCGTCCCGGCGGTAATGCTGCGTTCGTCCGGCTGATAGTCGGAGTTATGCAGGTGATCGTCACGGCCCGGCGTGGCCGATCCAATATGAATCTGGCAGCCCGGTACCCGTTCCGTGAACAGTGAAAAATCTTCGGCTCCAAAGCTGGCGCTGGGCTGCGCGATGATAGGCTTATCAAACTGATGCGACAGAATCTGTTCCAGTGAATCGATCAGGCGATCGTCATTCATCAGAGGCGGCACGCCACGCTGGAAGTTAACCTCCACCCGTACGTTTTGCGCCAGCGCCACCCCTTCGCACATCCGTTTAAACGAGGTTTCCATAGCAGCGCGTACTTCCGGCGACTTAGTACGGATGGTGCCCTGAAACAGGCAGCTATCGGGAATGATATTGTGGGTGGTACCACCCTGAATGTGCCCGATGGTCAATACGGCGGAGTGAGCGGGATCGCGTTCACGCGAGATGAGGGTCTGTAGCTGGCTGATGAGATGCACGGTCGCGATGATAGGATCGGTGCCCATGTGAGGACGTGCCGCGTGGGTCGATACGCCATGCACCGTAACGTCGAATTCATCGCTGGAGGCGGTACTGGCCCCGCGCGTCAGGGCGACTTCCCCCGCAGCCAGTTCAGGCTTGTTATGCAGGGTCACGGCCCAGTCGATGCCATCTGCCGCGCCGTCCGCGATCATCGCCTCAGCGCCACTTTCTGGCGTCTCCTCCGCGGGCTGGAATATCAGCCGGACCCGGCCTTTGAGCTGCTGACGATAGTGCGGCAGGATCGTTGCGACACCCAGCATCGTTGCGGTGTGAATATCATGCCCACAGGCGTGCATTTTTCCGGGATAGCGGCTGGCAAACGGTAAACCGGTCTGCTCATGGATCGGCAACGCGTCCATGTCGGCGCGCAACAGCAGGGTCTTACCCGGCTCTGCGCCGTCGATATCTACCACAACACCGCTGCGGCCAACGCCGGTGCGGGGATTGAGTCCCAGCGCCTGCAGATACTCTGTGACCAGACTGGCGGTGCGCAGCGTATCAAAGCCTAATTCCGGATGCGCATGGATATCACGTCGAATCGCCACTAACTGCGATTCAAGTTCATTAACTCTGGCTTTTATTTCCCCGGCCAGTCGTGCTTTTTCCTGATTCATAGCAGCCCCGGCAATATGCGATCGACACTCTGCTGCCGACCGCTATTTTAATCTCATCCTGATGGCGGACGTTGATGACCGTTTATTTATTCACAGCACGCGACAGAAAGCAACGCGCAACAGCCTGCTATACATACTTAAAAATCAATAAGATAGTGTTATTTATTGGAAACCTGTATGAGATAACAGCAGATCAGCAATAATATTAATAATCCGCCACACGACATTACTTTCCCTACTGTCACTGAGGTGATATTTCGCTTTTATCCGGAGAGGGAATAAAGAAGTCTGCCAGTATTTCCGCTAATTTCTCGGGTTGTTCGTCGGGAATAAAATGGCCGCAGTTGAGAACAGTTTCACTGCTAACCTTATGCGCTACGGTGCGCAGCGGGGTGGCCATATCGGGTATCGATCCCTGGTCGGCACTGACAGCCAGCAGCGGTAAAGCCAGTTTGCCTTTTAACGCGCGCTGTCGATTCTGCTCTGCCGACTGTGCAAAAGCGCGGTAAAAAGCCAGTCCGGCCCGCAGGGCCCCGGGCTGCTGAAAAACGCGCAGATATTCATGACGGGCCGCCGCATCTATGCGATGTGGATTGGCTGACTTACGGTTAAAAAACCAGTCCAGGTAGATCGCCTCTCTGCCAGTGATCAGCGCTTCCGGTAAATCATCCACACAGTGAAATCCAAAATGCCAGGTTTTCCAGGCGCTATCACCCACCATTGGCAGTAAGTCAGGCAGCGTGATACCGGGAATGCCGCCATCCAGCAGCGCGAGACGGTTGACCTTTTCGGGATGGCCTGCCGCCAGTGACCAGGCGACCCACGCCCCGATATCATGCCCGGCCAGATGAAAGCGTTCGATACCCAGCTGGTTCAGCAGCGCCAGTATGCGCTCTGCCACGCTGTCAGTGTCGTAACCACTGGCTGGAAAGTCAGAATCACCCTGCCCTGGCAGGTCGGGTGCGATCACCTGAAAGCGGCTGGCAAGCAAGGGAATAACCTCCCGCCAGGCATAACTGCTTTGCGGGAAACCCGCGAGCAAAACCACAGCCTCAGCGTGTTCACTGCCTGCGCTGAGGTAGTGCAGCCGCTGCGAGTCAATGTTAATAAAGTGGTGCTGGTAGAGTGGATATTCGTGCATAAAACCTCCGGATATTAAGGAAACGATCACTTCCTTAATGAGTAAAAAATTTAGTCGAGTAACTTCAGCGCCAGGGGGATGATGCTGGCATCGGGCCGGGTCGCAGCAACTTTACCGGCGACCCGCATCCCCAGAACAATGCATAGCATTAACGAAGCGGTGGCGTCTCTGTCCAGTGCAGGATTGACCGAACCATCCTGCTGACCCAGGCTGATTATCTGCTGCAGATTCTGCTGGTTGCGTATCAGCGCCGCGCTGACGGCTCCGGCAAGTTCCTCATCCAGAGTTTGCAGCTCCACGGCGCTGACAGCCACCAGACAGCCGCGCTCACCTTCGACATCGCGCACTGAATCCACATAAAAATTGAGTAGCGTCGCCAGTTGCTCACGGCCATTTTCACATTGCGCCAGCCGCGCGGCTAAACTGCTGTTGCGCATTGAGAGATAGCGAGCGAAGACGTTTGCAAACAGCGTGCGCTTGTCGGTAAAAGCTTTATAGATGCTGCCGGTAGTGAGCTGCATAGCCTGGCCCAAATCGCCGATCGAGGTGGCTTGATAGCCCTTTTGCCGGAATACCAGCATTGCGCTGTCCAGTGCCGCATCGGTATCAAACGCCCGCGGTCGTCCCCGCTCTTTATAACGGTTATCGTTCATCGCAAACACCATTAGAGAATGATCATTTCCTTTAAGATAGACTGATTTGTCCGCCAGATAAAGGCTTTCTTATGCCTGGGGCTCGCCTGGAAATGGAACCCGCCCCTCACCATGACCTTCTCAGATAAAACACCGTTTCGACGGCGCGTGAAAGGCATAGGCCCAGACATGTTCGACACGTCAGGCACGCCGTTTTAATCTCGCGTTATGTAATCAGGCCTATCTGAGCCACGTATTGCCGATCTTGAGCAGGAGCATGAATTTCAGGTTCAACTCAATGGAACGCTCTCTGGCAATATCCGCTTATCCGCAGGGGAGCATGCAGCTCAAACTCTCGTATGGCCAAAATTAAAACTTTTATCATTGGAAGTTCGTGAAGGAAGGAAAATCGTTATGTGTCAGAGTTGAAGGACAGGTCACGTTTAATTTTCTGTCAGAAAGAATCGATGCCGTATTATCGGGTTTTGGTATTGCCTGTGTTCCTGAAGATACGATCAGGGAGCATGTAAAATCCGGAAAGCTAATTCAGATTCTGCAGGATAGGTGCCCTGCATTTCCCGGTTATTATCTCTGTTATCCGAGCCGTAAACAGCATCCGCCCGCTTTTGCGCTGATGATAGATGCGCTTCGGCACCCGGAATAGCGGGTCTACAATTCGATGCAGACCCGCCTGAATCTTAACGGCCCACACGAGCCTGATGCTCAGGGGAGTAACGCTCGCCGACGATTTCTATCGTTTCAAGCGCCTCTTCTATCTGCCGCACGTCGTCCTGTGAAAGCGTGATGTCGGCAGCACCCAGGTTTTCATCCAGCCGGTGCAGTTTAGTGGTGCCGGGGATGGGAACAATCCACGGTTTTTGTGCCAGCAACCATGCCAGTGCTATTTGTGCAGACGTAACCCCTTTTCCGGCAGCCAGTTCACCCAGTAATGTGACCAGCTTTTCGTTAGCTTCAATTGCTTCAGCGGCAAAACGCGGCACCTTACTACGGAAATCGTCCCTGCCAAACGTCGTTCCTGACTTAATCGCGCCCGTCAGAAATCCTTTGCCTAATGGACTGAATGGCACAAAACCAATCCCCAACTCCTCCAGCAATGGCAGGATCTCCTGCTCAGGCTCGCGCCACCACATTGAGTATTCGCTTTGCAGTGCAGTAACAGGTTGTACGGCATGTGCACGACGAATGGTTTGTGCACCCGCTTCAGAAAGGCCGAAATGTTTGACCTTACCTTCTGAAATCAGGTCTTTCACGGTTCCCGCAACATCTTCGATAGGGACTTCCGGATCGACGCGGTGCTGATACAGCAAATCAATCACATCGGTTTTCAGACGACGCAAGGAGCCTTCAACCGCTTTGCGAATATGTTCCGGGCGGCTGTTTAAAATCTGCTGTTTATTGTCCTCACCAAAGGTAAAACCAAATTTGGTAGCGATAACCACCCGGTCGCGTAAGGGTTGTAACGCTTCACCCACCACGTCTTCATTAAGATACGGGCCATAAACTTCGGCTGTGTCGAAAAATGTCACCCCACGTTCAACCGCGGCGCGAATCAGCTCAACAGCCTGACGGGTGTCGGTCGCCGGACCATAGCCATGACTCAGGCCCATACAGCCCAAACCCAGTGCTGACACTTCAAGACCTGATTTTCCGAGATAGCGTTTTTGCATTATTGAAAGCCTCTTCTGTTGCGTTTTTAACGTCAGGTTTGCGGCCAGTCAGCCACTCCACCATCGCCGGATAGGGATGAGAGAAGAATGTGCTGGTTGCGGAATCAAGCGCCGCAATTTGCAACATATCCTCAGAACTGAGTTCAAAAACGAGGATATTGATGTTCTCTACCATTTTTGAGTTTTACAGTTGGCATGGCGTTATCCTTCAGCCGTTGTGTGTGAAAAGCATAACGTAAAGTGATTAATTGGATTAAGTAGGGTAATTAGCTAGGGCTTATTACTTTTATTCATCAATGATGATTAATCCTGATCTTTGTCTGCCCGCTATTGCAGATTTCGCTCTTTAAGAAACTGGCTCATGAGATCGACAATCTGCACATTATTCATATCAATAACGTGATATGAATGAAACTCATGAATATGTGTGAGTCGCGACTTGATCTGACACATGCCCCTGAAAGGTTCAGAGTGACCGGTTTTCCTGATTTATCAGATCCTGAAATTTGCGCCCCTCCCACCAAATGGTTATAGTTAAATGACCAATTGGAGGTGAAAGATGAAAACATTCAGCTTTTCTGCGAACAAAACCAGGCCGCCACGCTTATGGCAGGCCGCAGGCCTGAACAACGCTGATGGTGTCGCCCTGCTGGGCCAGATTAATGAAGGCCTTGATGGCAACGTAGCTCACCTGATCGTCAACTGGGCGAAGATTACGCAAAACGACCTGCGCAAAATGTCCGGTATTCCCTCCACGACGTTCAGCCGAAGCGTGAAAGCGAAATTCAGCGCTGAACAAAGTGAACGACTGGTACGTATTATCCGTGTCATTGATCGCGCAGTTGAACTGTTCGAAGGTGATAAGGATGAAGCGCAAAAATGGTTGAATGAGCCTAACAGGGCGCTGAGCTGGAAAATGCCCGCAGAACTGATGGCGTCTGAAACCGGGGCTTACGAGGTCATGAAATTAATCACGCGCCTGGAGCACGGAGTTTATTCTTGATTCTCTACAGGCTGACCAAGACAAAGTATCTTTCAACAGCCTGGACGGGATTTGGCGCAAAAGAGGCGGGCGGCCGCTGGAACAGCATCGGCATCTCCATGGTTTATGTTTCTGAAACAGCATCGCTGACTTTGCTGGAAACACTGGTCCATCTGCACTCAGCACACATCCTGGATGCTTTCACACTACTGCGCATCGATGTTCCCGATGCGCTGATTCAGACCGCTGATATCACTGAGTTGCCTGTAAACTGGGCTGATGAAGATGCACCGGCAGAACTGGCTGACTATGGAGACGCCTGGTGCTCTGCCTGCGATGCGGTTGCGTTGCGTGTTCCCAGTGCCCTCTCCCCTGTAGAATATAACTATCTGTTAAATCCTGAACACCCCGATTTCTTCCGTATAGTTCAACAGGCTGAGGCTATTCCGTTCCGGTTTGATCGTCGGCTGAAACCGGATCGTAAATAAACTATCCGGATAGCTTTTGGTCGCGCATTCGTGCGTTGAACAAGGGTCAGAAGCCACCGATGATCGTCTCTTAAGCCCTGAGAGAAGCCTTTCCCCCCTCTGACCTGACGCAAAGCACTGAAGCTTAAGCCTCATCTATACTGCAGCTTATCTTTGCTGAAGGAGCCCAATCATGGGACTGAGCTGGTTTACCCTCTGGCCGCCGCTGGCACGCGTGCTGTTTATCCTCGCCTGTCTGACCATTATTCTGACCGGCCTTTATCTGGCAGCACCGCTGATCAATCAGGTTCTGCTGGCAATGTTACTGGCTATCATGCTTGATCCCCTGATTACCCGGCTGGAAAACAAACGCATACCGCGCATCGTCTCGTCACTGCTGGTGATTATGCTGATGCTGTTGATCATGGTGGTCACTATCCTCAAGTTAACCGTGCTGACGCCCGATTTAATGCAGCTCAGCCGTCAGGCGCCCGTGCTACTGGCGGCCCGGCTTGAACAGCTGACGCTGGCCTTTGCCCGGCTTGATATCGGTATGACGCCCGACCAGTTGCTGACCTTTGTGGATGCGGGTGCGATAGTGCGCATTGTCACTGCATTTCTGACGCAAATCCCTGGCGTCATCTCATGGTGGATCATGGTGTTCCTGATGCTGCTGTTTATGCTCTATGAGATGCCGCTGCTGAAAGCTGCACTGCAACAGCGGGTAAAGGGAAAACATCAGGCCTTTTATCTGGCGCTGCAGGAGGGAATTCAGAGCGTGATTGTGTATGCCAGAGTGAAAACGCTGACCAGTATTCTGGGCGGGTTAATCGTGGGCGTCGGCGCGCATCTGATCGGGCTGAAGTTTGCCTTTTTCTGGGGCGTGCTGATGTTCATCTTTAATTACGTGCCGGTGCTTGGCTCCTTTCTGGCCGCGATTCCGCCGGTGATCCAGAGTTACATCATGTTTGATTTACAGATCGCGCTGGCGGTAGCAGGATTCTTTGTGGTGCTGAACCTCTGCCTGAGTTCGGTGATCGAACCACTGCTGATTGGTAAGCGACTCAATCTGGCGCTGACTACGCAGCTGCTGGCGTTTCTGTTCTGGCAGGCGTTACTGGGGATTACGGGCGGGATACTGGCTATTCCACTGACCTATCTGATTAAAAAGGTCCTGCTGGCGAGCTATCCGCAGCAGGACCCGGAGACAGAATTAACTCAGTGATGGCGTCTTCATCCGCCATGCGCGGGTGAGGCGTTTTTCAATCTCAACTATGATGAAGATCGCGATACTGACAATCAGCGAAATCAGCCAGTAGTTGATCGGCAGTGGACGGGTACCAAACAGCGTGTTCATTAATGGCACATAAATAATGATCGCCTGAAGGACAATCAGTACCAGCGTCACCAGCCAGATACCACGATTTTTCAGCAGACCACGATCCAGTGAGAAGCCATCCGAGTTACGGCAGTTAAGCATGTAGGCCCACTGCGCGGTGACCAGCATCTGCAGCAGCACGGTACGGATAAACTCGGCACTGTAACCACGCGGTTGCAGCCAGGCTTCCAGCACAAAAGCACTGATTGAAATCAGCAGCCCGACAAACACCACGCGCCAGATGGCGTAAGCGTCCATTACGTGTGCTTTGACATTGCGCGGTGGCCGGCGCATCGCATTCGCTTCAGCAGGCTCGAACGCCAGACCAAATGACAGCGTGGCGGACGTTGCCATGTTCATCCACAGAATCTGTACCGGGGTTAACGGCAGCAGATTGCCCATCAGAATCGCGATAATAATCAGCAGACCCTGCGCCAGGTTGGTGGGCATGATAAACAGGATGGTTTTCTTGAGATTGTCGTAGACCCGACGTCCCTCTTTGACTGCCGCAGCGATGGTGGCAAAGTTATCGTCGGCCAGAATCATATCGGCCGCCTCTTTTGTCACCTCGGTGCCTTTAATACCCATCGCAATACCGACGTTGGCCTGTTTCAGCGCCGGAGCATCATTGACGCCGTCGCCGGTCATGCCGACGATTTCGCCGCTCGCTTCCAGCGCTTTCACCAGACGCAGTTTGTGTTCCGGGCTGGTGCGGGCAAAAATATCATAGGTTTTTGCCGCGTCCGCCAGTTCGGCGTCACTCATGTGTTCAAGCTGGTAGCCAGTGATAGCAGCCTGGCTGTTGCCGATTCCCAGCATCTGACCAATCGCCATTGCGGTTTCCTGATGGTCGCCGGTGATCATTTTGACGCGAATGCCCGCTTTCTGGCACTCGTCAATGGCGGCAATCGCCTCGGGACGTGGGGGATCCATCATACAGGCCAGACCCAGCAGCACCATGTCACTTCTCAGATCGGCATGATCCAGCGCGGTAACGGGTGCAGAGGTTCTCTTCCAGGCGGCGGCAACGGTGCGCAGCCCTTCGCTGGCGTAGGTGGTGATGGCGGCATCCCAGTACGCACGGTCTATCGGCTCTGCACCCTCCGGTGTTTGCTGCTGCTGACATAGCGTCAGCAGCACGTCTGGCGCACCGGTCAGCAGCACATAAGATTCGCCGTTGGCAACACAGCTGACCGACATATATTTATAGAGGGAATCGAACGGCAGCTTGCTCACCACCTCAACCGGCTGAGGTGTCGTCTGACCCTTCGCCGCCAGCACCTTCAGCGCGCCTTCAGTCGGGCCGCCAACAATCGTCCAGTGTCCCTGACTTTCCTGACGCAGCTGGCTTTCATTACAGGTGTCTACCACATGCAGGAACTGCTGAAACAGCGGATCCTGTGCCGCAGAGAGTCCACTTGCGTCGCCCTGCTCAGCAACAATCTCCCCTTTGGGTTCATAGCTGTTTCCGCTGACGCGCCAGCGGCTCTTCGCCAGCACCACCGCTTTCACCGTCATCTCATTCATGGTGAGCGTGCCGGTTTTATCGGAGCAGATCACCGACATCGCGCCCAGGGTTTCAACAGTCGGCAGCTTACGGATAATCGCCTGGGTCCGCGCCATCGACTGCACGCCCAGCGACAGGATGATAGAGATAATGGCAGGCAGACCTTCCGGAACCGCAGCAACCGCCAGGCTGATGACGGACAGCGACAACTCGCCCAGTGGAATGTCACGCAGCAGATAGCCGAAGATAAACAGGGCGACCATCATCAGCAGGATGATGAAAAAGATCGCTTTACCGAGTTTGTCGATCTGCACCAGCAGCGGGGTTTTAACCTCTTTTATGCCGCTGATCATTTCGTTGATATGGCCCAGCTCAGTATCACCGCCGCTGGCGATCACCACGCCTGCGGCGGTGCCGGAACTGACGGTAGTGCCTGAAAAAGCCAGGTTCAGACGGTCGCCCAGCGATTTTTCACCGCTCAGCGTATCGGTGTTCTTCGACACCACCGTCGACTCCCCGGTGAGAATCGCCTCTTCAACCCGAAGATTATTGACCTCAAACAGTCGCAGATCAGCCGGGATTTTATCGCCGGGGCGTAACATCACCACATCACCGACCACAATATCGCGCGTCGCGACCGTGACCTGTTTGCCATCCCGTACCAACATCGCTTCACTGGCAAGCATGTTCTGAATACTTTTCAGTGACTTCTCGGCATTATTCTCCTGAATAAAGCCGATCAGGGCGTTAATGACGGCCACGCCGATAATGACAAAGGTATCGACCCAGTGACCCATTATCGCGGTGATCACCGCCGCGGCCAGCAGAATATAGATCAGCACATCTTTAAAATGCGCGATGAATTTGAGCAGAGCCGATTTCTCAGCTTTTTGCGGAAGGGCATTGGGACCGTGTTTCTGCAGGCGTTCCTGCGCAGTGGCGGTGGATAATCCTGCTGATGAGCTCTGCAGTTCGGAGAATATCTCTGCCACACTACGCTGATACCAGGGGCGCTCAGATAAAGCTAACGCTTTATCCTGCTTATCATTATTTAGCATATATAAACCTCGTGCCATTTAGCGATGAAATAAAGGCGCAATTAAAAGACATGCATTTTGCAGGCAGCCCCTCCTGCAGGTAATGACCGATATCATATTTACGTAAGAAACGTCTGACGAATAACATAAAATGGCTAAATTAAATCTAACCTATATTATGAGAATGACAACGTTGTTTTTGTTTAGCTAAGGTTTAAGTATGCTGATGCAGTGTGCATCGGTTTATACTCTGGCTCGCAAAAGGAAACTCTGATGAAAAAACAGAGCATTATCATGCTTTGCGGTTTCGTTATTCTCGCGGTCGCCGCAACGACTCTGGTGGGCTTACTGACCTGGCTGGTGGTCTCTCAGATGGCGGCGTAAGCCGATTCAGGCGAAGCGGCCCTGCCGCTTCGTTAAACTTATATGACGAAGATTAAAAATAAGTTTATCCCGGTCGCGATAAGCATCAGGGTTTATTACGCCTTAATGCTTATCAAACCGCAGTTTAAAAGCTGATGTTAAGGCGAAGAAAATGATTAAACGCAAGGTTATCCTCATTTTGCTCTGTTGTTTTTTTATGACAGCGTGCGATGAAAAAAAAGAACCGGATGCTCCCCCGCCCCGCGTAATTAAAGTTTTCACCCTTGAGTCGGACATCGCTCAAAATATCCGGGTATTTCCTGCGCGTATTCAGGCGGGTGATAATACCGATCTTGCGTTTAAACGGGCAGGCCAGCTGGTACAGCTTGATATTCGTGACGGAACGCCCGTGAAAGCGGGACAGCTTCTCGCTACCCTGAATGATGCAGATGCGAAACTACGGGTACGCGACCGCCAGACTGCACTGCAACTGGCGGAGCGACAATTTCAGCGCTTCAATACGCTGGCCCAGCGCAGCGCCGTTTCAAAGTCTGAAATGGATGTGCAGCGTGCTAATCGCGATGCCGCCGCGACTGCGCTGAAAATCGCACAGGAGGAGTTACAGTTTCTTAGCCTTCGCGCGCCGTTTGATGGCGTGATTGCAAGGGTACAGGCGCGTAATCATCAGGTCGTGGCCGCCGGACAGCCCATTGCGCTGCTGACCCGTGCCGATCTGCTCGACGTCATCTTTACGCTGCCCGAAACCCTCTTCACCAGCCTCGATATCCAGAATATTGACTATCAGCCTGAGGTGCAGTTTAACGCCCTGCCAGGCCGCTTTTTCACCGCACAATATAAAGAGCATACCAGCCAGACGGATGCCGCCACGCTGACCTATCAGGTGGTGCTGACCATGCCGCGTCCGGCTGATCTCCCTGGCGTTGCCGGCCTCAGCGGTTCGGTGCGCGTCAGGCTGCATAACCTGCCGAATGCCCCTGCCCAGCCGCGTCTGGTCGTGCCTGCGGCGGCGGTGTTCAATCCCGATCGCAGCCCCACTAATCAACCGCACGTCTGGCTGGTTGAGCAGGATGGCGAGGCGCTGCGCATCAAAGATCGACCTGTCGAAGTGGGCCGTCTCACCGCCCAGGGCATAGAAATCATCAGCGGGCTGAAGCCGGGCGACCGTATCGTTGCCGCCGGAGTGGGTGAGTTGCGTGACGGTGAAGCGGTGCGCATCTGGCAGCGCGAGCGGGGGTTATAATGCGTATTCAGGAGCATTTTCTTGATAAACCCATTCGCATCTGGATGGTCATTCTGCTGCTGGGCGTGGGCGGCATCTATGCGCTGCTCAACATTGGCCGCCTTGAAGATCCGCTGTTTACCATTAAGTCTGCGGTTATTGTCACCCACTATCCCGGCGCGTCCGCACAGCAGGTTGAAGAGGAGGTAACGCTGCCGCTGGAGAATGCGCTGCAGCGCCTGCCGTCGCTGGACAATGTCACGTCCATTTCTGGCAATGGCCTGTCGCAGATTACCGTTAATATTCATACCCGCTATCTGGCCGATCAGCTGCCGCAAATCTGGGATGAGTTACGTCGTCGGGTCGGCGATGCGGCCCGGCAGTTCCCGCCTGGCGTTCAGGCCCCGCTGGTTAACGATGATTTCGGCGATGTTTACGGCTACTTCTTCGTCATTCACGGTAAAGACTTTACCAACAGCGAACTGCGCAACTATGCCGATCAGCTGCGGCGCGATCTGGTGCTGGTGCCGGGTGTGGCTAAAGTTGCAGTAGCGGGCGTCGAGCAGGAGGAGATCCGCATCGCTCTCTCCGCCAGCAAAATGACCGCCTATGGTATGACGCCGCAGCGCGTCGCCGATCTGCTGAGCCGGAATAACAGCGTTGCCAGTGCCGGAACGCTGCGGGTCGACAGCGAATCGATCCGTTTTCATCCCACCGGCGAACTGCAGACGCTGGACGATCTGGCTAATCTGCCGATTCTGCCCGCTGGCAACCCACAGAACGTGCATCTGCGCGATATCGCCACCCTGACGCGTGGCGTTACCGACAATCCCGCCAATATCTACTTTGCAGACGGTGAAGCGGCTCTGGCTATCGGCATTTCGTTCGCGCCCGGCGTCAATGTGATTGATGTTGGCGACGCGCTTTCCGCCCGAATGGCGCACTACCAGCAGGATACGCCCGCCGGTATCAGTCTGAAGGTGTTCTATAACCAGGCCCATGAGGTGAAACAGTCGGTTGATGGCTTTATCCTCAACTTCCTGATGGCGCTGGCGATTGTGGTGGGAACGCTGCTGCTGTTTATGGGCCTGCGCAGCGGCATGGTGATTGCCGCCTCGCTGGCGCTTAACGTGCTTGGCACACTCCTGATCATGTACCTGTTTAAACTTGAGCTGCAGCGGGTGTCGCTGGGCGCGCTGATTATTTCGCTCAGCATGCTGGTGGACAATGCCATTGTGGTGGTCGAAGGGGTCAAAATCGATCACCAGCGCGGTCACCCTTTACAGCAGGCCATTGCCCGTATGGTACGGCGCACTGCCCTGCCGCTGCTGGGTGCCACGGTGATTGCGATTCTCGCCTTTGCGCCGATTGGCCTGTCGCAGGATTCGACCGGCGAATATTGTAAATCGCTGTTCCAGGTGCTGCTGATTTCACTGATGCTGAGCTGGGTCACGGCGCTGACCTTAACGCCGGTGTTTATCAACTGGAGTGAGAAGCGCCGCAGCACGGCTCAGCCTGAGCAAACCGAACCCTCGGCACCTTATCAGGGCATCGTATTCCGGCTCTATCGTCAGGCGCTGGGCGGCCTGCTGCGTTTCCGCCTGACCACGCTGACGGTAATGGTGGCACTGCTGGCTCTGTCGCTGTATGGCTTTACACTCGTGAAGCAGAACTTTTTCCCCTCCTCCAGCACGCCGGTCTTTTTCACCGATCTCTGGCTGCCCTATGGCACCGATATTCATTACACCGCGAATACGGCGGCGGATATTGCCCGGTTCATTAATCAGGATCCTGAGGTCGCAGCCACGGTCACGACGGTGGGCCAGGGCGCTCTGCGCTTTACCCTGACCTATGACGCGGCACGGCAGTACAGCAACTTCGCACAGATTATGGTGCGGGTTAAGGATGGCCGACAGCTAGATGCGCTGGCGCTGAAAACCGAGGCGTATATTGAGCAGAACTTCCCACAGGTGAATCAGCGCATCAAACGTATCCAGTTTGGCAGCGCCAGTGACAGCGCCATTGCCCTGCGGGTGATCGGCCCCGATCCCGAAGTGCTGCGCCACATCGGCAGCCAGCTGGATGCCATTTTCCTGGCGGATGGCTCAACGTTTCCGGTTCGCAATGACTGGCAGGAGCGCAGCAAAGTGATCCGCCCGGTCTATTCGGCGCTGCGTGGTCAGGAACTGGGTATCGATAAACGTGACATCGATCAGGCGCTGAGAATGAATTTCAGCGGTGACGCGGTGGGCATTTTCCGTGACGGTTCGCGGCTGATGCCGGTGATGCTCTATCCGGCTGATGAAGAGCGGCAGAGTGTCGATCACATCGAGAATATTCAGCTGTGGAGTGCGGCCCTGCAGCACTTTGTGCCCCTGAGCAATGTGATTTCCGACTTCCGGCTGGAGTGGGAGAATCCGCTGATTATGCGCCGCGATCGTACGCGCGTGCTGACGGTGCAGACCGATCCCGATCCCGCTTCAGGGTTAACCTCCGCACAAGTGGTGGCGCGGGTTCAGCCACAGATCGACCAGCTTAAACTCCCGGCGGGCTACCGGCTTGAATGGGGAGGTGAGCTGGAGAGTTCACGTGAAGCGCAAAGCGGGCTGCTGAGTTCGCTGCCGGTGGGATTCCTGGCTATGTTCATCATTACTGTGCTGATGTTTAACTCGCTGCGCGACGCCGTCGCTATCTGGATCACCGTGCCACTGGCGCTGATTGGCGTCACCTGTGGCTTTTTGTTCACCGGTATTCCGTTTGGCTTTATGGCGCTGATTGGGCTGCTGAGCCTGTCGGGTATGCTGATCCGTAACGGGATCGTGCTGATTGAGGAGATCAGGCTGTTCCGGCAGGAGAAATCGCTGCAGCTGGCAATTATTGATGCGGCGACCTCACGTCTGCGTCCTATTCTGCTGACCGCCTTCACCACGGTGCTGGGCCTGCTGCCGCTGCTGCGCGACGTCTTTTTCCAGAGCATGGCGGTGGTCATTATTTTTGGCCTCGGGTTCGCGACAGTATTGACCCTGCTGGTGCTGCCGGTCATCTATCGTTGCTTCCATGGTCGGGAGGCGCACGGTGAATAAGAGCGGACTGGCAATGCTGAAGACGCTGGCCTGTATCACCGCCGTCTCGTTTTTCACGCTTTACCAGAGCTACGACAGCTACCATTACGACATTAATCTGACGCTGAACGTGCTGAGTTTTGTTTCGACGATCGCCACGCCGCTCTATTTTCTGCTCAGCGGTTATATTGATGCCGGTGAGCTGCATACACCCGCGTGGCAGCTCGGCAAAATTCGCCGCATTCTGCTGATTTTTATCTTCTGGTTCAGCTTTTTCTGGTTTGCCGGGATGCATCATAAGGGCTATCTGATTCAGCCGTGGTTTGTAATTGCGTTGATTGTGATTTATGTGTCGCATCCGCTGATTGACCGACTCATTCAGCGGCCTGGGCTGATGGCATCGGGGATTTTACTGCTGCTGGTGTTAGCTTTTGCCTATGACCTGCTCGCCAGTCTCTACCCGGGCCAGCGGGCCTTTTCGCTGCTGCCGCAATACCGAATCTGGACCTGGGTGCTCTACTACCTCACGGGTCGGCTGATGGCCGCGCCGCGCGTGATGCAGTTGCTGACATCACCCAGAGTGATAAAGATCAGCCTGCTGCTGCTGCCCGCGGTTTATCTCTTTACCTGGCTGTATGAGCGTCATTACTTTCTTGCGCGTTTTCTGGCGACCCATAACGATGTGGTGCTGACGGGCTCGCAGGTTTATCTGCTGGTGGTGCTGATTGTGATCAGCATTAACGCCATTCGCCTGCCGGAAAAAGTCCAGTGGCTGACGCCGTTTCTGACGACCCTGGGGAAGACCATGACCGGCGTCTATATCCTGCACTATCTGATTTTTGGCCTGCTGGCGGCGGCAATCCGCATCCAGACACTGGGCGATAAACTGCTGGTCATCGCCCTTACGTTAATCTTCTCAATGGCGCTGTCACTGCTGCTGTTGCGCATCCCCGGTGTCAGTAAGCTAATCAGCCTGTAGTCGCAGAGCGGCTCGTTCGGTTGCCGCACGGCGAGTGGCAAGAAACTCAGCCATTTTCGCCCGCGCCTGCTCCACTTCCTGTGGCGGTGCGGTATGCGGCGAACCGCTGGTAAACGGCGGTTCAGGATCATATTCCATCTGCAGCTGAACCGATTTCGCCACCGCGTCACCCGCAATTTCTGCCACCAGCGTCAGGGCAAAATCGATACCAGAGGTCACGCCTGCGCCGCTGATACGATTGCGGTCGCGCACCACCCGCTCACTGACCGGCTCCGCGCCCAGCAGTGCCAGCTGATCGATGGAACTCCAGTGCGAGGTCGCACGATATCCCTTTAGCAGTCCGGCGGCCCCCAGCACCAGCGAACCGGTACAGACCGACGTAACCCACTTCGCCTGTTCGGCCTGCTGACGAAGGAAATTCAGCGTGACGTCATCCGACATCAGGGCGATCTGTCCCGGCCCGCCAGGCACACAGATCACATCCAGTGGCGGACAATCTGCAAACGTAGTGGTCGGCAATATCGACAGGCCGCGATCGGAACGCACCGGCTGGCGATCTTTCCAGATGAGATGGCATTCGACACCAGGCGTGCGCGCAAACACCTCCCACGGGCCGGTTAAGTCGAGCTGAGTGACATCAGGGAACAGCAAAAGACCAATCTGTAGCGGACGATTCATGCGTGAACTCCGGGCAGGTGATGAAACGCCATCATGCCGCGATGCCCGGTCAGATATCAATCCCGGCTACCGGAAACTATTTCCAGCGTATCCACCAGCGATGAGGGTAATATCTGGCCGTGACTCTGACCGGGATAACGCGTCAGAATCAGTCTGGCACCGCTCGGGCGCAGGATGTCGGTAAGTGCACGCTCTTCCTGCTGAAGATCGTCAGAGTGGCCGGTTCGGCGTTCGGTGATGCCATCGCCCTCCATCAGATAGAGCGACAAATGTTTTAGCGGTCCGGCGTCGGCGCGTCGGGCCAGGGTAAGAATGCGCTGATGATTCCAGCTCAGCGAGGGAGCGGCCGCAAAATAATGGCTGAACCAGGCGGCATGAAAGAAGGTGTCCAGCACGAACAGTCCGCCGTAGGAGTGACCCCAGAGCGCACGCCGCTGCGGATTACTGGGCGCAATGCGTTCTGCCCACGGGACAATTGTGTTCAGCAGCAGCTGACGAAACTGATGGCTGCCTCCGCCTTTGCGGCCATGAGGCTGAGTGACCAGAGTATCAGGCGCATCATTGGGTGGGGTGTAGTCGTAATTACGCGCCACCACATCAAAGGGCAAATGGGTGTCGTAACCCACCGCGACCAGCACTGGCGGCGTGCCGCTGCTCAGCTTTTTAAGCAGAGGTTCTGTCAAATGTGCCATCGCCGCATTGCCATCCAGTAGCCATAGCACCGGATAGCCGCCTGGCGGCGCATCGCTTTTGGGGATAGCAAGCCACACCCGATAGTGCCGTTCCCCATCCTGTGAGACAAACTTTTTACTCTGGAAGCGATACCAGGCGGAACCTGTGTCGGCGATGTTCTTGCCCAGCGGACGCATATCGGGTCGGGCAATGGCCGGAACGGCGGTTAAACCGGCTGTCATCACGGTCAGCAGCATCAGGAGGAAACAGGTACGGATAGTGTTCATTCAGCAATCCCTGCAAGGTTATCGGGCTAATCACGCCTGAGAGAGTGCCATCCTGACAAATTTTCACTGCGATAACATCCCCGCTTTTGCCGGGGTTAATGACATCCTCAGGGCACGCCGAGAAAACGCAACAGCGCCGTCATCGCCGCCGCCCCCAGAATAATCATAATCAGCGGCGCACGACGCCACGCCAGCAACAGGGCAAAGCCCACGCCCGCCACCCGTGCCACACCGGCAAAATGCTGGCCTTCAAACAGCGTGGTGGTGGCCGCTACCGCCAGCAGCAATATCGTGGCGGCGTCGGAGAGCATCTGCTGGGTGCGCTCGCTGATCGGAAGACGGTTTCCCAGCCTGACGCCTGCAAACCGCATCAGATAGGTTCCGGCAGCCAGCAGGGCAATCCCGGCGATAATCATTCCCTGATGTGTCATTTGCGCGATCTCCATGTCAGCAGGCCCAGCAGTGAAAACAGCACCGGCATGCCCGCCGGAACCAGTGGCGTCGCCAGCAAGGAGAGCAGCGCGCCGACGGTCGCGGGGATCCGGGTGCGTCGCTGGCGCAGCGCCGGGAAGATCAGAGCAATCAGGATCGCCGGAAACACCGCATCCAGTCCGATCACCGAGACATCAGGAATAAACTGCCCGATTGCTGCCCCGATCATGACGCTGACCGGCCATATCAAGCCGATACCGATACCGCACAGCCAGTAAGCACTGCGGCGCTGCGCCAGTTGCGGCTGAGAGATCCCAAACACCACACTTTCATCGTTCATGATGTGACAGCCCAGCCAGCCTGACGGACCCTGCCCCACCAGATCCTTGACCGCGATGCCAAACGGCAAATGACGTGCGTTTACCAGCAGGCCCGCTGCGGCGGCGGTAAATGGACTGCCGCCACCGGCCACAATGCCGATAAACAGGAACTCCGACGCCCCGGCCAGCACCAGCGTTGAGAGCGCCAGCGGCACCCAGAGCGGAAACCCGTCGGCCGACGCCAGCGAGCCATAGGATAAACCAACAATTCCATCAGCCAGGCAGACCAGAAAAATCGCTTTGATCACCCCTTTGTCCAGCAACTGCATTTGCGGAAAAAGCATCACTCTGTCTCATAATGAACATATAATCCGATATAATGAACACTGCGAAAACGTTTTACAAGATGAACGTTATGTTCGATATAAAAAACATTCAGGTTATCAGGAGTGCGTTTGAATACCCCTATCAGCATTATTGCCAATGCCTTAGTACGTGAACGTCAGCGAGCCGGTCTTTCACTGGCTGAAGTGGCGCGCCGCGCAGGGATCGCCAAATCTACGCTGTCACAGCTGGAAGCGGGTAATGGCAATCCGGGCATTGAAACCCTGTGGTCGCTTTGCGTAACGCTGAACATTCCATTTTCACGTCTGCTGGAGCCGGATGCGCGTCGTCTGCAGGTGATTCGGCGTGGAGAGGGCCTGACGGTTACCGCCGATCTGGCCGATTATCAGGCCGTTTTGCTGGCCTCCTGCCCGCCCGGCGTTAGGCGTGATATCTATCTGCTGGAAGTTCAGCCCGGCAGCGAACGCATTTCCCAGCCCCATATCCCCAATACCATTGAGCATATTATTATCGCTAAAGGGCGTGCGCTGGTGGGTCCGGTCGACAGTGCGGTGGAGCTGGATGTGGGTGATTACATTACCTATCCGGGCGATGAGCTGCATATCTTTCGGGCGCTGGAAGCCGATACGATGGCGCTGCTGGTGATTGAGCATAGCTGATCACTATTTAGTGAGCTTCTGCAGGGTTTCTGCGGGCGTGAGGTGAGTGATAAGCTGCACCTCACTGCTCAGCCTGATCTCCGGATAGTGCTCGCGCATCCCTTCCAGCAGCACCTCATCAGGCCATTCCTCCTTTTTCCCCAGCGTCGCGGCGACTTCGCTTAAGCGCAGCGTGTCGACCTGCGTCACCCACACGATTACCGCGTCCGTATCATCCTGCTGATTCACCAGTCTCAGCGGACCCATGGTGATATCGCCCTCCTGCCAGCGAATCGTCGAGGTTTTCTCTCCGGACCTGACGGCTGGCATCAGACGCGGGACAAGCGTGAGTTGTTGCATTTCCACTCCCTTTTAAAACGCTCATTGATACCCGAAACAAAAACACAAATCCGGATTGAAAACAAACTCATTAATGTTATGTTATAACGTATCTATAATCGCGTTTTCACAGGTAACACCATGACACTCTCTGCTCTGACATCCGACGATCCCCGTCTGCCGGTTGCCGTTCTCTCCGGCTTTCTCGGTGCCGGTAAAACTACCCTGCTTAATCATATTCTGAACAACCGCGAAGGACGGCGGATCGCGGTGATCGTCAATGATATGTCTGAAATTAATATTGACGCTGCGCTGGTGCGCGATGGCGGCGCGCAGCTCTCCCGCACCGATGAAAAGCTGGTCGAAATGAGTAACGGCTGCATCTGCTGCACGTTGCGTGAAGATCTGCTGCTGGAGGTAAAACGTCTGGCTCAGGCCGGGCGTTTCGATCACCTGGTGATTGAGTCTACCGGCATTTCTGAACCGCTGCCGGTTGCCGAAACCTTTACGTTTGAAGATGAAGCGGGTGAAAGTCTGTCAGCCTATGCCCGGCTGGACAGTATGATCACCGTGGTCGATGGCTTTAACTTCCTGCGCGATTATCGTTCAGCCGATGATCTGCAGTCACGTGGCGAATCGCTGGGCGCGCAGGATGAGCGCTCAGTGGTTGATCTGCTGGTGGATCAGATTGAGTTTTGTGATTTGCTGGTGCTGAACAAAACGGACCTGCTCAGCCCGGCGCAGCTGCACCAGTTGAAGGGCATGCTGCAGGCGCTTAATCCGCACGCGCTTATTGTGAACAGTGAGTTTGGGCAGGTTCCGCTGGACTGCCTGCTGAATACCGACCGGTTTGATTTTGACCGGGCAGCGAAGGCACCCGGCTGGCTGCAGACCCTGCGCGGTGAGCATCAGCCGGAATCGGAGGAGTATGGCATTCGTAACTTTGTCTATCGCGCCCGTCGTCCGTTCCATCCGCAGCGTTTCTGGCATGCAGTAAACCACCAGCTTGACGGCGTTATCCGCTCTAAAGGCTACTTCTGGCTGGCCAGTCGGCCGGAATATGCCGCGATGTGGTCGCAGGCGGGCGCGGTGGCACGTCAGGGTTATGCCGGGCGCTGGTGGGTCAGCGTGCCGCGCACTGAATGGCCACAGGATGCAGATTCGCTCAACTTTATCGCTGAACAGTGGCAGGAAGGTACCGGCGATGCGCGCCAGGAACTGGTCTTTATCGGCATTGAGATGGACGAGAAGAGCGTCCGTGCCGCGCTGGATCATGCGTTGCTGACACCACAAGAGATGGCTGCGGGGCCTGAACAGTGGCTCACCCTGGCCGATCCGGTGCCCGCGTGGTTCGATGAAACCACCGCCTGACACTGCGGTTGACGTACTTCTTTGACTTCGCAATAGTAAACGAACCGGCGGGTAGCAGTTTTCCACTCATCCCTGTTCAGGAGAGACCAGATATGCCACAACGTATTGCCGTAATCGGTGCAGGCGTGCTGGGTTTAGCCGTCGCGCAGTCATTGTCGCGACGGGGCGCACAGGTCACCGTCTTCGATAAAAACTATCCTGGCAGCGGAACCAGTCAGATCAGCTATGCCTGGGTCAATGCCAACGGCAAAGAACCCACCAGCTACCATGATCTTAATGCCCATGCGATAGACGAGCACAAGCGCTGGCAGGCCAGTCACCCTGCATCGCCCCGATGGCTGCTGGAAACCGGCACGCTGGAGTGGGCGGCCGATGAATCATCCCTGCGCCAGCTGGCGCAGCGCGCAGCAAAGCTTACGACGCTCGATTACCCCGTAGAGAAACGTAGCCGCGCCGCACTTCTGGGTGCAATGCCCGAGTTGCGGCTTGATCCCCGCGTTCAGCACGCCTGGTCTTTCCCGTCGGAGTGTCTGCTTTATCCGAGCCTGTTTATCGCCTCTCTGCTGGCAGACCTGCGTACCAGTGGCGGGCAGCTGGTCTGCAACAATGAAGTGACGACGCTGACTGAATCGGCGCAGGATGTCCATCTTACGCTGGCCAGTGGGGATGAATGGCGCGGCGATCAGCTGGTACTGGCGACCGGCCGCTGGGCACCGGAACTGATAAGTCAGTGCGGGCTTGAACTGGCGATGACCGATGCGAACCGCGCCGATCCTGTTGCCTGCAGTTTTCTGGCGCAGACCCAGCCTCTGCCGATCCCACTTAAATGCAATCTGATTACCCCGGAACTGAATGTGCGGCCGGATGGCGGTGGCCGTCTGATGCTGCAGGCGCTGGATCTGGATCAGCATGCCGATCCGGCGCGGCCGGTCTCGCCGGATGGACTGATTGGCAAAGAGATGCTGCGTCGATTGCGGCGGCTGTTTAAAAACACGGAAGGCGCGAGAATTGAGCGGATTGAAACAGGACAGCGGTCGCGTCCGGCAGATGGCTTGCCGGCATTAGGCTACATCAGCGAGTCAGCACGCGTTTATCTGATGGTAAGCCATAGCGGCATGACACTTGCCCCATTGCTGGGCAGGCTGGTGGCTGAGGAGATGCTGAGCGGCACAGGCTCACCAATGCTGAGTGCGGTCGCTAAAACAGCGCCCGCTTATCTTCCGTCGGCACAGTAAACACTAGCGACGATTCTTCCACACGGTCTGCACGTTACAGAATTCGTGCACACCAAAGTGCGACAGCTCACGGCCGTAGCCGCTTTTCTTCACACCACCAATGGTAACGCGCGGATCGGACGCGCCGTTGCCATTAATAAACACAGCACCGACTTCCAGCTGCAGCGCCAGACGATCGGCAATCTCTTCATTACCGCTCCAGATGGTGGCGCTGAGGCCAAATTCGCTGTCGTTGGCGATCTCCAGCGCATGTTGTGGATCCCTGGCGACCGCAATAGCGGCTACCGGGCCAAACAGCTCCTGCCTGAACGCGGTCATGTCGCTGGTGACATCAGCGAGAATGGTCGGCGCGTAGTAGTTACCCTGCCCTGCCACTTTCTCGCCGCCCAGTACCAGACGTGCACCTTCACGCAGCGTGGCCTTTACCTGTCCATCCAGTTCGTCACGCAGATCGGCGCGTGCCATCGGGCCCAGGAAGGTATTTTCATCCAGCGGATCGCCCATGGTGAGTGCCTGGACCGCGGCAGTGAAGCGTTTTTCAAATTCTTCAGCGATCGGAGCTTCCACAATAAAGCGTTTGGCAGCCATACACACCTGCCCGGTATTCTGGAAACGTCCAATAACGGCTGATTTAACCGCTTCATCAAGATCGGCATCCGCCAGCACGATAAAGGGATCGGATCCACCCAGTTCCAGCACGGTTTTCTTAAGTGCTGCGCCCGCCTGTGCAGCGATCGCGGCGCCAGCCCGGACACTTCCGGTAACGGCAACGGCGGCAATGCGGTCATCTTTGATGGCTACGGAGACACCATCGTTGTCAACGTTGATCAGGTTAAAGCCGCCAGCAGGCAGATCGGTTGCCCTGAACAGCTCAGCCATCAGTGTGGCGCTTCCCATGACGTTAGGCGCGTGTTTGAGCAGATAGGTGTTGCCTGCCAGCAACATACTCACTGCGCCCCGCAGAACCTGCCACAAGGGGAAATTCCATGGCATTACAGCCAGGATCACCCCGATGGGACGGAATCGCTGCCACGCATCGGCAATCTGCGTAGGCTGATCGGCCAGCATTGCAGGGCCATGTTCCGCATACCAGTCGCATAAGTTAGCGCATTTCAGAACTTCAGCGCGTGCCTGTGCAATGGGTTTACCCATCTCCAGGGTGATCATGCGGGAAAGATCCTGCTCACGCAGACGGATCTGTTCGCCAAGCTGACGCAATACGCGAACGCGGTCCGTCATGGTGCTCTGTTTCCATGCAGCAAAAGCAGATGCGCTTTCAGTCAGTGTCTGTTCCAGCTCTGCACTATTCTGTAAAGGATAGCGTGCCAGAATTTCACCAGTTGTGGGGTTACGTGATAGGGCATGTTCAGTCATGGTGCCGTATTCCTCATTCTGTCAGTGATGGAGAGACGATACGCGCTGTAGTTGATGATGAAAAATGAATAATAGTGAGGAAGTTGTTTATCGATTGAGAATGAATGCGGCTATGACCGATTAGTCGGTCAGGCAGTGGGCAGATTGCGGGCCAGTTTTTGCTGGTGGTCAACACGTCTGAAAATGATGTCAGGCCTTAAGTTTTCCACTTATACAGTGACCAGATCCTAATAAACGATCCTTAATAGATCATATAGAGATCCTAAGAGATCCCCGATCGTCGCAGGCCGCACCCCACAAGGGCTGAAAGGGTGATCGCGTTCACTATAATCAGTAAAGTGTTCACTGTAATCAGTACTTTATTCACTGTACCAGGTAGAATGTTCACTGTAAACAGTGCTAATGTTCACTGTAGTCAGAAAACGATCCCTTTCATCCACAGAATGAAGATCTTACGCC
>NZ_JBTNCJ010000003.1:0-219369 GCF_054512635.1 Pantoea sp. XAF26B01_ASV70
ATGACAGATAAGTCATTTATTGGCGATGCGCTTTACAGTGACATGATCAGTAAAGATAAACAGCTCACAGTTAATTCTAACAATACTGTTCAGCCAGTGGCACTGATGCGTCTTGGTGTTTTCGTACCTAAACCCACTAAATCGCAGGGTGAAAACAATATTGTTGATGCTTCCGAACTGTTTTCACAGCTTGAGATTGCCCGGGCAGAAGGTTACGACCATATCAATATTTCAGGTCCCCGACTCAATATGGATAGCGATTTCAAAGTGTGGATAGGAGTTATCTATGCCTTCAGCCGGTACGGTCTGACGTCGAACAAAATTGAACTGAAATTCACTGATTTTGCAAAGGGTTGCGGTTTTTCTGCCAAACGCATAGATGGCAGGCTACGACTCTCGATCCATGAGTCTTTAGGTAAATTACGTAATAAATCAATCTCCTTCAAACGCGGGCGCGATGCTAAGGGCAGTTATCAGACTGGTCTTTTGAAAACGGGCTATTTTGATGCTGAGAAGGACATTGTTCAGCTGGAGGCTGATGAAAAACTCTGGGAACTGTTTCAGCTCGACTATAGAGTTCTCCTTCAGCAACATGCCATTAAAGCACTTCCCAAAAAGGAGGCGGCTCAGGCTATTTATACCTTTATTGAAAGTCTTCCCGCCAATCCTATTCCGGTAAGTTTCTCGCGTTTACGTGAGCGTCTTTCTCTCAGCAGTTCTGTGAGCGAACAAAATCGTACGATTAAAAAAGCGCTTGATCAGTTACAGAAGATTGGTTATCTGGAATTCTCTTTGGTCCGTAAAGCGAGAGAGAATTTTGTTATTATTCATAAACGTAATCCCAAACTGAAACCAATTGATATCTGAATGTGTGCTATGAGGATGATGGTATTGTCCATACAATAGCCTTCCGCTCTACAATGGATATTTTTTCTCTCCCGTCAGCACACATGATCACACAAGGCAACGCCCGGCTGCGGTAACACGCCAGTACCTTTACTCCAGACTCTGATTCTCATCAGTAGCCCGTCAGCACACATTACCGGCCAGCACACATGTTTATGGCTTTTTGACGAGGTGAGATTATCCCGTCAAAACACATTTTCAGCATTTCTCCTGACTTCCTCCCTCCAGCACACATTTTTGCATTTCTGCAGCAAAGATAACCCGCCAGCACACACCTATAAGCTTCGGTGAGGCAAAAACCACGGTTATTAATTCACTTCATCATGGTATATCCTCTTACACGAATTCTCATCTCAATGTACTTGTCTCAGAATGCGTCACCGTCAGTTCACTTGTCTCAGCTTTGCCATATCTGGTTTCCTTCAGCACACATCTTTGTCCATTGTATTCATTTCCCGCCAGCACACATTCTGGCCCACTAAATTTATATCCCGCCAGCGCACACCGTTGATTAAAAAATTATCGATAGCTTCAGCTGTTTTTTTCTGAATCACACAGATTCAGTTCAGCCGGATGGAGAATAACCTAACCGTCTCTGCAGAAATGATTACTCGCGCCAGAATACAAGAGCTGCTGCCCTCTGATTCTTAAGTTTAGTAAGATTATCGTAAAAAGAATAATTCCCGAGACTTCGCTTATATTACATGTCAGATCTCAGGATGAGATCTTCGAAAACTCCTTATCTAAAGGGAATTTCAGCCTGAAAAATAGTAAAAATAATATTATATAACAATAGGTTATCTATTTTTAAGTGTGGTTTTTTTTTGTAATGCGTGTGGTTTATTCAATATGCAATAGCAATTACTTCATTCTTTCAGACCTGACTTTGGAGGGCAGCAGAGAAATGACTAGAGTTGTCATTTCCATCTGTACAAAAAAAACTGACTTTTCGAAAATAGTTGCCCGGACTATTTTTCTGTGTACAATCGATAAAAAATTGACGATGGAACGCTTACATGAAAAGTCATTACGGTGGAGTGGACGAGACCGCACGCAGGGCCAGCGCTATGTTGCGCAGTATGAGTGATGATATATCCCTCAGACGAAACGAGTTCGGGCTGGATCAGTATTACCAGACATTCACACGTAACTCTGTGGCTAATCTTCCCAAACTCAGCCGTCGTGCTGTTGAGCAGACGATTGATGAAATGGAAGCACAGGGACATGTCTTTGGCAGGAAAGATGCCGGTAACACGCGGCATTATGCGCTGACTATTGAGGACGTTGTTGAAATATATGCCCACCGAAAAGTACCTAAATACCGTGATTTGCATGCCGGAGAAGGCCCTTTTGTTATCTTTGTTGTGAATCTGAAGGGCGGTGTTTCAAAAACTGTGAGTACCGTTACCCTGGCACATGGTTTGCGCGTTCATCAGGACCTGCTCCAGCATGATCTTCGTATCCTCGTGGTTGATCTCGATCCTCAGGCATCCAGTACCATGTTTCTCAGTCAGGAAAACAGCATTGGCTCCATAATGGAAACAGCCGCACAGGCAATGCTTAACGATCTAGATGCTGACCAGCTCCGTGAGGACATCATCAAACCTACAATCATTCCCGGTGTGGATGTGATGCCTGCTTCTATCGATGATGGTTTCATTGCCAGTCAGTGGAATAACCTTGTCAGTGAGCATTTACCAGACAAGTTGCCCTCAGAAGTTCTGCGCCGAACCATCATTGACCGCATCGGGGGGGATTATGATTTTATCTTTATCGATACCGGTCCTCACCTTGATGCTTTTATGCTGAATGCGCTTGCGGCAAGCGATTTACTGCTTACTCCTACACCACCTGCTCAGGTGGATTTTCATTCCACGCTGAAATATCTCACCCGACTGCCCGAAATGATTGAACAGCTCGAGGAAGAGGGAATTACGCCGCGTATAAAAGGCAATATCGGTTTTATGTCGAAAATGACGTCAAAGCGTGACCATGAGATGACGCATGGCCTGGCGCGTGATGTCTTCACGTCTTACATTCTCGATGCCGTACTCCCACGGCTGGATGGTTTTGAACGCTGCGGAGAGAGCTTTGATACCATTATCAGCGCCGATCCTGGTTCTTATCCGGGCAGCGCAGAAGCGCTCAAAAAAGCAAAACGGGAAGCCGAACGTTTTACTCAGGCTGTATTCAAAAGGATTGAGTTCATCAGAGGTGTGAAATGAAGAAAGAAATGGTAAAGCTGGGCCGGCAGCTGGGCAATTCCAGTTTTTCTAAAATGATGACTGAGTCAGACAGCGAGCGGATATTTACCCTGAAGTCTGGCGCCCAGGCACGTTTTGTACTGACCAGGATTCTGCATGTCGATATTGAAGCAAAGACTTTCGTCGATGCAAGCGTCAACGGTCGTGACCAGGTTTTTGTTACACCCGAATCAGTCAGTGATATCTCGCGGACTATTAGACTGCAGCAGTTCTTTCCTGCTATCGGCCGGGAAGTAGGCGGACATATCGAGATCCTGGATGGTTCACGCCGCCGGGCGGCTTGCCTTTATAACGGAACAGCCTTTGAAGTGCTTGTAACGCGTGACGCATTAACTCTTTCTGATGCAAGACAACTTGCCACTGATATTCAGACAGCCAGAGAGCATACGCTGCGTGAACTCGGTAAACGATTAAAGCTGATGTATCCTGAGGATATGAACCAGTCTGATATTGCCGCCGCAGAAGGGCTTTCGGCGGCCAAAGTCACTCGCGCATTTCAGGCGGCTTCAGTACCTGAGGAAGTCATTTCAGTCTTTCCATCCGTGAGTGAACTTTCCATCAGTGATTACCAGCTCCTGCTTGATGTGACTGAGAGAGCCCGGACAAGAGGTATCAGCGCAGAGCAATTAGCAGGCAAGGTTCGTGAGCGCATGCAAAGTAATGCAGAAAACCACAGATCTGATCCTAATTATAAAGCAAAGATCATCAGTTATTTCCGTGCTGTAAGCGCTGAACCTAAGCAGGGAACGGCCAGCAAAAAAATCGTTACTGAAAAACTGGCTGAATTTGCTGATAAGAAGCAATTTGCAAGAAAGAAAACGGATTCAGATAAACGTCTTGTTACTTACGAATTCTCGCGCCTATCTGCCGCCTGTCAGGCTGAACTTGATGCCGCAGTCAGAAACGTCATCGAACGCATGGCCGTAAAAGGATAAACGCACAGATGACATTGCATTGCGGGGGACACAAATTTTCCCCGCATTAAAATTATCTTAACAGTCTGTTTATAAAGACTAATTGCTCCTTATTTCAGCATGAAATTCCCGTAGAAAGATTACTCTTAAAGCCCGTCACTTCAGAGCCAGCTCTGGCCAATGCAAAAAGTTTTGCAAAAGGAGCAATGTGATATGTGATGAACGAACGGGGCTTTATCAGACTAAATCAATTTAGTCAGAATCAGCAATTCTCTTTAAAACTGCGAAGATAAGTTGATGTGTTTTTTTGTCGGTTACGTAGATCAGTAGAGAGCTCACATATCAGCATTATTTACCAGATGCGCAGGATATTTTCGCCGAACCTGCCTGTAGCCAGGAAAATGATCCGCTAAGCACACACATAGTGAATCTTCAGACCGGCGCACCTGCCGCCAGCCCTGAGGTCGAACTGGATAATAAAAAGGTGGCAAGGGCATACTGTCCTGAGAGAGCTACCTGGAGCAGGGCGCATGTTACCGCGCTCTGACCTGCATGAAGTAAGAGAGAGCCGGACATTTACGGCGAGATCCTCAAAATTGTTGGTCACTGCAAAAATCACGCTTAGTGGACTTTTTCATAATTTCCGTGTGATGCTCAGCTAACGTGATTGTAACCTGTTTCTATGACACTCTATTGCCTCCAGCGCTGCCTGATAGCCGGGAGGACCCTCCAAGTCTATGTTTTCCGCTCCGGTCAATAATTTTTCCATTCAGAATCTCTTAAGATGGCTGGATAAACTGGCGCCTCAACTCTGACTCGTTGCCGAGACTATGATTAATAGAACATTGCTGAACCTTAGCCGTAGATCCTGACTTTTACTGCTGCCCATACGGCGCTAGTCGTGACTGGCTGTGGTGCGAAAATGCAGGAAATTGAGGCCCAGCACTTTTTTTGCTTCTGAATAATAATATCCGTCAGATTGCCGGTCTCGAAACTGCACAGACTGAGGTGGTGCAGAACAGTGCTGAATGCAGTCTGATTTGGCAGCATCATGAGAAAGAGGCTGAGAAAAAACTTAAGGTACAGTATCGTGAACGGAAACTGACAAAGGCAAAAACACAAGGACGCAGCGCCAGCGAGATCCAGAAGTGTGCCGATAAACCGGCTGAGGCTCGCTGGAAATTGGAAGAAGCCGAAGAAACTTAAGTAAGAAGTTTATCCGGTACAGCCCGCTATGTTGGCCCGCTCTCATGAAGCCTTACTCATTGCACTGCTCTGATCAACTTATCGCCTGCATAATTCCTGCTCAAGCCACTACTGACTTAAGATCTCTGACTGTCTGTTCTTATGCGCCTGAAAGGTGCAGTAATGCCCGTCAGGTTACAATCAATTATATAATTTCAGTCATTCTGCCAATCCGGACCGATGAGAGGTGTTGAGGTGCCGGGCGTGGATCATATCTGATATATTAATTTTTTTTCAGTTAGTTAAGGAGTAGCATCACATGCCCAGTCAACCCGGATGGATCCCCGAAAAAATCACAAATCATCCCGTAGCGTCCTGTTTTATCAGCAGCGTTACACTGGTATTTCTGTCGGTCAGCTTCACGTGGATGGTACTGAATGCGACTACACTAGGGGAGCAGAAAGGGCGTAATGAGGGCCTGACCTTGCAGAACCAGCGGCTGACGGAAGATCTTAGACTTGCGCAGACCAGATATGATCTAGCGCTAAGCGGCCGTGACGAATTTATCAGTAAAAAGGCCAGTGAACTGTCCGCCGGATACCAGGAGAGCATGGCGGAACTTAATACGCGGTACGATAAAATATTACAGGAAAATGCGAATCTGAAAAGTATGCTAGCCGCGCTCAGCAGCCCCGATCGCCAGCAGGCAGCCATACGAAAAGCATCCCGCCTTGAGGAGCTCAGCGCTGCGCAGAACGTAAATAGTAAACAGATTGCAGAGGCGCACAGCTGCTTTCTGAAATGAGTGGCAGGGCCGGTTATGACAGAGCGGAGTGTGAAAAAGAAGATAAGAATACCTTTTCAAATGTCTGCGAGCAGGCCTCACTGGATGAATCCCGGGCACACTCGCAGTGCGAAAAAATCAGCTCGCTGGAAAAATATGGCGAGAGACTGAGCAGTCAGTTAATGGCCCTTGAAGGTAAAGAGTGACAGGACCCGCTTGAAGCTTTCCTTTCAGCGGGACCGATCTACGGCAGGAAGGAGAAGTTTGGAAGTCTCCGCAGGATCCATCGTGAACCGCACCCCGAGCTGGCGGGTGACATCCAGCGCAAACACCCGGGTATACCACTCGGTGGACTTCGCGTCCTTATGACCTACCAGCGTCTGAATAACCTTCTGAGGGACCTGGTGCTGCACAAGATGCATCGCAAACGAGTCCCGGAACGTCTTGGGCGTCACCGGCCGGATGGAAAACGTCACACCGTCACGCGCAGCGGCCGCTACACCCTAGCTTATCAAGCTGCGCACCGCGTCCTCACTTCTGATGTACCACAGGCGCGCGCCGGCTGCACCGTCGAAAACCATTCCCGCAGCCGCTGTACAAACGCCGGATTGGTGAGCGGCACGGCCCGCGGCGGGTTATCCCGGATTTCTGCTTCGGTTTCACGCTCCGCCTGCTGCTCCTTCCGGGTCGGACGGCCACGCCGGCGGGCCACCGCTTCCGGCTTCCGCTGCTTGAGGGTGCGTAGCACCACGAATGGCGAACTCAGCGGGGCACCTGTCAGCGGATCAACCAGCAAAAAAACCTCTTTTGTCAGCAGTATAATTTCGTTCAGCCGGCCGCCGGTGTTCCACAGTGCATCAATGAACAGGCGTTTGCGGAGATCGCTCACCTTTGACAGCAGCACGGCCACCTCGGGCGCCAACAGGTAGCGGGGCATGTCGGTACCTTAGGCGGCGGCCAAGTTGCGCAGCGCCACCGCGCTTTCGTAGTCAAAATAGTGCGCAGCATCTGAAGTGGTCAGATTGTGACCAATGACGTCGCTGCGTGAAATCTGCATCATTTCGTGGGGTAAGAGAGGCCAAACTTTCAATCTCCGTTGTCTGGCGTGATAGAACGTATTTTCCCCTGTCTCTCCAGTGAAACCACGGGAATAAATCGATCCGCTGAGGATACGGTCCGGATCGGTTTTCCGGTTTTTCTCCCACATATGGAGAATAACTTGGACTAGCAAAAATAAACAGCCGGGCGTGAGTTGGATAAAAGGGCAAGAAACGTAATGTAACCTACTGAATAGTAATATGCTGCTGCTAAAGGGGCGGGGGAGGGAGTGTATCAGGCACTCTTCGCTTAGTACCAGGTAATAAGCATGATTAGTAAAATCAAAGTAAGGAACACTTTATGAAGTACAACTGTCAGGGCGCAGAATGATAGAATACCCGTAACAGTTAATAATGAGAGCATGAATGAACACGCTTACCGTTTCGCTTGTTGCCATCATGATCCCCGGTGTCATCATGGCACTAATTTATGACACTTATACGCAGCATAAACCGTGTGATTCATTTCGCTATATTCATTGGAAATATTGTTTGGCGGTCTGCTGGCTGTTCCATTCGGGCTTACTGCTGTCTTAATTTCAACTAATTTTCATGAAAGGCTTCCCGTAAGGGAAGCCTTTTTTGATCGTTTCTTCCCTGCTCTAACCCAACCCGAAAATTATCCACCTCTATGCGCCTTCATTGTTCTGCGGAGAAAGCGGTAAAGATACGCAGTCAAGTTAATTGTTAATATCTATTGGTATGTGTTTTTAAAAGGCTAAAACCTATTGATTGATTTTCTTATTCTTCACTTCCTCCCACAAAAAAACACCTTACTAAATAAATGTCAAACCATGTGCAAATTACTACTTTCTTTGACGATAAAACCACATCCAGCCGATTTAGAGAAAGAAAATGAGTTTTTAATCTAGATATATCATCCGCCGCCTTAATGACTGCCTGTGGATTTCAACAGCCTTTCCAGAATGAGTGCCATCATGTAGAAGTATAAGTGATCGAAGCAATTGTGCTCTGCATCATTTGTCACACACGAACTGAGGAACAAATCATGGGAAAGGTAGTTAAGTTTGTTACACCGGTGGTACCTAAAGGCAGCGATTCATGGTGTTCACCTATTATCCGCGAAGATGGGAGCAAAGTATCTGGCGGTGCAGCGCGTGAAATGCGGCTTAAAGCGGTTGGCGGCGTCGAGGAGTTGTTGCATACCACACTGGAAAATGCAACACGCCTGGCAAGTAAAAAAACAGGGTAATTACATAAAAGGAATGTAAAACAATGAGTTGGTTCGGGATGTCAAACCTTGAAGGTAACGTCAAGCGCATGCAGGAAATGAAAGCAGGCGGGGCGGGTCCTCTGAAAATACGTAATGCCTTTAGAAAGGAAGGTATTGAGATTGAAACTCATCAGGTTAAGGCGATTTTGGAAAGTGCCGATAACCTGCGTGTTAAGGCGCTGCCAAAAAAGGCAGCTCAGCAAGTCATTAAAGAAATGAAGGAGGTTAAAAATCAGGGAACTGACACTCTGCCTGACGGTAACACCTGATGTTCGCCAGGACGAAGCGTTGCCTCGTCTTGTTTTCCTTTCTGGCCCCTTCTCTTTCCATCACTCTTATCCCTGCGGAATAACAGTTATTCTTCCGCACGCCTTCCTCCTATGCTCTTATTACAATATGTAATTTCTCATCAACTGCAACTTACCACCACATGTTGTGTTTTGCGCGATTTGAAGCGCCGGGAAGCCGAGCCAACCGGTATCTAATTGTGCGAAATTAGCCTGTACAGTGCAGAAAATTCCGCAAAACAATGTTGTCCCCTAAAAGTTATTAGGATTAACATAATGTGTTTACTGAAATCGTGATATTTCAATATATTATACTAATAAGCTTATCTTTTTATCATTCGATCATGAGGGGTACCATAAAAGATCAATTAGTAAATCTAACTTCCTATAATGGGATTTTTATAAACTGGGATACCCATATGGCACCTACTGATATGAGACTTACCTAAATTCTAACCTTATATAATTATCATTATATAAGGCCAGACAGGGCCTCATAAACCCTGTATCATGCGGATCGGGGCCGGATCCTGAACTTTATTGGCCATTTATATAACACGGTGGCCTTTTGGACGGCATACGGCTGAACGACACCTGCGTGAGGATGGTTAAAAATCAGGCGTCGCTACGTAAAATCTGACGGGCACTGCCCCTGCTTCTTTCTCAGAATTCACGTAGCGCTGCCATTCAGTTAACAGGTGCAAACGGAGCAAACATGAACGATATTTCCGGTTTTACGGGGGTTTCTCTCAGCGCCAGTGTCGGTGATGATCTCAACGCTAAACTGGCCGCGTTTGTCCGCCATCGGGAGGCCTTTTCGGCCAACACGTGGCGTCAGCTGCTGAGCGTAATGCGGATCTGCTGGCGCTGGTCGCAGGAGAATCGCCGGTCCTTTCTGCCGATGACACCGGATGACATGCAGGACTACCTGTTTCACCTGCAGGCCATCGGACGTTCGACCTCCACAATTTCGGTGCATGCGGCACTTATATCGATGTTACACCGTAACGCCGGGCTTGTGCCGCCAACGGTTGCGACTGACGTTGTGCGCGCCAGGAAGAAGATAAACCGTATCGCGGTCATGTCTGGTGAGCGTACGGGACAGGCCGTGCCCTTCTGCCGTCCGGACCTCGACCGTCTGGATGCGCTATGGCAGCATTCGTCCCGCCTGCAGCACCTGCGGGATCTGGCTTTCGTCCACGTGGCATACGGCACACTGCTGCGGATGAGCGAGCTGTCACGCCTGCGGGTGCGGGACGTCACGCGCGCGGCCGACGGTCGCGTTATTCTCGACGTGGGCTGGACCAAAACCATCCTGCATTCTGGCGGCATCGTTAAGGCGCTGAGCGCGCGCTCTTCAGAACGGCTGATAGAATGGATTCGCGCGGCAGGTCTGGCGGACGAGCCTGAGGCTGTGCTGTTCTGCCCCGTTCACCGGTCAAATAAGGTGAGCGGCGTCCCGACCGCGCCCATGAGTGCGCCCAGCCTGGAAGACATCTGGTATCGGGCAAGGGTGCAGACTGGCCAGACGTCCCGCGCGGAAACCAATAAAGGGCGTTACGCCAGCTGGAGCGGCCACAGCGCGCGCGTCGGCGCCGCGCAGGATATGGCCAGAAAAGGCGTATCTATTGCGCAGATCATGCAGGAAGGCACGTGGACACAGACCCAGACGGTGATGCGATATATCCGCATGGTCGAGGCGCATAAAGGGGCCATGATTGCGTTGATGGAAGATGAGGATTAGTCAGGCCTGTTACGCGCCTGTTAAACAATTCCCTGGTATGGCCACCTCCCGTTAAAAGGGATTTTAATGCTAAATTGTATATTAAAAATAATTTTGCCTTGGGCCAGCTACCGGCTTTTCAGGGCTCATGCTTCACCGTGCTTACCCCCGTTACTGCTGGGTGTGTTCACTCAGAAAACTAAGTAATTAATTATAGTGAGTTGTAAATTACGGTCACCCATTCACAGCATACCTGCTGTTGGCAAATCAGTAAGCTAGTGCCTGATATGCTCATGCTTTTAATCAATATCTGCGGCAGATGTTGTACATTCTCATGAGGTAGAATCCTGATATCTGTGCGGGGTCTGACTGCGTAGCATCTGAACGTAAGAATTGTCCTGCTGCTGCTAACATAGGTGTTTTTTCGGATGCTGATTTAACCTGATGAAATCATGCATGAAAATGGATTACTTACTCAGCATCAGTCACCACCCGCGCGGCGACATCATGATATTTGCCGGCAAAGTCTCTACATTTTCTGACTAGCTGAATACCGATTTCAGCACACGTATCCTATAATCGCGATTAAGCTGGCAGAGGCTTCAGCAGACACCATTCCCTCAACAGCAGAAGACACTCCGGATGAAGAGCAGGCTTATGAGTCAGAAAATAATAGTGACATAGCAGGAAGGAATGTTTATGGCCTTCTGACGCGCCCGCGAACCTCGCGTGAGGCTAGCGGATTGCTCATATTCCCAAGGTTTCGCGCCAGATGCGACCCCGGCAGACTCAGGCCGGTTTGGCTGGAGAAGATCTGAACGGCTGTCAGGGCGTTATACTGCCAAGCGTGAATTCATATTCCCGTGATGACTTAGCATTTGTTCACCCCCGCCCTGCATATCTCGTGACGGCGGATGCGTCACCCGCCAGATAAACTTCATTTTTATAGGCTGAACGGTCATCAGACCTTATTTCAACATACTCGCAGGACATGAAAAAGCACTCAAAGGCGGGCTGACTGGTTATCACTATTTATCGCCGTAGTGATAGCGGGCTGCATAGATAATGATCTCTCCGTTCTGTATTGAGTAGACCAGCCGGTGACTCTGATCGATGCGGCGAGAATAGAGCGCCGGGTCTTTATGATGCCGTAACCGTTCAGGTTTTCCAATGCCCGTCAGCGGATTGGCCTCTATGCTGTGAAGCAACTGCCGGACGCGTTCAAACTTCTTTTTGTCTGTATCACGCCAGTAATTAAGATCATCAGCGCCATTTTTCGTGAACTTAATATTCCACTTCGACAAACTCGCCGCGCTCCGCCTGTTTCATTGACTCATTAATATGCGCTGCGTTCGCCGGGTTGCTGAACAGATACACCGTTTCTATCAGTGCCTCATACTCTTCCGCATCGATTATCACAACGTCAGGTGCGTCGCGGCGCATAACGCGTACAGGCTCGGCATCGTCGGTGACCCGCTTCATCGTATCTGCGAAATGTTTGCGGGCATCGGTAAAATTGATTGAATGCATGTTGTTAACTCCCATCAGATAATGACCATTATGAAATATGTACTCAAATAAGTACAATTTTAAATTATCCCGATTTTATATCAGGACGAAGCCTCTGCAATGGAAAGGTTAGGATGGGAAGCAAGAAAGTCTGATCCCCGAAATCCTTATGACGTCAGTATACCCAGCTATCCTTAAAGCAGAAGGGGCCTATATGCGTACGATTTGCGCAGTACAGCAACCGTGACGAATAGTTGGAATCATCTGGCCTGAAACCGGACGAAATCATACTCGATCCGGAACCCATTGACCGCTTCAACGTGGCGCCGGGCACAAAGGTGCTGCTCCTCAGCGAGCGTGAGGGGGCGCTCCACCCCGACCTCGTGTTCTGAGGCTCCGGCCCGAAGTGGTTGGATAAGCAGCCGCTCGTTAACGCACGTGATGAAACGGCGGCGGGTGGACGTATGTTTCAGCCGCTGTAGAACCACGGGCGCGCCATTGTGCCGGCCAACGGCTGGTTCGAATGGCAGAAAAAGGAGGGTAAAAAAACAGCCTTTTACATTTACCATAATGATAAACCATCCCTGTTTATTGCCGCCATCAGTAAGCGGCCATACGGGCAGGACTACGGAAAAGAGGGGGTTATAATCATCACCTCATCAGATAACTAATGTATGGTCGGTATCCACGATTGCAGACCTTCATTGATTACCGCTGACGCCGCTCGTGAATGACTGAGTGACGAAACATCTTCCTCACATGCATAAAAATTGCCCGTGACGCAGCCGTTCCGGAAAAGGCTTTTCATCTGGCATCAGATGAGTACAGAAGCAGGTAGCATAAGTAACCAGGGCAGGGAACTGTTTACTAATACAAGGGCTGGAAAATAAAGACCAGGTTTGGAAAATTTTAATACATGACAGCCGGAGAATAAGGCAACACGCAGAGCCCTGCGTGTAAAATTTAATAAGGCATTGAGTAGGATTTTGCGTCCGGGCCCAGGAACGATAACTTCATGCTTTTTTCAGCGCCGGTCGTCCGGGAGTGTTTTATCTGAACAGAGCAATATTACTCAGTCGCGTCGTATACCGCGGTGACAACATTTCTCTTTTCATCTGCCTACTCCTGTCTCGCAAAACAGACCCAGCCCCGACCAGATCGGTTCATCCTGTCTAGCGCTGACATCCGCGCACCTGCGGTTGCACGCGGCTGCCGCTCGCTGAACATGTCATAATACGCCTCGCCCGGCTTATCGAAATCGCACAGCATGACGCCGGCTTTTGCATACCGGTAGCCTTCCCGCCAGATTCTGGTCAGTCCTCCAGACGCTGACGCGATAAGGTCTTCTTCAAAACTGGGGAGCCGCGTGGAGCTGGTTGATGATGCATTCGTGGCCCGACGGGAAAAAACGGAAATCGATGGCGTGGAGGTCAGCACGGGTTACAACCTTAATGCGGATCACAAGCTGACGCTCGCCTGGTCGCATATGCGTGGCCGTTACGACAGCGATGACAACGGAAGCCTTGATGCAAAGCTTGACGGCCTGAATATCGCACCGGATCGCCTTATCGCCAGCTGGTCGGCAAACTGGAACGCGGAGCTGAGCACCTTCCTGCAGGCCAACTGGGCTATGAGCAAAAAATTCGACGATGAGGAAAAGGATTTTTCCGGCTACACACTGGTGGATGCAGCCATAGGTTACAAACTTCCCCGTGGGCAGCTGAGCCTGGGCATTTCTAACCTGCTGAATAAAAAATATATCACTTACTATTCACAAAGTGCATCCGTCGACCCTGACCGTTATTTTGCCGGGCGGGGCCGCACGGCCACACTCGGCTATAGTCTCGATTTCTAAACATGGCAGCCCTGTCACCGGGGCTTTAACCCGACGATGAAAAACCAATTATTATTTTCGCCCCTTCGCCGGCGCTGTCTGCAAGCGCTGCTGTTATCCAGCGTTTCACCCAGCCTGCAGGCCGTACAACCGCCTGCACGTCGTGCCATTTCACTGTTTCAGGCCGCTACAGACAGCATGGCAGCGCTGGGCATCATGCCCTGTGGAATCGTTGAATCCTGGGCTGAAAAGCCGGTCTATCGCTACTTACGACAGCAGTTTTCCAGGGTGCCGCAGTTAGGCCTGGAAACCCAGCCTGCGCTTGAAAAAATAGTGATGCTCAGGCCCGATATCATTTTTGCCTCCCGTTTTCGACATCAGGACGTTGCGCCGTTGATGGAAAAGATTGCGCCAGTGGTGCTGCTGGATGACGTTTTTGAGTTTAAAAAAACGCTGACAGTTGTTGCAGAAAAACTCGCAAAGGTAAATGAGGCCAGAGATCTGCTTCGACGATGGGACTTACGGATTGCCGCCCTAAAGACCCTGTTAAGTCTGCGGTTAGGCGCACGGGCCAGAACCCGGGTGTCCGTCATTGAAGTCCGCCCCGACCACATTCGTAGCTACGCTCCGCAAAGCTTTCCCGGCTCGGTGATATCCGAACTCGGTTTTGACTGGAATGAGCAGGTTGCGCAGTCGAACAGCACGTCGTTACGTTTTTCCAGCATGGAGAACCTTCCACTGCTGGATGCCGACATCTTTTTTATTCTGCTGCGAGCGGATAGCCCGGCTATTCTGCGTCAGTACCGGATTATGACCGCACATCCGCTTTGGCAGCAATTGCGCGCCGTGAGAGCGCGGCAGTTATGGCAAGTGGACAGCGTTCCCTGGAGCCTGTCCGGTGGCTTTATTGGCGCAAATCAGATCCTCAATGATGTTGAGCTTGCGCTGAGCCGGGGGCCTTCGTGAAAGCCCGCTTTCTGTCCTGTTGCAGCCTTCTGATGCTGATGATGCTGCTCAGCGTCATGTCCGGAGCGCGCTTCTACCCGCTGGCGCAGGTGGCGGAGGCTTTGTTTCACACCGATCCCGCCCGTGTGGCTGACACCATCATTCGCACTTCCCGGTTGCCCCGAACATGCCTGGCGATGGGCGTGGGTGCCTTTCTGGCAGTGGCAGGAGGGTTGATGCAGGCTCTGACCCGCAATCCTGTAGCATCCCCGGGGCTGTTCGGCGTGAATGCAGGTGCGGCACTGGCGATTGTGCTGGCCAGCAGCATTTTTTCCCTTAGCTTCCCCTGGCTGACACTTTTACTGGCATTTTTCGGTGCGAGCACTGTCAGTATGCTGGTGTGGTTCGCCAGCAGAGCAGGTAATGGACGACACAACCCACTTAGGCTGGTGCTGGCTGGGGTGGCTATAACCGCGCTGTGCAATGCTTTTACCCAGGCGATTCTGATTATCGATCAGGAGACGCTCGACACAATGCTGTTCTGGCTGGCCGGGAGCCTAGCGGGTAACGATCTGCCGCATATCTATGCAATGTTGCTTCCCGGCACGCTGCTGATAGTCGCCGCCTGCCTGTTTGCAAGCCAGATGAATGTACTGAGTGCCGGTGATGAGATTGCCACCGGCCCTGGACAAAATATCGTCCGGGTGCGACTGATCGCCAGCCTGCTGGTCGTGGGACTGGCGGGAAATGCCGTCGCACTGGCCGGGAGCATTGGTTTCGTCGGACTGATGGTGCCACATATCGCCCGCCAGCTGTTTGGCAGCGACCTGCGCCTGATGCTGCCAGCCTGTGCGTTGCTTGGCGCATTATTGTTGCTGGCGGCGGATATCGTTGCGCGCGTGATAATTTTGCCGCAGGAAGTGCCGGTTGGTGTCATGACAGCTTTGATGGGGGCGCCATTTTTCATAGTGCTGGCGCAGCGCAGGGTAAATAATGTCAGATAACTGCGTTTTTCGCTGTGGCCCATTTTCACGCCAGTATGCCGGGCGATTGCCGCTGGTGATGCTACTTTGCCTGCTTATTTTGCTGGTGATTATGCTTGCAGCATTAAGTGCCGGCGATGTGTCCATGCCGGTGCCCCAGACAGTGCGACTCCTTGTACAACCTGATGCCAGCGCGCAGAGCTTTATCCTGCACGAGCTGCGTTTACCCCGCGTGGCACTTGCGCTTTTGTCAGGCGCGGGACTGGGACTCGCCGGATTAGTTATGCAATTGCTTGTGGGTAATCCTCTGACATCTCCGGACACGCTCGGCGTCACCATCGGCGCAAGCGTTGGGGCGCTGCTGTGGCTTTCGTTTTTCAGCGTTTCCTTCGGCACCACGCTTATGCCAGTGGCGGCGATGACGGGAGCAACCTGCGGGGTTGGGTTGATATTCCTGCTTTCATGGCGCAGTGGCCTTACGCCGTTACGACTGATTCTTACCGGCGTGGGCGTATCGGCAATCGCGGGTGCGGTGGTCACGCTGATCCTGGTTTTCAGTCCGCTGACGACTACCTTTTCTGCCTGGGTATGGCTTAGCGGCAGCGTTTACGCTGCGACTTGGGAAAAAGTGTGGCGTCTTCTCGTCATCGATCTGGCCGCATTACCGCTATGGCTGTTTTCGCTGCGTTATCTGAATGCGCTCATGCTGGACGACGCCATCGCGACAGGTCTGGGTGTGCGGGTGCCTCTGATGCGGGTGCTGCTGTTGCTGGGCTGCGTGATACTTTCCGGTGGCGCGATTGCGATGGTCGGCGCCATGGCGTTTGTTGGCCTGATAGCGCCCCACCTCGGAAGGCAGGTCGTACGTCATGGTCTTTTTGGCCAGGCGTTTGTCACTGCATGCGGCGGTGGCGTAATGGTGGTTACTGCCGACCTGTTGGCCAGAACGCTGTTCCGGCCTGCGGATCTTCCGGCGGGCATTTTTGTTGCGCTGGTCGGCGCGCCGTTTTTTCTGGCGTTGCTGCTCCGGCAGCGTACGTAAACTGATGGAGCAGACGTGTCACTTTCAACTCATAAGCTTAACGTAAGCTATCCACAGCAACAGGTAATCCACTCGCTTGATCTGACCCTGCCTGTAGCGAAAGTATGTGTGTTTATCGGCAGTAACGGTTGTGGTAAAAGCACGCTGTTCCGGGCGATGGCAAGACTCCAGAAACCGCAGTCGGGCACGATCATACTGGACGGGATGGATATTCATGCCAGCAGTACGGCGCAGGTCTCGCGCAAGCTGGCGATTCTGCCGCAGACGCCCGTCCCACCTGAAGGAATTTCAGTACGTCAGCTGGTCAGCCTGGGGCGTTTCCCTTTTCAAACCTGGCTGCGTCAGTGGTCAGCAGAAGATGAAAAACAGGTAGATGAGGCACTTCGCCTGACCAGCACTGATACATTACAGCATCGTCCTGTGGATTCATTATCGGGCGGGCAGCGACAGCGCGTCTGGATTGCCATGACGCTGGCGCAGGCGACTGATACGTTGATGCTGGATGAGCCTACAACCTATCTCGATTTAGCCCATCAGGTTGAAGTGCTTGAACTGTTACGCAGCCTAAATCAGACACAGGGCAAAACCATCATTATGGTTCTGCACGATCTTAATCTGGCCTGTCGCTACGCTGATCATCTTGTCGCCATACGCGACGGACGAATTTTTGCACAGGGCGCGCCAAAGGAAATTATGACTGAACCGCTGGTGAATAAAGTATTCAATCTGCAGTGCCGGATTATTGAGGATCCTTTCTTTCACTCACCGCTGTGCATTCCTTTTCCCGGAGCACTGCATGCTGACGCCTGAGGAACATGGATTTCTGCAGAAGACTTTTGGCTTACGTGCCCTCGCTGAGGCCGATGCGCGTAGTGTGCCGTTAGAATATGTGTTTGATGCGCAATGTTGCGGTGAGTTGTTGCGTCGCGTTATGCCGTTAACGGGTGCGCCGGATATGGCCATTGCCGCCTCATTATTCGCAAAGCGTCTGGCGTTTCTCGCAACGGGCAATGTACTCTATGCGATGAGCGTATTTGATAAGGGCTTACCATTATCACTCTCATCTTGCCGGCTTGAGTATGCGCATGATGACGGATTATGGACGTCGTCATTGCCCACAGACATCACGGCACCAGGTTACCTTCCTGGTGAGCGGGATGCGTGGCGTGAGAACGTTGCAGAGGCACTTTTCAGCGGTTTTCTGTCACCGGTCTGGCAGAGTCTGGCACAGGTAAGCGGATTACCCGTGCAGATACTCTGGGAAAATACTGCCGTTCGGGTCTTTTCGCTTTATCAGGGCCGGATGAATAAGCTGGATGAAGAGCAGACGCAGCGTCAGCATGCAGACTTTAACTGGCTGACCGGTCAGGCTTCCCCTTCCCTCTTTGGCCTGCCCTGGAACCCGCTTAAACGCTTTTACAGACCGTTTCAGCAAAACGCAGAGGGGGAGCACGTGCGCTTTCGTCGCACCTGCTGTTTTTATTACAAGGCGACAAAACCTGCCGAGTATTGCCTCAACTGCCCACTCTGCAGACCAGCATAACAGGCGGAAATAAACAGGTTTTTTACCTTCATCACTTACAGCTATTCTTAGATGCATTAATAATATCTGCTGATTTCCGTTACCTCAAAAACTACAGCCTCAGCCAGCAGCTCATGATGAGCTTGCAAGAAATGGCGCCCTGTAAAGAGTCATTCTCAATTAATGAGATGTCATCAGATATCAGGTTATTGATAGCTATAGAAATCTTTGAGGGGCAGGATACCAGCTGCTTACACAGACTTGATGATCGATGTCAGCAATGGACCAGCTAAAACTTTAGCATTGCACGGTAACCAGTGGGTTTTCCTATTAAGGCAGAGGAACATGGGTATTACTCAGGCGCTGTCAGTGAATGCTGTTTACTCAAAAACATATGGATGAACTATAATTACTGATAACACTTGGTTATAAAAGGGACTTTTTTCACAGGTGTATCAACTGACAATAACTCACGCTCAGGGGAAGATGATGGATGATGCAGATTTAGCACATGAAGTACAGGAGGCGCTGATTGCTTCAGCCCTGTCCGCACGGAAATCCGGACTAACGAGTCCGGACGGCAAGTGTATCTGGTGCCGGGATGAAGCTGCTGTAGCGGGCACGGCTTTCTGTTCTGCTGAATGCGGCGAAGACTACTTCAGAAATGAGCATCAGCTTAAACAGCGTTATATTCCGTCTAAATACCCGGCAGATAACTCTGGTAATAAATGATCCCGGGTCGTAGTACCCTGATTGCCTTTTCGTAACTTCGCGTTTTCCTGTCAGCCTGCCCTATACTTTTTACCGTCAGCACACAAATGCCTCCGGTGCATCCTGAACTACATGATTTACAGCGGGCTCACACCAGCGTCGCACGCAATTTATTTATCTGCAGGATGGCGTCTCCGGTGAACTGTTCTATTTCCTTGGACTGATTCATTATATGGTGATCCCATGCACAGGAAGTTTACGACTAAACTTTATTGTTTTTTTTCTGCACATTGCCGGACATGGCCGCCGAAAAAGGCGGGCGGGGGGTGACTATCACTTTTCCGAAACCCGTTAAATGACGGAGCATAGATGTTCGGGCTCGGGAACTATACGATTCTGTTCAATGAGATCTTCGGCACCGGTAACAATAGCGACGACTTTCTGAAGCGGCTTCAGGTATTCATGGCTACAAAGAATGAACCGTTAAGACTCTTCAGTGAGGCCTCTCCAGAACTGTACATTAAACTGAACAACAGTCGTGTATGCACGCCTTTATCCGTATTATGGGCGGGAGAGACAACTTAACTTCTGCTTCCGGATCAGGTCACTTGCCTTAAGCGGGTGGATTTTATTCTGCTGACCACGCGGGACGGGTGCTGTCTCGGTATCCGGTTTGACGGTGTGGTTGTCAGCGCAACAGGGCCAGGCGTCGGTGCGCCGTCTTCTGCTCTGATCCGCCACTGAGGAAGCCTTCAGGCGTCTGACTGATGCCGGCACCTTTCCTTTAACCGGAATCCATCTTACCTGCGGGAAGCACGCATGTAATGACCTGACCGCTGGAAGGTGGGGATATATAGCACAGGCTCCCGTTGAATTCTGACACGCCCATTACGTTATCCACAAAAACGGTGGATAAGTTATGTACAACTCCCGTGGGTACCATCAGACCTGGCGGCGGGCTTATACCGGATGAGATAAAAGCCCCCAGCAGGCAGCGGCCTCTGAACATTAGATCCTTTTCCCCCGCCACAACATAGACAGGTGGAAACGGCATCCGCCTTTTTTCTGGCATTTGCACCGTCCGGTACTGCAGCCCGCGTATCAGCGTCTGACGGTGTGGCATGCCGGTCGCCGCCGGGGCTGGTAATATCGTTATATTTTAACCGGCAGGTCCGCGAAGCCGTGCAGGTAACGCCCGGATGGCGTCAAAGCACAGTGTGCATAACATGCCAGCTAGAGAGTAAAGACATTCTTTTTTTCGGTAAATGGTGGATTTTTGTGGATTTTTTATGGGCTCCGCTTCTTCACGGGATGTAAAAGACAGGGCGGCATTGTGTTTCCGGATGGCTCAGGATCCCGGAACTGGTACAGACCATTTCTGAGCCGAGGGCCGCACGCATTTCAGGATTACCGTATGTATTTCCAGAGCGCCGCTGTAGGCAGGGCCGGCAAGGAGGAGTAAAATCACCCTTTTTAACCGGAGCGGGAGCGGACGCTATGAAAAACGTGGTATTGAGCATGCTGGCTAAAATTTCACATATTGATGCCAACATGAAACAGCTGACAGCGCGCATTGAGGCACAGTCGCTGCTAATCAGCGCACTCGTCTTGGCTGTTAGCCGGGACGGCGGCGTAACGGAAATGATCGAAAGTGCTAACAAGGCCATCAATACCGTTATTGATTCTGCTGAGTCTGACGAACTGCTTAAATCCGATGCCGCCATTCTGTTAAGCGAGCTGCAGGCCCTGCTGAGCATTTCAACGGCGGTCGACAGTGCCGATGAAGAAATCAATCATGAAGCGCTTGATAAACTGACCGGCGTGAAGTCCCTGGAGGAGCGATAACGTTCAGTGAGGGTGTATCCTGAAATTAATCCTGCTTCCGGAGTGGCAGCACTCTGTCCATTTTCGACGGGCGCCGCAGTACGGGCTTACCCCTTACCCTTTTACCGACCCCTGCGCACCTCTGCGTGACGGGCTGTGATGGCAGTAAAACGTAATGCTGTACATGTGACCGTGACGGAGCCAGCCATAAAACACAAGAAAACCCGCCTCGTCGACAGGTGAACTAGTAAAAAGGTTCAGACTAACTTGTCGTGCCTCGGATCTGTTGAAACAAGCATCGGGTAATTTTGATACAAAAAAGCGGATACGCAAGCGAACCGGTAGGGGTGGCATGAAACACCATTGATGGACCGGCTGCAGACTTCATCAGACAGCACTATTTCAGGCAAAAAAACGCCGGCGGCAGGGAAATTCATTCCGGGAAATATCCCGATATCATTCTGACGCAGAAAAATAATTCAGTTTATCAAAAATTTAATGACGCCTGCTGACAACTCAGAACGGCAACCAGTTGATAAGGGGCCAGGGCGCGGGGGTAACGCGCCGGCACCCGCGCTGTTCCGCCTCTGGCCGGCAGATACCCGTCTCAGGATGTATCGTCGTTTCTCCGCAGAGCAGGATGTCGTGCGGTGCATAAATTTCCGGTTGAATATGTCGTCGCAGAGGCGACCATTGATGTCGGAGTCCTTTGGCAGATTCCGGTGTCGCCGGCACTGGCTATAACTGAAGCCAGGAATGCGGTGCAATGTTAATGTACAGAACAGAAGATGAAAAACCGGGCAGACATGAAGCTCGGTGAGGTGGTCCTTTTTTTACTCAGAGAGGGCGCGCCGGTTAATGAGTCAGCGCTGCTCCTCAGGCGTCATCAGGGAAGATGAAGCGGCACTGAGCATGTGGAAACAGGAGGACGCAGCCGGCCGCGTCACGGACCGGGTGGATGCCTTAGCGCGGTCCGGCGCGGTGTTAAAACACGGAAGCACACGGCATCATAATTCTGTGTCACCGGCAACGACGTTGATTGCCCGGCCGTAAAGCTTTTTACGCGCCCACAGGCTGGACCTCCTGCTGCTTCAGAAAGACCCCCGTATCTCCTGCATGCTCACCTCTTTTCCTCACTTCATCAGGGCTGAGACGGCATGCCCTATCACTGACTTAACATTTTTCCATATTATCCGGACGGCTGGTACACACTTCATACTCCTAACGCATAGGTGTCCTGCTGTATATCACCGGGAACGGCGTCATTTAGCTCACCCGGCGTGGTTATAATACCTCCCGTACTAGGCGAGAAGCGGTAAAACGGTGTCAGGCCCGCGCGCGCACCAGCCTTTCCTGCAGTGCGGCGACCCGCTCAGTCAGCACACTCAACTTATCACAGGTCGTGTCCATCACCGACACCATATCTGCCGGCACGCTGGCGGCCCTGCTCCGTCAGGAAAATCAGCACGCACCGTTCATCATGCAGCGTATCGCGCTGCCGGCAGATGAAGCTGGTCTGCTCCAGCCGTTTCAGGAGTTGGCTGAGCGTGCCAGAGTCCAGACGGACACGCGCGCCGACCTTGGAGACCGTGAGGCCATCCTGTTCCTAATGCACCAGCAGCACCAGGTACTGCGGATAGGTCAGCCCTAGCTGCTTCAGCCGGGTGGATAGAGCTTCGTCATGGTAAACGACGTCGAGTGAAGCGCAAAGCACAGAAACTGGTCAATGTTTTCAGGCGCCGCATCGCGGTTCCCGGGGATTTCATCTTTCATATCATCATTCTTCCGGGCGGGCCGCTTTTTTCCGGCGAAGCGGCCGGACTAGGCACGTCTGTTAAGGGAGCTGTACTCAGGCAGTCAGGGGCGGACGGCAGCGGTTCTGCGCCCCGTTCAGGGCGCACAGCATTGAGTCAGATTAAATTGATGTCAACGTGAACCGGCGGGCCAGTTCAGTGCGCGGTGGCAGTGCAGCGCAGAAAATTGTTTATCACCATAATCATCCGGCCCACCGCCATCAGGTCTGCGGTCAGCAGCAGGTCCGTGCGGACCAGCCGGTCCATCAGGATCCGGTCGTTCATCTGCTCCTGAATTTTCGCGTACAGGGTCGTCAGGTGCACCCAGTTGTTGGCAAACGTGTCCACGCTCAGGTATTCCCCTTCGCTGAGCTGCTGCAGCAGCGCGTCCACGTCGGCCTTAAGAGAAGTAATACGGTCCGTGCCGGTGAGTACGGCGTGTCTGTCGTACGTCATACGCGGAAGGTCTCCACCATGCCGCGCAGGGCGCGGGCCTGCTCTGACAGCGACTGCGATGCTGAAGACGACTCCTCCACCAGGGCGGCGTTGTTCTGCGTCACGCCGTCCATCTGGCTGACGGCGATGCTGACCTGAGAGATGCCCTGCATCTGCTCGCCGGAAGAGAGGGAAAGGCTGTCCATGGCGTCGGCCAGCTCTCCCACCATGCCGACAATCCTCAGGATACTCTCTCCCGTACCGGCGGCTGCAGCGACGCCGCCTTCCACCTGGGACACGGCCTGTTCAATCAGCAGCTTGATGTCCCGCGCCGCGCTGGCGCTGCGTTGGGCAAGTGACCTGACTTCCCCTGCCACGACGGCAAATCCCCGCCCCTCCTCGCCAGCGCGGGCAGCCTCAACGGCCGCATTCAGCGCCAGAATATTGGTCTGAAAGGCAATGCCCTCAATGACCGAGGTTATGTCCCGTACCCGGACCGCGCTCAGCGAAATCTCATTCATGGTCTCCGACATGCGCTGCACGTCAGCTTCACCGGCACGGGCCAGCGTGGCCGTCTCACGCGCGGTGCCAGCGGTCTGGTGTGCGCCGGCCGCATTGCTTTTTACCGTGGCGGTCAGCTGCTCCATGCTGGCGGCGGTCTCCTGCAGGGCTGCCGCCTGCTGCTCGGTGCGCGAGGAGAGCTCGGTATTACCCTGCGAAATTTCGTCGGCGGCCAGCGCCACCGAGGCGGACGCGTCCTTAATCTGCGACACCAGTCCGCGCAGATTGGCCTGCATGCCGTCCAGCGAGGCAAGCAGGCTGACGGTGTCGCCGCGGCGCAGCGTGACCGGCGAGGTCAGGTCGCCGGCGGCGATGGCGGCGGCCAGCGCCTGAGCCTGCGCGGGCTCACCACCCAGTTGGCGCATCAGCATGCGGACCAGAAGATAACAGGTGGCCACGGACAACAGGACGGACAGTGCAGCCAGGCCCGACAGGATAACGGCGGTCCGGGAGGTGCGGGCGCTGTTTTCAGACACCGTATCACGGCTCAGCTGCATCTCAATGTCCGTCAGATCGTCCAAGGCGTTCAGCAGGATCCTCTGCGCTGGCCGGGCGGTGGCCATCAGAAAGACGGTAGCCTCCTGCTGGCGGTTATCCAGTCCCAGCTTTCCGGCCGTCATCAGCGTGGAAAGTGCGACACCCTCCGTTGACAGCGTCCGCTCCAGTGCGGCCTTCCCCTGTGCTGAAACGTTGACTGACATGCTTTTTTCCAGCTGCTCACGCTTCCGGATATAGGCCTCACGCTGTGCAGTCAGGCGCTGCCACTCGGGCTGCATCTGGGCCGGATCGGACAGCAGAGCCAGGTTGCGTACGGCAATCGCCATGTCGCGTACGCCGTTCCGCATGTCCACCACCAGTGCAAAGCGTTTCATCTTCACGTCGACGGTGTCGTTCATCCCTTCCCTGGCCTGCCACAGGGCGTGAACGGCGATACCCGTGCACAGGACAAAAAGCAGAATAAGCAGACCAAAGCCTGCGCTGAGGCGCGTTGAAATCTTCATCGGTTCTCCGGAAAACATTTGTTTGATGAAGGGGTATCGGCAGAAAGCGCGCATTCAGGAGTGCTGAGCACAACAGAATTGCACACAATATAATGTGTACGGGGTTACAGCAGGCAGTAATCAGGCTCGCTGCCGCATTTCATATAGCCTGAATATCGCGCAACTGAAAGGTTTGCTTGCGCAATGAAAATTAGTTAAGCCGGCTGAGAGGCTAATTATTTATATACGTTACTTTTAAAGAGGTAGTTTTTTCTCATGAAAATCGCGTCCAGGCAGATCTCCACAGGCGATAAAGCCAGGCTTCGCGGGCAAGATACTGCCGGAACACAAGTCAGCGGCCAGACCAGATGCAGTCAGGCCGGCTGCATGCTCTGCCGGAACAGGCTGGCTGAAAAGATAGCCCTGGCCGTAATCACAGCCCCGCCTACGGAGCCATTCAAGAGTGGCCGCATCTTCAATTCCTTCTGCCGTTACCGTGACCCCCAGATCCTTACAAAGCAGCAGCAGTGTCTCAACCACCCTTTTTTTCTGGGGCTGTTTATCAGGTCAGAGATGAACGAGCGGTCAATCTTGATATGGGTGATACCAAGCCCCAGCAGGACCGACAGGTTGGAATAGCCGGTGCCAAAATCATCAAGCACCACGCCGGTGCCGGATTCTTTCAGGGTGCGGATAGCCCGTCGCGCATCTTCCGATATCGTCATCACGTTCTGTTCGGTAATTTCAAGCTCTAACCTGACCGGTCCGGCATGCTGCATGAGGCGGGACAGGCATGCCGTCAGCGCCGGCTTAAGCAGCTGCTCCGGTGTGATATTCAGTGCCAGATGAAGGCCTGCCGGCCATCCCCGGGTCAGCGGGACGACGGCCTCCAGCAGCCGGGCGGTCAGCGTGTCCATGAGTCCCAGTTTCTCCACTACGGGAAGAAATACGTCCGGGGCAACGGCCCGTCCGGAAGCATTAGTCCACCGCGCCAGTATCTCAAACCCCCTGATGCGGCCCGTCTTAAGGCAGACCAGCGGCTGCAGAAAAGGTACGATGTCGTGATTTCTGACGGCCATGGCAACGTCATTCTGTAACCGTTCCCTGCGCCGGAACCGCTGCTCCAGGCCGAGCGTAAAATGAACCACCGGGTGCGCCGTATCCCTTTTCGCCTCATACATGGCAAGGTCGGCCGCCCGCACGATGTCATATCCGGCGCTGCAGGCAGGGCTGGCGACGCCCACGGACAGGCTCAGGAGCGTTCCCGGTCCGGTCCGTACGCCCGCCGCGCGGCTGATAAGGGTGCGGGCTGTCTCAGTTGCCTCATCCGTGTAAGAATGTCCGGAAGTAACAGCAAACTCATCACCACCGATGCGGAATACCTGCGTCTCAGGCCCGGCGAACTCAGTCAGCAGCCGGGCCAGAGCGATCAGCACGGAATCACCCTGCTGATGACCGTGAAGGTCGTTAATGCTCTTGAAGTCGTTAATGTCAATCAGGGTGAGGGTGTAGGGTGTCCCGCCAGCGTCAAGTTCAGCCAGGCGGATGCTGAACGCCCTCCGGTTGCCGGTACCGGTCAGCTCATCCGTTCCGGCAAGCAGGAGGGCACTTTTCTCTGCTGCGAGGCTTCTGCGGAGGAGGCCTGCGATGAGCAGGCCCGGGATTATCATTGCCAGCCCGGCAAAGATCGTGGACGTCAGAATAAATCTCAGCCTTTCACTCGCCTCAAAGCCGGCGTCATAGCCCAGGCAAAGTACGCCCGAAACAGGTTTTTCCAGCCCGAATTCCCAGAGAGAGGAAAGTAAAACAATGGTAGCCATGTTAATCATGGCCAGCCGGAAAAGCTTCTGTCGCATCCGGTGACTCCCGTCAGTATAATCAGTGAGCATTGTGCTGTTTTTAATCAGTCCGGAACGGGACGTGCTTCCCGCACAATACCTGCCTGCTGCCAGAAATAACCCGTTATTTATCCTAAAATGAGCATGAGAACGTACGCGGATGAAGCCCGTCACCGGCTGCCTGCTGTTGCCCGGTCCCGGAAAGAGAGGCTTTACGGGCACCTGTAGTCAGCGAAGAAACCCGAAAAGCAGTCAGAAGCGCATACAGACTGTATCGGCTTCGCGCACTAAAATAACAGGGCCTGTCCATAATATTCCTGTCGCAGCAGCCCCGGAGCCCTGACTGCGGAGCGGGCTGCTTCACTTGCAGGCAGCAGGTCGCCTGATACTCGGTCTTGCAATCCCGCGCGCATGCCTGGCAGAAAGTCACGGGACCTGCCTGCTTATAGATGCAAAAGCAGTCACTGTATCTACCGATAAAAATAATAGGCAGCTGCAATGCCTGGCGGCCAGCCTAAGCTGGATAGCTATAAAATTTTAGTGAAATTAACCTATTATCGGGATGAATGAATCTAAATATTATTGCCAGCACTTTGAGCCGGGGCTTTGTAGACACCTTCAGGACAGTGTTTCTTGCGAGAGACGGTACCTTCATATTATTTGCAGCTGACAGACCCTCATTTATTGTGAGCACTTCAGAGGGCTACGGCCTGATTCAGGAACGTTTGTCGCAGTTATTTACATGCGCTGACGTTATCATAAGTCTGGAGTTCAGGAATGTAGCTTACCGATAAATTGCAGCAGATAAACGGGCTTTTCTGACTGGATAAGTCAGGCACATGTACTGGAAGCAGAAAGTGACGGATACCGGTATCCGCTGCTGCGCTCAGTTCAGGGATAGTAGTATCAGATGCCACACGATCAGAAGAGGCTTGAAGCTGCAGGGCTGGAACAGAGCCTGTCCCGCAAGGCAAAATGCTGTGCAATGCGATAATGAAAAACGTCTTCGGCAGCTGAAAACGGAATGCTGCCCCCTGCAATAGCACATAAAAATCAGCAATTTACAATACGTTCTTGCCAGGTTTATTGACTATTACAATCACGAGGGAATAAAACAGAATCTAAACAGCCTGAGTCACGTAAAGTATCGAAAACAGGCCCTGTCAGCCGCCTGATATGAACCATCTAGTTTTATAGTGTCAGTTCAATAACTGCGGTTCAAAGAGGAATTCAGGGACGCTTATTTTTATTGGGGGGCGGCGGAGCCGCCAGCCATTCTTAATAAAAAATATCTCCATGGCAGCAAGCGTAAGCGGATAAAAAACGGGTTCTCATGTCCGTTTACCTCCCCGCCTCTGCCGGCACCGCGGTGCCTGAGGCCTGACGCGCCGAATTTTGCCCGTAAAAAAACCCACCATCTTTCGGAGCGGGCTGAACAATCAATTCTCGTTCACAATTTACGGCAAATGGGCCGGATCCTGCAGGGGAACAGCCCGCTTTCAGCATGGAAGAAAATTGCGGTTATGCAAGCCGGAATAAGCTGCAAACGCAAAAAAATGGCTCCCGCCCGGGAGCCAGAAAAAACCCAATGGTCTGGGTTGTTGCCTATCCCTGGTGAAGGATAATTTAAGTATCGGCCGGATTTTCGCGGGCATCAGCCCGGCCGGCACAATTTTTCCTACCCGCCCGTATGTTGTGTTTACCATACAGTGCTTATGCTACTTCTACTTCTGGCACAAAGCTGCCTGTTGAAAGTAAGGGATGTCCGCTATGAGCGAAAAGCGGACGTTCAGTGTTACGCAGCATTTCAACTGAGAGTTGGTTCGTAGATGCAGAAAATAGAATATTAATTATGCCAGTGAGGAGAGGCTGACAAATTTCTTGAGCTGAAAAATGAAGTGTTATACGGTTGGATTTAAATTAAATTTCAAGGACATCTGAGGTCGCCATGCTGGATATTACCAATTTTGGACTCTTTGCCTTTTCAGTTTTTTTGCTTTCTGTAACTCCCGGACCTGATATGGCTTATGTGATTGGGCAAAGCGTTGCTAACGGCCGTCGCGCTGGTATTGTCTCAGCATCTGGAGTGGCGTTAGGAAGTTGCACACATGCGATTGCAAGCACTTTAGGGCTGACTGCCCTTATCACCGCCTCTCCTGTTATGTTCACCGCGATTAAATACATTGGAGCGAGCTATCTGATGTTTCTTGGTGGAAAAATGTTGTTAGGAACATTCATAAGCAAAAAGGACCGCGGAGATGCTGCCCCCCAAAACACCAGGAAGGTAAGTGCCTACAGGCTACTGTCCAGGGGGTTTATCACTACATTAACTAATCCCAAAGTGCTCCTTTTCTTTATTTCATTTTTCCCTCAGTTTGTTACACCGGAAGGCGAACAACATGCGGCATCCTTTCTGCTACTGGGACTAACATATGCGTTTATAGCTTTTTTGACCGATGTGACATTTGCCATATTAGCTGGCAGCACGGCAGGAGCTGTTGCAGGTAATCGAAAGCTACAAAATTTACTGGATAGAATTGTGGGTGCTACATTCATTGCATTGGGCGTAAGGCTAGTCTTAACCCGCCGGTAAAAATATTTTCATCGTTTTAAACATAACACCCCTGGCCGCACCCCCGCAGGGGCCTTCAGAACGTTTATGAGGCCAGAGGGGCGTTACTGGTACTTTTACCCCGGCTCAAAACCTGAAAATGCCCTTAATGATTCCGGCGAGCCTGCATGGCTATGCCGTAAGATCTGTTCTCCACCGGTTAGTGCATGCTTATGTTGGAAACGTCCGCTTCTGGCACAAAGCAGACATTCAATTCTGGCATGAAATGAACCAAGCTGGCACGCAACTAGCAGCGTGCCCCTGAATGCCGATTTAGCGGCATTGAAGCGTCAGATTTCACTGAGGATAACAATTAATGAAAGAAGATAAGTGACCTGAAGCAATAGAAAGGCCCGCAGAAGCTGGCCCGGGGAGATCAGAGATACTTTTTAAATGATGCGGTGGTTACCGTAATGGCAAGCCCCATCATGATGGCCGCGGGCAGCAGCAGAAGGTTGGGATAGACCGATGACGGCCAAGACAGGTATGCCATCGCCGTTATGTAGACCGCCGGCTTAATCAGCCTTCTCGCCCGGTGATATAAAAACTACGACTCGTAACCCGCCCCGTAGCGACGCAGGTCGCGGCGCCCCAGCCCCTCCACCACGGCTATGGCGATAACCAGCACAAACAGCGGGATGGAGAGCGTCAGTATCGTAACCCGAATAAGCGTCACCACGGCCACCCAGACGCAGGCAAGCAGATACTGCTGCAGGTAGCCGGCGAGCCAGCCGCTGGCCGATTTCAGCTGGCGGGAAATTTCGTTGCCGCTGTTCATTTCCGATTCATACATCGACAGCACCCAGCCAACGAAACCGCTGTCTACGAAGGCCCACTGATAGGCGAACGTGATCCAGTGCGTGACGGTAACGGAGGGTTCAGAGAGCAACAGGCTGCGGGTAAAATCCGACGACAGGTAGCCCATTTCCGTGGTCATCACCTGCTGGCTGTGTGCGGCGCCCATTTCCGGCCAGAAGAACGCGATACCGATGTATTCCACAATCAGGCTCAGGAACAGGGAGGCCAGGATCATGCCGACCAGCTTCCACGGCCAGCCCCAGACCAGGTTGTAAATCAGTCCGTGCTCTCTCGGCGGAACAGGCTGCTGTTGTGGGTTCTTTAGCGTGACGTTGCGACGTGGTTCAGCCATTGTCATCTCCTTTCAGGGCGCCGGGACCGGCCGCGCCGCCGCTCCACCATCCTTCGCTGCTGTGGTAGTTCCGGCGCATCTCTTCGGCCCGGCGGGTGATATCGTCCGGCATGTGCTCGTCGGCAGCGTCGCCGGCGGGCAGCGGCATGCGGATTTTCCAGAGCTGCCCGCCCTCAAGCAGGGCGAACGCCTGGCCTTTCGGCCGCGACACGATGTCCGACGGCTCCAGCAGCGGCACCTTGATCGTGCCGACGCGGTCCTGCGTGTTGGAGGTAAAGTCGTGATTAACGGTGACGTCTGCTGAATCCTGGTGCCCGGAGACCAGCGTTTTGCTGTAGATTTCAACCTGCGGCAGCTGGGTGTGGGTGGTCAGCAGCTCCACCGTCCGGTTCTCACGTACGCGCAGCATGATAAGATTGTTAAAGTTACCCTGTACCTGGGAGGTTTTGGCCGCGCTGCCGATACGCGCCTCAATATCAGAGGACGTCTGCATGTAGGCCGTGACCTGCATCCCCGCGCCGCCGCCCTTGTTAATCAGGGGAATAAACTCATCGCCCATCAGCTCGTTGAACTCATCACAGTGAGGGTTAATCGGTTTTTTGCGATCGTCCGCCCCCGGCACGCCCGCGTTGATACCGTGCTTGTAAATGTGGCCGGCCACACTCACCAGATCGGCAAACATGCTGTTGCCTACCTCGCTGTCGCTCAGCGCGTCCAGACCGATGTACACCACGCCTTTTTTACGGATCACCTGCTCCCAGTCCAAGATCGGGCGCGGGTCGTCCATGTTGAGGTAGTCGGGCGACAGCAGCTCGGCGGTTTTGCCCGTGGTCAGCTTCTCCAGCAGTGGCAGCAGGGATGCCACTATCTTGTCAAAGTAGGTCCGATCGTAGCGCACGGCAGAGCGCAGGCCGTCCAGTATCGGGTCGTACAGCTGCCCCTGTTCGGAGCTCAGCGCCACCTCATACGCCCAGATGCGCACGGCGTCCGGCTGTTCCTGCATGTTGCAGGGCACGTCATCTTCCCCGAAGAGTTTGAAGTTGTTTTCGATCTGCTTACACAGGTCGGGAAGTTTGTACGTAATGACTTTCACCGCGTAGCGTAGGTACAGGTCCGCGATGTTGTTCACGTAGCGCGTGATCAGCGTGTAGTCCGGCCGTTCGCCCAGCGCAACCAGCGCCCGCGCCACGATGTTCACGAACCGCCAGGCAAATTCCCGGAACGCCGCGCTGTTGCCTTCGCCGCTCAGCTGCCCGGCCACGCGTGAGGCCACCTCGGAGACGCGCCCGAACCGCCCCACGGCATTATAGCGGGCCGATATGTCGGGCCACCCGAGGTGAAAGATGGTCAGCTCGTCGCCGCGACCGGCGCGGTGCGCCTCCGCCCACACGCGCTTGAGCAGGTCAGCGTCCCCTTCGGTCAAACACGATCGTGGTGTCGCCGCGCCGGATGTCCTGGGTGATCAGCAGCTCGGCCAGCCGGGTTTTACCCACGCGCGTCGTGCCGTAAACCACCGTGTGCCTTACGCGCTCGCGCAGATCCAGCGTGACGTCGATTTCGTTAGGTTCGATGCCGTGTATGGCCGGGTTGCCGCCGACCGCCGGCAGCGGGCGGACCGGATTCAGAACGTAATCGGCGTTCAGCAGTTTGCTCAGCGCGGGCTTACGAGTAGTCGGGCGGCGGGAAGGCTTCTGAATAAATGGTGGGCAGCGCAAAGGCGGTCTCAAGATTGCCGCCCAGGCTCAGCAGCACGACCTGCTCCCCGACGGAAGGTTTCCACCACGTGCGGGTGCTACCGGCGCACAGGGTGAGCCAGTTAATCCAGTTGGTTTCAAGGTCGCCCGTTTTCACCCGGCACAGCCAGTTCACTGGATCAACTTCGGACACGGTGCCGGTGCGGATCAGGTTGGTGATAAGGCGCATAATTTCGGTTAGCTGAATATTCATATTTAAATAGTGCTGTGAAATTTCATACAGCTACAGAAATTGTCCTTGTGTCATAAGAGGCACAAGAACAACTAAAACAATAAAGTGGCAAGAGAAGCAGTGATGATTATTTGTTATTTTTTTTGTTTAGAATTGTTAAGTTAAAAACTTCCATCATTTTGATTTTGTCAATAACATGAGGTAAAGGCTTTAAAAAATAAGATTTTTGCCATATGATCAATGATTAATCGAACGTTTAGGGTGTTAATATGCATTTACATCTTTCTGATAAATTAATCCATGAGATTGACAGCGCTAAGGGACTCCTTTATAAGACAATTTTTGTCTATACGCTCATTGTTACAGCTTTAATATTCTTAACAGCCGCTGTCGATGCAAATAAAACCCATATAAACCTTTACTTTTTTGTAAACCTTTCAACAGTCCTAATACTTGCATGGTTTATAAAAAAATCCTTTAATATCATCTCACACGCAACGCATCTTTTAACTTTTCGTGTTGGCCTTTTTTTATTATTAAATTCAACATTTGCTTCATTGGCGGGAGGATTATGAGTTCTTGATAAAGAGCACTCATCTCTGATAGCGGCAGCACTATATGTACCAGCAATACTTCTAATAATATATTCATTCAACAAGCTTATTTCCTATATTAATGCGAGATATAAATCCGCAATAGATATGTCTTTAACTGATGAACTGACTGGTCTTCCTAACAGAAGGCACCTGAACATTAGATTAAATCAGCTGGAGTCTTTACATGGGGCAATTTGCATCCTTGATCTTGATGACTTCAAAAAAATAAATGACACATATGGTCATGAGATGGGTGATAAATGCCTTAAACATGCAGGCCTAGCACTTAAAAACTTTACTAAAGATGATGTATTTATAGCCCGCTCTGGTGGAGAAGAGTTTGCAATCATCATTAATGAAAGTGAAGAGGCCGACTACAGAGGGTTAATAGAAAAAATCAAACATACGCTTTCTATGAGTTATGCTAACGGAGTTTGTACAACAGTTAGTATCGGAGTGGCATTTAAAAGCACAAATCAGACTTCCTCAAACACTCTTGCTGCTGCTGATGCAGCACTTTATGATGCTAAAAAAAGTGGTAAGAACAGAATTAATTATGCAATGAAGCATTAATGATTTAACCTCGAAATGAAATAAAATCGCTTTCACTCCTGATTATTCCCATAACAATTGCAATAGCCTCTCCTTCCATATCAGTATTTATGCCCAGTAATGACCGCTGGGTGTACTTAACCACAGGGCCACGACGGCTTACCCGGTCGCGCATGCCGTAATGATGAACGCGGGCCAGCCTCTGCACTCCCGGAACAAAGGCAACTTCAGCGGCGTCCGCGCCTGCCTGCGCCTTCAGATACTTTGCCGTTTTCAGCTTCGCGAACATGCCGCGACGGATGCGGCCCTTTTTGCTGCGGGCACTGACGCGGGGCGGCTCCCATGTGGTGCTGTAAGTATCCCGTTTAACCGAACCATTCACTTTTAGAGATCTTCCGACATACACTGATTATGTCCTCTGATGAGATCGCCATGCGTAAAGCCCTATTCACCGAACACCAGATCATTGCCGTTCTGAAATCCGTCGAAGTCGGACGCGCCGTCAAAGATGTCTGCCGCGAAGCGGAAATATCAGAGGCTCCGTACTACAATTGGAAAGCAAAGTATGGCGGTATGGAAGCCTCTGATATTAAAAAGATGAAAGACCTGGAGGATGAAAACCGACGCCTCAAACAGATGTTTGCTGATCTCAGCCTTGAATGCCGGGCACTGAAAGACGTCATCGAAAAATGCTTTAAAGCCAGCGATAAAGCGGGAGCTCGTCAGCTATCTGGCGGCACAATTTGCCATAAGCATCCGCCAGGCGTGCAGGACATTATCGCTGAGCAGGGCGGTGTATTTTTATCAGGCCGATACCCGGCATGATGAACCGGTGATCCATGCGCTGACTGAGCTGGCAGAACGCTATCCGCGCTACGGCTTTAAGAAGCTGTTCCAGTTGATGCGCAGGCAGGGCAATATCTGGAACCTTAAACGCGTTCACCGGATTTACTGCCTGCTGAAACTGAATTTTCGTCGTAAGGGAAAACAGCGGCTGCCAGTACGTAATCCAGCACCACTGGCGACGCCGCAAGCGTTAAACCAGAGCTGGTCCATCGATTTTATGCACGATGCGATGGTCTGCGGCAGATGCTTCCGGACCTTCAATGTGGTGGATGATTTTAACCGTGAAGCGCTGGCGATAGAAATCGACCTTAATATCCCGGCTCAGCGAGTCGTCCGGGTGCTGGACAGGATCGTGGTAAACCGCGGCTACCCGCTGAAGATGCGGATGGACAACGGGCCGGAACTAGTCTCACTGGCGCTGGCACAATGGGCCGAAGAACATGGCGTGCAGCTCGAATTTATCAAGCCGGGTAAGCCAACACAGAATGTGTTTATCGAACGTTTTAACCGGACAGAAATCCTCGATTTTTACCTATTCAGAACACTGAATGAAGCACGGGAAATTACGGAGCGCTGGCTGATGGAATATAATAGTGAGCGGCTTCATGAATTCCTAAACAACCTGACGCCGGAAGAATACCGGCTGATGGATGAAAAACCGGAACTCTCAAAAAGTGTGTGGAACTAAAGCTGGGATACTTACAATCCCCCATTATCTGTAGATAACATGCAGTCAGTAGTGTTGTTCCGGATTAGCATCCAAAAACCTGCGTCTGTGTTCCGTCACCTCTGCACACTGCCTCCTGGCAAACTGACGGCGGCCCGGTGGCCAGTCATCATGCATCCGGATTCAGGCAGTAATGCCAGTGCCCACATTCCTTGGGATAAGGTCAGTGCCGATAAGTTTCTCTGCTTTGCCGGAATGCGGCCGGGTCGTTCAGCGCAGCCTTGAAAATTCCTTTTTTGCTGTTGGAATGTAACGTGCCATCTGCGTTAATTGAAACACTATGCTATGGCTTTCGGACGGGTGCAATTGACTGCTCCTTATCCTGTTCTGTAAGCCTGACAGAAACAAAGCACTGCAATCTGAAGGCCAGAGCAGAAACAGAGGTGAGCTGGACAGCCCACCGGTAAATATATGGATACTGAGCTGGCAGAAGCCAGTCACGCCATCGCTTGGCGCAGTATAAAAAAATACCAGAAAAAAACAGACAGAGCGCTGATGACCTGGAGAAACGTACCTGCTTGTGATGACACAGGCTGTCCAACACGAACATACGGTAGATCTTACCTGCAGGATCGGATTTCCCTATAGTAAAATAAATTTCATGCAGGAATAACTGTTCAGTTACAGACCCGTGAAAACTACTTTACTCCTGCAATTTGTGAGAACAGACTATGAATTTCACAGGCAAAAAATATGGCCAGATGCCTTCCACCGTCGTACTTATCCGTCTCCCTTCCCAGCCTGGCAGATAAGCTCCGCGAACTTGCGGAAATGATTGAGGTACGCGATCCTCTTATACAGTCAGCAGAGCGCTATTATACAACTGGAGACTGGGGTGAGCTACTCATGGTTATTCACGTTGAAATAAAAGAAAGGCCTGAATGAAGCTGGAGAGTGATGCTCAGACTGCGCTTTACTTCAGGGCCCGAAAATGAGTGACATGGCCACGATTTGAATCTGCGACCTGCAAGCTCTGAGTCTGAACTGCACAGGCTTACTTTACAAAGTGCCATACGTATTCAGGTACGCGATCATACAGCTTACCCGTGACCAGCTCTGCTTTACGGTGATCATAAGCCTGCGTCATCGCAAATTCGTGGGAAGGATCCCCGGTATAGCAAAGGTGCTCATAAACCTTTTCAAGAGTTTCTGGCGTTGTACATCGACGGAATTTCAGCAGCCATTGTTGTCGGGTCATCATGCTTTCATCCTGAATAGTAGCGCAAATAGCGATTACAGATTGAATTATATGAAAATACTCAATAGTTAATTAATAACCTTACAGATGTAATGGTTTAAATATGTATACCTATCTGATGTCGGCTCTGCATGCCAGAGTCAGACTTTAACTATTTGCCAGCAGGCGGTATGACTTTCTTAAGCTGAGCGGCTTGTTAATATGACAGGAGGTAAAAAGGACATGGAACACCTGATGAGTCCTGAAAAATCAGTGCAGACAGAGAAAACGGCGGTGCCGGGTGCCTCCCGGTGAAAAGCATGAGCTTTCCGCAACAATATCATCATTCCCCCCAGAATTAAGATTACTGTCGCCCCTCCGCTGAGAAGAGATTTACCGCCATTTTTTTTACCAACCCGGGTTAAAGAAATTCATACAATCAGTGCCTTAAATGCAGCTGTAGACTTCTCAGGCCGCACCAGTTAAACAGTAATTAAGCGCCTAGATAAGGCAATGCACGCCTGTTACATGTATAGATTAACTAAGATATACAGGTACAAGCTGACACCTGAGTAACCAACAACTCCATAACCAATCGTCAGGGACCGGCTAATCGGTTACATTAAATAAACATCAGTCACGAATAATATTATTGTACACCATTTATTTATTTGTACAACTTTGCCATATGCAGCGGCAGTTAAATGGCATGCAAAAAGAATCGGCAGATGCAGCACAATCAGAGCTACACCGCCCTCTTTCCCCTTCTGCTCTGTCATCGATATAGCTAAGAACAGCTTTGATGTTTGTGTAAGTGGATGTTCCGTTATATTTCACTTCGAAAATTCTGCCATAGATTTTAAGGAACTTCTCGACTTGGTTAGCAGCCATAAAATCAGTCTGCCTGTGATTGAAGCAACAGGTTACTACTACAGCACTTTGGTAGATGAACTTGATCTACATGATTGCGTCGTTGCAGTCGTTAATCCGCATCTGATTAAGAACTTCAGTCGCGCGATGAAACTTCGTTCAAAAACTGACGAGCATGATGCCAGAGTTATATGTGAGTACGGCATGCTTATGGGGCACCCGGTCAGAGAGAAGCCTGATAAAGATCTGTCAAAACTCAAAGCAATGGTCAGTAGCCGATGTCAGCTTGTTGCTAATCGCACGATGGAAACAAATCGTCCTGAAGTACAACCAGTATAGGAAATCAAGTCTGACATATGGCGTCATATCCAGTGGGTTACCTCAGAGATAAAGCGTATTGACGAAGTTCTCTCTGGAAGGCTTGGGAAAATTGCCGCACTGAAAGAGAAAGTGAAACTGCTCAGTGAGGTTAAAGGATTCGGGCCGGTTGTGATGACGGTATTACTTACCCAGATACCGGAGCTGGGAATGCTCGATTGGTTGAACTCACAGCACGAAGCGGACATTAACACAATTCGCCTGACAATTGAGTCACTGAGCTCATGGACTTGAGCCTCTGACCGCGCTCTATTTGAGCTGGTAAATTCCGGTTTCGGTGATGCTGTTCGTGTCGCCGGGGCTGCTGGACGCCACACTGGCGGCCATGCTCCGAGATATACCTGCTGACGTGTTCTTTAAGGTGGGGACATGTACCATATAGGCTTCTCAGCCAGAATGCCATTGTGATTGTGCAGTTTGCCAGACGGCTGCATGAGAATGGGAAAGGTCTGGCAGAAGCGACGTTTGAAGCCGCAAGGATGCGTTTGCACCAGATCCTGATGACCTCGCTTGCCTTCACACTGAGCATGGTGCCGCTAATGGTTGCCAGTGATACCCGTGCTGAAACGTAGTACTCCATTGGTACTTGCGTATTCGGCGGTATGATAAGCGGCACCCTGCTGGCAATTTTCTTTGTGCCTTTGTTTTATTTCAGCGTCATGAAAAACGCAGGCATATTCAGCCGTCAAAAAGATTAGAAATCCGTTAGGGCGTACAGTACGGTATGCCCTTTTCAACGTGGAGTGCTGATATTGAAATGACCGGCGAGATGAGTGAGAAATATATTCACCCCCTCCTTTTATCCATGACAATTTCTCATTCTGCAGAATTTCCAGGCGCTATGCAGGCGTATACCTTTAGCGTGTTAGCCCTGAGCGAGAACGGCCACACTTCGCGGCCAACCGAGGATTCATAATTGCGCGTCAGATACCGGCTTCGCTAATATCCAGTGAACTGATGGCGCCGATGACATAACCATCCTATGATATTACCGGTGCCGAGGAGATCCTGAGTTCCTGAAGCAGGGCCTTAGTTTCGGCAGCAAGCTGAGTTGCCGACAGGGTGAGCCCGGGAGATGTCATGGCGTCCTGTACGGGTGAACTTAGCGCTCCCCCCTTAAGCAGCCAGCGGCGCAGGTCTCCATCGGTGAAAACACCCAGCATCCGGCGATCGCCGTCCGTTACAGCGACCATTCCGAGCCCTGTACGGGTCAGTTCGAAAAGAGCGTCGTAAACCGTTGACGTTGGTTCGACGACAGGAATTCTGGCATCTGTCTGCATGATATCTTTCACGCGACACAGCAGGCGCATACCAAGGCTGCCGGCAGGATGAGTCCGCGCATAGTCTTCTTCGCTGAAGTTGTGGGCCCGCATTACGGCGATGGCAAGGGCATAACCCATGATCAGAGTGTTCACCGCAGAAGAGGTCGGCGCAAGCCCAAGCGGACAGGCTTCCTGTTTAACATGTACGTCTATGCAGTGATCCGCCGCCTCACCCAGTGGTGAAGCTGGGTTGCCGGTAAAAGCTATGACATCAACAGGGAGCGCTTTGAGGAGCGGCATCATCCGTCGGAATTCTGCGGCACGCCCTGAATATGAAATCAGAATAAGGACGTCTCCTTCTGCAATCATTCCCAGATCGCCGTGTAGTGCTTCGGCCGCATGAACATAGAATGCGGGCGTACCGGTACTGGCCATCGTTGCCGCAATTTTTCTTCCTATATGGCCAGACTTCTCAATACCACTGACGATCACCTTACCCTTACAGGCAAGAATGCGCTGGCAAGCGTGAAAAAAGTCATCGCCCAGCCGCTCCGTCAGACTGGATGCCTCACGTAGTTCTGTCTGAATCGTCTCCCGGGCAGCGCAAAGCACCTGTTCTTTCATCGGTCATTCATCTCCGGCAATAATGACGTTAATCCCTTTTTCCCTCAGTTGTGCAAGAGTATCGTCAGTGATGTCGCTGTCAGTAATAAGGACGTCAACAGCATCAAGGCTGCAAACCACGTTCGGACTGCGCCGGCCAAACTTTGACGAGTCGACGAGCAGGACGATCTTTTTTGCTGCACTACACATGGCTTGGCTCACTGCAAAAACCTCGTTAAAGGTCGTGACGCCAGCATTCATGTCGACACCGTCGGCACCGATAAAAAGCGTGTCGAAACTGAACTGACTGAAAGCGGACTCAGCCAGACTGCCATGAAACGACGCAGAAGTGCGGCGGTAGGTTCCACCAGGCATAAGTATGACTTGATCGTTATCCAGCTCATTAAGTTCGACCACGATGCTCAGGCTGTTGGTCATCACAGTGATATTATTGAACTTCGCCAGATGAGGCACCATCTGCAGAACGGTGCTGCCAGCATCAAATATCAGCGAGTTACCTTCGCTGATAAGCAATGCTGCACGTGAGGCGATCCGTTTTTTCTTTTCCGTGTTGATGAGTGTTTTTCTGTCGATAGGCTGGTCCCCTTCCTCGCGATTCAGCATCACGCCGCCATACGTTCTGATGACCGCGCCCTCCTGCTGAAGCCGGGTAAGGTCCTTACGAATGGTGGTGCCGGTCGTATTAAAGTGAGCAATCAGCGCTTCTACCGACGTACGCCCGTTTTTCTGCAGGTATTCAAGAATTTTCGCCTGACGTTCAACTGGTTTCATTAAGATGTCCCTTCACGATTCTGAATATTCTTTCACCCCGAAAACTGGCTCGTGATGAAAAAGAATATCTTTCATAATGAAAGCTATCATCTTTTATTTGAAATGGCTAATGACAGTGCTTCACATAGCGATTTATTTGCCGAAAATATGACCTCAGGCTGGATTTCACTAAGTACTTTATTGCACAGCGCAGTTTCTGTGTAAGGTCGGGCGAAAACGGTCAGTCCCATCATCACAAAATTGCCCGTCACCCTTCCATCATCACTGACGGACATTGCCAGAATCACCCTGGGTTTAAAACGTCCCGCCGATCGTCCTATTCGTACATGGCCGTCATTAGAAAGCGCTGCCAGTGCTTGGTTAAACCGATTAATCTGAAGCAACCCCAGCCCGATCTGTGCTGTCCATGCTATTGCGGCGGCACAGATCAATGCATTAACAGGATCCATCTTTGAACTCCTTAAACCGGCGATTACACCGCCGGTTTTATCTGTCAGAACATGACCTGCCCACCGGTAATATTGATGGACTGTCCGGTGCAGTAAGCCGCCTTATCACTTGCGTAAAACAGCAGAACGTTGAGCACGTCTTTGTAGTCACAACAACGCTTCAGAGGCACCTTGTCAATGTAGTGCTGTTCAACTTCATCCGGGCTGATGCCCAGTTTTTCGGCGTACTGTGGTAGTAACGACTGGAACATCGGTGACTTAAGAAGGTTGCCGAGCATCAGGGAGTGAACGGTAATACCATATTCTGCAAGGTCAAGCGCCAGCGACTGCGTGAGGCCGACGCCACCAAACTTGGCCGCACTGTAACCGGAATTGTGTTTGCTGCCGACCTTGCCTGATTTTGAGTTGATTTGAATAATCCGGCCTTTTATGCCGTCCCTTATCATCTGCTTTGAAAACTCACGGGCGCACAGAAAATACCCCACCAGGTTCACCTTAAGCGACAGGTCAAAATCACTCAAACCAAACTCAGTGATCGGTGCGGCTCTTGCTATGCCCGCGCTGTAAAGAAGCAGGTCGGCACGACCTAAATCCTCATCGACCTGGCGGGCTAATGCGATGACGCTCTGCTCATCCGTTGCGTCAACACGAAAGCCCAGCGCGCGACCTGCGCCATGTTGTTCGTTGATTGCGTCTGCGATTTTGTTTGCATTCTCGATATTGAGATCAGCAACCGCCACTCTGTATCCGGCATTTGCCAGCCCCTCCGACAGGTAAGCACCTAGCGTCTGACCGCCTCCGATGACTACAGCAACCTGATTCATGCTCTACTCCTGATTAATTACTCAACATACGAAATTTCTGGCCCGGCACAATTGAGGCTGGCGTACTGCCTGCGACATGAACCGTTCCTGGGAATTCAGCCTCAACGGCGCCGTCAAACCGCACCGTTATGTGTCCGAGATCGCGCAGATTTTCACGGGCTACGCTGCCAACAGCCGTCACCGGATATTCCTTCTCGCCAATTCCCAGTACGGAACCGGCATCAAAGGCACCGCCATCATTGACCTCGGTCCGGTGGATGAAGCAGTAGTCGGCGATGTCCTGTGGCGCACCTTCACCAAAGGTAATAATAAAATTATCCTCCAGTGACTCTGTGGCACTGGTACCGACGGCGACAAACGTTGATTGATATATGGTTTTCATAACTTCACCTGCATTTACTGATAGATAAATCCTGAAACGGCCCAGGCAAGCAGAACTGACGGCGCACCGGTGAGAAAACGTCCTACCAGGACTGAAGGTACACCGACACGTACAGTTTCCTGCCGGGCTTCGGCTATCGACAATCCAACCGGTATAAAGTCACAGGCAGCCTGTGAATTGATGGCGAAAAGCGCGGGCAGTGCGAGATGAGGCGGGATAGTTCCCTGACCAATTTGAACCCCAACGAGCACGCCGATAACCTGCGCGATAACGGCACCCGGCCCCAGAAACGGTGATAGGAGAGGAAATGAGCAGATCAGTGCTAGCGTTACCAGACCGATAGGACTGTTAGCCAGCGGGGTCAGACCGTGTGCAATAAAGTCACCCAGACCGGAGGCCATAATGATGCCGATCAACGCCGAAACGAACGCCATAAAAGGCAGAATGGTTTTTAGTACGGTATCGATAGTTTCCCTGCCTGCTTGGAAAAATACCGCCACTACCGAACCCATTCCCATACCAACTTTTGCCAGTAGTCCGTCACTCTGCTCAGTGATTTTTTTAGTCGTATCGTAGTCCCGGCCTTTACCTGTTGTGACTGCCTCAGATTTTTTATCTGCGGCAGTTAAAGCCGTATTATCCCATGCCTGTATGTCCTGAGGGCGGACGCCAGAAACATAGATATCTTCTGTTATGTACTTTGCCAGCGGCCCAGATTTTCCGGTGGCGTGTATGTTAATTGTGGGAATACGTCGCTTGGAATAAAGCCCGCAGCGAAGCGTACCGCCGCAGTCAATGACTGCTACGCCAATTTCTTCTTCCGGGGGTTCCCCCTCTTTAAAACCGTCAACTGCTTCCCAGCCGGTCACGTCTTTCAGCCGGTCAACGATGGCGGGGCGGGTTCCTGCTGTGACATAAACAATTTTCTTGCCGGGTGTAACGGTGATGGTTAGCGGGCCGCCCCAGCCACTTTCACCTTTTTTAACGGTAATGGCGTTAGTCATTTTTTTCTCCGCTCTTATAAACGCACGTTGCGGTCGAGTTGAAGGCCCATCTTTCTTTCAAAAATGGTGGTAGTCAGATCGGTAACCCATCCCCGGAAGAAGTTGGTTACTACGCCGACCAGTAGATAACTGACGGCAAGTGGACCCAGCGGCAGGCCGAGGGTAGTCAGGCCGTTGGCTATGCCCAGATAAACGAAAAGCTCGCCTGGATTAATGTGCGGGAAAAGGCCGTTCATGGAGTGGCAGCTGTAGGACGCGGCAGCGTAATAGCTCGGTTTATATTTCTCCGGCATAAAACGGCCTAGACTGTGCGTCATCGGGTTACAAAACACAAAAGTACTGATAACCGGTAACAGCAGATAGCGTGATACAGGATTACCGGCACAGCGCTGTACGAGAGCTTCAATGCGGCGCTGACCAACAAACACTATCAGCGCGTTCATCACTACCAGCAGGCTGATGAGCAGAGGAAGAATTCCGGTAACCATACCGGTAAACACCTCTCCTCCTTTCTGAAAGAGTCCGATAAACCATTCGGCTCCGTGTGTAATGCTATCAATCATTTATAGACCCCTTCGCGTAGAGAATAGATTCATATTCTTATTCACTGTGATGACAAGGTAGATCGATAACGGAACAATAAAAGAGCATTAGATCACAAAATGATCTTTTTTATTTCAAAGTGAAATATAAAATGAAAGTTTGATTGTTTAATTTGATCAAAATGCAGGTTTTTTCCGAAAGTGAAACTTGTGATCAGACAGAAAAGTTGACGATAATGATTCACGAAACCGGAGATCTCAGCGCATGGAGCAACGAGTAGGCTACGGAAGACATACAGCTTTAACTCCAGCGTGCGGGAAACTTACTGTGGGCCGTATCTAGCTCAGTATTACGACTGAATATATTTATGCGGACGTAAAATCCGGTGATTCCCTTTGACGGCGGATCATTAGAACGAGAGATGGCAGGGACTACGACGACTACGCTAGTTTCAAAAGGCCTGAGGAAGAAGAATGAACACGGAGAATCTTCTGCCTGCAGGCGTCATCCATAACCAGAATAGCCAGACTGACATATCCGGCATTGAATGATCAGGACTGAACACTCGTTTCCTGAATAAATTCCTCAATGTCATCTCGTGTTTGCTGACGATACCTTTTATTAACAATGCCTTAAACCATCTCCTACATCAGTGCGGCAATAGTTACACTGATAGATCCCCACGCCTATAAGCCGTCATGTAATGGTTAGCGCTTGCCCTGGAGAAGTTTTTCCAGCAGCTGCTCTGCGCCTTTGTCCACTCCTGTTTCTGCCGCACTCATTAAGCCAAACGTTGCACCCACGTTCATGGCATTAGGATACTGCTCTGCCACGTAGGCCAGAAGAAGTTCATCGGTCGCGGCATCTTTCACTTCCACGGCATAGTTGACGTAACCGCTCATCAGTCCGCGCCCACCTCGCACGGACTGAACGATGTTATACGGACCGCCTGCCAGGTCGAATTTCGTAAAGGTTCCCACAACCTGTGGCGTCGTGTCCGCGCCTGTCAGCGTCAGCTTAAGCCGGAGAGAAGGAGCGCTCCAGGCGCTGGTGTTGACAGTAAACTTCTCCCGCAGTACGTCGGCAAACTTCTTCTGCATGTAGTCTGCCAGATTAAGCCGGTCTTCCTGAGAAAGATCGTTAAACTGTGCGTCGCTGCCGCCATAGATTTCAACGGGATCGATAGTGATGCTGCGGTATTTACTCCAGTCAACCGGTGTGGCGTATCGGAAGGGGACACGGTCGCTGTCATCAGCCGTGTTGGGCGTCATCCGGGATGTGGCCTTAATGCCGGAAAATTTTACTGGAGACGTGGACGAACACCCAGCGGCGGTGATGGCGGCGCTCAGGATAAGCGTACAGGACAGCAGCTTTGTCAGGCAAACCATAAAAATTCTCCGGTTATTTTTTATATAATGAACTGTACGGTATAGCTAATGCGGTTTACTCTGACCATGTCAAGGAAATGTTTCATTTCGTGTCTGTAACTTTCACATGAGGATTACGTAATGCTTTATTTCAACCCGAAAGTTTCGTCGACAGGTATCACGCACTGGCCCCGTTCCCGGCAGATCATCAAGCCGGTACTGAGGGAGGGTATGCCTGAGCCAATGTGGGGAGGGAGTACTGAATGCGCGTATTTTATCAGGGGCCTGCCGCTCCGTTATTCCGGTCTGCCGGTGCGGCGCAGGCTTATAAGAATGATGCTGACGCTGCAGAAAAATGGCGAAGCCAAGAGCATTCTAAACAGCCCGGGACGAGACGCCTTTACACCGGCAGCAGACTATGCGCGGAGTGTTATTGATACAGCAATGCTGCGCGGAGAACTGCGCTGTAGGCCCCCCGGCGAAATGGCTCGCGCCTACCTGACACAGACGGAGGAACTGCTAACCCTTATAGCTGGCATTCCGCAGAGTAAGGCACTGCTTCGTAAAGAAGTGAGGCGCAGAATAACTGATTTTCTGCGGCTGTATGCGGCAGGTGCAGGAGCATGAAGGTGCTGCTTATCCGGGTCGTTCTGGCGCTTGTTTTTATTGCCGGCGGCATACTCACTGCATTCGACGCCCAGGTCAGCTGATGAATGGCTGGCTGATGGCCGGTGCACTGGAAAATACGTCGGCGCGGCAATGGTTCGTATACCGGGTCATGCTGCTGACCGTGGCAGGCGCCCTGCTCAGAACAGCCGTTAACCTCTATGAAATGCGCCGTCTGCGCCAGTTCGGGCAGTGCCGGGCCGGATACTATGCTGCCAGGGTGTGGGGGGCCTCATCAGGGCTGATACAAACATTTTTGGTGGCGGAATGCCTCATTATGGATGCGGTTTCTGTGCTATTGCTGCTGGTTCTCAGCGACATCACTCTCTGTTGAAAATTCCCGCTGCATCAGGCCCGGTACAAAGAGGGACGTGTCCTTCAAAATGATTTACGTGAGAACCTTACAGGAAGGAGAATGTAATGATGGACAAACTGTCAGGAATTAACGCGGGGGATTCTGGATGAACTGGAGCATGATAAGCATCTTGCTTTTTTTTGGCGCTCTCGTTGTGACTGAAATAATTTTGTGGTGGCGCGTCATCGGTAATATAGCAGAAGTCGTTCATATCCGGCGCCTGAAAGCCTGCCGCGGGCGAAAATACACAGAGGGCGCGTGGAGAATTCACCATAACGCGCTCATAGCGCTGATTGTTGCAGAAATTCTGGTGGCTCTAGCCATCAGTGCCCTGATTATCCTTATGCTGCCGACGATATCATTTTAACAGCGCGCAGACAGCCCCAGAAAAAAGCCCGCCGTAAGGCGGGCCTGTAAGGTTCAGATGTGGCTGCCAATGGAAAGGCAACCGGTTAGCATCAGTATGGCCATGCCGATAATAAGGCTGTAAATAAGTTGCATATGAATTCCTCAGAATAAAGAAACGCAGCCGCTAAGCAGAAGCGAACTCACGGCCAAACTCGGCACCATAATGAAACGATTAAGCATAAAGTGATCCTCACTCAAAAATAAACTGAATGTATCAGTTCATATATATCTGAAGTTTAGTCAATCGGGCATGGTTAATAATCCACCTATGCCCGCCTGATCAGCGTGGTGACGCGCCGGATATAAAGACCTCTACGGCGTTTTTTACCATGGCGGCAATATCTTCGCGTGTAAAAACAGGCATATTCTGCCGTAGAAATAGCTCGTCAGTCTCGGCCTTCACCAGCGCAGAAAATTGCTTCGCCCTGAGGTCGGGGCGGGCGGGAAGCAGGTCACCGCCCTCAATGTGCTGTTCCATCAGCGTTGCAAGGGCGTTCATGCTTTCGCGGACACCGGACTCATAAAAAATATCGCCGATGCCGGAATGACCCGCTTCGCCGATAACCATGCGATACAGCTGAAGCCCCTTCCAGTCCGACGTCATAGCACCCAGCATGCCTTCGCCAAAACGCTGCAGCCTGTCTGTCAGGGGGAGTTGACTGCTGTCCTGACTGAAGATATCTTCTGCCGCAAGCATCAGAAAATTGGTGCCGTAAGCCCTGACGACGGCGTCAAGAAGGCTTTCCTTAGAGGAGAAATAGTTATACAGCGTAGCTTTAGAGCACCCTGCCGTTCTGGCTACACCCTCCATTGAGGCGCGTTCGTACCCCTGCTCGAGGAAAACTGTCGTGCCGGCGTTTAGGATGTCAGTTCTTTTCTTTTCAGTCAGCGTTCGCATGTAATTTCTCCCTGTAGACAAATTTATATTAACAGAACCACTTGGTTCATTAAAGGCGTGCGTTTTTGTTTCAGAATTCAGAAAGTTCACTTGCCTCTTTAGGGTGGTGGGCAGGCAGCGCTGTATATCAGTCGACTACGGGAGTATTTGAGGTCCGTTAAGGTTTCAGTTACACGAGTTATAAAGTGGTTTCATGACATCCCCGTTCTGCCAGCGCAAAGTAACAGCTTTTTTGCTAATAGCTTCAGCCACAGGGTTAACTGATCTCCCCGGGTAATTCACGTAATATACACTTAGCAATATCTTCTTCTAACACAGGGCTGCTGTTACAGCCTTCAAAAGCTAAAATTCAATCGACTCAGATATCTCCAGTGCATCATTTGCTTCAATACCAAAGTGGCGAACTGTGCTCCCAAGGTGTTTTGGACAAAAAATAGCCAGATCACCTGAGGATTTTCCGTTTTTTATAGATCAGATATGGCTTGATTATCCGCATAGAATGCGCACTTTAAAGCGTCTCGTGGGGATTCAGCTTCATTCATAGATGAAAAATACGTTTTTGTTATCTGGTTGAGATGTATCGTGAAGAACAAATGCGTTACTGAAAAAATAATCGCCACTACGCAGATGAGCCATTCTGATCTATGCGGCTACAGCCTCTCTGGTTCCTTCAGTCAACTCAAACTGAACAGCGCTGCACGTTTTTTACCTGCTCCCCGTTGATTAACACAACTGCGAAGTTTACCCTCCAGAGCCATGTTAAACAGAGCCAAGTCGCGAATTTATCCTTCGTACTCATGACGAGTACGAATTCTCCCTATATGAGAGATCTGAAGAGGGCTTTTCTGGCCAATAGCGGCTTTTGCTTCAAGGGGATGTTGTCATATTAAATCTTTATTGGGTTAAGAGATGTGATTATGGTTATTCCATAAGAGCGAGCAGCAGACATGAGTCATGCACGCGCATCGCAGTCTTTGATTAAGCTGTTAAATGAAAACAGAGGACTTTTTGAACAAGTCATCGCTCTGTCTAGAGACTTGGACCATTGATGGTGTACACTTAAGCTTAAGTACTGATAACAGCATCCAGAGGATAACTGATAATCGTTATTAATTATGTGATATCAAAGTAAAAAAATGACAATGAAATGTAAAAATAAAGGTACGATACAAAAATAAACAGGGATTATAATTATATGAAATTTTATGGAATGGATTATCTACAAGCGCAATCTAATATAAATGATTTTTTAAAATATATAGTAATATTTAGTACCTTGTTTATCCTAATCGTTGTTTTTTGTCTGTATATGCGCCATCGTTTGCAGACTAAGTATCGGGATTTAACAATTATTTCTTTCTTATTTCTACTCTTCATTTCTGGAGTGCAATATGCAGATTATACAGATAGTAAAAATATACACTCAAAATCATCACAAATGGTTAATTTTGTAAGGTTATTATCTAAAGAAAGAAATGTAAGCATAAAGTCTATTTTTTCGAACTCAGTACAATTATCAGATGGGGTTATCGTCAGGATTAATGATTTATATTTCCGCGTTAATTTGAGTGCTGATCAAAAAACTTACCGACTAGTAGAAGTCTCCTTAATAAACCCAGAAGTAGAAATCGTAAAAAGTTAAGGCATAAAATGATAATTTATATACCTATTATTATAAAGCTTGGGCTAGGAATATTGTGCTTAATTATTCAAATAAACCTTATGGGAAAAGGAAATCTGGCTCCCTCATCAGCAATGGATCAAGTTCAAAATTATGTTTTAGGCGGGATTATTGGCGGCGTAATTTATAATGAGTCAATAACTGTACTACAATTTGTGCTAGTGCTGATTATTTGGACCTTGCTTGTTTTTGTTCTGAAATTTTTAAAAGAGAATAACCGTATCATTAAGCGAATTATTGATGGAAAACCTATTACTTTGGTCCATAATGGCAGTGTTAATGTCAAGGAGTGTTTACGGAATGGTGTTTCTGCCAATGATTTGATGTTTAAATTGAGAGCAAATAGCATTTATGAAGTAGAGCAGCTAAAACGAGTGGTTCTAGAACAGAATGGGCAGCTAACTATTATTCAAAGCGGCGATGAAAACATACGCTATCCAATTATAGTCGATGGATTAGCTAATCATGATCTGCTCGAAATTATCAACAGGGACAGTGAGTGGTTAGAATGTGAGATCGCGAAGCAAGGCTTCCATAAAATCAGTGAAGTCTATTTGGGTGAATATTTGTCAGGTAGAATTAATTTATACGGTTACGGTAAATAATATTTAAAATTCAGTGTCTCTTACTAGTTTGGTGCAAATCATATAGTTATTTTTAGGCATGTTAGAATATAAAAGACAGTGTTTCGCCAATGCATCTGTTGATGATGCTGATATGATCGCTTGCTTCAGTTTTAGGGAAAATATAGGAGCCATGATAACTTTAGTTAGTCTTCAATCGACTCCAGGATCTTAAATGCGTCATCATCTTCAATCTCCAAATAGTTAACCCTACTCTCAAGTTTCTTATAGCCTAGCAAAAGTCAGATCACGCGAAGTTTTTTAGTTTACCCGTAGAGCAGGTAACGTTCTGTTTTACGGGTGGAATGTGTGCTGTAAAGCGAATATAAGTGACCTAGCTTTGCTATCAACCCATGAAAAATTCGGCTATGTTATTTGGGTTATATCGGCGGTACCATCTATCTCAGAAAGAAGAGCATGCTGAGCGATGTCCTGAGCCAGCATTTTTATGCCCATGATTCCATTATCAGCATGGTCAGCAATGACGGCCTTATCATATTCAGCCACGACCCTGCCCGCGTCGGGAAAAAAATGACGCTATGTCCGGCGCTGCAGAAACAACTGGCCACGACGGAGAGTGGCCGGTTCAGTTCTGAAGCGGACGGGCAGCAGTTCCTTACGGGCTATGCCAGCCTGCACAGGACGGACTGGAACATTTTCATTGCGGGGAGCTCTGAGACGGTGCGGCAGATCCTGATGAGCACGGTAAAAAATGCGCTGTGGCTCCTGTCGGGAATTATCATCCTGGTGGTCGCCGTGATGACCGTGCTGACCGTGCTGGCCGGGCGTATTGCCTTTCCCCTAGAAAAGCTGGCCGGCATGGTGCGGGATGGGGGCAGTGAAGCTTCACCCACGTCGCTGGCATCGGTGTAGGCCTGGTATTATGAAGCAGATCGCCTGAAGCAAGCCGTAGAGGAGCACCGCCACGCCGTAGCCGGACGCATGGCAGCACTCAGCGACGAGGCTATGACCGATCCGCTGACTGGACTCTGCAACCAGAGGGGGGGCATCCTTCTGGCGGACTGGTTGAGTGAGGATACGTCACAGTGCGCTATAGCCCTGGATATTGACCATTTTAAAAGAATTAACGACTGGTACGGGCACGATGTCGGCGATGCGGTATTGATAAGTCTTGCCGGGCTGTTGCGCCAGGCCTGCAGAAACGGCGACGTGGTTAGCCGCTCAGGCGGTGAGGAGTTTATTCTGCTGCTGCCGCAGACGTCGCTGGAAGATGCGGCCCGTACGGCGTAGTGCATACGCGAGACGGTAAGAACCACGACGTTTCCGTATGTGGGAGCCATGACAGTGTCCGCCGGCGTCGCGTGGCTTGACTGCTGTGACGGTCGCATCGCGCTCCTACGCCGCGCCGATAAGGCCCTTTATGAGGCCAAAGGCGCCGGACGTAACGTGGTCGTGGTTGCCGGACCGGAGGGGTTCAGGTGATATCCGGCGCTCATCTGATGGCAGTCTGATGCAGGGTACAGGGTCAGCACTGGCCGCGAAGTTTCCAGAACAGCCATCCGTCAAGCTCTGACTCCGGCAGGGGTCGGGAAGAGAAAAAGCCCTGCGCCTGGTCGCAGCCGCACTCCGTAAGCGCAGTGCCCGTTTCCGCATCCTCAACGCCCTCGGCAAGCACCGTGTAGTCAAGATCCTTCAGCATAGTAATAATGCTGCGGGCAATGATGCGCGAGGCGGTGTCAGACGAAATTTCACTGATGAGCGGGCGGTCCAGTTTGATGACGTCAAGCGGCATGCAGCGCAGGTAACTGATGTTGCTGTAGCCGGTGCCGAAGTCATCCAGCGAAATCCCAAAACCGCGCAGCTTCAGCATCTCCAGCCCGTGAATCGCCGCCGGGTTTTCAATAATGCGCTCTGTCTCCAGACACTCAATGCCCAGCAGAGATGTGGGTAGTTTCGCCCTTCTCATCTTCACTTCCAGCGCATCGGCAAAGTTCTCGCGCGCAAAGTCCTGGCTGCTGACGTTCACCGTAACCGGAAGCTGAATGCAGCTGTTGCGCAGACGCGCCAGGCGGCTGATAACACGATCCGTGATCCAGGCCGTCAGGTCGCTGAGCAGCGAAGTCTGCTCTGCCATGGGGACAAACACCGCGGGGGAAAGCTCGCCCCGTACCGGGTGGTGCCAGCGGATCAGCTCCTCCAGCGCGACGGGCCTGGCGCTGTGCAGGCAGATTTTGGGCTGGAAGGCGAGCCACAGACCGCTGTCTTCCCGCAGCGCGGCGGCCAGGTCGTTCATCAGCGTGAAGTCCTGGGTATAACACGCGTCGCTGGCCGCGCTGAAGCGCATGGCGGGCACACCCCCCGGCCGATGGCCTCGTGCAGCGCGCTCACCGCACGGCGCAGCGCTTCCTGTGCCGTTATGCTCCCCTTGGCAAAGGTGACTTCGCCCGCATGGGTAATGAGCGCCACGGCGATGCCGTCCCCGAGATCGGCACTGATCCCCTCTAGGCGACTCGCGACCCAGTCAGCATTCATGTGGCTTTCATCACGCGTCAGAACGGCGAATCGCCCGGTGGCGACAGTATAAAACGGCTCGTCAGGGGCCGGGCGCAGGCGCAGCGGCAGCAGGGTGGCCACATCCCTGAGCAGGCTTTCCACCGGCCCCATCCCCATCGAGCGGGCGAGTTCATAGGCGCGCGGCATGTCGATGCAGTCAATCAGCACCAGGCGGCGCGGCGCGCTGTCCCCCGACGCGGCCAGAAGCTGCAGGTCGCGCACGAGGCGCTGGCGGTTTGGCAGGCCGGTGACCGGGTCGGCAAATCCGGCGGAATGCCAGGCCTCCAGAAACGACATCACCAGCGCGGCGAGTAGTTTAAGTGTGGTTACCTGATCGATGCCAAACGGGTGCGGGACCGTGTCTGTGACGCACAGCGTGCCGAGCACGGTGCCCTCGCGATTTTTTCAGCGGTACGCCGGCATAGAAGCGTATGTAAGGCGCGCCGGTGATGAGCAGATGTGACGAAAAACGGGCGTCAAGCCAGGTGTCAGATACGACCACTACACTGTCGTTGTCCACCGCATGGCGGCACAGGGAGTCCTCGCGCGACGACTGCTTTAGCCCGAAATTATGGGCGGCCTGCACGTGCTGGTGCTCGTCATCCAGCACGGAGATAAAGCTGCCGGGAATACCCAGCGCCTGGCTGGCCAGCCGGACAAATTTTTGCAGCACGTCGTCGCGGCTTTCGTCTGGACTGCGCAGCGGCTTCAGCGCCTGCGCGCGGCGTTCATCGTCGCCAGTAAGATTAATCAGCATGCATCCCTCCGCCCCGGCCTGGTTCCGGTGCGAAATCAGAAAGAAAAAAATGTACGGTAACGGACCAGCGCTAAAGGAAATTACTGCAAAAGGGAAAAAAATTAATGCTTTAATATGCCATGCATTCTAGGCACTGCACTGTCCGGTGTCATTACTTATTTTCTTTAGCGAATTATTCACAATATCACGATTCTTTTATTTTATCGTTGAAACATATTTTTTTATTATTCCTGCCAGCATTCCTCCTGAATAAACGCAGCGTGTATTAATTACGCACAAAAATAAAATAAACGATAATTATTTAATAACAGTATGACACCAGGGAAAACCTTATGCAGTTACTCCTACAACTGACCATCCGCCGCGTGATATTGTGGATAATGATCCTCTCGCTGGCCGTGGTGGCGCTTGCCGGCAGCTACGGCTCGTTGACGCAGCTCGAGATGTACCGCCATGCCGACCGCGCTGACGCAGCAGCTCACCTTTCTGACCCGCGCGGGCCTCGTTATGTAGAAGGCTGCGCAGCAGATAAAGCGGCCCTGCTGACCGCCGTTCCGGCAGACCCGGTCTGGGATGCCTACCGGGCTACGCTGTCGGCACCGCAGGGCTATCCGGCGGCGGCACGCGAACGCCTCAGCGCCCTGACACAGCAGCTGGCGGCCGACGATACGCCTGGGCCGAGCGACACCGTCATGAGGTGATTCTTATCACTGCGCTGCTGGCATTCTGCGCCCGCTATCTAGTCGTGCACCTCGTGCGCCCGGTGGCGAAGATCCGTGCGCACCTGAAGACCATCTAGGATAGCGACCTCACTCATGAGCCAGAAGACCTTGGCCGCAACTGTGTCGGGCAGCTGGTACCGCTGGTCAGGGAGATGCAGCACAGCCTGCTCAATGCGGTGGAGTCGATCCGCGACAAAGCGGTTATACTGCACCGCGAGGCTGGCTACATTGCCAGCGGCAACGCTGACCTGTCCGATAAGACCGGCAGCCAGGCTACCGCACTGGAGCAGACCGCGGCCAGCATGGAAGAGATTACCGCCACCGTCAGTCACAATGCGGCTAACGCACACGAGTCCCGGGAGCTGGCGGTACAGACCACGGAGACCACGCGGCGCGGCGAAAATCTGGTTCGCGCGGTGGTGGATGCCATGGGCGGCATAGCGGAGGGATCTGGAAAAATCCGTCAGTTCACCACCACCATAAGCGGGATTGCCTTCCAGACCAACATTCTGGCGCTGAATGCCGCGGTCGAGGCGGCCCGCGCCGGAGAACAGGGCCGCGGTTTTGACGTAGTGGCGGCCGAAGTGCGATCGCTGACGCAGCGCGCTCGCCTCAAAGGAGATCGAAGAACTGATTGCCGATACCGTGGCGCGCGTCAGCGCCGGCGCCACCATGGACGAGGTACTGCGTGGTTTCGGTGTGGTCAGCGATCTGATCGGCCAGATAGCCCTTGCCTCCGGGGATCAGAGCAAAAGTATCGCGCAGGTCACGCTGGCCGTGGCGGAGCTTGATCCCGTTACCCAGCAGACCGCCGCGCTGGTGCAGGCGGTCTCTACGACGGCAGTCAGTCTGAGCGGACAGACAGCCGCACTGAGAGGAGCGATCACCCGCTTTACGGTGCCGGCGGCAGACGGTAGCGTCACGGCTGTCGCGGCCTCTGCCATAACGGGGCCGCAGCGTCAGGCCAGCCCTCCGGTGACTCCGTCACCGGAGGGGGAATCGGTGGCTTTCGGGCATCGGTAGCCTCCAGTGTGCGGCTGTGGGTTTTTGCTCGCAATGCGCACGCGATCAGTGTCCATGCCCGCTGCACGCATGGTCCGGGTCAGACTATTACGGGCTGTGCGCCGCGTCAGCTGAAAAATTATCTGTCACTTTTCCCGGATGTCCGTGCGGCTGAGGTCAACGCGCATCTGACGCTGAATACAGCCACGGCTGTTTCATCAGGCTGCCCTTTTTTATTCCGGGCGGCTCGTTATTAACGACGTCCGTTTCCTGTAAGCCCTGAATATCCGGGCATTTTATCAGACAGGAAACATCGGAATACCTCAGGAATAAAATCGGATTAAAGAAGACTATTTCCGGCCCGGCAAGCGATAAGGTGTTAATATTGAATAAATAATTCGGCGCAACCGCGTGATTCAATTAATCCTGCGGTTAACCAGGGATTATCCGGGCCGCTGGCGTTGCATTGCAGAAAAAAAGTTAAGACAATGTAATGACTGCTCTGTCATTCTCTGCGTCATTTTTCATTCTGCCGCTCCTGTGCGGCCCGCATCTCTAAAGGGAGTATCTTCTGGGAAATCAGCCTCTGAATCGCCCCGTTGTTGCCTGTTCCGCCGTCCGTGAACTTCGTCTGGCCGCGGGTCTGTCGCAGGAGGCCGCTGCCGAGCGGTTTGAGCTCAGCCTGCGCGTGTGGCAGACCAAAGAGGCCGCAAAAAATCCCGCCCCCCTGAGCCAGGGAGAGTATGAGCTGCTACTGCTGCTCGCCGGGCGTCATCCTCACTATGCCCTTGTACCAAAAACGAAAAAATAGCTTTCCCGCTGGCGGCGCCTAAAGTTAACGCGTTACCGGCTGATAACAGGATAAGGACATGAGCCGGAAATATTATTATGCGGTGCGATGCGGGCACCCCGCAATCGAAGAGGTTCACGGTGAAGCCTGCGCCCTACTGGCACGGGCTGACAGGAAGACATTTATGGGCACTTTTTACTCCCTCGGACACGCGCTTCAGTCAGCGCGCCTGCGATATCCCGACTGCGTCATCTGCCAGCTGTGCGCCGCACTGCAGCGGTAACCTGCCGCCCGACTACGTCCGGAACAGCAACACCGTGATGCCCTTTTAACACTGTATGGTCCAAACATCCCCTCTCTGTGGCGAGCCCCGCTTACGCAGCCGCCTTCCGGCTGCGTGACGGCAGAGATTTCTGCGCGCCTGGTCTGATTAAAGCGGTCCCATTTTTACTGTGTCATGCCTGCCACAGCCCATTTGTCTGAGTGGACAGACACTGAAACGCCCGACCACAGACCCTGAGCGCGCCCGCCTTGCCGCACTGGCGCAGTATCAGCAGACAGATGCGCTGTCGGAGAACACGCTCGATCGGCTTACCACGCTTGCCGCGCGCCTTTTTCGCGTGCCCACCGTCTTTGTTTCACTGATTGACGACCAGCGGCAGCTTTTTACTTCACGCTACGCACTGAACATTGCCGGCACCGCACGCCGCGTATCATTCTGTGATCATACCCTTGCACAGGGGCCGTTCCTCTGCGTATCCGGCCCCTAAATGACCCGCGCTTTCGCGACAGTCCGCTGATTCAAGGGTATCCACACATCCGCTTCTACGCGGGGATCCCGCTGGCCACCCCGGATGGCCACCTTATCGGCACCGTGTGCTTGGCCGATACGCTGCCACGCCCGCCGCTGACGGACGCCGACCGGCAGCACCTTGCAGACATCGCCGCGCTGATAATGGACAGGATGGAAGTTCACCGGGTGGATCAGCTGTGCCACGCCAGCTAGCAGCGGCTGGAGTCCATCTCAGCCACCTCGCCGGACGCGATCATCTGCACCGACCATGCGCCATGGCATCACCTTGTGGAATCCGGCCACCACCGCCATGTTTGGCTACGGGCCGCGCGAGATGACGGGCCGGTACGTGGCCGAGCTCATTGCTGACCGTTGTCAGACCGACTACCGCAATGAGCTGGACCGCCTTAGCCGGGACGAGGCGGCAATTTCACAACCGCGCACGATACAGACATGGGGGCTGCGGCGCGACGGCCGTGAGTTCCCGGCCGAAGTCTCGTTCTCGGGCTGGTGCGAGGGCGGCACACGCTAGGTGGGCATGATCATCCGCGACGTTACCGCCCGGTATGAGAGCGAGGCCCGCCTGTGCGAACTGGCCTCACTGGGCATGCTGACCCGGCTGGCCAGCCGCGGCGCATTTATGACGCAGCTGGACCCCCTGACTGAAGCCGGCGTGTCATGCATGCTGCTAATGATGGACCTTGACGGCTTCAATGAGGTCAATGATACGCTTGGGCACGCTGCGTGCGACGCGCTGCTTTGCCACGTGGCGGAGCAGATCAGGCTGATGTGTACTGGGGCGATAATCGCTGCCCGGCTCGGCGGTGACGAGTTCATCATTTTGCTACCCGACGGGAATGACAATGCCGGCTCCACGGCGGATCGCCTTATCGCCGCCGTACAGACGCCTTTCCGCTATCACTGTTCACCTGTCGTGGTGGGTGCCAGCACCGGCATTGCCTACTGTCCGGAGTACGGTAAAAATGCTTTTGCGGTGATGTCGGCGGCCGACCTGGCGCTTTACCGGGCCAAGGCCTCGGGCAAGGGCCGCAGCGTGCTTTCCGGCCGGCGTTTCGCGAGTCTGAACAGCGGCGACGGCGCTTTGAGCGTGAGCTGGAAACTGCCGTGCGGCACCAGCAGTTCATCCTGCACTATCAGCCGCCTGCTCGGCTGCGAGGTGCTGGTACGCTGGCAGCATCCCGCGCGGAGCCTCCTGCTGCCGGCCGAGTTTAACGAAATGCTGGTGAAAAGTCCGCTTTCGGTTGTGCTGGCCGACTGGATTATCCGGACCTCGCTGGTTCAGATTCGTCAGTGGCAGGCCCGCTGCTGCGGGTCAGCATCAACCTGTTCCCGCGCCAGTTGGCCGGGCACGGTTTTGAAAGCGTGCCGCGAGAGGCTGCCGGCGGCAATGCTACCTTCGTAGACCTGGAGGTGGATGAACCGCTTCTGGCGATGCTGGTTCAGGACACGCCCGCGAAGCTCAAGGCGCACGGGCACCACGTTCGTTATCGATCATTACGGACGGACGCTGGGCGCCATCAGCATGCTGCAGCACGGCTTCGTCAGCGGCTTTAAAATTGACAAGTCGCTGACCTATGAACTGGTTAACAGAATGCGCATACGGATGATGTTCCGAGCTGTCGCAACACTGGGGAAATGCTTCGGACTCAGCGTGGCGGCGAAGGGTGTGGAGGATGCGGCACAGCGGAATTTTGTGACGGCTACCCGGTGCGACATCATGCAGGGTAACGGGCTGTGGCCAGCCGCTGCTTCCAGAATGCAGCCGGCGTAACGACCCGGTGCGCCTTGCCATTTCGTGAATCTGTTTTATTAAGGTCTGGTCTGATATAGCGGCCTGTCGCCACATTTAATCCATTTTCAGGGAGCGCGGTATGAACAGGCAGCGTTATCAGTGGGGTGATAAAGGCGTGGCCGGTTCACACATGTGTAATAAGACCTGGCAGGAAGGCATTTTACTCTGGCGGGTGACGGGGTTAGTCGCTATTCTCTAGTCGATTTCCCCCGGGCTGAATTGCGCCGGCCAGTATGGATTTATACGGGAGAAGGGGTAATTCAGCCCGGGGGAGTCTTACTCCTTGCGGTTCACTAGGCGCAGGACATTCTGTTAAGTTACCGGAGAAAAATTTTGGATGATGCAGATCTGGCGCAGGAGCGCGAAGAAGCGCATCTGGCAGCCTCGCTGTCCGCGCGTAAGCCGCGACGGGTAAGCCCTGATGGTAAGTGCATATGGTGTAAAGAAGAAGCCGTTGTTGCTGGTACCGCATTCTGCTCAGCAGAATGCGATGAGGATTACCACAAATATCAGCGTGAGCAGCGCCAGCGGGCCGGCAACTGACCGGAATAAAGCCATGTGCAAATCAGGTCTGGACATACCCGCTTTTAAAGCTTTTGCCCTGCCTGCCGATAATAAAAATGAGCATAAGTCGCTCAATAAACGCTTCTCTATTGAATGCTCTGTTTTAATTAGCCCGCGTAAGACGGGCTTTTTTCGCAATTAAAAATGGTTCGGTGAAATATTATCGTTTACACCTGTTATCTTACACAGGTCCTCTCATCCGTAGCAGGCTGTGAAAGAGCCGATGCTCATACCGCTGACTGATATGATGCCGGCAAAATTAACGGTGTCTACCTCATAACGTACAGAGGCCACTCAGAAGCTTCAGAACCACCATTACGATTCGTCCCTGCTGCCAGCCTCTTGAGCAGATATTTTTTTACCCGCCGCTTGGCTCCATCTTTTATACTCGCCTAACCTGACTTAACACACCCCGTATACTGCTCTGAAAGGAGCGGCTGACTCATTGCCCGGTCGCCGGGCTTTTTTATTCCTGCTTCAGAACTGATGACGCGATTATTTCTGCCACGTCTTAACCGCGTGCTGTAGGTATTAAAATAATGCTGCCAGTTTCAGCAAAAAACCTTCAACAGATATCTCATCGAAAAGTCTGCTATGAGCGAAAAGCGGACATTGGGAATTCTTAACACAGCTCTTTTTGATGTGAGGATAGCCTTTATGAACAATGCCTGTATCCATCCATCTTCCATCAGTGCAGCGATCGCTACACTGACAGATCCCTGTGCTCACAAGCCGTCATGATCTGGTTATCGCCTCCCTTAGCGCAGTTTTTCCAGCAGCTGCTCAGCGCCTTTGTCCACTCCTGTCTCGGCCGCACTCAATGAGCCAAACGTGGCCCCCACGTTCATGGCATTAGGATACTGTTCCGCTACGTAGGCCAGCAGGAGTTCACCGGTCGCGGCATCCTGCACTTCCACAGCATAGTTGACGTAACCGCTCATCAGTCCGCGCCCGCCTCGCACAGACTGAAAAATATTATAAGGGCCGCCAGCCAGGTCGAATTTCGTAAAGGTCCCCACAACCTGTGGCGTGGTATCCGCGCCGGTCAGCGTCAGCTTTAGCCGGAGAGAAGGGGCATTCCCGGTGCTGGTGTTGACAGTAAACTTCTCCCGCAGCACGTCGGCAAACTTCTTCTGCATGTAGTCTGCCAGATTGCGCCGGTCTTCCTGAGACATGTCATTAAACTGTGCGTCGCTGCCACCATAAATTCCAACAGGATCGATGGTGATGCTGCGGTATTTGCTCCAGTCAACCGGGGTGGCATAGCGGAAAGGGATCCGGTCGCTGTCATCAGCCGTGTTAGGCGTCATCCGGGATGTGGCCTGAATGCCGGAATATTTCACCGGTGACGTGGACGAACATCCTGCGGCGGCAATGATGGCGGTCAGGATAAGCGTACGGGAAAGCTGTTTTGTGAGGCGAACCATAAATTATTCTCCGGTTACTTTTTGATATAATGAACTGTACGGTATAGTTAATATGGTTTATCCTGACTCTGTCAACAAAATGTTTCAGTGAGTGTCGCTGACTTTCACATGAGGAGTGCGGAATGCTTTATTTAAAACCGGAAGTTTCGTCGTCAGGCATCACGTGCCTGCCCAGCTCCATGCTGGAAATCATGCCGGTAATGAGGGAAGACTGGCCGGAGCGCATGCGGGAAGTGAGTGCTGAGCGCGCATGTTTTATCCTGAGCCTGCCGCTCCGCTATTCCGGTCTGCCGGTGCGGCGCAGGCTCATAAGAATGATGCTGACACTGCAAAAGTATGGCGAAGCCAGGAGCAGCCTGGACGGCCCGGGACATGATGCCTTTACACCGGCAGCGGACTATGCGCGGAGCGTTATTGATACGGCAATGCTGCGCGGAGAGTTGCGCTGCAGGCCCTCTGGCGAAATGGCCCATGCCTGGCTGAAGCTGACGGAGGAGGTGCGTATCCTGATGACTGGCTTTCAGCAGGATAAGGCGGTGCTCCGTAAAGAAGTGCGGCGCAGTACAGCTGATTTTCTTCGGCGGTATGCGGCGGGTGCAGGAGCATGAAGGTACTGCTCATCCGGATCGTTCTGGTGTTTGTTTTTATTGCCGCCGGCATCCTCACCACATTTGACGCCCGGGTCAGCTGATGAGTGGCTGCCCGATAACCGGGGGGCTGGAAAATGCATCGCCCAGGCAATGGTTCATATATGGAGCCATGCTGCTGACCGTGGTATGTGCCCTGCTCAGAACCGCCGGCAACCTCATTGAAATACGCCATCTGCGCCGGTCCGGTCAGCGCCGGGCCGGATATTATGCCGTCAGGGTGTGGGGTGCCTCATCAGAACTGGTACAGATATTTCTGGTTGCGGAATGTCTCATTATTGATGCGCTGTCTGTGCTTGTGCTGCTGGTGCTCAGTGACGTCACCCCCTGGTGAAAACCTCGCAGTATCCGGCCCGGCTCACAGGGATACGCGTTTTCAGAATTCCATAAGCCAAGACTTACATGAAGGAGGATACATTGAAGGAGAAACTGTCAGTGATTAATGGCAGGGGGCCTGGATGGACTGGAGCATCCTGAGTATCCTGATTTTATTTGGCGCTCTTGCGGTGACCGTCATGATTATGTGGTGGCACGTCATCATTAACGTAAAAGAAATCGTTCATATCCGGCGCCTGAAAGCCCGCCGCGGGAGAAAATATACAGAGGGGGGCCTGGGGAGTCCACCAGAACTCGTTAATCACGCTGCTTGTTGCAGAGATTATGGTGGCTCTGGCCATAAGCACCCTGATTGTGCTCATACTGTCGGGGGTATTATTTTAGCCGTGCGCAGACGGTATCAGCAAATTGCCCGCCTGAAGGCGGGCTGGTGAGGTTCAGATGTGGCTGCCGATAGAAAGGCATCCGGTAAGCATCAGTACGGCCATACCGGTAATGAGGCTGTAAACAAGACGCATGTTAACTCCTCAGAATAAAGAAACGCAGCCGCTCAGCAGAAGCGAACCCACGGCCAGACCTGCCACCAGAATGAAACGATGAAGCATAAGCGTTACCCCCTATAATTAAACTGTACGTACTAGTTTAATTATATTCAGGGATTAGTCAACCTTTAAGAGCAATAGTCCGCCCTGCTGGTGTGTGGTCAGCGGGGTGCTGCACCTGATATAAATACCTCTACAGCGCTTTTCACCATAGCGATGATATCTTCGCGCGTATAAACCGGCATTTTATGGCGGAGAAAGAGCTCATCAGCCTCAGCCTTCACCAGCGCTGAAAACTGTTTCGCTCTCAGGTCGGGGCGGGCGGGAACCAGGTCTCCAGCCTCGATATGCTGTTTCATCAGCGTTGCCAGCGCGTTCATGCTTTCGCGGACACCCGATTCGTAAAAAATATCACCGATACCGGAATGTCCGGCCTCGCCAATAACCATACGATACAGCTGCAGGCCCTTCCAGTCCGATGTCATTGCACCCAGCATGCCTTCACCAAAGCGCTGCAGCCTGTCAGCCAGGGGCAGATGACGACTGTCATGACTGTCAATCTCGTCCGCCGCCCGCGTCAGAAAATTGGTGCCGTAGGCCCTGACGACGGCGTCAAGAAGGCTTTCCTTGGAGGAGAAATAGTTATAGAGCGTGGCTTTGGAGCACTCTGCTGCTCTGGCCACAGCATCCATGGATGCGCGTTCGTAACCCTGTTCGAGAAAGACAGTCGTGGCGGCGTTAAGGATGTCATTTCGTTTCTTTTCAGTCAGTGTTCGCATGTGGTTTCTCCCTGTAAACCTGCCCATATTAACAGAACCACCCGGTTCATTAAAGGCGCGCGTTTCTGGCATCAGTATCCGGATAGCTGACTTTAAGCTGATGCTCCACAATTGATGGATTGCAGACTCAGCAACGTCCGCTCCTGGCACAGAGCGGACATTGAAATCCATGCCGCAGGGTCCACTTTGAGCAAATAGAACGCGTTACGTTTCACCTGTTTTTAACATAACATCCCTAGGTCATTGTGCTTATGACCCGGCGGCCTGCCTCATCCGGACAGTATATTGCCGGTAAAACCTGCATGTATCAGAGGCCAGTCAGATGGGCTGATTTTGCTTTCTGTGTGGCCCCGGACGGCCAAATAGAAAGCCCTGCAGCAGTCCGCAACCGGATGCTCTGAGCCATTCCGCCTGCTCTTCTTTCTCAACGCCTTCAGCCACCACTTCCAGCCCAAGTTCAAGACACAGCGTCAGGACGGCACCGACAATTGCTGTGGCGCTAGCATCTGAATGCAGATCGCTGATAAAGGACCGGTCAATTTTGATTTTACTGAACAGACGGGTCCGCAGGTAGCTCAGAGATGAAAAGCCGGTGCCAAAGTCGTCAAGGACGATATGAACTCCCATATCCTTCAACTCATGAATGACGCGATAGCTGTCTTCTGGATTTTCCAAGAGGGCTGACTCCGTAATTTCCAGCTCAAGCCGTTGTGGCTCAAGACCGCTGTGATGCAGAGCATGCCGGACGATGTCGGCAAGCCGGGGCTCACGAAACTGGTAGGGAGAGAGGTTTACTGCTATATGTTCGTTATCAGGCCAGCCGGCAACTTCTGCACACGCCCGCCTAAGGGCAAAAGCACCAATCTCATGGATAAGCCCGGTCTGCTCTGCCAGGGGAATAAATACGGACGGCGGTACGCTCCCCCTGACGGGATGGTGCCAGCGCATTAATGCTTCATATGATACCGCTAAACCCGAGCGGCTGTTAACAACGGGCTGGTAAAAAAGCTGTAATTCACCGTTCGCCATCGCATTGCGCAGGTCATTTTCCAGGCTGAAGCGCTCTGCCGCTGCACTGGCAAGTCTGGAGGAGAAAATCACGTAGCCGTTGCGCCCGGCAGCTTTCGCCTCATATAGCGCAACGTCGGCGGCTGCAAGCATGTCTTCTGCCTGCCGCGCATCGCCACTGTAAAGACAGATACCGATACTGCATCCGGACATGACTTTCCGGCCCTCAATTGTAAATGGCTCCGATAGCACGTCCGTAAACCGGCGGGCTGTTTCGCCCGCAGCTTCCGAAGTGATCATATCGGGTAGAAGAACGACAAACTCATCACCACCCGTTCGTGCCAGCAAATCTTGAGTGCGCAGTGTGGCCTGCAGCCGGTCAGATATTTCCGTAAGGAGAGAGTCACCAGCAGCATGCCCCAACGCATCATTAATAATTTTGAAGCGGTCGATATCAAGTATCATGAGTGCAAAAGGCATACTCTTCTTCAGAAATCCGTTAAGCGCCGGCATGAAGCCCCGGCGGTTCAGCAGGCCCGTCAGTGGATCGTGCAGGGCTTCATAAGTTGCCCTGACAATAGCCTGCTGCTCAGCAGTTATATCCAGTAGGGTGAAAAGAATAAATTCGCCAGCCCCGCCGGTTGTCAGCCTTTCCGCCGCTACCCTCAGAGCAATTTCAGGCATCTTCTCTCCGGACGTGAGGGTTTCGACAAGTCCGTCGCCCGGCGAAAGGTGCAGACCGCGCCTGAAGATTGTGTCCAGGCCCGCCAGCCACGTTACGGACTGACGGTTAAGGATGTTACCACTCAGCACAAGAGTTCTCAGCCAGGCTGAGTGGATGGCTGGCTGATTTGTGCGAACAATATTTCCCGATCCAGCCTCGCACAGAATAAGCGCGCAGGCTGTATGGCTGAATATCTCATCCAGCAGCTGACTGGCATCCGACAGTTCTGCCTCACGCCTGATGATCACCCGCTGCGCGATACTGAGTGCCATTCTTTCTTCATATTGACGTGATACATCACGTACGATTTTAATAAAAGCAGCCTGCTCACCTTCAGCCGGGTGAAGAAACTCAATTTCAACAAATGCCCTGAAAACGCTGCCATCCCTGCGCAGACGCCAGCCCTCTGCAGAATACTGTCCGCAATCACGGGCAGCGGCAAGATTTTCCTCCGGCACGCCCCTGGTCCGTTCGCTGTCATCGTAGAAGACCGAGAAATGCAGTCCTGTAATCTCCGGCCTGTCCCATCCCTTCATGTTTCGCCCCCCCGGTTCCAGCTTAGTACCTCCCCGGATGATGACAGCAGATATATGGCACACAGTGACGTTTCAGAGACCGCCACGCCGAGTCGAGCATGAATGTCAGATTTCATATGTCGGTTCCTGAAATGATCATAAGCTACGCCGGAGACATTCCGGTCCGCAGGGTGGTTAAGGTCGGTCAGTGTACAATCAAACAGAGTGGGTATTCTGTAACAGTCTCTCCGGTGAAAACTGCATCATGCTTCAGCGCACGATGACCGCGTATGGTGTCTTTCAGAAACGTTATCGGCGTAAGACGGCATGTCTGTAGGAGGATGAGAAATTAAATCGGTCGCAACTTAATTGATGTCTGCTTTTAAACTTTTAATAGACTCAACCGGCAGATAAGGATGATGGCGGAGACCAAACTAAATATTGCAATATCAGCGGGTTTACTTTTGCGATGAGGTGACTGACCGGGCAAGGCGTGAAAGCAACGTCCGTTATTGGCTGTGAGTTCAACGGGTCGATGCAGCGCTATCCTTAATCAAGGGGGACGTTGCCATGAAACGAAGAACACGCATTTACTTCACGCCAGAACAGAAAGCGATTATCTGAGACAGATATAAGCAAGGTGATTCTCTGCATGATATCGCCAGAATGTTCGACAGATTTCACTCTTCTATTATGCCTACAATCCACCAGACAGGTGGCTGCCGTCCTCCCGTGCGAAAGCGGCACCGGTTAGCGCTTTCGCTTGATGAAAGAGAGGAGATATCCAGAGGATTGGTAGCAAAACGCAGCATCAGGGACATCGCAGCCAAATTATCAAGAGCTCCTTCAACGATTAGCTGCGAGATCAGGAGGCACGGCGGTGCAAAACAATACCGTGCATCAAAAGCGGATACTGCTGCGTGGGAAAATGCTCTGAGACCAAAACCTTGCAAGCTAATCGAAAGCCCCGCATTGTGTAAAATCATTGCAGAGAAGATGCATCAGGACTGGTCGCCGGAACAGATCGCCGGCTGGCTGAAACGCTGTTATCCGGATAGTCAGGAAATGCATGTGTCACACGAAACGATATATAAAACGCTTTTTATACAAACCCGGGGCGCATTAAAAAAAGAACTGCAGCAATGCCTCAGAAGCGGAAGAGTCGTGCGTAGATCCAGAACATCATCGCTTAAAGGGAAAAGACTAGGATCAATCCCGGATACGGTCTCTATCAGCGAAAGGCCACCTGAAGCCGCTGACAGAGCAGTACCAGGTCACTGGGAAGGTGACCTGCTCCAGGGCTCTAAAAACTCCTGTATCGTCACCTTCGTAGAACGTCATTCCCGTTTTGTTATGCTGGCCAAAGTCAGGGATAACAAGACCATAACGGTTATATCTGCACTCATCAGACAAGCCCGGGAATTACCTGCTGAGCTTTATAAAACATTAACATGGGACCGGGGCGCTGAAATGACCAGCCATACCCGGTTTACTGTAGCCACAGATATTCAGGTTTACTTCTGCGATCCTCAATCTCCCTGGCAACGCGGCTCCAATGAAAATACGAACAGATTGCTCAGGCAGTATTTTCCAAAAGGAACTGACTTATCGGTTCACAGCCAGCAAAGACTAAACAGTGTTGCCAGGCAGCTCAACGAGAGGCCAAGAAAAACGCTAGACTATGAATCACCCGCAGAGCGATTCAATCAGTGTGTTGCATCCATCGGTTGAACTCACAGCGAAGAGCGGACATTGCAGATCGGATTTACCAACTTTTATTGGGACTCTTTGTGAAAGAGCCGCCGAGGACAGTGGCATCAATGGCATTCCGGCAGTCCTCGGTACCGCGTGGTTCGGACGCTTTTTTGCACTCTTCAACTTTTGCGTTACGTTCCTTATCGTGCGCCTTATACCATTCAAGGCTCTGTGCGCCAGCATCGCAACCTGTAAGCAGGGCTGCCAGTAAACCCAGTGAAATCAGTCCTGTTTTCATCATATCTTCATTTTATTGAGTTAATTGCGACCGCAATTTTAGACCACCTGCGCGGTAGGGCGCACGAAGCAGAGATTGCGAAAACGAAGTTACTTTATTTTTGGTATGTCTTTTAATCTGGTTGTGTAGCGCGGGGATAGCATTTCACGCTTTATCTGTCATGCACTGTCACGCTCTCCCTGGCCCGCGAAAAAAACTCTTCCTCTACCTGAACGATTGATGACGTCCAGCGCGGCCATTAACGCGTCGGCGTTTGCACGCGGTTGCTGCTCACTGAACATGTCAAACTGCGCCACGCCTGACTGATAAAAATCACCCAGCATGACGCCCGCTTTGGCATACCGGTAGCCGTCCCGCCAGATGATGCTAAGACCGCGAAGCGCAGATTCAATAATGTCTCGCGAGTCGTTCGTCGAATAATTGCATATGCGGGAAGCAGTATTCGAATACTGCGGTTCATCACCGTGGCGGCCGGTGGCGATTGAGACGCTTATATGGCGGCAGCGCGAATTCTGCTCCCTGAACTTTTCCGCCGCACGCGTGGCATACAGTACGACTGCCTGCTGCATGTCTTCCAGCTGGGTAACGCGCTGGCCAAAAGAGCGTGAGTTTACAATCTGTTGTTTTGGTGGCGGCGCATCTTCAAGTGCCAGGCAGGACTCTCCATTCAGTTCCCGTGTCGTACGCTCGACGATGACGTCAAAGTTTTTCCGTATCATGCTGACATTGCTGTCTGCGAGCTGCAGGGCGGTGGTGATGCCCAGCTGGTTCAGCCGTTTACTGATGCGTTGACCAATACCCCAGATATCACTGACGTCAGTCAGATGCAGAAGTTTCCGTTGCCGGCTTTCGTCAGACAAATCCACGATGCCCCGGGTCTGCGTCCATTTCTTGGCCGCGTGATTAGCCAGTTTGGCCAGCGTTTTGGTCGGTCCGAAACCCACGCCAATTATCAGTCCGGTTTCTCTCCGGATGCGCTCACGCATCTGCTGGCCAAATGTCTCAAGCGGGATAAGGTTACTAATCCCGGTAACGTCCAGGAATGACTCATCGATGGAATATACCTCCTGTCCCGCGGCCATCTCGCCCAGGATGGCCATCATGCGCGCTGACATATCACCGTTTATGTGGAATAGAAAATATCCAGAAATTATCAATGCGTTTGATAACGAATGTAAGTGAAAACGAACAGATTAACTCTTGAGCGTGTCACGACTATCAAATCAGAATGATGAATTGATAACGTTGATTTGCCTTTAATGAGTGACAAACCTCCATACAGGCTAGAGTGCCGCCAGGCTTTCACTGCCTTTAAAATTCAAGAAATTAATGAATATTACTCATAGCTCTAATCCCTCTGCATATCATTATCCGGCAGGATAAACACGTTAACATGCGTCTGATTATTCATATCAAAGCGGACTGCCATGCTTAACCCTCAGGCTCCAACACAGCCAGCGACAACCAGTAAAACCGGTTTTTCTTTTTTGCTAATTCTCAGTGCCTTAATGGCCGTTACTTCCTTATCAACCGACATTTATCTTCCTGCCATGCCTGTCATGGCCACTGATTTACAGGGCGATGCAGAACTGACGATCACGGGTTTTCTGATTGGGTTTTGCCTCGCCCAGCTGATTTGGGGGCCTCTTAGCGATCGCTTCGGTCGACGCCGGCCGATGTTTTTCGGGATGGGATTATTCGTTATAGGCTCGGTAGGTTGTGCGTTATCAACGGATATTACACAGATTGTCTTCTGGCGCGTTTTTCAGGCATTGGGAGCCTGTACCGGTCCGATGCTGGCGCGTGCAATGATTCGCGACCTGTTCAGTCGTACCCGTGCAGCACACATGCTGTCGACCCTGATGATCATCATGGCAATAGCGCCGATCGCCGGGCCACTGGTTGGCGGGCAAATGATTAAAGTCACCTCGTGGCACACCATTTTCTGGCTGTTGACGATTATCGGAACATTATTGCTGATATCGTTATTCTGGCTACCGGAGACACTTCCTACGGAAAAACGTATACAAGCTTCCGTACCCGGCGCTTTTCGCAACTACAAATCACTACTTACTAATACCAGTTATATGCGTTTTACGTTATGCCTGACGTTCTATTATGTCGCGGCTTATGCATTTATCACCGGCTCGCCGTTTGTGTATATCACATGGTTCGGTGTTGATCCGGAACATTACGGCTGGTTGTTTGCCGTAAACGTTGTTGGATTGATGGCAGTGAGCATGGTTAACCAACGCCTGGTTCACCGCTATCCGCTGGAAATGTTGCTCCGGATTGCTGTATTCATCGCTGCTATTGCAGCATTAGCGCTGGCAGTTACAACTGGCTTGGGAATTGGCGGGATCAGCGTGATTGTGACAACTGTCTTCGTGTTCTTCTCCATGAATGGCATTATCGCCGCAACGTCTACGGCCTGTGCACTGGACGCTGTACCTGAAGTTGCAGGCTCGGCATCAGCCTTAATGGGCGCGCTGCAATATGGTAGCGGTATCGTCTCATCGCTGCTTCTGGCGCTGTTTAGCGATGGCACACCATGGACAATGGGCTGGATTATCGCGGTATTCACGGTAGCCAGCGCCCTGATGGCACTGACAGTGAAGGTTAAAAATCACGCTTAGTTATCGATGCCAGGTAACACTTTCCTGAACAGGAATTCGTCCTTCCCTGTAATGCAGGGAAGGATGGGTTTTATCTGGCGTACCAAACGAAATGCCGTAAAGCAGCCTGAAATTCTCAGGGACATGTAAGATCCGGCGCACCGTTTGCGCAAAGTAACTCAGTACTGCCTGCGGGACTCCCGCATAACCGCGAGCCGTGAGCGATAGCAGGAGCGTCTGAGCGTACATGCCGGCGTCTGAGGCAACACGAACGTTATCGCCTACAACAGGAATGAACAAAAATGCTACATGGGGCGCCCCAAAAAATCTGACATTGTGTTCGACCACTTCTGAGCGACTCAGTGTATCGCCGCGCGCAACGCACAGAGCCTGGTAATATGAGCGTCCCTGCTCTGAAGCCCGTTCCCTGAATGGCTCAGGTTAGGCTTCTTTATCAAAGGTGAAATCGGAACTGTCGTTTCTGGCCCTGAGATCCGCAGTCAATGCCTGGCTTAACTCCTCAAGCTTATCTCCCATGACGATATGCAGGGACCAGGGCTGCGTGTTGCAGTTGGATGGCGAGCATTGTGCTTCATACAGAATGTCTTCGAGGATATCATCGGGAATGGGAGATGGAAGAAAGGCTCTTGCTGAATACCTGCTTTTAACGACGTCACTGAATGTTGGCTCTTGCGAACTCATATGCTCCTCCGCCTGAAAGTGATCTTAAGAGAATGTATCGCTCTCTCCGGGCCCATCCTGCCACAACCGACTTTTAATGATCATTCCTTGTCCCTGATTAAGCCTATGAATTTTATTCATAGCACCTATTTTCCTAGCGCAATTATCTTTAACCACAACTTCGTTAATCTGGATATATCACTCAAAAGAAAAAAGTGAAGTGAAGGTTGAAGTGACTACAGGCAGGAGATATCCCCCAGCCGGACAGACCGGGGTGCCCTCTGTGGCTGACTAAATATTCTTATCGAAGAATACGTCTAACTTTTGCATTGCCTGATCAACATATCTGGGAACCCAGTAAGTCTCGATATGGGTTGCACCGTCGATAAGGAACAATTCTTTGTTCTTCGTACCGGTCGCTTTAGCAAATGCAGCTTCGGTCATATACAAGGTGTCTGCCTTTGTACCGGCAATCATTAACAGCGGTTTATTGATGAGATTGATATGGTCTGTCACGTCAAAGTTCATCAAATCCAGCAGGCTACTTGTCGTGTATTTAAAGGTGGAGTTCGGGTGTGGGTGGGTTTTCCAGTAGTACTCATAGCCTTGTCTGTATAAGGCAAACGGTAATTTAGCGATCTGTTCATCAGTCAGATTTGCATCGCCGGAATAAAGAATCTCCCCTCCGGCAGCTTCCTGAGCCCGCGCGTCAGAAGCCTGCTGCAGCCGCTGCTGGACAGTATCCAGCTGTGAATCCTGCAAACCATTGCGGCGTACAAGCCCTGAATTAAACATGCTGACTGTTGCGATCGATTTGAATCGTTTGTCCGTTTCGGCTGCAACAAGTGAATACCCACCGCCGCCACAAATGCCAAGCAGGCCGAGGCGGGACGTATCAACCCCAGGATACTGGCTGATGTAGTCAGCCATACCGTGAACATCCTCAATGCGGTTTGCAGGCTTATCCACACTGCGAGGTCTGCCACCGCTGCCACCCTGCCAGGCTGCATCGGCAGTGATAGTAATGTAACCATGCTCAGCGAGGCGTTGGGCATACAACCCGGCGACCTGTTCTTTCACACCACCATTGGGGTGTGCGACCACCACTGCAGGGTATTTTTTTGCAGGGTCGTAATTGGCCGGGGTATAGACATTCGCGGCAATCTGGATGCCATGCAGATCGTATTTTACCGGATGGATGTTGACCTTGCCTTTGACGTTCTCAGTGATGGCACCGTCATAAGCAAGCGTAAAGGGGTTTTTTTTGTAGTCAGCCGCATTGACTGAAGTCGCTCCGGCTATTGCCGTGAGCAGTATTGCGCTTATAAGCGTGAATTTCATGGTCTCTCCCGATGCGTGTCAGCCCGGCTCTGTAGGCTGCGGTATCAAATATGCAGTCCCAGATTAGGAGCGGGGGGCTGTCAGCATCGTGACAGAGACATAACATTTTTGTCAGGAAGCGTTATCTGGCAGGCAACCTTTTCTGACAGGGCTGTCAGCCACCCGTCAGCATTATGTTGGCAATCAGGGAGCAGAATGCTCTCTGGTTAAATGGGATTCATATTCAATTTGCTTCGAAAAGGAATGGTCCATGAAAAGTCAAAACAACCCTGCAATGCCCGCACGACGTAAGCTGCTATTCGCCGGTGCCGGCATTGCCGCCGCATCAATTGTTCCCCAGGCAACGGCGGCGGGGAAATCCTTTCAGGTCGATTCATCGGGACATAGTAGCCAGCGCGTTACGGCAATGAGCAGACGCAAACTCGGTAATCTCGACGTTTCTGCCCTTGGTCTGGGCGTGCAGAACATGAGCCGTAAATACGATACCTCTGTCCCGTGGCGTCCTGAGATGGTGAAGGTTATCCGCCGGGCATTTGATGAGGGTGTAACGTTCTTTGACGCAGCAGAAGCGTACGGCCCCTTTGAAGTAGAGAGAATCCTCGGGGAAGGCGTTGGCCCTTTTCGGGATAAAATCGTTATCGCCACCAAGTTTGGCTGGAACATTGATCAGCAGACAGGTAAACGCCTGCCTGGCCTCAATAGCCGACCGGATCATATCAGGCAGGTAGTAGAAAACATGCTTAAGCGCCTGCGTACCGATCGCATCGATTTACTCTATCAGCACCGGGTCGATCCTCAGGTTCCGATCGAAGACGTCGCCGGTGTCATAAAGGATTTAATGGATCAGGGGAAAGTCCTGCACTGGGGTCTGTCCGAGATGGGCATCAATACGCTGAAGCGGGCGCATGCAGCATTACCTGTCACTGCCGTACAAAGTGAATATTCCATGCTCTGGCGAGGACCAGAAAAACATGTGCTTCCGCTCTGTGAGGAGCTGGGGATTGGATTTGTGCCGTGGAGCCCACTAGGCGTACAGTTTTTAACAGGCTGGATTGATGAAAAAACCCGATTTGCTGCAGGTGATATACGCGCCATAGAAACCCGCTTCTCCTCCGACAACCTCCCGCATAACCTACAGCTGGTTGAGTTACTGAAAACCTGGGCGACAAGAAAAGACGCCGCACCGGGACAGATTGCGCTGGCATGGCTAATGGCACGTAAACCCTGGATAGTCCCGATCCCGGGAACCACAAATAAAGACCATATGCTGCAGAACACATCTTCTGCTGCCGTCTCGCTGACCCCTGCTGAGATGACCGAGCTGACCGGTTCTCTGGACACTATCACCGTCCGGGGGCAACGGCTGCCGGATGCAGTACAGGTTTATTCAGATGTTGAAGCTCCGCTGAAAAGTTAAGAGGAAGTCACCGTCATGCGCCTGTTGTTAGTCGAAGATGAAGAAAAAACGTCAACTTATCTCAGTCGTGCGCTGGGTGAATCGGGTTTTACGGTGGATGTTTCTGCAGAGGGTGCCGAAGGTCTTCATTACGCGCTGGAGTTCGACTACGACGCGATAATTCTTGATGTGATGCTGCCGGGGATGGATGGCTACCGGGTACTTGAAGGCATACGCGCCAGTAAACAGACCCCCGTACTGATGTTATCTGCACGGGGATCGGTCGATGAGCGCGTCAAAGGACTCAGGCTTGGCGCAGATGACTATCTCCCCAAACCGTTCTCGCTTATCGAACTGGTAGCTCGTATTCAGGCTCTGGTACGTCGCCGGTCAACAGATGGTGCCGACATCACGCAATTACAGATTCACGATCTGCAACTCGACCTGCTGGCTCGCAGGGTGTTTCGTGCCGGAACGCGACTTGAACTGACCGCGAAGGAATTTGCTCTGCTGAGCTTTCTGGCCCGTCATCAGGGCGAGATTCTGTCAAAGATGATGATCGCTGAACAGATATGGGACATGAATTTTGACAGTGATGCCAACGTAGTTGAGGTTGCCATTAAACGTCTGCGGGCAAAAATTGATGCCCCGTTCGACATTAAGTTACTCCATACCGTGCGCGGGATGGGGTACGTTCTGGAAGTCAGGCCAGTATAAATGAAGGGGGTAAGCATGATAAAGCGCGCCATCTCAGTCCATCTGGCATTGATGTTTGCATTATCGGCACTTCTGATTGTTTCTGTTATCGGCATCCTGCTAAGAAGCTCATTACATGAATCCCTGCAAAAGCAAATGCACAACGAGCTGCTGTTTCGGGAATCATTAATGAGCCCGTGGATCACCGCCCGAACCTCAGCTGACGGCTGGTCAGTGCTTGCCAGTAAGTTCACCGTACTGACCAATTCCGAAGGTGAGCGCGTTCGCTACTGGATTGTCAGTGATGATCCACGGTTCAGTATCGGTGGTACACCGCCAGTGGGAGTCGGGTGGTCTTCTTTACAGGAAGGCTTCAATAAAATGCCCGGCGCATCCGACGGAGCTTGTTCACTTTTCCTGTTAGTGAAAACTATCCCCCAAAATGGTGAAAGACCTGAGTTGCGCTATGTCGTTGCCATCGACTCCACACCGTATATGGGCACACTCAATGCGTTCACCCGCACTCTGCTGATTATTACCGCACTGGGTGTCTTTGTTGTCGCTTTACTGGGTTATATGGTCTCAAAAATCGCCCTGCGTCCGGTAGGCGCCCTTAGCAAACAGGCGCAACAACTCGCCCCTGGAGACCACGGCCAACGCCTTGATACCACGAGATTACCCGAAGAGTTGCAGCAACTCGCCTCGTCATTTAACGGCGTGCTGGAGCGTCAGGAGATAGCGTGGAGACAACTCGAAAGTTTTAATGCGGATGTGGCCCATGAACTCCGAACGCCGCTCACAAATCTTATTGGCCAGACGCAGCTGGGGCTGTCACGCCGGCGGTCGCATGATGAACTGGAAGAGTTACTCGGTTCTAACCTCGAGGAGCTTGAACGTATGACATCGATCGTTAACGATATGCTTTTTCTGTCGCATGCTCACGCAGGTGAACATGCTTCTCAGCTTGCCCGGGTCTCCCTGCGGGAAGAAACCCTCAAAACAGCGGAATATGTCGAACCCTCGTTTGCTGAAAAACAGCTTTCACTGGACGTTGAGGGCGATGTCATTGCGCATATTGACCGGCGGTTATTTCACCGCTCCCTGGCTAATTTATTGGAAAACAGTGCAAGGCATTCACCTCCGGCAAGCACGGTCACCGTCAGGCTGAGTGAAAAAAAGAATTACGCCTGTGTTGAGGTATCAAATCCGGGAGAGCCCATTGCAGCAGAGCATTTACGTCGACTTTTCGAACGGTTCTATCGGGTCGACATCTCCAGAGCCAACAGTGATACCCATCATGGGCTGGGTCTTTCTATCGTACGAGCCGTCGCCATTATGCATCGGGGAGATGTCTTTGCGCGCAGTGAAAGTGGCGTCAACACGTTTGGACTGAACTTTGCAATGCAACCCGGAAAAGCGTTCTGTGATGTTCTTCCTGAGGTGGAATCCGGAATACATTTAACTGACACAATTGTCAGGAGATCGTCAGCCTGACGACATGCCACTCTCGCTAGAATCATCGCAGGCTTTCCACCTCATGACTGATAAGGACGCTTTGCATGATCAGATATTTACGCTACATCGGGCTGTTACTGCCTCTTTTTACTGTCCCATCCTGGGCTGCGGAGCAAAATACCTCAGCTCAGATTGCTCCAGCTGGAAGTCAGGCCGCAGTATATGGACCTGCGGAGAATTTTACCGGGCGCGTCCGGGTTGATCCTCTCTTCAGACCTGATAACAACATGAGAGTATCAGGCGCTTACGTCACCTTCGAGCCGGGTGCCCGCTCCGCCTGGCATACGCATCCGGCAGGTCAGCGACTCATTGTCACTGCCGGCGTCGGGCTCACGCAGCAGGAAGGTCAGCCTGTGCAGGTAATCCGCCCTGGTGATGTCGTCTCCTGCCCTCCTGGCGTCAGGCACTGGCATGGTGCTTCGCCTGACAGCGCCCTAACGCATCTGGCGATTACGGGGATCGTCGATGGCAAAAGCGCTAACTGGATGGAGAAGGTGACAGATGAACAATACCATGCCCATTAAAGCATTGATGGCAGCGGTACTTCTCACCGCTGGTTTTGGTCTCCTGACAAACGTTGCGTCAGCGGCGAAAGGAACCTCAGAAATGAACCAGGAAAAAACCGTTTCAGAAGCGCTGACGACCCGTCAGCAGGCTATCCCTTTGATTGCAGCATCAATGGCCAGCAGTCAGATGGATAAGCTGGACCGTGCACTGAATCAGGGACTGGATGCAGGACTCACAATAAACGAGGTCAAAGAAATTCTCGTGCAGCTCTATGCTTATACGGGTTTTCCTCGCAGCCTGAATGCCCTCAGTGCACTGATGAAGGTTGTTAAAGCGCGAAAGCAACGCGGCATTAAAGATGTTGAGGGTGCAGAACCTGCTTCTCCCATCCCTGTCGGTGATGAACTTCGTCAGATCGGCACCGCTAATCAGACCAGAATCTCAGGGGCACCCGTCCAGGGGCCACTTTTTGATTTTGCACCGGCCATCAATCAGTTCCTGCAAACCCACCTGTTCGGCGACATTTTCGCGCGAGATAACCTCGACTGGCAAAGCCGTGAACTGGCAACGGTCGGCGCACTGGCGGCCACGCCAGGTGTTGAAGCCCAGCTGTTATCGCATACCCGTGCCAGTATGCGGGTCGGCCTGACGGAAGCTCAGTTGCGCCAGCTGGCAGAGGTTTTGCGTGCGCATGGCGAAAATGATGCCGCCATGCGTGCTGAAAAAGCACTACAGCAGGCACTGGCGCGTAAATAAAGGAGTCAGTTATGCCCTATGATCCTACCCGACGAATGTTGATCACAGCGCTTGCCGGGCTCTCGCTGGCGAACGTTTCACTGGCATCGGCGGCGCCCGGAACTGCTAACGTTCAGGGCAACAGCCGTATTCTGGTGGCGTATTTTTCCCGTAGCGGCAATACACGGGTCATTGCGAGTGTCATTCACCGAAGCCTGAAAACCGATCTGTTTGAAATCGAACCGGCTGCACCTTATCCGGAAGACTATTTTAAGACCGTTGAGCAGGCAAAAAATGAGCGAGCCCGGGGAATAAAACCGGCTTTAAAAAATAGCGTGCCCGATATCGGACGCTACGAAACTGTCTATTTAGGTTTCCCCGTCTGGGGAACCAGCGTGCCGCCCGCAGTGCAGACCTTTCTGAGCGGCCATAACCTGGCGGAGAAGTTGCTTATACCTTTCATTACCCATGGCGGGTACGGCAAAGGTGACAGCGACGATATTCTTGCAAGCCTTGCCCCGGATGCGCATCGGGAAAAACCTCTGGCCATTGAATGTGATCAGGAACGAAGAACCACGGAAACGGTAACGAGCTGGTTAGAGACGATACGCAGCTGATTATGCGTTCTCATAAAACTCTCAGATAAGGGTAATCACAGGGGGCCAAATACTCCTCTCTGACAACTCAGATATGATTGAACGCCAAACGTAACAGAGGACGTAATCTTGAAAACAATCTTAAAAACGCTGGTCATTTGCGTGATGGCAGGTGGTCTGGTGACTCAGTCCATTTATGCCGCGCCTCTGGTCATTAAGGACCAGGGAAGCTTTTCTGCCGGTGGTACTGTCATAACCGCTCCCGGGAAGTTTGACGCAACGAAGCCGCTGGATTCCGCCGGTCAGACTTATCATGGCGATCATGCATCAGTGTTCTACCAGATCCCGGAGAATCCTCATAAATATCCCTTGGTCATGTTGCATGGCGCAGGCCAGTTTTCGCGTACCTGGGAAAGTACGCCGGACGGTCGTGAAGGATTCCAGAACATATTCCTGCGTCGTGGATTCTCAACGTATCTGGTTGACCAACCGCGTCGGGGCAGTGCGGGACGCACAACGGCAGAAGGCACTGTAACGCCGAAGCCGGATGAACAGATGTGGTTCAATCAGTTCCGTGTAGGTGTCTGGCCAGACTATTTTAAAGGCGTCCAGTTCTCTCACGATAAAGAAGCTCTGAATCAGTATTTCCGCCAGATGACCCCGAATACCGGGCCATTTGATATCAATGTAATATCTGATGCCATGTCCGCCGTAGTGGATAAATCTGGTCCGGCTATTCTCTTCACTCACTCTCAGGGCGGTGGTCCCGGCTGGTACACCGCAATGAAAAACAGCAAGGTTAAAGCCATTGTAGCTTTCGAACCGGGTAGCAGTTTTGTTTTCCCCGAGAAAGAATTACCTGCACCAATGCCAAGTGCATTTGACACACTGAAAGGTGAACCTGTTCCGATGGAACAGTTTATGGCACTGACTAAAATCCCGATCCTGATTATTTATGGCGATAACATACCGGATAAGCCTGTAGCTATGCCGGCTCAGGACAGCTGGCGAGTACGTCTGGCTATGGCTCGCGAGTGGCGCGATGTGGTGAACAAACATGGCGGAGATGTAACAGTGACGCATCTGCCTGAAGCGGGAATCAAAGGTAATACCCACTTCCCGTTCTCTGACCTGAATAATGTGCAAATCGCTGATTTAGTCAGCCAGTTTCTGAAAGAAAAAAATTTGCAGTAGGCAGTTAGCGAGCGAAGGCTGAGTTCAGTCACGATTAATGAATTAAATTAATTAACCCTAGCTAATTGCCCTATCTAATCGGATAAATCACTTTGCGTTATGCTTTTCTCATACAACAGCTGAAGGATAACGTCATGCAAACTGTAAAACTGAACAACGGTATGGAAATGCCCCTGCTGGGTTTTGGTGTGTTTCAGATGTCAGATGCCGCTGAATGCGAGAGAGCTGTCATTGATGCCATCGATACGGGGTATCGACTGATAGATACCGCGGCCTCCTACCAGAACGAAACTCAGGTAGGGAACGCACTGAAACAGATCGGCATCGCACGTGAAGAACTCTTTGTGACAACCAAGCTCTGGTTGCAGGATACCAGCTACGAAGGTGCGAAAGCGCAGTTTGAACGTTCACTGAATCGGCTGCAGCTGGATTACGTTGACCTGTACCTTATTCACCAGCCTTACGGCGATGTCCATGGCGCATGGCGTGCCATGGAAGAAATGCAACAGGCCGGCAAAATTCGCGCCATTGGCGTAAGCAACTTTCATCCTGACAGGCTTGCCGACCTTATGGCCTTCAATAAGGTTGCCCCTGCGGTAAACCAGATTGAAGTTAACCCCTTCAATCAGCAACTGCATGCTGTGCCATGGATGCAAAGTCGTGGTGTTCAGCCTGAAGCATGGGCCCCTTTTGCAGAAGGGAGAAATGGCCTGTTTCAGCATCCTGTCCTGACTGCAATTGGTGAAAAGTACGGCAAAAGCGTGGGTCAGATTGTCCTGCGCTGGATCTTCCAGCGTGGCATTGTTTCACTGGCAAAATCTGTAAGAAAAGAACGTATGGAAGAAAATATCAATATCCTTGATTTTGAACTCGGTTCTGAAGATATGCTGCAGATTGCCGCCCTTGATACCGCCACCAGTGCCTTCTTCTCGCATCGTGACCCTGCGATGGTTGAATGGCTGACTGGCCGCAAACTTGACGTTTAAATCACGAAAAAGAGAGATTAATTCAATGCAGAAACGTCACCTGGGTAAATCCGGGCTGGAAGTGTCAGCTCTGGGACTCGGTTGCATGGGGCTCAGCCACGCCTATGGTCCGGCAACAGATACCCGTCAGGCTATCGAACTCATTCGTGCTGCGTTCAAACATGGCGTTACCTTCTTCGATACGGCTGAATTGTATGGCCCGTTTGTAAATGAAGAAGTTGTCGGCGAAGCCTTAAAGCCCTTCCGCGATCGCGTCGTTATTGCGACCAAATTTGGCTTTACCTTCGGCGATGACAATAAGCAGCAAATCTTAAACAGCCGTCCTGAGCATATCCGCGAAGCTGTTGAAGGGTCTTTACGTCGTCTCAAAACAGATGTTATTGATCTGCTGTATCAACACCGTGTCGATCCGGATGTGCCTATTGAAGATGTCGCGGGAACGGTGAAAGACCTGATTGCTGAAGGTAAGGTCAAACATTTCGGCCTTTCCGAAGCTGGCGCTCAAACTATTCGTCGAGCGCATGCGGTACAGCCTGTTACTGCCCTGCAAAGTGAATATTCAATGTGGTGGCGCGAGCCTGAACAGGAGATCCTGCCATTGCTTGAGGAGCTGGGCATTGGTTTTGTACCATTCAGCCCACTGGGCAAAGGCTTCCTTACGGGAGCAATTAAGCCTGGTGCGACTTTTGGTAAGGATGATTACCGCAGCACCGTGCCGCGTTTCGCCGCACAGGCGCTTGAAGCCAATGAAAAGCTGGTCGCTTTACTGGGTGAACTGGCTGCAGAAAAAGGGGCAACATCGGCGCAAATCGCGCTGGCATGGTTGCTGGCACAAAAACCCTGGATAGTGCCTATCCCGGGTACCACCAAACTGCACCGTCTGGAGGAGAACCTGGGAGCAGCAGAGATTATCCTTTCAAAGGATGATTCGCTTCAGATCACACAGGCGCTTGAAACGATACAAATCGTCGGTGAGCGTTACTCGCCTGAGCATCTGGCTCGTGTAGGTCGTTAAGACTCAAGCGGGTCTGCATCAAACTGCGGACCCGCTACTCTGAGTAACGAAGCGCGTCTATCATCAGCGCAAAAGCGGGCGGATGCTGTCTTCGGCTTGGGTAATAAAGGTAATATCCGGGGAAGGTGGGGCACCATTCCTGCAGAATCTGAATAAGTTTCCCTGACTTTACGTGATCCTGAATCATATTCTCAGGCACGCAGGCCAGGCCAAAGCCAGATAAAACAGCGTCGATCCTTTCTGCCAGCAGGTTAAACGTGACTTGTCCTTCAACCCTCACACGTAGCGGCTTTCCATCCTTCTCGAACTCCCAGTGATAAAGACCACCGGTCGTCGGTAAGCGCATATTGATGCATCGATGATTCTGAAGCTGATGCGGGGTGTCAGGCGCCGGGTTAGCTGCAAAATAGGAGGGTGCACCAACCACTGCCATTCTCATATCCGGGCCAATCCTTACGGCAATCATATCCTTAGCAACGCTTTCACCAAGGCGAACCCCGGCATCAAAACGCCCATCGACAATATCGACAAAACCATTATCAACAACCAGATCGACATGGATTTCGGGATATTCCTGGAGGAAAGGTTTCAACTTTGGCCATACCAGACTGCGTGCAGCATGCTCTCCTGCAGATAAACGGATATTGCCTGAAGCCGTGCCATTAAGTTGAATAAGCGACTCTAGCTCCTGCTCAAGATCGGCAATACGGGGTTCAAGGCAGGCGATAATTCTCTCACCAGCTTCTGTCGGGGCAACGCTTCTGGTTGTTCGGGTCAAAAGACGGATGTTTAAACGCTCTTCCAGTGATTTTATCGCGTGGCTAAGCGCTGACTGGGATACGCCGAGTTTGCCGGCAGCTTTAGTAAAACTTCGCTCCCTTGCCACAACAAGAAAGATCTGGAGTTCGTTGAAGTTTTCTTTGAGCATTGGCGATTTCCTTAATCAGGTATTCCCTCCACAGAGCACTCATGAAAGGTGGTCATAGATACAATCATTTTAACCCCATTACTGGAAAATATGATAATTAATATTCTGAGCATGTCGAAATAAGCCTTTAATATAATGAGGTTTATTATGAAAAAACTCGTTACTGGAGCGACAGGAAGTATGGGTCTTCATGTCATGAAAACAGCCATTGAATTGGGGCATCAACCTGTGGCTTTAGTCAGAAAACAGCGCAAAGTGAAATTGCTTCCTCATGGCGCTGATATTTTTAATGGTGATGTTTCTCTGCCTGAAACGTTAACTGATGTGACGAAAGACATTGATGCCGTTATTTTTACACTTGGTTCCGATGGTCAGGAGCGGATTGGCGCCAGAGCGTATTGTTTGAGGATCCTCACAAGGCTCCCAGCGCGATAGCCATATTTGAGGGCTGCAGTGTTCAGGTCCGGCTCACTGGAAATGTGCAGAAAAAGTAAATTCAGGCGGCAACTGAGCACAGTCGTTACCCTTTCGGAGCTACTTTTAATTGCCAATGTCTGCTTCTGGCACAAAGCTGCCCGTTTTAACCTTCGGGTTTAAGGGGCATTCTTTTAAGAGCCTGTTCGATTTTCTCTGCGTCCTGTTCCACGATGGCTCTTTCATCGGGTGTGAGCGGAACTTCTTCAAGGTAACGTCTGACAGAGGCTTTGCTTTCCAGTACCAGCCCGCGCGCGCTCTCCTTCAGCAGGTTAAAATCGCAGCCGATGCAGGCCATCCGGTGCTGACAGCTGCTCCAGAAGGGGTTCATGCAGTATGAATCACCCAGGTCATAGTACGTCGCGGGTCCGGTCAGACTCGCGGCTTCCGGATCGTGGTCAATCAGCACGCTTATCATGTGAGCCACCCTGTCTGCTTTTACGAACGAGGCGGCCAGCTGAGTCGGGCGGATGCGGATATAATGCATTGTCGACTGTGCGGATGAGTGACCTGACCACTGCATCAGCTCATGTAAAGACATGCCTCCGGCTACACTGGCCAGTGCTGTCACGGCAGAAGCACGGCCACGATGGCTTGTAATGGGACCACGTGAATCTTCTGCAGGCATTCCAGCTCTGGCGCACAGAAGCGGAATGACAGTGAGATTCACTATATTTCTTCCCACCGTTTTACCCCGGTTCTGAAACAGATAACGAACTTTTTCACCTGTGCGTTCATCCGTAAGTGCTGCCTGCTCCTGAGGACGCTCACTGAGCCAGATATCGACATATTTTTTCACAACAGACGAGACCGGCTTAACAAAAGCTTTAGACGTTTTGCCGGCCGGCACGCTGAGATAGCACAGGGTGCCGGCCGGGATAGCGCTGCCGTTTTCCTGCGGAATGTCATCCGCCTGCGGAGTAACGCAGCTGATTGTCAGGCGCATCAGTTCGTTCTGTCGCAGCCCGGCATGTGTCCAGATAACCGCCATAGCCTGGAGCATAGACAGGGGATAATGAATTTCGCTCAGCAGATCTTCCTGACGCAGATTCAGGCTTGCCCAGACCAGTTTCAGCCAGACCGGATCATCAATGACACGGGGACTTACGCCCTGACGAAACAGCGGCGTGTCCGGCGTGGACAGATGACGGGCCGGACTGAACCTTAATCGGCCCCACCCCCAGCTTTCATAATCAAGCATAAAACGGCGAACGGAATAAACAAACCGGCTGCGGGAATGCGGCATCAGGGGCTCTCCTGAGCGGTTTGAACGCCGGCCCCCTTTAACTGTGTCCAGTGACAGCCCGTCCACTTTCAGTCTGCCGACCATTGCAATAAAGCTGGCGCAGGTTTCCATTGTCCAGTCAGACGGCTCGCATATTTCCGGCTTTTCCCGGGCAAGCCACAGGCCGCAGCGGAGAATGAAACTGTACTGAGTTTCTCTGGAGCGGGGGCGGAGTACCGACGTTTCCCGCCACTTCCGGCACCACCGGGCCCAGTCAGGTGCGATACCTTCTGTTGGCTTTTCATGCCATTCCTGATAGTTACGCATTCTCAGGGGGCTTTTTATAATTCCCATAGCAGCAAGTGCATAGGATATTTTTCCTGTCACTCTTGCGATCCCCCGGTCATGGCAGTTCTGCCCCCGCCACAGCAGTTCTGTCGTGAACGTTTCAAGACGCGGATCGTTGTTCATCAGCATCAGAACACCCAGCATACCTGACAGGTTGTGTTTCTGATTCTGCCCGACATATCCCAGTGAGATCTGAACATCTGTCAGCCGGTTAAGTTCATGACTGACAATACTCCGGCCGTAGATGGCACTGGCATACAGCGACGGTGCGCCATGCACTGGCAGGCTCAGCGCAGAGGGAAACGGGCCGAGATGAAAGGCAAAGGCGACAAGCAAAGGCCTGCCGGAACTGTGCTGCTGACAGAGCGTTAACCACCTTTCCTGCGTCCACAGCCAGCAGGGCTGACCCGCCCGGTGCGTTTCTGCCAGAACGGCAAGGATGATAATTCTGACCAGTCTGACACTGATATCGCTGCGCGAGGCTATGTCCTGCAGGGGCAACAGTAAAAACGGCAGAGAACCAGGCCGATCGAGCGCAGCTGACCGCCGGTAGCCTGCACTTATCGCGTCTCTTTCTTCAGGGCTTAACGCATCACTCAGCTGATAGTCTGTGCGTTTAAAAGGCACATAAGTGACTCTGGCCGTTTTTTTTCATTCATCAGTGAGGCTCCCCTGAAAAATAAGTCCGGCAACCTTCCTGTCGGTTTCAGCCACGGCTGCGGTTATCCGGCCAGCCAGATCGGAACCTGACAGATGGATATAAATCTGAGTGGTGCGCGGATCCCTGTGTCCTGCATAAGTCGCCAGTTCATGCAGCTTCCAGCCGGCCCGTGCCAGATGGGTCAGACGAAGATGGCGGAAGGTATGGGTTGTAATATGTGGAAGCCCGGTATCCAGAGCCCATCTGCGTACGGTTTTACTCCAGTTCCACACAGAAAGAGATGCACCGTAATTACGATCAGAAAATGAACGGAACAACGCACCCTGTGTCCGGCCAGCCTGCTTCAGCTGCCGGAAATGGTTTGCCAGTACCGGCGTCACATCCGGACCATAACATACAACCCTTTCCCGCCTGCCTTTCGTTGTTTCTGCACGGATACGGATCAGGCGATGAGCAGGGTCAATATCCTCAAGCGCCAGAGCTGTCACCTCTGCACGCCTGAGAGCACCAAAATAGGCAAGCGCGAGCATCAGCCGGTCACGCAGGGAGGCAACTGAAACATGTTTAAGAAATCTCAGCCATTGCTCATCATCTGGTATTACGGGTAAGCGGGTGATACGCGGGACCAGCCCCCGCCCGGTATAAATGGCACCGGGTAAACCCGCACGGGGGAGCGGATTGAGACTGCATATATCCTGATAAACCAGAAAATCATACCAGAGACGGATCGCAGACAGGCGCAGCTGGAGCGTGGCGCTGGCCGCAGGAAAAGGCATGCCGGGCAGCTGAGGGCTGATGTACGCGGCCAGGTCTTCAAATCGGGCCTTTTCAGGTTCAATCCGGTTCTGGCGGCAGAAAGCAAAATAGTGGCGGAGGGCACTGCGGTAGGCGGCGAGTGTGGCCTGTGTCCGGCCCAGATCGGATAACAGTTTCAGTCAGCGCTCGGCCAGTAACAGCACGTGTTCATCCGGTGGGATCGGCATTGTGTTCACCTCTGACAGCAACACTGCTGCTCAAAGCTTACTCAGTCAATGTTGCATTCCACGTAACTTACTAAAGCTCATAATTAGAGCTGAACACCTGAACGCCGTTCTGCCTGAAAAAGCGCTCGTTCTGAAACAGCGGGGCGGCCATTTTTATACCCATGCGCTTTGCTTCGGCCGAACGTGCGATAACGCATCCGTCGTTATTCGACACAACGACGACAGGTTTACTGCGCAGATCAGGCCTGAATACGGTTTCGCAGGAAGCGTAAAAATTATTGGCATCGGCCAGCGCAAACATGATTACTCTCCCGCCGGTCCGGTGAATCCCAGCCCGGCTACATCGGTGAGTGCGTAGGCAACCACACCCCACACGGGAAGTCCCTGACTCACATCCAGCAGGGTGACGGTTTCATCCGCATCCGGCGCCTGCAGGGCGGGAACAGGGTCGAGCAGCAGGCGTCGCAGCGTCAGCTCCCCGTCGGACTCGGCCACAATGAGCTGACCGTGCTCCGGTACCAGCGAACGATCGATGGCCAGCACCGACCCTTTCACGATGCCGGCATCGGGAAAGCTGCTGTCGCTGCGCATCAGGTAGGTTGAATGAGGTGAAAGATGAACGAGGTCGCCCAGACTCAGGCGTGTTTCGGTGTAGTTCTGGGCCGGGCTCTGAAAGGCCATGAAAATACTCCATTCTGACAGCTTTTCAGCTTTAAGACGTGAACCTGTAACGCCGCTGTCTGCCACACAGTGCGTATCCGTTACTCAGAATGTCAGTATATGCCGCCAGCCGGACAGTTGCCTGCATTAAACTGTGCTCAGCGGGGCGGAAAGGCCGGTATATCATGGCCTTCAGGGTCTGCTGAGGCATCCCACTGCCACCATCGCCCGGCCCCGAACTCTCTGTCGTACGTCACCGTTTTAACCTGTTTACGCTGCAGATAATCCGGGGTATTCATACCGAACACCTCCATCGGCAGGGCTTCTGCGCCGGCAACGTCAGTCAGTACAAAGTCAGGGAAAACATTTTCCTCACCGTCATAGCGCAGCGGCTTGATGAACGCGCGTTTTTCCTGCCACAGACGCGTCTCGACCATTCCCTCATAGCGCGAGTCCAGGGGAATGTAGCGCGGACTGACGGTCATCAGCGCCGCATCGATTATCCTGCAGCTGCTGCGCGGCAGGTTCTGCCCGTCTCTTCGGATAAAAACCGTTTCCGGCGGCTCGGTTTCACAGATAACCATGACCCGGGCACCGCGGCGCCAGTCTCCCAGTTCGCGCGAAAAGCTCCGCGCGAGGCGCGCTCTGACGTCATCAGGCAGCTGCAGCGCGGGAAAACCGGCAAACAGTCCCAGCGGAAGCGTGGACTCCAGTCGCGCATCGGCCGCGTCACTCCAGGCAGCCAGCTGCGAGATCAGGATGAGACGGCGTGACTTGCTGCCGGCGTCTCTGGCAACATGACGGTTCTGCACGGCCTGCGCTGAGTCCTTCGTGGCCATCAGAAGCAGCGACTGCTGCAGCGGGACCCGTCCGATACGTACGCGTGCGGCAGCTTCATTCAGCCGCCAGCTGACCCAGCCCGGATAGCGTTTTTTCCGGTCAAAGGCGGGGTACCAGACGTTGATGCCGGACTGCTCCCAGAGCAGGTGCAGCAACCCCAGCGGGCGCATCGAGGGCTGCCGGCGCCGCTTAACAGGTCCGGCGCTGACCGGGAGCGCATCCGGTTTTTTTTCCAGGATATCTTTCTTCTGCAGACCGGTGGGAAGGCGTATGACAATGTTCCCGTCCGGTGACGCCTTTACGGCGTCAGGTGCATAAATAGCGGCCTGCCTTTCATCTGACCAGACGGAATAAAAGCGGCAGTCCGGTGCGTGCTCATGGCCGGAAAAAGGCCATGACGCGAGCCAGCACTGATCTGTTTTCTGGGAAAGGTGCACCTTCAGGCGCCGGCAGTGCGCGTTCTCATCGGGTGGCCGGCACAGGCAGGTCACCACCGTCGTGGCTTTATTATCCCGCGCGTATTTCAGCCAGCGCTGCCACTGTTCCGGCTTATCCGCACGGAAGTCTGCTGCGCATTCCCGCGTTCCGCGCTGGCCGGCAAACCGCACCGGAAATGTTTTCTTTGCCGCTATAATAAGCCACCTCCCGATCACAATACTGAATATGAGACCTACATGTTTCTTAATTCAGCCTGTCCGCTGAGCAGGCTACAGGCGAAGATTCATTCCACAGACGGTTAAATTCCATCTGATACTGTCGCGCGGTTGCCGGCTCGCCCGTAATAACCAGCGCGTTTTCAGCATTTCTTTTTTCAGCCGATGACGTGTAATTAAACGATCCGGTTTCAACCGCGCTTCCGTCAGCAACAATAAATTTATTGTGCATGATGCTGTACATGCCGTTGACGCGCACCTGCACACCCGCGCAGGCCAGCGCGCTGACGAGTGACCAGTGGTCCCGGCTTTTCTTTTCATCGGCAACCAGGCGCACTGACACGCCCCGCGCTACAGAAGCAGCCAGCGCCTGCGCCACGGGCTGGCTAGTGAAGTCCCAGGCTGCCACATCCACGCTCTGGCGCGCGCTGCCGGCGAACTGCAGTATCAGGTTCAGCGCCGTGCCGCCGGGAGAGAATCCTGCCGTCACCGCAGCGAACGAACAGGGCATAAATGCAATCGCGCATAACGCTATTACTCCGGGTTTATATTTAATCATGGATAGTCGCCCTGCAGGATAAATAAGTCACCATTCTATCACGCAGCGCGTTTATTTAATTAAATAACGTCCTGTTACTGTCGCAACATAATATAAAAAATGCGTGTTAAGTCATTATTAATCCCTGCCGATAATATAATTCACACAGGGAGCGGGGGAACCATGAACGAATTTCACGAAATAAACATTCTCACATCGCGCGGTGATATTAACGGGGCACTTTCACTCATCTGCAAATGGAGTGAGAGCATTGCCCGTAAAATTATGAAAAAGGCCGGTTACAGTGTGACGCCGCATCCCGGTCGCGCGTTCTGGTCATGGGTGCAGGCCACGCTGACGGATTCAGCCCGGCAGCGCCGCTGTGGCTACCGGGTGCGGGCTGAGCGCAGGGCACCCGTCCGCTACTGTCGCCAGCAGGCGCGGGAGAACTATGATGCGTACGCGCAGATGATGGCCTCAGACGTCGCGCCGCAGGCTGAGGCTGCCCCGCACAGAGAGATAGCGTCCATCGATGCTGGTCCTGAAAAAAGTGTCGCTGTCTGCGGCCGCACAGAAGGCCTGATACACCTTTGCCGGCACGGCCAGCCAGCGCCTGCACGCGCCGTTCCGGTACTCCAGCTCCAGCACGCCGGTGGTCGCATCGTATCCCGCGCTGCTGAAAAGCGCAGACGTCACTTCATGTCTGTTCATGGCGTTATTCCTGGCAGTTCCCGGATGAATGAAATCGTTAATCGTAAAAGTGCGGGTCGCACGTACAGAATGCCCGTGCAGGGTAAAATACAACGTTATGTATCCGGCTGTTCACTGGCGGCTCGTCCGCTGCATGTCCGTTATTCTGAGCCACCCCGGGCATTCACTGTAGCCTGTAAAAAGGGAACCCGGAGGAACAGGGACCCGGCAATGCTGACTGCTTCGCGGGGATCGACGGCTGGATATCAGCGTTCACGGTTTTTAAGCGCGGCAGACACTCTGGCCTGTACCCGCGCCAGAAACGCCTGCGCCGTGGTGTCCCAGTTCGCCGGCACAAACTCCCCCTTATAATGCGCCCGGAAATCCAGCTCGGTATCGTCGCACCCGTCCAGAAACAGTTCAATGTCTGCCAGCAGGGCGTGAAGATTCGCGTCGGGCATGTCGTGAATGTAGGCCTGAATTTTGGGCTCTATCTCATGCCCGGGTTCGGCCATAACGTAGTCCTGACCGAAATAGACGCCGATAAAATTATCCAGTTCGCTGATGCTGATACGGTCCACTATACCTCCGGAAACGCAGTCAGAATAAAACAGGGTTTACCGTTAAATGACCTGAAATCAATCTCCACGCGGACGGCATAACAGGTAACGGTCTCCTGATTTCCTTTGCGTACCATAATCCCCGTGGGGTGCGCAAACCGCCGGCTCAGGCGCATGCGGGCCCGCATGCCAGGCGGAACGTTCTTCACCCACATCGCTATCTGATTTTTATTGTCCGCCAGCACCCGGCTGATGATTGCCTCTGCCTCACGGAGTGATTTAAAGCTGCTGGATTCTTCAAGCCTGGGCTCCCTGATAAGCCTTTCACGTAGCTCATCCGGCGACTTGCCGATGTGTCGTTCGATGGTATGGCCACCGGGCGCACGTCCTGAAAGTGACTCGTGCTCAGCGATTCTGAACCGCCCGCCGCGTACGGCAATGGCCCGCTCTGCGCCAGCCGCCAGTGCAAACGCCATCGGTATGGCGATATCGACCGTCAGGCCAACCTTCATGGCGGTCTGGCGGTCAGCACCGAGGGATTCCGCGAGCCCCACAGCGGAATTAAAGGTATCGGTACTGACCTGCCTGCCGGTCCAGACCTGCCGGAGACTGGCCTGAATGGTATCAAGTCCGTGCGTTCCGACAAAGACGCAGCCGGCTTTGGTCAGCATGGTGGGCTCCGGCACCACGCACAGGGCGCCTGCACCGAACAGTTCCACCACGCCACCCGCCAGCCCCAGCCCGCCGGATATACGGTTACTGGCTGATTCACCTTCACTGACGCTGCGATCAGAGAGTACGGCTGCCAGCTGCACCGGCGAAAGCGCTATCCTCAGTCCCTGTTCTTCTTCCACAGAATCCTCCTTTTCATAACCGGTACGTCATTAACTCAATTTATAACCGGCACGGCTTCAGGTTGCAAACCGGCGGCAGCTTGGCGCCTGTCCTCAAACAGGACAGCGAAAAAAGAGTTATGGCCACCGGTTTCAATACCAGGGATAACCGGAGTGAACCCGGCCTGTGCTTTCAGAGCGTTTCCGCATTGTCCACATCCGGAAGAATTTCCAGCTTATCGATAACGATCTGCATGACGTCCGCCATACCTGGTGACCATTTATCAGGTATGTCGAGCTCCGAACGGAATATCCCTGCCAGCCCTATGCGGGTGGTTTCAAGTCCCGCATCGGCCAGCATGAGCACGGCTTCACCCAGCAGGCGGTATGCCTCTTCTGAATCCCGCTGTTCTGCTTCAGTAACCTGCATAGCATGTACCTCTCAGACGTAGCCGGACAGGCGAGCAGTGCGCAGCCTGTCCCGTTAATGCCGCGTCAGCGGCATGGAGGCGCCAGAAACTGTAAAGGACGGCTTCAGATGCCATCGGGCGCCGTAAGCCCGGCAGAGCCGGTTACAGGGCTGATGGTGGCAAAACCCCAACCCCGTCCTTGTATCTAACATTATGTGGTGATTAGCTACCATCACACGAAGCAGAGTCAGCCGGTCCCTTTCCTGAGGACGGTTTAAAAGCCGATCCTGTCTGGCAGCTTACGGATCTCTGCTTCACCTTTCACGCCAGCACATTTTGTTGAACGGTTACCGGGAGCCCAATGACCTACTCCCCGTTGATTAACATAAACTGATGCTAGTAATGTCTGCTCCTGGCACGGATCGGAAATGCGCGCTCGGTAAGGTCAGCTGTGAGGGAGGTGCGGGCATCAGCCCTATAAACTGCTGGAAACTCATAATTTGATGCTATAACGGACAAAGTCCTCCAGTACTGCCAGCCTATCGTAAAGCGCACGGGCTGGGTTGGATTCACGTGTAACCCAGTAAACCTTTGCCCAGGATTTTTTCTCAGCTTCTTTGCGGATTGCTTCTATTAGTGATTTCCCCGCTCCAAAACCTCTCTTATTTTCATCCACATAGAGATCTTCTAAGTAACATAGCGGCTGCGTGATCCAGGCACCCTCGTGTAAAACGATAATGGCAAAACCGACAATTTTTCCATTCATCTCAGCAACCCTGCACATCAGTGGAGATTCTGCTGACAGGGCCCGGTTCCAGGTTGACTGAGTGATAGTGATATCAAGCTCACATCCGGCATACGCGAGGTATTGTTTCCAGAGTAACATCCAGCCTTCATAATCTTCGGCATTAACTTCACGGACTTCGATGGCCATTCTGTATTCCTGATTCCGGTGAGTATACCTGATACTAATTAATAGCTTCGGGTAATCAACTTTTGTCGCGTATTTTCATATGAAAATTTCACTCTCTTTTTTTATTCACCACCCGCACCTCTACTTCCGCTGTTGGCACAAAGCGGACGGAATCAGATGAACGTCCGCTAAGAGCGAAAAGCGGACGTTGAGTGAGATTAAAACTGTAAGAAATTACAGACCTATAGGGAGATTCAGGCTGCAATTTATGTTTATATAAATATTGAGAATCAGTATGTAAGCTTTTTTTAGGGGGATATGTGCGCATTAGACCATCATCTCGACTGATCATTCTTTCGCCTGAAAATAATGTCCTGCTCTTTAGGTTCTGTCATAAGGATGATGCTCTAAGGGGAAAAACATACTGGGCAACTCCGGGAGGAGGGCTTGAGAAAAATGAATCTTTCGAGCAGGCCGCTATACGCGAATTATTTGAAGAAACGGGATTGAAAAAAACATTAACAGGACCAGAAGTAGCGTCCCGAACCTTCACAATGATGTTACCAAGTGGGGAGACAGTACTTGCTGATGAGCGTTTCTTTATAATGGGGGTTGAGGGCCAATGGACCGAAAACGCACGTTAAAGATGTAACTCGTTGTTTTAATTAAAACAAATTTAATGCCCTCAGCTTCCCCTTCAGAATATCATCCGGCAACGTGAACGTATAATGCGCCAGCGTATTAATATGCACGTACACCTGCGCGCGATACCCTCATCTCCGGTTTCTTCTCCATGACTGCGCATCCGGCCCAGGGCTTCCAGCGAACTTGGCGTTCTCAATATCACCGGTGCATCAGTGACCGCCCCGACGGATCTTTCTGACCTTCACTTATCCCTCGCTGTGTATACCTTGGCTTTTTTCACTCCACTTATCTCTCCGGCTACAAATGTCTGAATTCAGTCTTTTTCTGCCATAAAAATGAAACAGTAATCCTCTATAACCCCTCAACAAAAATCGTCTTTACAGTTCCTTTAAATTATGGGTGTGGTGATGGAGTTTTTTTGGGGGGATCAGCGTCAGAATTTCCGGCGCAGCCTGCTGTGCGCGGCCTGTATGGCGGTGACGCTGCCGTCACAGGCCGATGACGGCAGATTCAGTGGCAATACAGAAAGCTATGGCACAGATATACCCGCAATGAGCGGACTGAGCTATCAGAACAATGTGACTTTTCCGACGGGGGAGCGTTATGACGGCTGGACCATCGGGGGCCTGTCGGGTATCGACCTTAACCGAGACAACGGGCAGTTTGTTGCCGCACGCGATAACACCCGTCTCGGTCTGGGCCCGGGCGGCGCCGGGCAGACCTCACTCTTTACGCTTGAGCCGGTATTTACACCCGAACAGCCGGGCTACGGCATCCGCTTCACCGGCGTCACCCCATTAAATAATCCGGCCTGGCAGCCCGAAACCAACGGGCTCGAGTCGGTGCGCCATGACCCGTCCGGTGACGGCCTGTGGCTGAGCTCGGAGTCCGAAAATGTGCTGTATCACCTCCACGCTGACGGCACGACACGCGATACCATCCGGCCGCCGGAAACCGTGACCGGCAGCGGGGGCAACATCCAGCTGGAGGGTATGACCTTCACCCACGAGGGGGCGCTCTGGGTCATCCGGGAGGCGCCGCGCGCGCAGGACAGCGGCATAACCCGCCTCTCCCGCCTGAGTGAAGACGGCAGGGTGCTCGCGCAGTATCCGTACCGCATGGACGGCATCTCTGGCAACGGCGTGTCCGAACTGCTGGCCGTGAGCAGCAGCAGCTTCCTGGTGATGGAGCGAGCCTGGGACGGTAAAGGGGCGGGCACCGCTCCGACCAGTCAATCGCATAATTCCATCCGCATCTACCGTGTGGACGTTGCCGGAGCACCGGACATCAGCGGCAGCGCGTCCCTGAGTGCGGGCAGCACGCTGCCCGTCAGCAAGACCCTGATTTTTGATTCGAAAGCGCTTGCGGGCGTGCTGAATACCTGGGACACCAAGGTGGATAACGTGGAGGGGATGAGCTTCGGCCCCACGCTGCCTGACGGCCACACGTCGCTCATTCTGGTGTCTGACAATAACTTCAGCACCACGCAGCGCAAGACGCAGTTCATCATTCTCCGGCTGGACTCACTGCTGCCGGATGAACAGTACTGGGACGGCAGCACCCCGATGGCGGACGGACGCGCGGGTGGCGGTAACGGCGCCTGGCAAAGTGGCATGTCGGCTGAAAACTGGACGCGGGCGGGTGGCCTGATTAACGACGGCTGGGGCGGCAAAACTGCCATTTTCCGCGGCGCCCCCGGGACGGTCACCGTTGACAATTCCGGGGGGCAGGTTTCGGCACGTGAGCTGCGTTTTCTGGTCAGCGGCTATACCCTCATCGGTCAGGCGCTGGGCATGGACCCGTCCGGGTTGACGGTCAGCGTGCCCGCTGCGGGAGACACAGCGGTTATTGCGGCACCGCTTACCGGCAGCAGCCCCCTGACCAAAAGCGGTGCCGGCGCGCTGGTGCTGAACGGCGACAGCACGGCGACCGGCCCGACTGAGGTCCATGCCGGCCGTCTTACCGTTAATGGCACGCTGCCGGGGACCATGACCGTCGACAGCTCAGCAGTCCTTGGCGGCAGTGGCCATACAGGTGGCATAACCTTACGTTCCGGTGCGACCCTGTCACCCGGCGCCGCAGGCAACACGCTGACTGCCGCGGGTGACGTAACCCTGGAGCCCGGTTCGCACTATGTCTCGACGATTTCGGCGGACGGCCGCAGCGACGCGCTGCACAGCAACGGACGCATCACCCTCAGCAGCGCTGACCTGTCCGCCCTGTCCGCATCAACCGGCAACCTGCTGACGCAGCGGGAGGTGCAGTCGCTGGACGGCCGGCGCTTCCGCATCCTTGACGCAGCCAGCGGCTTCAGCGGGCATTTCAGCACGGTTTCCCCGGCCTGGCTTTTTCTTGGCGTGCATCCCGACTATGACGCCACGGGCGTGACGCTGACCGCCGGGCGCAATGCCACTCCTTTTACCGCTCTTGCCGGCACGGCTAACAGCCGCGCGGTGGCAGCGGCGGCTGACGCTCTTCCCGCCGGTCATCCGGTCCGCGAGTCCCTGCTGGGCATCAGCAGTGCCGGTGAGGCCCGAAGTGCGTTCAGCACCCTCAGCGGCCAGCTGCATGCGGACGTGCTGGAGAGCCTGGCGGATCAGTCCGCTGCCGTCAGGACGGCGCTCGAAGACCACCTGCAGAGTGCCGGAGCTCCCTCCGCTACAGAAGCGCAGGCCGGTCACGGACTATGGGGGAAACTGCTGGGCGCTCAGGGCCATTCGGCCGGGCAGGGAGGGGATTATGGCTATGACGACAGTGCGTACGGCGCGCTGTTTGGGGCAGACCTGACCGGACGCTACGCGCGGGCAGGCGCTGCTCTGAGCTACACCCGTTCATCGGTGGACGGGGGCGCGGACGGCAGCGCCACGGGTGACAACGGCTGGCTGTCGACGTATGGCAGCTGGACGCCGGGCGCGCTGACGCTCAGCGCGGGCAGCGTGCTGGGTGTGCATCGTGCTGAAACAGAACGGAGGGTGGCTTACGGTACCCAGCGTGACACTGATACGTCCCATTACGGCGCCCGGTCAGTACAGGTTTTCGGCAGTGCGGCATATGACCTGCTTTCCGGTCCGGCGGTCCTGGCATCCTTCACCGGTCTCCGCTGGGTTTCGCTTTCGCGGAATGCGCTGCAGGAAAGCGGCGGGGCGGCCGCGCTGAGCGCCGGGCGGGAGGAAGTGCATGCACTGCAGTCAGTGGCCGGATTAGAGGGCAATACCGCCTGGCAGATTTCGCCCGTGGAGCAGCTCCATGTTTACGGTCGTGCGGGCTGGCAGCACGCGCTTAGCGCTGTCAGCCGGGACGCCACCCTGCACTTCAGTACAGGGAATGCCTTTACCGTACGGGCCCCCGATGCGCCACGTGACGCAATGCTGCTGAAGGCCGGGGCCGAATGGCGCGCAGGCGATACTGTTGCGGTAACCGCCGGCTGGTCCGGCCTGCTGTCCGTCCGGCATCAGGCGAACAGTTTTGAGGCTGGCGTGCGCTGGCAGTTCTGAAGAATCAGAAATATTCTCAGGAGCAAAAGTTTGCGGAGGGCGTTTCCGTCCGCGTGATTAATCCGGCCCGGCAGGGCTTACTCAGGGGTAAAAAATGCAACAATACTTATTCAGGCGAACTGTCCCGGCCATCTGTATCAGCCTGCTTTTTTTTCAGGGTGGCACCCGGGCCGAACAGGCACATGAGATACTCAGCGGCTTTACCGACATACAAAAAAACCGGCCGGACATTATTGCGCAGAACCTGCAGGACGTGAAAGACATCATGGGCGCCAGTACAAAGACCGACCAGCGCGCGGCCATCGCAGATAACACCAATTATTCTGCCACCCAGATAGCCGGGCCAGCGTTGGGCGGGCTGCAGCCCCTGAATCCCGGCATTGACGGAACGGGGTGGCAGCTGGCCAGCCGGGAGGGAACGCCTGCCTATGCCGCCGCCGGGGATGCAAAAAAGTACTACAACACCCTTCGTCCTTTCCTGGTGGATAAAAGTATTCATAATCTGGTTGGTGCCGGCGGGTCGTCCTTTCCCAGTGGTCATACTACCAACGGCTATATGGACTCACTTTATACAGCCTGGATATTTCCCGAACGCTACCAGCAGATAATGACCCGGGCCAGTGAGTACGGGCTGCACCGCATCGTCAATGGCGTGCACTATCCGCTGGACACCATCGCCGGGCGCATGCTGGGGGAATGGGCTTTTGCCGGTACAATGGCAGCCGGCGGCGGGCTGGCAGGGGCCGTAAAAAATACGGCAGAAAACGTGCGTGCAGCAATGCTGAAGGCCTGCGGCGGCAAAACTATTGCTGCGTGCGCGGATGGAGGCAGCAGCGATGCGTTTGGCAATTACACCAGAAACCGGGCCGACTGGGAAAGCCGGCTGACCTACAGCCTGCCCGCGGTGGGGCCGGGGGATAAGCCCGCAGTGGTGCCACAGGGCGCGGAATACCTCATCATGACCCGCTTCCCCTACCTGAGCGCGGACCAGCTGCGGGAGGTGCTGCGCACGACCGAACTGCCATCGGGCATCGTGCTGGATAACGGCGAAGGCTGGGCACGTCTTGACCTGTTCCGGGCGGCCAACGGCTACGGAGCCATTGACGCCGGCACCACCGTGACCATGGACGCCGCGCGGGCGGCCGATGACACGCAGCCGGGGGCGGTCTACAACGCCAGCGACATCTGGAGTAACGACATCGGCGGGCGCGGCGTGCTGACCAAGGCCGGCAGCGGCGAACTGACGCTGACGGGGCACAACACCTTCGGCGGCCTCTCCGTCAGCGGTGGCACCCTGCGGCTGACGGGCATTAATGAATACTCAGCCGGCGTGAACGCAGATAGCGGCACCCTGGCGCTGGAAAACGGCTCGCTGCAGACGCAGGGCGATATCATTACGGCCCCCGGCGCTACCCTGCGCCTCAGTGGCGGAACGCTGGGGTCACAGAACGGTGACCTCCGCATTACCGGCAGCACAATCCTTGCCGGGTCTGGCGAGGTGAACGTGGCTCCGGGGCGTCAGGGCAGCCTCTCCGGCACGGTCAGCGGACCGGGTGGCCTGGTCAAATCCGGCACCGGGACGCTGTCGCTCACCGGCAGCAACAGCTATGCGGGCGGGACGCACGTGACCGCCGGTAAGCTTGACCTCGGAACATCGTCAGCAGCAGGCACCGGCACCATTGCGCTCGACGACGGCACAACCCTCGACTACAGCGACGGTATCACAGTGCTTAATCCCCTGCTGCTGACCGGGGCCGTGAACCTGGCAGTTGACAGCGGTGAAGCCACTCAGGCGGGCAGTATCAGCGGCACCGGGATGTACGCACTGACAGGCACCGGCCGCCTCAGCATCACGGGTGACACGTCAGGATTCAGCGGGCACACGGATATCAGTCAGACCTCAGTCAACGTAACCAGCGCCCTCGGCGGCAGCGTCAGCATCAGAGACGGTGGCACGCTGGCGGCCAACGGTCCCCTGACGTCAACGGTTGACGTCAGTCGCGGCGGTACCCTGAAAGGCAGCGGCAGCACCGGCAGCGTGCATGTCGGCACCGGCGGCACCGTGGCACCCGGCAATTCGCCGGGCACGCTGCGCGTGCTGGGTGACCTGAACATGGATAAGGGGAGCGTCTATAGCTGGGAAACGGACCCCGCCACCGGCCACAGCGACCTGCTCTCCGTCTCCGGCCGGGCCACCCTCGCAGGTGGTCAGGTCCTCCACATGGGTGAGGCCGGCACCTACTCACCGCTGGCCACCTACACCATCCTGACGGCGGCGGGGGGCGTCAGCGGTCAGTTTGACGGCGTCGCATCGGACTACACGTTCCTGGCGCCGCAGCTGGGCTACACATCCGACCGCGTCACGCTGCGGCTGGTACGTAACGACGTCAGCTTCGCTTCCGTGGCGCAGACGTTTAACCAGCGCGAGGCAGCTCAGGCCGCTGAACGCTTCTCTCCTCTGGGGTTGCTGTACAGCAGTCTGGCGGTGCTGAACGCGCCGCAGATGCGCACTGCGCTCGACAGCCTGTCCGGCGAAACATATGCCTCCTCTGCCACGGCGCTGGCTGAAAACAGCCGCTTCCTGCGTGAAGCGGCGCTGGACCGCCTGCGTGAACATCACGGCAGCGGCGTAGACGCCTGGGTGCGGCCCTGGAAGTCAGACGGTTCGCTTTCGGGGGGCGGACCGTCAGCCGGTTCGCTTGACGGCAGTGCGTCCGGCATGATGGTGGGCGTGGACGGGGGCACCGACTGGGGCTTAAGGGCAGGCGTGCTGGCCGGCACCGGCTCGTCCTCCTGGCGTTCGGGCGGCGGAAGCACCGGCAGCGATGATCAGCTTTTCGGACTCTACGCCGGCGGTCAGTGGGGGCCGGTTGCGCTGCGCGCCGGCGCGGGATACAGCCACCACGACCTTGACACGCGCCGCAACGTGAGTTTTGAAGGCTTCAGCGAGCAGGAGCAGGCGGGCGCGCATGCGTCCGTGATGCAGGCGTTCGGCGAGGCGGGATACGTCATGGAGACCGGTGCCCTTACTGCAGAGCCGTATGCCGGAATCACGGCCGTGAAAACCCGGCTTGGCAGCTTCAGCGAAATCGGTGGTGAGGCCGCGCTGCAGGCTGCCGGTGGCGACCAGACCAGCACCTTTTCCACCGCCGGACTGCGCGCCTCGTGGCGTCTGAAGGCCGGCAGGGTCAGCGTGCGGCCTTATGCCGATGTGGCGTGGCGGCATGTGCTGAGCGGCGGAACACCGGAGCGGGAGATGGCGTTTGCGGATACCGGCGCCGGCTTCCGCGTGCGGGGGGCACCGCTCAGCGCCGATGCCGCCGTGGCCGGTGCCGGCCTTGAGCTGGCAGACGCTGGAAATGAGACCAGCCTGACGCTGGGATGGAACGGAGTTTACGGTGAAAACGGGCGACAGGAGAACGCCGGAAACCTGACGCTGAACGTGGCATTCTGATGCGGGCGCTATGGCCTGGTTATCCTTTCTCTGAAGCAGAGCCGGCAGGGTAACATCCCCTTCGCGGCTCTGTGTTCAACACAGTAACAAACCAGGATGTACTGGTTTGTTACTGCTCATCACTGTTTCGCGGCATCAGTAATAATTTTATATACAGTAGAGCGGGCGATACTGAGCTGTCGGGCAATCTCCGTTGCGCCAGTCCCTTCTCTGTGAAGGGCTGTCACTCTGTTTCGGTCAACGGTTTGCCTTCGGCCAAAATGAATACCTTTAAGCTTTGCTTCCTGTCTCCCCCTCATTCGTACGTTCCAGGATCCTCCGTCGCTCTGCCTGTGCAACAGCCGACAATATGGTGCCCACCATTTTTCCCATTTCGCCGTCGGTGCTTATCCCATCGTCAATAAACCTGACGGCAACCCCATGAGTATTGAATTCTTTTATCAGCTGGATCATATCAGCTGTGTCACGGCCAAGACGGTCCAGTTTCTTCAAAAGGATAACATTACCCTCCTCGACCTTCATCCGAAGCAGGTCGAGTACTTTGCAATCTGATGAACAACCTGATGCCTTATCGGTGAAGATGCGGTTGGCTTTAACACCTACTTCTTTAAGTGCCTTAACTTGAATCTCGAGCGACTGCTGACTGGTTGAGACCCGTGCGTAACCAAAAAGTCGCATATAATGTACCTTAAATCGGATAGGAGACACCTTGTGTCTATTATAATAAAAATACGATTTAATAGACATTCTATGCCTGCCGTCTTACAACGTCTGATAATTTATGATATATCAGACAATCATACAGTTACCTAAATAGCGTACGTTTTGGTTCCATTGGACTTCAAACCCCGTAACTATATCAGTCGTAATCTGAAGAACTCCGAACTAAGTCTGCAAAGCATTGCGAAAGCGCATCATGTGTCCGTCCGCACTGTAACCCGTGCTTTTGCGCGTCATCAGAAAACTCCGGCTGCTATTATATGGCAGGAACGTCTGACCGCCTGCAGAAATGCCCTTGTTCAGGGCGGGGCACGAAGTGTTTCAGAGATAGCTCTGGATCACGGTTTCTCTGATTTGACTCATTTCAGTCATGCATTCCGTAAAGCTTTCGGAGTAACGCCCAGCTCGGTGATGAAGGAGAATTCATGCGTGATTAACATGGGTGGATTTTCCGGGCATGAAGAACTGGCTTAAGACTAACGCACTAACCAAAAGTGTTATCGTGCGTCAATGCAATAAGCTCAGTTTTCTTCATACCTGCTGTAGAATTGGCAGGTTTAACATCTATTTACTTCAGATGTATTCATCTAGAGGCATTCAGCCTCACATCAAAAGCCAGTTCAGCTTTTCATCCCTGGCCGCCTTCTGATTTATCCATCAGGCTAAGCAAAAAATGCTTCCTCTACGGTGCGTTTATTCACTGTTCATAGTGAAATATCTTGAAGTTAAACACAACTGCTTTGTATGTTTAAAGCAGAACCGGGATGGGACTAAACTTATCCTGGTTTTTACTGATGCTGCAGCGCGATCGACATCCAGGGATTAACAAGCCCGCGGGTGAGCATTATGCGCAGCATCACTTTCAGCTATAGCCCGAACAATTGCCTGGTGCGTCAGAAGCCCGTATCTGCAAGGCAGGGAGAACTGAAATGATCGATAAAACAACTGTTGGTATTGACGTATCAAAGTTCGCTTTAGATGTCTTTATTGATACCAGCGAGCGACTGATACATCTGGAAAATTCCGCCTCCGGCATCATACAGCTGCTGAAGGAGCTGGAAGGTCTTCATATATCGGGGGTTATCATGGAAGCTACAAGCCGATATCACTCTCTTGCTGAATCAATGCTGATTTCAGCGGATCTACCTGTCGCTGTCATTAATCCGCGACAGATAAAGAATTTTGCCAGGGCAATGGGTAAGGTGGCAAAAAGCGATTCTATCGATGCCAGGATAATCTGCGAATATGGTCGTCGGATGAAACCGGAATTCAGACCTGCCAGGGACAAAGAGCTTCAGGATTTGGCACTGCTTCTTACCCGGCGGCGTCAGCTGGTACAAAATCGCGTCATGGAAACTAACAGACTGCAGGAAAAAAACGGGATATATATTGAGACGGGGATTGTAGAGCACATCGCCTGGCTTAACTCACAAATTAGTACTCTGGAACAGGAAATAAAATACCAGCTTAATCAGAATACTGCGCTATCTTCAAAGCGAAAAATTCTTGAAAAAGTTAAGGGCGTTGGGCCAGTAACCCAGGCAGCGATCCTGAGCCAGCTTCCTGAGCTGGGGGCGCTGACGCGCAGGCAGATTTCGGCGCTGGTCGGTGTATGCCCGTATGACAGGGACAGCGGGCAGCTTCGCGGCAAAAGGGCTATCTGGGGAGGCAGGGCTGGCCTGCGGGCAACACTCTATATGGCGATGCTTTCCGCGGTTCGATATAACCCTCAGATTAAAGACTTCTATACATCCCTCATTTCACGTGGAAAAGTAAAAAAAGTCGCGATCACAGCCTGTATCAGGAAATTCATAACGATACTCAATGCTATGTTCAGGGACCAAAAGGACTGGATATACAGCTGAAGAGACAATTTACGAGTCTGGATGAAGCAGACGATACGTAACTCTGTTCAATCTGAATGAATAGAGGGGCCGCTTTGTGCCAGAAGCGGACGTTGGCGTTTTGGTTTCGGACATAAATTGAGCGCATCACAGGTGTTTGCCTTCCACTTCATCTGGCATAACCGCTTACATTTCACTGGCGATCTGCACCATGTGCCACGGCTTTCATTGCCTGCAGTGCGCTCAGACGCATTTTTAACGCGGCTTCAATATTGTCATAGGCTGTACTGCCCAGCGGCAGACGTAATGGGGGGCTGGCAGCATCAGCCGCGGCAATCATAGCTGTCACGCATCTTTCAGCATCGCCTTTGATCGCAAACTCACCAGACATCAATGCCGACCGCAGTTCGCCTGCCGGCGTATTGTGATAAGCCGGCAGGGCATCAGCAATATCCAGTCCCGTACCAAACTGCGTTGCCGTCGGCCCCGGTTCAACCAGCAAAAAGTCAATGCCGAACGCCGCGACTTCCTGCCGGACCGCTTCGACAAAACCTTCAATTCCCCATTTAGTCGCGTGATACAAACTGAAGTTGGGATAAGCAATCTGGCCGCCTTCTGACGAAACCTGCACGATACGACCGCCGCCCTGCTGTCGCAAAAACGGAATCGCCGCGCGGATAAGCTGAATCGAACCCGTGAGATTGGTGGCAATCTGTCGCTCAATTTGCGTGTCGCTCAATTCTTCGGCTGCGCCAAACAGGCCGTACGCCGCGTTGCTTACCACAATATCAATCCGTCCCGCCTGAGCGAACGCAGCTTCAACAGTGGGTTTTATCGTCGCTGACCTACTGAGATCAAGCATCATCACCTGCAAATTTTCGCCGTATGTTGCTTCCAGGTCATCCAGAGCAGTTCTATTTCGAACACTTGCGAATACCCGATCACCTCGGGCCAGTAGCATTTCACACATCAGGCGACCCAGGCCGCTGGATGCGCCGGTTATTAGCCAGGTTTTCATTATGTCATCTCCGTTTAGTAAGTCAGATAACATCATAAACCGGATTATTGGTGGCATAATCTCCACAAATAAGAATGAGGTGGTGAGAAATATCCAACAATGAAGCGACCTTCCTGGAATGAACTGCAGGCTGTAAAAGTCATTGCCGGACAGCGCAGCTTTAGTCGCGCTGCTGAAGTGCTCGGACTTAAACGTTCAACGCTTAGCCATATGATCAAAGGGCTGGAGGCAACACTTGGCGTGCAGTTGTTCCATCGCACAACACGTAGCGTTGCGCTGACCGAAGCGGGTGAAATGCTGATTGCGCGTCTCACCCCCTTGCTGGCGGAAATGGATGAATTGCTGAATGACGTCACCGCCAGCGCTCAGCAGCCTTACGGTACGCTGCGCATCAGCGCCAGCGATGCGGCAATCAGCCTTCTGCTGGAAACGGTATTGCCAGCATTTATCCAGCAAAAGCCAGGGATTGAGATTGATTTAGCCGCACAGGGACAACTGGTGGACATCGTAGCGACGGGGTTTGATGCGGGCATCAGGCTGATTGAAGATGTACCTAAAGACATGGTAGCAATTCCTCTGAGTGGCCCTCTGCGCTTCGTTACCGTAGCATCGCCCGGTTACCTGACCGGGCGTCCGAAAGTCCGGCATCCGCATGACATGATGCAACATACATGTCTGCGCCAGCGTCTGCCGGGCGGAAAACGTTATCACTGGGAATATAAGCAGCATGAGCAACAGTTTGCGCTGGATGTGCCGGGCAGCCTGACCCTGGACAACAGCGCATTGATGGTGGAAGCGGCTGTTGCAGGATTAGGCGTGGCGTATGTGCCAGAGCCCTACGCCCGGCAGGGTCTCGACACAAAGCGGCTGGTTAGGTTACTGGAAGACTGGACAACCTTGTCGCAGGGCCTCGCACTCTACTTTCCGCAAAACCGCCATATGCCGGTTGCACTGCGGTTGTTCGTCGACACAATAAAAGCAGTGACGTCTGCCTTGAATTAACTCTATTGATTCGGCCAACGGGCAATACGCATTAGCAGTAAGCGAAAAAATCCAAGCGGTTCAGACCTTACGTCCGCTTTTCGCTCATAGCGGACGTTCATCACCTGCAACCACTGCGCGACTTCTAACCCCCTCCCAAGTTGACATCAAACACAACTGCTCGCCCGTTCGCACTCGCTCCGCCGCGCTTACTTCCGTCGCGCCGCCGCTCAGAAATTCGCGCCAGCGCCGTGCGTAATCCCGTCTCCCGCTCGCTTGCGCTGCGGCCTGCGGTGTCGCTCCTGAACACTCCGCTTTCCGCCGGGCTGTCATTCAGTCACGGCACAGGCCGGAACTTTAACCCCCTCTGACTGCGGAGATGTCTGATGAACACACAACCCCACGTTTTACAGCCGGCGTCTGTTCTGGCCGATTTTGTCAGCCTGCGTTTTCTGCCTTCCCTGTTTGGTCACGATTACGCGCAGGCCGAAAACAACGTGTACCTCTACGCCAGCCGCTACCTGGCGAACTATGACGGCACGGTCTGGGACTTCGTACAGCTGCCGGGCGGCGGCGGATACATGAAGCCGGAAGGCGAGGAACGCTACATGTACTCCAATCCGTACCACTGGACGGAGCTGGAAATCAGCGCCGACGCGGCGGGGATCATCATCACGGCGCTGGTTCTTAACCATCGCAGCTGGCTGTACGACCGCCACGACGACGAAGAACTGAGTGCGCATTTCTGCCAGCGCCACCGCCAGCTGATGGAGTGCGTGAAAACCCATCCCGAAGCCGCCGCCATTTTCTGCGCCCTGAACTGATAAATCACGGGGCGGCATGGCCGCCCCTCTTAAGAGGAAAAATCCATGTACGGAACCGTTAACGAACTCTGCGCCCGATTATTACAGCGTTACAAATCTGACGAACTCATGACGCTGATTGTCTGGACAAAAGAGGACGTGCTGGCCGTTCTTGACGACGAAAGCGTAACGGAAAAAACCGCCGCTGATATCGTGCAGCAAATCAGCGGGCTGGACGCACAGCACGATTATGGCGTGAGTCTGGAAACGCTCCAGGCCGTGCTGGAAAACATCCGCGAGGAGGAAAAGCAGGCCCGCGTGGCGACCGTGCCCGCCGCCGCGCTTGAGACGGCGATCAGGGTGGCGTGGGACTTCATGAGGCTTGAGGATGCGCAGAACGGAGAAGGGGCATCTGCCCGCCGCTTCCCGGCGGAAACGGCGGCGCTCTTTCGGATCAGCGCGCTGCTGAGAGAGCAGAGCGGCGAATAAACATATATCTGACAGCACGGGGCGGCAGGGCCGCCCCGGTAAGGAGAGAACCTTGTACGGAACCGTAAGTCAGCTGTGTAACGACCTGAAAATTCAGTTTGAGGGCGACAGGAAGATTACGCTGATTATCTGGCGTAAAGAAGACGTGATACGGGTTATGGGGGAGGAGCACGTAACGGCGGAAACCGCCGCCGAAATCGTCTGTGACCTCTCCACGTGGGACAGGGATGCGCAGCACGAGGCGGGCGTGGGAGCCGAAACCCTCCGCGAGCTGGCTGATAATATCCGCTACGCCGCCGGACAGCGCAGCCGGCCCGTGACCCTGTCAGCGGGCGATCTTGAAATACTGATGCAGGCGGCGGGCAGGCTGCCGGATGCAGGCGCTGACAGAGAAACGGACGCGATTCAGGCGGCACTCAGGCGCGCATACCTCGCCGTAAACCAGTAACAAAGGGGCCGGGCAGGGAGGCCCGCCGCCACCCTCCTGGTGCGCAAAACCCCCTGCGCCTTCGGCGCGCAAGCGGCAGGGCGCGCGCCTGACGGCGCCGCGGCCGCATCGCTCCTGATAACAGTAACTATCAGAACGGTGCCAGCAACCACCTTTTCAGGCTTATTTCCTGGCGTAATACGTGATCATAACGGCCATTTCTGCCCGTGCCGCACAGACAGAATGCTGCTGTGCCGGGCGTCCGGGCGGCTGTCATGCTTCGCACAGAGCCGGCAGGCCGTCTCTGCCCGGGCCCGTTCCGGGCCAGCGGGTTTCCATCCTGACGCAACCCCTGCAACCGGCTGTCGCCGGTGCGTTCACTGGCCCCGAAAACGGGGCCGCTGAAGACCGGACTGGCAAAGAGCCGCCGTCCGGGGCTGTGCTCTGTTCATCTTCCGCGTTCAGTTTAGTTTCCTGAATCCCTTCGCCGTGCAGAAACCTGGCACGCGGCCGTCTTCACGCAAGGGACGCATGCTAAACGGCGTCACCCGGTCCCTGCGGGCTGCGGCTTTGCCGTTTCCCCCTGCGTTCAGCCTGATGCCCGCGAGCCCGTTCTGCCTTCACGGCAAGGAACTCAGAGAAACATCAGATAAACCACACGGGAGACACAACATGTCACAGCAGAACGTCAACACCACGGCTGCAGAATCTAAAGAATCATCGTCTTTCACGGCAAAATCATCAGAAGAGAACAGCTATGAGGCTATACGGCGCGCTTTACGTCGCAGTCTGTTTTACACGGACTGTCCCGCAGTTCAATGTCAACACGGCGGCGCTGCGTAGCGATTTTTCTATGAATCTGGAGTTCCTGATTGCGGCAACCTTAACGCGCGAAGAGGCGGAATTTCATACGGGAAAATTCCGTTCAGGAATTGAGATGCTGCTGATTAACGCGCACGAAAAACTGCTGGTCACGGTTTCTGTCTATGCCCTGGCGGCAGGCGCAACACCGGAGACTTATGAAACGCGGATCGTGCATTCAGCCAATCCGATCGGCGAAGAAGAGTATGCGGAGAACACTGAATACCAGACGACTAACGTTTATAAGGTTGAAGGCGACCTGAATGCCGCAGCGCTTGAACTGTTCTGGTCTGAGCATGGGGGGCTGAGTAAATATGCGCAGCAGAACCTGCCGGTGGCTGACGAATACAGCCCGTTCTGTCACTGGCAGTTTTCACGTCTGAGAGGATAAATGATGGCTTCCCTGCAGTGCGCTGCAGGGAAAAAAGACAGCGTGTATGCGCATGAAAACCTGGATTCTTACTGAAAATCAACGTCATCAACACCACGACAGACCCCTTAATCGACCCGGAATGCTGTGTCCCGCACGGTCAAAAGCCGTTACACCGGGCGTCCGGGCGGCTGTCATGCTGCGCACAGAGCCGGCAGGCCGTCTCTGCCCGGACCCGTTCCGGGCCAGCGGGTTTCCATCCTGACGCAACCCCTGCAACCGGCTGTCGCCGGTGCGTTCACTGGCCACGAAAGGCCGTGGCCGCTGAGGACCGGACCGGCAGAGCCGTCCGGGGTGTGTTCGTGCCGTTTTCGCGCGCGGCGGGCCTGTTCCGGTCAGTCCAGGCGCGGAGGGCTGGTCGTAGCACCGTCATTCGTCAGCTGCAAGGGTGAAATGCACGCCTGCGGCGCCCTTGCACCTGCCGCCTGCCGTTGCTCCTTTGCCCTCTGCCGCGACTGGATCGACCGAAACATGACAACCCACCTGAGCAGGAGAAATGCCATGAACACACAGAACGTCAACGTCAACACCGCCACGCCAGAATCTCCCAAAACATGCGCTGAAAAGCAGGGCGGGGCGCTCAGTCCGGCGCAGTTTCGCGATCTGTACGATCACCTGCACAGGCACGGCGTGTTCACCGGCATCAGCGGGGTTAATGGTGCGCAGCTGGCTGAGCTCGATGCGCTGGAGGAGCCCACGGAGGAGCCTGAAGCGGCGATCGTTTACCTGCACAACGGCTGGCCGCTGGCGCTGTATGAGTACGACACCGGTTACCTGATATTCCGCGAAGTGCTGGCCGCTTTATAAATCGTTTTTTATTTCACTGCTGACACTCAAATTTAAGAGGTAATTAATTATGGTCCGTTTTGCTTCCCGCTATGCCGCCCCGACCGCTATCCGTAAAAACAGCCCGCTGAATAACGACGAGCTGATGCGCATTGTTCCGAGCGCGTTTTCTGCAGAAAAGCATGATTCGCGTTCTGAGCGTTATACCTATATTCCGACGATTACGCTGCTGGATAAACTGCGTGAAGAAGGATTTGAGCCCTTTTTTGCCAGCCAGTCGCGCGTGCGCGATCCGGAGCGCCGTGAATTTACCAAACACATGATCCGCCTGCGCCGTGGAAATAACAACGGCGGCGAAGAGGTGCCGGAAATTGTATTGCTGAACAGCCATGACGGCTCCAGCAGTTATAAAATGATCCCCGGTATTTTCCGGCAGGTCTGCACGAATGGCCTGGTGTGCTGGAAATCATTTGGTGAAATCAGCGTGCCGCACAAAGGTGATATTGTGTCGCAGGTTATTGAAGGCGCTTATGAGGTGCTGGGCGTGTTTGATAAGGTCGAAAATAATATCGGCATGATGAAAGGTATTCAGGTTAACAGCGAAGAACGCCGCCTGCTGGGGCAGCTGGCGCTGGAATATAAATATGACGGAAAAGAGCCGCCGGTGTCTGCTGAGCGTATTATTCAGCCGCGTGCCTGGTATGACAAAGGCACCGACCTGTGGACCGCGTTTAATATCGTGCAGGAGAATCTGATTAAGGGGGGTGTGCCCGGCAGAACTGCGAAGGGAAAAAGAACCACCACCCGTCCGGTAACCGGCATCGACGGCGATATAAAGCTGAATCAGGCGCTGTGGAAAATGGCGGAGGAGTTCGCAAAACTCAAATCATAAAAATAACCCCGGCGCGCCGGGGTTATTTTTTGTCAGGCATCACGTCCGCAGCCAGAAACGTTTCCGGCGAGGGCGATTTTTTATTCCGCTGCGCTATTGCGGTATAAACCTCATCCCGTGCAATCAGCACGCGGTAAATACTTTTGATAATGGCCGCATATTCGCGACGCTGTCTGATCAGCTTCGGGTTCGGGCCGGTGTTGTACATCCCGACGCTGTCCCAGTTCCTGCCGTACTGCCTGAAGTTTCTTGCCTCGATCCATGCACCGGTATAAATGCAGATGCACGGATCTTTCAGCAGCCTTTCCCGCGTAATATCGAACTTCTTTAGCTGGCTAAAGTGAGAGCTGTTTATCTGCATATTGCAGACGTCATGCGTGCCGCCGCTGCTTTTAGTATTCAGTGCGTTGTTACGCATGCGTGATTCCTGAATGGAATGCGCCATCAGCAGACGTGGATCAATACCGAAATCCCGACCGGCCTTTGTGAAACACATTTCCGGCGCGGCCTGCGCGCTGAATACAGCGGCAAGCCCGAACAAAGCTGACCATTTCATTCTGATAATCTCACGTGCGTGCGCGTAATGTGCCAGGCGGGTTCGGGTGAAAAATACGCGCTCAGATCATCACTTGCAAGATAATTCGTTACAGACGCGCACAGTGCGCTGACGGGCATGTGACGAACTTCGTCCTGGATATAAAGAATTCAGTAAGACAGGGTTAATTAACAAGCCGCTCTTCAGAGGTAAAATTTCATCACACCTCACGCAAGATAAAATCTTGCAGTTTAGTTGTTTAAAAACATGAGTTTAACTTTATTTTTTAGCTGTTTTTTCGAAGTGTGATGGAAATTGTGTGTTAATTAACACACCTTACAGTGCCGGATTGTGTGTTTATGCAGTGCCGGATTGTGTGTCATTACGGTGCTGGATTGTGTGTTAATTAGGCACTGTAAACGGCACTGTAGTGTGTGCTGATTGTGGCTATTGATTAAAAACATAATGTTATGCATGGTATGTCAGTGTGCAGTGCCGGATTAACACACATAAAAAAGGGCTGTAGTGCCGGATTGACACACATCAAAAGCCGCTATGGTGCCGGATTGACACACATCATTCATAGATTTTAGCCGTAAATTACGTATGAAAATTGTGCACAGTGCCGGATTAACACACACAGAATTGAGGTGCAGTGCCTGATTAACACACCCTCTGGCTTAAATGAACAGTGCTGGATTGACACACACTGAAACCGGGGTAAATAATACAGTAAGAGTAAAATTATCCAAATGAGCAGTCAGGCTTGCGCTATGAAGGCAATATTTATAAATAAATCAATCAAAAGGCAGGGTAAATTTAACTCTGTCTTACAGGGAATACCGTAATGGCACGCAGAAATATTTACTTCAAAGAAAAAACCGAAAGAGAAGTCCAGGAGCTGGTGCAGATAGAGCTGCAGAACGGTGCAACCCACGGTGAGGTTAACTTCTCCTCTGTGGTGAATGAACTGGTGGGTATCGGTCTGATGGTCAAAAAACACCAGGGTGAAGGAAATAAGTTCGATATAGAGGAATTTAACCGTGACTTAATACGTCGTGTTGCAGGAACGCGTGAGGGAACCAGCATCATGATGGCGATGCTGACGGAAATGTATCTGCATATACGCGGTGAGTCCGGGCCACAGGCTCTTGAAGAGATGATTGACCAGAATCTGACAGGTATGAGCTCTGCAGAAGATAAGGCGGAGAGTAAGCACTTTATTGTTGAGTAATAGAGAAGTCCGGAAAGACCGGACTTCATTTTATTTTCATGAAATCAATTTACAATGGTAATCGGGATTCTGACCATGAAAGTAGAGCCTTTACCAATCTCTGAATGCGCACTGATTCTTCCTTTCATTGTTTTAAGGTAGCTATTAACAATCGACAGTCCCAATCCTAAACCTTGCCGCGTTTCATTTTCGACGCCCTGATTAAATGGTTTGAAAAGAAGAGGAAGTTTTTTAGTGTCAAATCCGCAGCCTGTGTCACTCACTCTTAAAAATAAGTGAGAATTCGTGATCCTGAGCTTTACTCTAATCAATCCAGAATGTGTGTTTTTGTTTGCATTATCTATAATGTTATGGATTATGGATATGATTTTTTGCTTATCAGCATTAATGAGAACATTCTCCGGGTATACGCTGCACTCAATTTTATTTGCATTGCTTTCATTATAGAGAGATAAACCTGCATTTAAAGCGTCTTCTGTATAAAAGCTAACATTACTTAGGCCAACGTTACCGATTTCAATTTTTGAAAATTCTAGTATTTCTTTAGTTTGAAGGTAAAGTTTATTAGAATGATACGTGATTTTTGCCAGATATTTTTCTGAGTTTAAGATATCTCCTCTGACATCAATCATATCTATGATAACTGAATTTTCTGAATGGAGCCTGACAGTTCGTGATATATGGCGGATATGAAAATATTTTTATCCTTTATCGCTGTGTTTAATCTCGTTATATGCACCCAAAGCAAGATAATTAATATAAAGAGAAGGAATATACAGGAGAGAGCAGCAAGTTCTGTGTAGGCCTGTCACGGTCGGCTGACTGAGACCAATCTTTTCGGTAATAAACCCGACACACACCCCATCCTCAACCAGATCGCCATCCTGCTGTTCCGGAAAATGCGACCTGGGATCGGAAAGCCACTCCACCATCACGAGCCGGTGCTCATTGCCGAGAGCGCGGAAAAGGTCTGCCATTGATGTTTCAGGATTGTTCATATAGCCAATCTCCTATATAGTTATTTTCCTATATAAACTCTGAGGTCATATTATGACAAACCACACACAAAGACCAATGGACAGTGTCACGCTGAAGGCGATTTATGCTGCTTCCGCGCGCATCAAAACAACGGTTTGCAGAACCCCGCTGCAGCTTTCGCAGGCGCTGTCTTCTCTTGCAGGAGCAGAGGTCAGGCTCAAGATGGAGAGTCTTCAGCATACGGGTAGCTTTAAACTGAGGGGGGCTGCAAACGTCATTGCCAGTCTTAATCCAGACCAGCGCATTGCCGGCGTCATTGCCCCGACGGCGGGAAATCATGGCCTGGGGCTTGCCTGCGCGGGTCACGCAGCAGGTGTACCGGTGTCCATATTTCTGCCCTATTCAGCAGACCCGATTAAGGTCTCAGCAATGAAAAGCTATGGTGCTCAGGTTACGTTCTTTGAAAATATTGAAGAGGCGAGACAGGCCGCGATTGTGGCTGCGCAGGAGTCCGGAGCGACGTTTGTCTCCGCCTACGATAATGAGCAGATGATAGCCGGAGCCGGCACCGTCGGTCTGGAAATAATGGAAGACTGGGCAGACGCTGACGTCATTCTCGTAAATATTGGCGGCGGCGGGCTGGCGTCAGGTATTGCGACGGCCGTCAAAGCTATCAACCCTGCAGCCGAAGTGTGGGCAATTCAAAGTGAAGCCAGCCCAACTTTTGCACACTGGAAAGAGGCTGGCCAAACGATCCCGGTTGAATTATCCCCGTCAATCGCCGAAGGCATCAGTGGCTATATTGAGCCTGAAGCAATAGCCTGGCCCCTTGTACGCGACCGCGTTGATCGTGTTCTTATTGTTTCAGAAGCCGGGATCAAAGCAGCGATGCTGTTAATGCTGAATCAGCACAGCCATGTTATTGAACCTTCGGGAGCACCTGCAATTGCGGCAGTCCTTCGTTATGCAAAAGAATTGAGTGGACGTAAGGTCGTCTGCGTGGTTAGCGGCAGAAATATATCGGGTTACCGTTATCTGAAATTAGTGAATGAGGCCACACTCTGACGACACGCAGCAAAGGTGCAGGCAGGAAACAGAATAGCGCGCAGCCGGTGTGAGAGTGAGAATTGATAAAATATCATGCCCCCTTCTTAACTTAGATCGATATGCGAACTTGCCCTAAAAAGCGAGGTCTGCCCCGATTATGTTACTCTATGCAGAAGACCGGGCCTCATCTGAACGCAGTCTTTCAAAATAATTACATTGTCCGTACCTTCTCTCCGAAGCTAAATAAAATGAGAATAATATGAATAAAAGCAGTCTTAAAACCTTTCCCCTGTTACGTATTCTGATGCTGACGTGCGTACCCATGTTTTTACTGGGTTGTGCCAGTGCATTGTGCCCTTTTGGCAGCTTTGAAGGCACGGTTCCGGACTTTAAAAATAGTTACTGGAGGTCCACTGAAAAACATCCGGCTAAGTCTGATGAACAAGTCCAGGAAGAATGCACTCATGCTGCCGACGCTGAGGAGCAACGCCTTTCGCAGGTCTATCTGCAATTGTGTAAAACCGGCCATTTAACCGGAGAAAATCAACGATTTGCACAGAAGTTACTGGTCAACCCACTCTATTCTGGCTTGAAATCAGCAAAAGCCGTACCCCAGGATAAGTCAGTTAATACAGTTGAAGCCCAGCTGAGACGGTCGATTTCTGGGAGCGATAACTCTAAGTATTTAAAAGAAAATTGTGGCTATTACATTGAAAAAAACGCAGCGGAACGGATCAACACCCTGCTGGGTTTAAAGATAGGAAATTACAAAAACGAAGTTTTTAAACAGTGCATGGCAGAAAATCATATGGCGCTCATTGTTCCACAGACTGAATTCAGCCGGTGCAAGTCGATAGGATGGTAAACAACCCAGGCCTGACCTCTACTTCAGGTGAACATGTAAAATGATGACACTGGCCATTTACGCTCCTTACCCCAGACAAACAGTGCTATGCAGGCAGACATAAAATTAAATGCGGGCTTTGCTATAGAATGCATGAGCCCGGAACAACATTAAATATGCTGAATAGCGTTCATGCCAGGCGGTGCGTTCGCCGTTTACCTTCGGTCTGCACTATCTGATGTATACGCATCATTCCCAGTAAACCAGGTAAGCAAGTGCAGCAGCTGAACAGAAAGCATAGGGGCTTAAAAGCAAAATATCAGAATAAGACGCCTCACATATCCTGATAACAGGCCATGCCAGTACAAACAGCCACATGAAGAGCACAGAGCACACGATACAAAAGCTCCCCTTCAGGGCGGCATCAGGATAAAATCGCTTCGAAATCATCGCTAATGGCATGCCGATTATCATTGTTCCCATCGTGGTCACAATAATACTCATCGTAACGATGAAAAAATATATAAATATGAGGCCCACTACCGGTGCACTGTCTTTCCCCAGGGAAAGATAGATAAAAACCAGTAATGAACCCACGAGACTACTAAATATTGCTGATATCACAGATATCCTAATCCAGTTATCGTCAATAATATTCGCCATAACTCTCTCTTTGTCTGAGCAGCTTTATTGATGCACCGTAACCGCTGAAATTTTCGGCACGAGGCTTGACTGCAATACAGGCTTCAGGCACAGCATCCTCATGACGACCTGCGACGGGCATACTGACAATAACGACATAACGCCGCCAGTCAGTTTTTTTGGAGCAGGCCAGCATGATTGTCATCGCTTTTCCTGGTGAGTTTTATTCTACGAACCTTTTGCATGTGCCATAAAAATTTTTAAGCATACCTATCTAATTCGAGTAAGGCGACAACATCTGCTTATGGCACAAAGCGGACTGATGCATAGATCAATGTCCTCTATGAGCGAAGAGCGGACCTCCGGTGTTAAGCAGCATTTCATCTGAGAGTTAGTTGGCGGGTGCCGAAAATAGAATATCAATTATGCTAGTGAGGAGAGGCCAGCAAAATTCTTGAGCTGGAAAATTAAGTGTTATACGGTTGGATTAATATTAAATTCCAAAGACATCTGAGGTCGCCATGCTGGATATTACAAATTTTGGACTCTTTGCCTTTTCAGTTTTTTGCTTTCTGTAACTCCCGGACCTGATATGGCTTATGTCATTGGACAAAGCGTTGCTAACGGCCGTCGCGCCGGTATTGTCTCAGCTTCTGGAGTAGCGTTAGGAAGTTGCACACATGCGATTGCAAGCACTTTAGGGCTGACAGCCCTCATCACTGCCTCTCCTGTTATGTTTACCGCGATTAAGTACATTGGAGCGAGCTATCTGATGTTCCTGGGTGGAAAAATGTTGTTAGGAACATTCAAAAGAAAAAAGGACGGGGGAGATGTCACACCCCAAAACTCCAGGAAGGTAAGTGCCTGCAGGCTGCTGTCCAGGGGGTTCATCACGACATTAACTAATCCCAAAGTGCTCCTTTTCTTTATTTCATTTTTCCCTCAGTTTGTCACGCCGGAAGGCGAACAACATGCGGCATCCTTTCTGTTACTGGGATTAACTTATGCGTTTATAGCTTTTTTGACCGATGTGACATTTGCCATATTAGCTGGCGGCACGGCAGGCGCTGTTGCAGGTAACCGAAAGCTACAAAATTTACTGGATAGAATTGTGGGTGCTACATTCATTGCATTGGGCATAAGGCTAGCCTTAACCCGCCGGTAAATATATTTTCATCATTTTAAACATAACACCCTCTCAACAAACCCCGCTTACAGCAAAAATTCCGAACCATCAATCAGAATCAAACATGCGGGTTCATTACCCGCGGCTTGAGTCAGAAAATCTTTTGCAGATAGTGATGTTCAATGATCCCTATCCTTGCGAAACAAATATGAAGAAATCCCTTTATTGTATTCCCTGACAGGCAGGCAGGGTGCCAGCAACGCCAGATATCCGTAGAGCACAGCCGTTGGCAGCCTGGTGAAACTGTCATACACGGCGAGATCCAGCAGTGCCTTTGCACCGCCACATTTTGCAGTCATTACACCTCTTTACTGCCCAGATAGTCGTTTTCTGTTCTGGAGTGTAGTCAATGCGCATTCTTTGTTTCATGGCAATATCCTCCCTTCTTTAAGGATAGCGTTGCGTCGACCCGTTGAACCTACAGCACAAAGTGGACTGACATCACGCTAATGCTCGCTATGAGCAAAGAGTGGACGTTCGGCATGATTTCTTCCTGGTGAACAGTCATGCCATTTAATGCAGCAAGCACGTAGCCGCTCGTCCTGACGGCCATAATCCCAGAGGGGTATCGCTGAGATTTTGTTCGGCAATTAAGTGCGGTCCGCATTCTTGAGTCTCCCGCTTCCCTCATTTCTGCTGTCTCAAACCGTTCATCTATACTGAGTATTGCAGTGGTCATTTGCACAGGAGGCCGCGCCGCAGTCAACATTTTCATTCTGCTGGCAAAGTAAGACGTGCATCGGTTGCAAAATCCTTATGGCATTGCAAGATGCAACCCAGCGCTCAAAGGAAAAGCGTTTAAATAACGTGACCGTGTAAATGCGTTAATTAAACAGAATGTTCCTGGCTTACACCCCAATAAAGCTTAAAAAATAATAAACTTCGATTTATCCGGGAGATAACTAATGAAAATAACTGAGTTTGTTTATTCTGCCTTAATTGGCTTTGTCGCCAGCTGCCGTTCTATGACGCCGATGGCGGCCCTCGCTGCAGCACGCCTTGCCAGACGCGACACATCGGGCAAACTCCTGCTACTGGACCGTCCGCTTTTCAAATACGGTGCGTTAGCGATGGGGGTGGGTGAGCTGTTTGGCGACAAGATGAAATCAGCGCCAGACCGTACCGTGTTTTTGGGCTTGTCAGCACGTGTGGCCAGTGCAGGAATTGCGGGCGCTGCGTTGGCACCCAGCGGAGAAGAAAAAACCGGGGCAGCGATTGCGATCTCTGCCGCTGTGCCACTTGCCTATGTCACGCTTGCGGCACGCAAAAAAGCCATGGCAGGAATGGGGCAGACCAGGAGTGGCATGATTGAAGATACGTTAATCGTCGCTATCGGAGCAGCGGTTGTCTTCTTCGCAACACGCTCAAATCGTAATTAAACGTACATAGTCTTCAAAGGATGTTCTCGGCGAGCCATTAGTGGGTCGGTGACGGCTTATTGCACAAAGCGGATATGTGCATCAGGCAAAGTCCGCTTTGAGCGGTTTAACTCACAGCGAAAAGCGGACGTCAAAATCATTATGACAGGGTAGTTCTGCCACTTTAAACATAACAACTCGGCCGCAAAATAATCTCAGCGCTCGCCCCAGTGCATGTTTTGAATAACAACCCCGTATCCATCTATGTCATCGAAGGTAACGCCATTGCGGTCCCAGTCTGGAGGATGATTTAACTCTGGTAAAGCCAGCATCATCCATCTTTTCACAGGTAATTCGCCAGCTATCTTTTTCAGGAATGTACAGAACCAGGAGATTTTCATGTGAGGGCGAAAGTATCACCGGATGATCATGGTACTGGGTAAACTCAAGGTGTCAGGATAAGCCGTTCAGTCCTAACATCTATCCGCTGAATCCATCGTGGTCAGTAAAACCACCGATTTTTTCTAACCCAAGCCCGTTACAGTACATTTTACAGCTTTTGCTGAGTGCACTGACAGGTCTGGCTATCTTCATGTGCTTACAGATCTCCATAGGTAAAACCCGATTGACTGAATACCCGAACATTGCTGTTTTGAAGTCCGTTAAAGCCGGACGTACCTTAAGGGTATCTGTCACGTGGACGCTATTTGGGAAAACAGCTTTTACAACAGGAATCCTCAAAAAATTTATGGGAATAAAACGGGTGTTCTTCCCCGCATATGTGCGTACAAGTCATATAGGGTTTTCATTATCACGAGAGCAAACGCCGAAACCCGGGCAGTGGGAATCTATACGTCTGTTTAAAATAGACTGAGATTTTTGATATTTTTCGTAGTCTCTTGCCTGGCGTTCAACCTCTTCCGGGGAAGAGTAGGATACGCATGAAGACAAAGATATAATCAGCACAAATAATAAAAACCTCATTTATTCACCTTCAGGAAGCGTAAGAGTGTGACTAAATTTATTTTAATTTTTAAATTAAAGCGTCGCGATGATATTTTAAGCGACTTTATTCTATTGAAAATTACACTGCTAATTGTAGTAACATAAAATTCCTGTGTATTTCACTCGTAGACGAAGGTCACGCCAATAATTGACTGAACATTTCCTGCAACTACATGCCCGTTGGTGCGAGCATAGGATGCCGAAAGTCCAAGGCTAACAGGACTTGTTCCTATCGTTCCGAGAGAAACATTTTTGTGAGTGGCAATCGGCCCGTTATGGTTAGACAGCTTGACACCAATACCGGTTGCAGCATTGGATGATGACGTGTTGGTAAATATGGTGCTTGCCATATCTGCCGTCGTGCCTGTCAGGTAATAAGCCAGTTGTTGGTTCTGTCCACAATGCACAGTAAGCGGAACAGTAGCCGTGCCGGGGTAATCAGGAAGAGTCACTGTCACATTACGCGACGACACGTCGCAACCTCCTGTAGGAACTATAACATTGTTATTGGCATAAATATTCCAGGTGAAGTTTCTGGGATACCCTCCACCGAAAGTCGCTATCTTATACATTCTCATTACCGCTATTAGCTCACCTGATTTTACAGCCGTTCCTCCTGCCGCGCCTAAAGCAGTCAGATATAATTTAAAAGGCAATCCTTGGTAATGCGTTTTATTTATTACAACATCTCCTGTGTTTGTATTTAAAGGCATCGCGTATGTTTTGCCATTCCAATAAACTGTACCTCTAAAATTATCAAGAGCCCCCCCATATGCTGAACCATTCGTTAGTTTTATATAGTCGGTATCTATATTAGATGATGTCGAGTCGTTCTTGCATTCTATTTTACTTGATAAGTCTACAATGAGGTTTTGCCCCACGCCAATAGATGGCGTCAGATTAACGTAAACGTTAGCTGTTCCTGAGCTAACCGTTTGTCCGGTTGCACTAACTTTGCAGGTAAATGCGTTAGCTCCGGATGAATATGTCATCAGGTATACAGAAGCAAGGAGCACAATCCCTCCCTTTTTCTTCAGCGTTATTTTTAGTTTTGAAACCCGTGTCATTTAGTGACTCCTTCAGATTAGGCGTAAGTGTATGTGACATTAATCACGGCCTGAATGCTGCCTTGTTTGGCGTTGCCATTGACAGATAAGGCGCGGACCTGTAATGGCAGACTCGCTGACTGTGTTGAGTCATCAACCTGAACCGCTTTGGTTTTGCCGTTATTAAGGTTATTGCCACTGGTGTCCTGCAGTTCCAATTGAAGATTGGTTGCTCCGCCCTGGTTTTTGTAATATCCCGTGCTGTCCGTTGTACCCGTAAACGTTGCCCTAACCCTTGAGGTGCCTGTTGGGCAGTGGGTCAATTTCAGCGTAACGGGATACCAGGCCGAGCCCGAGCCGGCCTGTGCAAAATTGAACGAAAACAAATCACCCAGATCAACCATCGCCGATGGCGTTGATACGGTGCAGGGCTTGGCTACTACGCGTCCGTTGACCGTAATGGTCACATCCGTTGCATGCACGGAGAGGGTCGTCGTAAAAAGCACCATTCCCGTCAGCAAAAATCTTTTGATATTGGTCATTTCCAGGCTTCCTTACTGAAACTCCAGGGTGAAATTTGCCGTTGCTGTCACTGTCCCTGCCTTCACAGGCGCGCGCGTTGACATCAGGCGTGCATAAAAACCCAGCGTGTTGGACTGGCCCGCGGTCAGGGGCATCCACTTCTGGGAGTCCTGAGCGGCATTTAGCGAAATGGAAGTCTTGTCATGATCTAAAATCTGTACACCTATGCCACTTGCCGCATTTGTTCCCACATCTATCTTCAACAGGGTGGCGTTGTCGCTGTCAGAGGTCCCTGTATATCTCACTCGCACCGCCGTCACGGAATTGCCACATTTATTGAAGACAATCCTGAAAGGTACGGCGGGCGTAACAGCCCCCACCCGGTAAAATTGTGTCGCAGCATTGCTCAGCAAATCTACGGTAAAATCCTGAGAATCAACGGAAACCGAGCAGGTATTGTCTTTGAGGTAGCCTGTGATGGAGATCGTACTGTCCACCGCATGGGCATACCCCATAACCAAGGGCAGGGCAGACATGATTGAAAGGTATTTTCTCATTGCGTCATCATCTCCTGCTTATTACCGGCAAATGACAGAGGCGTAGCTTAAAGCCTGGTTTTGGCTGTCAGTCGGCAAACTGTAAGTCGCTGTGCAGCGCTCATTCTTATCGTTGCCCCACTTCACGTTGATGCTTCCTTTTGGCGCAAGACCCGTAAGGTAAACCAGCCCGCGGTCTGCCACGATGCCGCCTGATTTTCCATCCCCGTAAGAGGCTACAGAGCCAAACGGGACAGGCATGCCGTTCTTCGTCATTGTCATAAGAACCTTCAGCCCTACTTTGGCCTTGAAGTCTGCACGCACGACGGCACCCCGTGTCGGAACCACACTCAATATCGGCTCTTCCAGCTCGACGTTATTTGCCAGTGAGTTGGTATCCAGAGATATACGGTTCTCGCGGTAATCCATCGCATAGGGTAGAACGGCATAACCGCGCCAGTCCGTACGTACGCCTGTCTGATTCTCGACAGAAACGTTTTTCGCCCCCGGCGCCCTGATAAGCACCATGGTGTCATTGAGCGGCTGGCTGAAGGTGACACCATTTTCATGCGCAAGCACGCCACCACTGACACCGTAGTAGACCTGCTTAGCGTCACCGCTGTGGCTGTAACCGACGTTGGCGTTTCCGTAAGCGCCACGGAAATTCAGTGCGGTGTTGCCCGTTGCGCGGGCGTGGCCATTACCGCCGCGGGTATAGCCCGATTGCACGCTATAACTCAGGTTGTTTTCCTCCAGAAGCGTACCGTAAACGCCGGCCGTATTGGTCGTATGTCCCCTGAAGTCTGTTGACGTGTTGTAACTGGCATTGGAATTTCGGAACACTGAACGGGTATCTGAGCGCATCCAGTGGCTGAACGGGATATTAATGTTGAAAGCAAGCAGCTGGTCTTTCTCGTCTGACCAGGCATTTTTGGCCAGGCTGTAACTCAGCCCCCAACTGATATCCTGAATGGTTCTGTTATAACCAATCTGGAGTTGTTCTTCGGAACGGCTTGTATTCCAGTAGCTTTGGTGACTGCCGGTTAAATATATTGTTGATGTTCGTCCAACCTGTTGCGACACCATCGCCTGAAGGCGGGCGCGTTTGCTATAGTTCAGATTGTAATAATCTGTCAGCTTTGGCCTGATATTCACGGTCCCCTCTTCACTAATTACGGTATAGCCTCTCATTCTTCGCCGTGCGGTATCAGCCAGAGAATAGGAGCCCCAGGTAGAATAACGGTATCCCACCAGCTGGAAATTGGTCCCCAGCTCATTGATCGATTTGTTGTAGAGAAAGCGCAGAGATTGTCCCTGATGTTTACTGCTGTCAGGCAGGACCGCATTCGCCTGCGTGATATCTGCAGATACCGCCCCGAGGTAACCCAAGTTTTTGCCTGCCCCGACGTTAAAGGCACGATAATCGTTTGATGCACGGGTTCCGCCATAGACTGTCCAGCCTTCGGGTAATCCCCAAAGTACCGTTCCCTGGAAAAAACCGGGCTTGTCTTGTTGTTCATTGCCACTGCGAAATTTCCCTGCCGTCACCGCGTATTTCACTTGGTCTTCACGCTGTAATAGCGGGACGGAAGAAAACGGGATGGTAAAGACCTGAACGGAGCCATCCGCCTCTTTCACCGTAACCTGAAGATCACCACTGTTTCCTGCTGCATAAAGGTCACGGATGGTAAATGCGCCAGCGGACACCGTGGTTTGATAAATCTCATATCCGTTCTGCCTGACCGATACGCGTGCTGTGCCACGTGCTATTCCGCGGACAATGGGCGCAAAGCCGCGTTGACTATCGGGCAACATATTATCGTCTGTGCCAACCTGCACGCCGCGAAAGTTGATACTTTCAAAGATGTCACCTGTCGTAAACCCGTCACCAATCGTCAGCCTTCCTTGCCAGGGAACAATGTCACGCTCAAGCCAGGTGTTGACATGTTGCCAGCGATTTTTGTTATATCCCCTGCCACTGCTGTATGCCCAGGTGGTGTTATCCCGCAGGCGCCACGCCCCCAGATTGAGACCCGCATGCAGATTGAGATAGGAATAATTGCGGGTTCCCCCGTCACGAGTCCGCATTTCACTGCCGGTATAATTGTAATTAAGTAAACCGGCAGTGATGCCGTTGTCCCAAAGCTCAGGGGCGATGTAGCCCCTCGCATGGTTCCCCATAAAAGCCTGAGGAATGCTGATGGAAAGACGCTGGCGACCAACATCGAATGCGCTTACGGCATCGGTGATAAGCCGTGTAAAGGGCACACACGCAGCACTCTTCATTACGGCAATATCCGGAATTTTCAGGGTATTGACGCCAAGTGAAGTCAGCTGGGAGCGCGTGAGACACGGTTCCAGCCTGGTACCGTCGTCGCTTTTATCAAAGGTGATATCTCGCGTTGTCACGTAACTGTCGTTCATATAGATGTCCACGCGATAGGTTCCCGGTGGTGCATCAAGTCCTTTTTCAAAACCAGACAGGTCAGCAATTGATATCGGGTCATCCGCCAGGAATCTGGGATTGAAGTAATTTTCTGAGTGCGCGGAAAATGTCGAAGACACCAGAATAAATACAAGCGATGTAAACGTAGTCTGGTTCAGAATCCACCCCCGGATGCGGTGATTTTTCATGTTATCCGTAGCTGCCCCATAATTCAGTTACGACTCACCCTCTCAAATACGCGGTATTTCATGGTGGAAACACATTGTTTGATTAAGTTTGAATTTACTATTGCAGGTTTTTTTTCATAAATGGGGTCAGCGCACCGTAATCATTAATAGTTCGATAAGAGATTCTCCTGCCTGCATCCTCAGGTAATTTAACTGTCGCATATCCCAGTGGTGGAACCATGACGTTAGCTAATGCATGTGTGCCGGCATTCAGTTCTGCAATCGTCAAAAAGTAGGGTGTTGGATTATTAATAACCAGTGAATGTGCATGGCGTGTGAATGTCAGTTTATCCGGAGCTTGATCGGGAGGCATACTCAGTTTTTGGGGGCGATAAAACAACTTTATCCGGCTTGTTATCGAGAGTTGAAGCGTGTTTTCTTTCTTTTTTTCTTTATCCAGAGAGGGAATGGCTTTGACGTTAACCCAGAAAATACTCTCTTTATCCTCGGGCAATGACTTATTTGTGGCATCGATAATGCGCAGCGTATTTTCTTTTTTACCCTGCATGATAAGCAATGGCGGAGTAATAACAAACAGGCTTTCTTTTTTACCATCTTCATTCTCGACCCAGGAATGAATTAGAAAGGTGTCTTTATCGTTACTGTTACTTACCCCAAGAGTGACTTGTTTCTGTTCTGCTGGGTAAACAATGCGTGTTGCACCAAGAGCCACGCCCGCTTCAGCACGCACATTAAATAAAATCACTGCCATAGCCAGTGTTTTTACCATGGAGTTACCGATTGTCTTCATTTTAATCTCGTTAATCTCTTTAAGTATAAAACAGGTGTTTTATTGTCTCTAACATATCCGTCTCATCTGAGAGAGACGCTTTATCTTTAAAAGTAAGAGTTTTACTGACATCTCAAAGAGAACCAGTGCTATGCATTCGCTGCTCCACCCATTACCTTATTCCCGGCAGAGCGATATTTAGCCAAAAGCTTAAGAAGACGCGTTTATCAGGTCAGTGTTTTTCGTAACTGAGTGTAGGAATTAACAGGGATGATTTCCCCTATCCTTTGTACAGGATGATCCCGACCCCGAACGTAACTCCTTCACCTTCACCGACGGACAAAACATCAGGTTTTTTGCCATCTGCCACACCGTTAAGCAATATATGACGTTTGAATTGAAATCATACAGAGGTAAGGAAAATGGAACGGGATCGGCATCATTACTTAATAACCTGAATAGATTACTACATATTTAGCAATATGGATTCGTTTACCTGTCGTCCACCTCAGTTGAGCAGGCACAGACAACCAATTTACCCTGAAAGCGCATTTGAACGCCGTGCGGGGTGACATTCCACTTAACCGGCATGGACGGACGATCGATGTGAAATGGGAAGGCTCCTTCTTTGATTTTTAGCATCGCTTTTTCCTCATTCATTACTGATATCAGCAGGCCTGCGACGGATTAAACATCCCTGTAGGGTATGCATCACTGATACTGAACTTTAAAGTTGGCGTTCGCGTTTGCAATACCTGGGGTAGCCGTTCCAGTGGCAATGTAACGCGCCTGGAAGGGGAGTACGTTGGTACCATCGGTCAGAGTCGCTGGGGTGCTGAATGATGCACCATCAAAAGATTGCGCCTTGCCTGCACTGTCCAGAACCTGTATGCCAACATTACTTGCACCGCCGGAGGCCGAGTTTTCCAGTGCCAGGGCAGTTGGATTATCAGCGCCGAGTGTCACGCCTGAGAATGCAATGGCAGCTTTAGACGCTACAGATGTGTCACAGTCATTCAGCTGAATGTTGAAGCCCACAGCAGGGCTGGTTTTACCTGCTTCGTTCAGAATGACCGTTTTTACTTGCCCCAGTTGAACGGTCTGATCAACTGAAGCTGCATCGACAGAACAGGCTGCGTTAACAACCTCGCCCCTAAAATGAATCGTACCACCATTGACAGTCGTCGTTGCTGCATAAGTAATACCTGTAATAAGAAGTGAGCATAGTGTAATTATTTTAATGAATTGATGATTACGCATGTTAACCGCTCCGTTTGTTAAAGGTAATTAAAAATCGCCTAATGTTAAATGTTAACGTTTTAAGCACGAGTGACGGGAAAAAATTTCTGGCAGTGTGATCCGTTTTATTTTGCACATCATTCCTTTTACATTCAAAAAATGACCATAACAAAATTGATCAAAAACGCCATCAATCTTGCCCCGACCCTGTGGCAGATCAATATACTATCAATTTTGTATTATTCAAAACATAAGATCGTAAATCTAATAAAAACAGCATAAAAGACTATTCAAGAGTTGGTTGAAATCATGAAAGATCGTTTATTTATTGTTGAGATCTATAATTTAAGAATATTATTTTGGTTGTCATTAACAAGTGTAATGATTTTGTAAGCGAGGAGAGTCTGGAACGGATTTTATTTCAATTCATGGTTTTTAACGCGTATTGCGTATTTTTTTTACAAAGTTGATCGATTCTGTAAATTAAAAATAAACAAATTGAGTTCGAAATGGCTGTGAATCTCCTATGAGATATCGTAATTACGACGTCTGGTGAAAGGCAAAACGTGAATTTATTGTAGTGTTAACGGGGGCAAATCAAAAAAATGTTGCGCTATTGTTGCTTGCCTTTACCACCCACGCAACATGGGACGTTGACGCCGGCGAAAAGCGTTATCTTGATGGTTCGCCTGCAGGACTAACCGGCAGGTGAGAGGTCGAATGGTCAGCATAATAGCGCGTCAGCCATTCTTTCCGGGAGCTTGTTTAGCTTCGTACAGATGCCTGCCACCACCGGTGGCAGGCATCTGTACGAGCGCTATCAATACGATAATGCAAACCAAACAGCAGAAAGCTTTCGGCCCAGAGACAGGGTCGGGTGAAACCACCAAAAAATAGCAACTTCCCCGCAGCACACTTAGCCAGAGATGCATCAGCCTCGATGATAATGCAATTGATTATCATTATCACTTGACAGGCTGGTTTTGCATTTGCAAACTATCGATTATAAAAGTTTCTAGCAATCTCATTTAAGAAGGAAACTTATAATGAATTACAGGGCCCTTAATGACATTTTGGGTGTGGAATGTGAGGTAAAATTTGGCTTAACAGAGCCGGAGAATAAAGAGCATTCTACTGATATGTTGATGACTCAAAATATTCCTGATGTATTTAGAAAAAACAACCGAGAGAGTCTTGCAACAACAACCGAGAGCATAATGGTTGTAGCAGGAAAGAAGGACGTTACGGAAAATATAACTCAGGAAAATGTTGTCTGCCTATACCCCCCGAAGCACAGAAAAAAGTTTCGATGTAACCGATCTCGGCGCTGTCATTGGTTTATGGCTTGGGGGGATTCTCTTCTTTAAAGAATAGTTCTTACCTTTTTCTGGGTCAGATAAACTTCTGAATTGTTCTATATGGAAATATATATGTTTAAGTTAATAACATTATTTTGTTTATCATTCAACATCTTGATGTTGTACACCAGGCAAAATTGAAAGTAAGGAGTTTCATGAAAAAAATATTTTTGGTGATAATATGCGTGTTGGCGGTAGGTCAGAAGTGACGTGGTAAATTTTCGCTGTTACCGCAGCTGCGTGTAAAATATTTTTATTTCCGGGGCCTGCAAAAGGGTGTTTCATGCAGAAATTTCCGGCCCGCATGGGATACGGACCACGTTATACAGCTCCCCTTTATCAGAACTGATTTTGCGCCAGAAAAAGGGAGCACCGACCAGGAGTATATGCCGGGTCACCGGGCAGCGGCGCACGTAAGTTAGGGTATCCACGCTTTCTCCGTTACCGAACCAGACGCCTTCTACCCAATAAATATGTTTGACCGGCTCTTCTGCCGGTGCGGAGGCAGAGAACAGGACAAAACGGTCAAAACCGTACGGTTTGGCAAAGTTGCGAACCCTATCCCGGATAGCTGATAGTGAGCCGCTCTCCCCAATGGCGAGAGCGGCTAAAAAGGCCTCGTGGACGATGGCGCTATTCACCGAGCGGTAACGTGGGCCAGCAATGTCTCTGCAGCTAACTTGCCGAGGTTATTGGAAGCCAAAGGACTGTCGCCGGTCAATAAACGACGATCTTTATGGACCTTGCCTGTTATGTCACTATTGATGATTGTGACGCCTAGCTCGCTAAGGCGTTCGCCGACCAACCAAGGCATTGGGCCCGGAATATATCCGATATCGATATTTGCGCCGGTATCAAGTGCGTCAGGGAAAACGCAGATTTTATAACCGCGATACAAGAAGTTTTCCTTATCCTCACCCAAGCTTGCAGCAAGTAACCCGGCAGGCCCATGACATAGTGATATTACATAGCGGTCGTTTTCATGCGCCCAGAACAGCGCCTTTTTTACGTCTTCGCTGAAGGGAATATCGTTGAGTGCTCCATGACCACCTGGGATAAAAATGCCAATATAATTGCCCGCATCTAAATTCTGTACAACGTCAGTCAGTTTTTTAGGTTGTTTGAGTTGAAGGCGATATTTCTTATATGTGGCCTTGACTGCCTCATCTTCAGACGGGAATGCCCACATTTCAAGTTTTACCGGATCGCCTGATGGAGTTGCAACGTCGATTTCGAATCCGGCAAGATCCATGTGATGCATGGGTAATAACATCTCCACAGGATGGTTTCCGGTAGAGAAAAACTTTCCGTTTTGCATCATGAGATAGCGCTCTTGAGACGCAATCATCAATATCTTCCATTTCCCCCCCTTATAGGGAGCGGGATAGTAGGCACCGCTAAAATCCGTCTTTGCCGACGTGTATTTACTTAGGGAGTAAGGCGATGGAAAGAACGCATTATCTTCAGCAATATCAGGAACAGGATTACGATTTTCAGATACTAAGTTAGTCATGATGACCCTCTTATTTGATTTACTATTTACACTGCTTCTTTAGCTTAATTAATCATTGCAGCTTTCGCCATGATTAATTAAATTGAACATACACGCGGATTTCTTTAAGTACGATCGCAGCATGTTAAGTATCGAATCCTGCTGATTTGCCCCCAGTATTAAGCACAATAGTCAGTTAGTAATGTCGGTTTGTTTACCTTAATTTTTCTCATTTCCCCAGCCCGCTGCAAACTCCCCCTGGCGTCAGATAATTCAGTGAGGAATGAGGCTGACACTCGTTATAGTCCTGCCGCCAGCTGTTAATGATTGTTCTCACGTGAACAATATCACTAATCAGTGCTCATTCAGACACTCATCTCGAAATCGACCATTAAAGTTTTCGATAAACCCGTTCTTTATCGGCTTGCCTGGCTGAATAAGCCGAAGCTCGACGCCATGCTTAAAGGCCCACGGGTCTGGCCAGTAAAGTTTTAGAACAACTTTTAACGGAATCGAACGCTACCTGCCGCATTGATAAGCCCGAAATCCTAACATCAGCTACCGGCACAGAGCAGCCATAAGTAATACATAAATGGCTTACCAGCTTTTTTGATTCGGTCCGCATCAGGTTTGAAAGTAGTGGAAATCCCTAACTGCAGACCGTTGAGGGATGATTGAGGGCGGACTTTTCAGACGTTTTTTTGCGAATTGCAGCTGAGAATACGGATGTAAAAAACTTTCAGGTTCCGGCCTATACTGTGCTGTCCTTCGACATTGACAGACGCCTTATTATTATGCATATTGTTATGTTATAACATATCAGTGAGATGCCATTGTGAAATCTGCTTCTTTTCTTCTAATGTCCACAATATTTTTATTCCCTCCTGTCAGCCTGGCTGCCACTGACTATCCATTCACCGTTGAAAACTGTGGAGTTAAAGAGACGTTTAGTCATGCACCTTCACGCGTTGTAACCATTGGTCAGCATGAAACAGAACTTATGCTGGTGCTGGGACTGGACAAGAAAATTACAGGGACAGCCGTCTGGTTTGGTGCTCTGCCTGAAGAGCTAAAACAGCAGGGTAAAAGTCTTAAACGTCTGGCTGAAAATGCGCCTGGATTCGAAGCTGTTGCGGCTCAGCGCCCTGAGCTGGTGCTGGCCCAGTATAGCTGGCACGTTGGGCCACAGGGCGAAGTCGGCACCCGGCAGCAGTTTGAACAGCTCGGTATCAAAACCTGGATATCGCCTGCTGACTGTAAAGCAAAAACAGTCACTGCGACTTCGAACGGTGATGGCGCACGTTCCGAACCTTACTCCATTGATAGTATATTTGATGAGATTACCGCAATGGCGCGTATTTTCGATGTTGCTGAACGTGGCGAAGCGCTGAAGCACAAGCTGTCTGAACGCATCGAAGCCGTTCAAAAGCGTGATCGTATAAAGGGCTCATCACCGCTTAAAGTTGTTTACTGGTTTTCAAGCGCCCGCCTCAAAGGAGATCCATGGGTAGCTGGCAATAAAGGTGCACCGGGCTGGATCAGTCAGACCCTCGGTCTGTCTAACATCATCGATTCAGATGAAGAGTGGCCTTCAGTGACATGGGAATACATCGTCAGGGCTCAGCCAGATATTATCGTCATTGCTGACATGGACAGACGGCTTTACCCAGCCGATGACGTGGAAACCAAAAAAAGGTTTCTGGAGACAGATCCTGTCACCCGTGAAATACCGGCGGTCAGACAGGGTCATATTGCAGTGGTTCCTGCGATGTCGCTTAATCCGTCCTTACGTAACGTAGAAGCGGCAGAGCTGATTAGTCAGCAGATTCATGCGTTCGACCAAGCCAGATGAAAAAGCATGCTGCTCTTTACTGGCGAAACGGCCTGATCATTTTTGCTGGCGTACTGAGTCTGCCTGTCATGATCGTGCTGGCTGCGTCTGTCGGCGATATGCCGGTAAGTTTTGCCACTACGGCTCAAGCAATAACGAATGGTTTAGGTATAACCTGCATTGATGTGCCTGCTGTAGAGGCCGGAATTATCTGGCAGTACCGTATGAGCCGTGCGGTGATGGCAGCCTGCAGCGGAGGAGGGCTTGCACTATGCGGGCTGGTTTTACAGTCATTGTTGCGCAATCCACTTGCCGATCCTTATTTACTGGGCATCTCTGCCGGTGCCTCAACCGGAGCCGTCTGTGTCATGCTGCTAGGTATTGGAAGCGGCGCGATTACGACAGGAGCCGGAGCGTTTACTGGCGCCTGTGTCGCTTTTTCGCTGATTGTAGTGCTATCGGGCGGCATGCGCGAAAACGCCTCACGCATCATCCTGGCGGGCATTGCCGGTACGCAACTGTTCAATGCACTGACCTCATACATTGTCAGTACGGCGGCAAATGCTGAACAGTCACGCGGCGTCATGTTCTGGTTGTTGGGCAGCCTTAGCGGTGTACGCTGGACTGACGCAATGCTGTCCCTTGTCGTAGTGGCAGTAGGGTTATTGATAGTGATCTGCTATGCCCGTTCACTGGATACGTTCAACGTGGGTACTGACGTCTCTGCAACACTTGGCACCCGTGTAATGCTGGTACGCACTATCTTACTGCTGACTACGGCTTTAATAACTGCCGTTATTGTCAGCGCCATTGGCGCTGTGGGCTTTGTCGGTCTGGTTATACCGCATATCACTCGCATTATAGCTGGTCACCGGCACCTCATCACAATACCTGTCGCGTTTCTAGCCGGAGGTCATTTCATGATTCTGGCAGACCTAATATCACGCACTCTGATCAGCCATCAGGTTTTACCCATTGGTGTGGTAACGGCCCTGGTCGGCGCACCTGTTTTTGTTCTGATTCTGTACCGAAACCGGGAGAAATGATTATGCATGTCGTGGTTGAAAAGCTGAGTGTGACACTCCAGGCACGTAACATTTTATCTGACATCAGTTTTAGTGCAAAGCGTGCGCAAACAGTGGGGTTGTTGGGTCCGAATGGATCAGGTAAGTCCACGCTGATTCGGGCTATGGCTGGCGTTCAGTCTTGCGCTTATGAGGGAGTTAAAATTGGCGGGATACAGACACGAAATCTGAGTCGGCGTCAGCTTTCCCGCTCGCTTGCTTTTGTAGCACAACATGCAGAGTCAGAGGCAGAAATGAGCGTGATTGATATTGTGCGACTTGGCCGTACGCCGCACCGCAGTGCCTTCTCGCCATGGCATCAGGCGGATGAGGATGCAGTTGAGCAGTCGCTCTCGATGATGAAACTCAATGTGCTGGCGCACAGGCCTTGGCATCGACTTTCGGGCGGAGAACGTCAGCGCTGTCAGATAGCCCGTGCGCTTACTCAACAACCGGATATTCTGCTGCTGGACGAACCAATAAATCATCTGGATATACAGTTTCAACTGGAGCTTATGCGACTCATCACCGCGCTGCCAGTAACCGTGATTGTGGCATTACATGATCTCAATTTGGCGGCGAGATATTGTCAGTATCTGGTGGTATTAAAAAAAGGACAGATTGTTGCCGCCGGTGAGCCTGCCGACGTGCTGACTCCGTCGCTTATTCAGTCTACATGGCAGGTTGATGCTGTCATCAATAATACCCGACAGGGAACAATGAATATCCAGTATACCTGAAAAACAGCCGAAACCTTTTAACTAATGGGCAAGGAGTGCCTTCAAAATTCCAGAGGGTCAGAAAGCGACAGACTCGTTCTGTATATCAAGTTTTATCTGAGGAAGAATCATGCCAGCAAAATCCACCCTGTACTGGTATTTGTTTCTTCAGTAAAACAAAAGGCTGGTGCGAGGGCTGTGGTCGTACATTGCAGGAATCGTTTGAATGGCGAAAACTATCTTCTTTTCATCGGAACGGAGCTGCCTTTATGGCTAAAAATCCTTACCACAAGGCCTGAAGCGGATTAAAAATTCATCTGCTTTTCCTGGCACGCTCTGTGTGCGAATAAATGAGGCCGCTTTGCCAGGGTAGGTTCCTTGCAGCCGTTCTTATGACAGAACAGGTTTCAAAAATTAACTTTTCAATGAAATAATAATCCGTGAGTGTTCGCTTCTGGCACAGGGCTGCTATTGTAGCCCTCGCAAGTTAGACTTCAGTCGACTCAGAAATCTCCAAAACATCATTGACTTCAATACCAGGGTAACGAACTGTGCTTTCGCGTTTTTTATGACCCAACAGTAGCTGGAGCACCCTTAGATTTTTTGTAGATCAGATATGGTTTAGTTCTGCGCATAGAATGCGTACTGTAAAGCGAATCCTCGAGCCCTGACTTGTCAATCCAGCCATAAAAATACGTTTATATTGCCTGGTTGAGATGTGCCGTGAAGAGCCGACGCGGGACTGGAAAAGATAGTCACCACTGCGTAGTTGAGCCATTTTAATCCATGAAGCTAGTGCCTCTCTGGTTCCTTTAGTCAATTCAAACTGAACAGGATCCCTGTTGTTAGCTGTAATACTGTCGCTCTGTCCGAAACAGATTGCCCGTAGACTACATCAGAAACCTTCAGCTTCACCAGATCACAGCCCCGAAGTTTACTGTCCAGAGCCATGTTAAACAAAGCCAGGTCGCGTACTTTTCCTTCCAGCTTGAGTCGGATGCGAATACCCAAGATATGAGATATCTGAAGAGGTCGCTTCTGACCATTGATACGGCTTTTGTTCCAGGGGGATATTGTCATTTTCAATCTCCATTCGATCAGGAGATATAATTATGGATGTCCCATATACGCGATCAGCAGACGTTCGAAATTGGGTCGCCATGGATGTTGCTAACATCGCGGTGTATTAGTCAACCGGGAACAGGTCAGCACAGTAAACTGCGCATCCGTTCACGGTTATTTGCGATGTTCAATGATGCTTTTGGGCATTCCGCCGGATAATAAGGCTAAAATCCGCGCTATTCACCCACGTGCATAGTCATGCATACGAGCAGAAATCATCATGCGCGTTTTTTCACGACGCGGGCGGAGAAAAGGTGCCGGAAACGCCCCACTTACGTCATGATAGAGCTGAGGGCCGCTCCGGGGGAGCGGCCAAGAGGTGTTATGGTAAAGACTAAAACTCAACCCCATATGTTTCATTGGTTACTTCTCCAGTCATGGGGTCTTTCTTTACTTTTGAGTATTGGCGATATTTTGGTTCTTCTCTCCATTCTGGCTGGCCTTTTTTTCTTGTTTTACTTAGTGGTGAGCCATCAAAATCTGGTTTTGATGATTCTTTAGTCGCTAATTCTGGGGCAACAAAAGAAAATTTAGATGAGAGAGGAAGATTTGCTAAAACAGGGAGTGAGAAAAATAAGCAAGTTGCTACAAGGATGACGTTTTTCCTATTCATAAGAGTCCTGTACCTGTCATTGGCTTTTTAGCGACAGCTGGTATTTTAATCTAAATGTGTTTTCAAATGAACCTACTACTGCAATGATTTACTTGAGATTGCTCTTGTCTATGCGTAATTTCATGCCTTGTAAACGAAAAAACCCCATGGCTAGGTGGTTTGATCGAAAGTTAAGTCAGTTGGGCCACCACTTCAAGAACTCTGTAGCATCGTCTACACATCTCGCTCTGCTAATCCAGTTACCAATGGCTTCTGCCAGTGGCGTTTTTGCGTGTCCGTCCGGATTGAACTCAAGATGATAGTTACCGGAAAGGGCGCCGCGGTCGGACTGAACGGGAGGACGTGCATACAGTCCAGCTTGGAGCGAACTGCCTATCCGGTCAGAGACCCTGCAGACAAAAGCGCAGCGGCGGCAGTATCAGCGCACAGACAGCAGGCGGTCATAAAATGACCAATCCGTCTGCTACTTCAGGTAACCGCGCATCTCAGCTGCGCGCCGGTACAGTGACAACAGTTCTGTATCTATCTGCTCGATCAGCATCCCGGCCATTTTCTGCGCCGGCGCCGCGCCGCGGTAAAGATGGCGTTTTGTCATGTCCCGTAACCGAAGGTGAAACTCATAAAGCGATTCCTCCAGGTCGTTAATGTCGTCGGTTACCGGACGCAGCAGCCCGGCGCAGCCCGCGAGAAAAAGCTTGATGCCCTTCCGCCCGCGCGTAAGCAGGACGTACCTCGCCCCGTATCAGCGCCCGCACATTACTCACGTTCTCCGCCAGGCCGGTCACACGCAGCCTGTTCGCACACCAATTCGGCATGATTTGCTCCTCAGTCAATGGGTTGCACGGCCTCATCTGTGCCGTGCCGCCACAATAGCCGGGCGTAAAGCAGTGCAGGCACGGGCGACACCGGAAGTCGCACCCGCCGGAGCGGACTGAATGTCCCGCGTAGGGCGGGGAACGGGTGAGCAGTTATGTTTGATGTCAACCTGGGCGTTTTTTTCAAAAGAAGCGCAGTGGTTGCTAGTGATGAAAGTACGCTTTGAGCGAGAAGCGGACATTGCTGCTGACGGCCCCTCTGAATGCTGTGGTGCAAAGAAGCCAACTGATTTCTTACAGATGGCTGATTACAAATTCAGGCTCATAAAAGACAGGGAAATTCACCGATCTTGCAATAAAACAGACTTTATGAATTTCATGATGAATAGCTATTGCTGAGTCAAGATCAGCACCATCCGCTACAGTAATTTTAGGTCTCAGTACAGCCGAAACAAAGCGACCCGCGCCGCCTTTTAAAATTTCACCTGTAGCTATCGGTGAATCTTCATATTCCAGAACAGTGATCCCGGCATCTGAGGCCAGATGCAGATACCAGAGCATGTGGCAGGCAGAAAGAGATGATATCAGGAGGTCTTCAGGATTCATTTTACTGGCGTCGCCACCCAGTAACGGATCATTGGAGCAGTGGATGATTTTTTTGCCGGTTATAGCGATGTCCCATGTCCTCGCATATGCTTTATAGCCCGATGTGCCCGTGCCCAGATTACCGGTCCAGAATATGCGTGATGTATATTGATGTTCCATGTTCCTGACTCTCTTATTGATGATAAAAACTGGTTCTCCCAAAATGAGAGGTATGGGTCGCTTCTGCTGTTCACTAAACCACAATATATTGGCTTATAAAAATCAGCACAATCGAACCTGGCGCATGTCCGCTTCTGGCACAGAGCAGACATGCACGAGTGGTAAGGTCCGCTACGAGCGAAAAGGAAACGTTTGACTTACCCCCACTGCGCCTAATATGACATCCCGATCAAAAGCTCAGGCAGCGCCTGCTGCAGATGTTCCCTGATAAAAACCCAGAGCCCACTAACCTACCGCTAAATAAAACCGCCCGTTATTTGTAAATTATTTTAATGTTTTCCAGTTAATGCTGATAACCACTATGAGCGAGAAGTCGATAAAATCTTCAGCAGAGAATTTAAATGTTTTAAAATAATAGGGTTATAAAAAAAATGAATCGTCTGAGACTCAACAGTTATTTCATGAATTTGAAGGTGGGAACTAAACTCGGTATGGGTTTTTTTGTGGTAATTGGTGCCCTTATCATTACGGCACTGGTTGCATCTGGCTGTCTTGACACCATTCAGGATAACTCGTTAAGACGAAGTCTGACCATCGAGATGAACAGCACATTCGGCACGGCCCGCCTTAATCGCACTCTGTATCAGTACACCAATGAGCAGCAGTATGCTGATAAAAATGCAGAGGCGCTTAAACAGCTGAAAAACCAGTACAATAAGCTGGCGCAATTTAACTGGGATTCAGGGGGGAAAACGTTTCTTAATGGTATTGAAGAAGCCATGAACAGTTATGGAACGCAAAGAAACATTTTAGTTGATTATATGCAGCGCATGATGGGAATGGCTGCTTCTTTGCAGCAACTTCCGTATCTCAGTCTTGCAAAAAGCATGGATTATCTTGCTGAAGGCGGAACGCTGGCCTCTGATACTTCTTCTTTACTGGAGCGGTTGTCGTCACAGCTTAAAGAAGTCAACTTGCAGCTTTTGACTTTTATCAAAGTACCGGAAAATAGCAGCAGAGCAGCGCTGAACATTGCCCTTGGCGATGCCAGAAAAACGGCGGTTATGCTTGAAGAGGCTAAAAACCCTGCGTTGTCTGAAGTCACCTCATCAGTCCTTAACCTTATTGATAAGGTCTCTTCTTCAGTCACTCCCTTTGAAACGCTCTGGTCTGCGCATCATGCGGCGGCAAAAGCGCTGGTAGGCAGAGGTGAGAATTTTGACGCCTCCCTGGCAAGAATGTTTGATTATCAAAAGAAAATATCTTCTGATTTTATTAAAATAGCGCAGATTAAAATTGTATTTTTGTCGTTACTGGCCGTGATAATAAGCATTTTATTTGCCTAGCGCATAACCCTGAGTATTAAGCGGCCGTTGGCGCAAACACTTAGTATGGCACGCAGGATCTCTGAGGGTGACTTGACTCCGACTACCGTAAGCTATCGCAAAGATGAGCTGGGGCTGTTAATGCAGGCTTTTGATAATATGCGGATTAAGCTTGAAGAAATAATCAACAACGTCCGTAACGGCGTATCGAACGTAAACAGCGCGGCCACAGAAATAGCGATAAGAAATGAAGATTTATCGTCGCGTACAGAACAGCAGGCTGCCGCAGTTGTTCAGACAGCGGCCAGTATTGAGCAACTGACATCAACGGTAAAACTTAACAGCGAGAATGCGATTTGTGCCAGCAAGCTTGCCGGGGAAGCGTCATCGCAGGCCACCCTGGGAGGTCAGGTTGTCAGTGGGGTGGTTAATACTATGGAACAAATCAGAAAAAGCTCCTCACGCATTTCTGAAATAACCCAGGTAATAAATGGCATCGCTTTTCAGACAAATATTCTGGCTCTGAATGCCGCCGTTGAAGCAGCTAGGGCAGGCGAAGATGGAAGAGGTTTTGCAGTCGTCGCCGGGGAAGTAAGAAATCTGGCACAGCGCAGTGCAACAGCTGCAAAGGAAATAGAAGGACTTATTCAGGAGTCTGTCGGCCAGGTTAATACCGGCGCTGCACAGGTTGAAAATGCAGGTAAAACAATGCAGTCCATTATTGAAGCTGTGGCTCAGGTGAATGAGGTTATGAAAGAAATAGCTACCGCTGCAGATGAGCAAAACCGCGGGATCAGTCAGGTCAGTCAGGCGATGACTGAAATGGACAGCACCACTCAACAAAATGCCGCACTAGTAGAGCAGTCAGCTGCAGCGGCCGGATCTCTTCAGGAAGAAGCTGGGCGTCTGGAGCAGGCGGTGGCTTTCTTCAAAACAGAATCTGTTCTGGTGTCATCTGTGCCAACGGCGGTCATAAGAAAACTGCAAAAACCGGTTGCAGCTACCTCGCATTCTTCAGTGGAAAACTGGCAGTCATTTTGACGTTACATGGACTTTAATATGCTTGAGATGAAATCATAGCAGGCTGCGGCAGATGCCTCACTTGTTAGTTAAATGCAATGCAGGAATGATTTGTTAGCTCAACAGTCAGGCATCTGCTCCGACTTCAATGCCCACGTTGACGCTAGTAACGGGGATATTGGCAATGTTAACTGTTATTCACAAGCGACCAAAACAGAAATGCCGGGGTAAGGGGGATGAGATGCGAGAAGCTGAAATTGAACCATTAATTAAGGCAAACGATCGCGTGGCGTTGAGCCTAGTATAATAATACGAAAAGCAGTTGCACATGCCGCCTGATGACCTGCTCAATTATGAAAACAGTTTTAAATTAACGACCTATACTCTTGGCGCAAAGCGGACTGACTTGATCGCAAGGTCTGCTTTGAGCAAAAATCGGACGTTAGATTGGGGAATAAATCGAAGAGTGTTAAAGCTGAAATAATATTGCTTTCAGTCCGCGAGAGAGAAACCAGGGTTTTATATTCCATGATTTTTCAATGACAGGTCGAGTGAAAAAAGTGCGTTATAACGGAACCGGCAGGTAGACGGTATCTGATCAGGCTGCGTATGAAGTTTGATTCGTTCGCCGCCACCTGCTTTTAATGTCAGGTGGCGGGGGGATGCATCGGATTCGAGTATAGTGTTCGCGGAAGTGGAGGATGCCTATCCTTCTGACTGTAGCCGTATATGCAATTTTTCCAGCATCAGAAACTATGCCAGTTTTCTTCCTCCGACTCCGCATTGCTGCTGCCAACACGCCCGTCGGGTAAAGACGACTTAAAAGCTGTACTGGCGGTCGCCGGTTCCAGAGCCGGTACCGGGCTGGAACCCACGACAAAGGCCGCTACCAGCTGGTTCAGGACGGAGGCCTGCTCCATCAGTGAGTTTGAGGCTGCTGAAGCTTCTTCAACTAGTGCCGCATTCTGCTGTGTCACGTCGTCCATCTGATTGACTGCCTGGTGCACCTGACCGATGCCCAGCATTTGCTCATGAGCGGCGGCCGCTATTTCATTGACGAGGTCTGTAACCTGCCCGATGGCGTCCTTCAGGCTCCACATGTTATTTCCGACCTCTTCCGCCTGTTGTGCGCCCGCTTCCACGAAATGCATTGATGACTCGATGAGAGCTTTTATTTCACGTGCTGAAGACGATGAACGCTGGGCAAGATTGCGTACCTCACCTGCCACAACGGCAAATCCGCGGCCCTGCTCGCCGGCCCGCGCTGCTTCAACCGCTGCATTAAGTGCCAGAATATTGGTCTGAAACGCAATGCCCTCGATGACGGAAATAATATCGGTGATTTTTGCCGAGCTGCCTCTGATATCGGACATGGTTCGGAGCATCGTGGTCACCTTCTGCGCGCTGTCTTCTGAAAGACTGCGGGCGTTCTGCGAGAGCTTGCTTGCTGTGCCGGTATTTTCTGCAGTCTGACGGACCGTTTCGCTTAGCTCCGACATGCTGGCCGCCGTCTGTTCAAGTGAGGCCGCCTGCTCCTCGGTTCGGGCTGACAGGTCCTCATTTCCGGCAGATATCTGCGCAGAGGCCGTGCTCACGGACTGAGATGAGGTACTCACGGACATTAGTGAAGCAGCAACGTTATCTGCCAGCTCGTTATATGCCCTTGCCGTCAGGCCAATTTCATCCTTACGCGAGTCGTCCACCCGGAGAGTAAGGTCAAGGCGTGAACTGGCCTGTTGCATGGTGAAACGCATGGCATTAAGGTTTCCCCGGATGCCGGTTATTGTTCTGACGGCGAAAAAGGCCAGCACAAAAATAACGACCGCTGAGCCACCGATCATACCCCACAAAGAATTCTGATAGATTTGGGTATTCTGAATGTTGAGCGATTCACCGATATCAACGTTCAGCTTAAGCTGTTTCTGATAGCCGGCAATCAGGGCACGGGCCGCTGAACCAATGCCGTTTTGTCCCTGGATTTGCGCAAGCGCTACGGCGTCATTCTGCGAGCGAGAGGCCTGAAGGAAAGCAGGGAGCCTACTGCGGAAATCGTTAATAGTGGTAAATGCTGCCTCAGTCATTTCCCTGTCTTCTTCACTGGAAATATCATTTTCGAGATAATAATGATTGAGGGACTCCAGCTGACTTACCTTGTCCTCGAGCTGTTTCTCGAATTCGGCCTGCCTGGCCGGGTCAGTTGCGCTTTGATGACGGTACATCCAGATAATCAGCTGGTTACTACCGTCCACCAGTTTTCCGAGGTCAATAATGGAGGGGGTTGCGTTACTTTGTATATACTGGAAGCGTGACTGAAAACCCGTCAGCACCAGCACTGCCACGATCACCAGAGTGATAAGCGAGACGGCCAGTAAAGAAAATAATGTAAGCAGCCGCTGTGTAATCGTCATATTTTTTTCCACCTAATCTTTTGAAAAACTCAAAGAACCGCTTGTACGAAAATGCGGTACTGCGAGTACTTATCGGCATCAGGTGAAAAACAGTTAGCAATTTCTGTTGTCACTGTGTATGAGAAAACCATGATTTAATTTTCACTGAGATGATAACTTTGTGTATTTACTCTGGTTCAAGCCGCTTGTTTATGAGTATGCTCATATGTTTGCAATGTCCGTTTCTGGCACATAGCAGACCGTCAATCTGTGAACTTAGGGTCATTATTTTTTATCTATACGATTCGTATTATGCGCAAACTTTGCTGGATTTAAGCGGGTGAGGTGGGTATCCTTTTCAGAATTCGCCGGGCGGCGATCCTTTTTAGATCCTTATCGAATACTGTGGTGGTTGACGATGAGGGTTTGCAGTAAACCTGTGGCCGATCATGCGCGGCGCGGGAATGAACTAACCGGATAGGACGTATCCGCAAAAACGTCCAGGGTATGGAGTCCGCGTTTCATCGGGCTCTGAATGCAAAAACCCCCTGAATTCTGTCTCAACTTGGCGGAAGGTTCAGAAATCAGGGGGTCCAAAAGCAGGCGCTGCGCCTGTGAAGGATTATAACGCATGCTATTCATAAGACAACCCCTGTCCGCCATAAGTACGGGACAGGGTGAATGACCAGATTTTAATCGGGTTAAACCGCCCGACCTCAGAAAATGACAGACGTCGCCGCGGCGATCACGATGTCACCTGCAAATGTCCTGATCCGCAGTGGTTCGCACCTGACGGCTATCGCCCGCTCCCGGGTGAGTTTGGCCATGCCATGCGCCGTCTGGTCGTCAAAGAGAAAGCCAGCGGTAAATGGAAACTGCGTTTCCGGCCGTCGCTCCATCCTTACTTCACCCAGTACCGTAAAGCTGCAGGTCGCGATCGTCACTTCCGGCCGGAACGGCGTGCGCTTATTGATGCAATATTCCCTTTGCTTGTTCAGCGAGCCGACATGGCCACCTGGGTTGTGACTGTTAATGTCAGCCGGCTGGCCAGTGAACTCAGCCCGAAAGACAGTGATGGCCATGTCATCCCTGAAACCCGGGTAGAACCCTGCCGGCTGTCGCGTCTGTTCCCGGAGCTGGCACGGTTTGGCCTGATTGAAATGCCCGACCTGGAATGGGACCCGATCGAACAGTACTGGATGCCCCGTCATATTATTCTTACGGAACGTTTCTGGCAGCTGTGCGGTGTCAATATGGATAAGCTGCTGCTGCAGCGAAACCTGCGCATCGAAGCTGAAGAAGAGGGCATTCTCGAACCTGGCACGCGTGATTCCGTTCGTGCTGCGCGCCGGCGCTGGTATGAAAAAGCGCGCATAGCGACATTGCTCAGCCGGCGTGAGAAAGCAGTGCGCGAGAAGCGTCGTAATAAGCTGGGCAGACTCCCTCTCGACGAACGGCGCAGCACGATGGCCAGCTGGCTCATCCGCACGCGGCCGAACCACGAACTGATTAATCTCGATGCCGACAGTTTTGATCGCCTTGTGTGGCAGCATCTTAACCAGCTGGAGCTGGGACTCGGCTACGAGCCTGCGCCTCCCGACGTCGTTCACTGACGTCTCTCCGCCTGATTTTAACCGCCTTGACTGGCGGTAAAGTCGTTTGCGTCGTCTGCAGAACACCCTGGTTTTTCGCCTGCGGGCATGAACTTCCGGCACTCTGACCTGCCTGAACTCAGCACTTTTATGTGCTGATTTTTTTTATCCACATTTACCCGCAATCGGAAAGTCAGGCTTAGCTGCAAGCGAGTCTGACGTTACCCGCAAGACATTCCTGACCTCTGGTCAGTAAAGAAATAATCAAAAAGAAAATAAGGTTTTCAGTCCGGCCATGCTGTGGATTAATGAGGCCTTCGCTCGCAGCGGCCGCAGGCGTCCGCGCCGCTCAGAATCTGAAGTAGCTCCCGCCGGTGGCGGGCAGGGTAAAGCAATTAGTTACAACACTCATATTAACGATATAAAACCACATCTGAGCCGGCCTGAACCTTCCAGCCCCTCTCAGCCAGAACCGGAGCAGACCTGAAACTCCGAGTGCCCATTAACAGGCCGCCCCGCCCCGGCCCAGAGGGCCGGAACAGGAGTGGCTGTAATGGATGGTGTAACTAATCCTCTAAGTTTTACTGTTCATAGTGAACAGTAAAACCAAGACCCCGGAAATCACGCGCTGTACGTCGCTCTGCGCCGTACAGCCCGCTCACCGGGGCTTTGGGATTAAATTAACGATATCATCGCTGTAAGGCCGTCTGGCTTTGCAGGAAGGGGTTGGGTAGCGCAATATATCAGCCCGTAACCGGCTGCGCCGGGCGTACGGCGCCGTCTGACCACTGTACCCTGCTCTGACATCATCTGGCGCCTCCATGACGCTAGCGCGTCATTCATAAGGCCAGCTGCGCACTGCTCGCTGGCCTTTAAAAAAAGAAGCTGAATTGGATTATCATCAAACACCAGTATTTGAAAATATCTCATATTCTTAACAGTTATTCTGCTTTTAGCAAAAATGTCATAATTGGTATAACGGAGGCTCACTGAGTGATTACGGAAGGAGTCATTACATGGGAATCAACCACAAAGGTACTTTATTAATTGATTCTAAAGACATTATCTTAAGACCGTTTACAAAAAATGATTCAGCCAAGGTCTACGAGAATTGGGCGTCTGATCCTGAAGTAGCGAAGTATCTTACCTGGAAAGCACATAAAGATATTAATGAAACTAATGCAATAGTAAGTGGATGGGTTGAGAATTGCAGTAATAAAGAATTCTATCTCTGGGCATTAGAACTTCGCAATTCAGGAGAGGTTGTGGGCTCTGTGACCCTAAGTCATGTCGATAATTTCAGAGAAAGCGCCGAACTCGGCATCGCTTTGTCACAGAAGGTATGGAGAACTGGAGTAGGAACGCGGGCGGCCGGACTTGTCATAAGTCATGCTTTTAATGTGCTTAATTTCAAACGCATCTCTGCGAATCATCAGCCAGATAATCACGCATCTGAAAAACTGCTCACTAAACTCGGTTTCAAACTTAAAGGTGTTGCACGTAGTTATACAAAAAACAAAGATGGTGAACTAACTGATGTAGTACAGTATGGATTGCTAAAAGAGCCAAAGGTAAAAGAAACGAGCCGTTTCAGAACAGATCAAACCTGAAAAGATACGCGCAACCATTATCTGAAAGTGCTGGGTAAGCCATGGTATCAATTGTTGGCGGAACTTCAGAATACACTATCTTTTGCTACTTTTGATTTTTACAATCTGCGAAAAATAAAAACACTTCATCTGCCTATTACAACTGGATCTATTTCCAGCCCGATGGGTAAAGGCAGTGACTCGCTTCCGGTTAAAGTAAAAATGTTTGAGCAGGATGTTTATCTCGCCGACTCAATGCAGTTTATGCTTGAATACGGTACAAGATTATTCGGAAATGGTGCATGGTACATTATGCCATCTTTCCGTGGTGAAGATAACGATAAACGCCACCTCTCTCAGTTTTACCATAGTGAAGCTGAAATACCGGGTACGATAAATGATGTGATAGTACTTGTTGAAGATTATCTTGTTCATCTCGCAAGACATATATTGCTTCGACATGGTGACTTATTGAATGAAAAGTTAGGTGACATTTCTCATTTAATTTCTCTTGCGGAGAAGAATACTCCTTTCATAAAAATAACATTAGATGAAGCTGATGACCTACTTAAACAGCTATCCCCTGATAATTACACTAGCTACATTGAAGACGTAGGTGAATTCAGGAATTTAACTCATGCGGGAGAACGGCGTCTCATAGAACATTTTGGTGGGTTTGTATGGGTAACTAACTATGACATTCTGAGTGTTCCATTCTATCAATGCAGGGATCCCAACAAACCACATTCTGCACTGAATGCAGATTTATTATTTGGTATTGGCGAGGTGGTGGGAGCAGGTGAACGTCATAGTGATGGCGCCGGGGTGAGAAAAGCACTCGAAGAACATCAGGTTGCACCTGATGATTATGAGTGGTACATCAGAATGAAAGAGGAATATCCAGTAAGAACCGCAGGCTTTGGGATGGGGATTGAAAGATTTTTAATGTGGGTAACAAGAGAAAATGATATTCAGGATTTCCAGTTGCTTCCACGCGTTAATGGTGAAAATATTGTACCTTGAATGAACGATAACGCTACCGGATGGTAGCGTTAGTTTTTCTGATTATGTAGGGAGAATAATTGTGCTTAAAAGCAGTGCAGCCGTCAGATTCACTGGCATAATGTACTCCGGTGTAAGGATGTTGATTGGTGCATATTCTGTTATATATATGCTCCAGAATGGTCTTTCCGTTAGCCAGGTAGGCCTGCTAAAGACATTTCAGGGAATCATTATCGTCTTTTTGGATATACCCCTTTCTTATTTTTCTGACCGCTATAGCAGAAAGTTTTCAATCAGCGTCAGTATACTTTTCTCTTCTGCATGGCTGCTTACTATGGCAGTGGCAGATAATTTTTGGTTTTTCATGCTGGCCGAACTCTTCAACGCCTTATCTTTGGGAATGATGAGTGGTACATTTGATAGTTATCTTTATGATCATAGTAAAAATGAGAACAATAATATCTCTTCCCAAAAAATATTTTCCTTATATTATAAATATCAGTTTATGTTTATGGGAGTGACATCTCTTATAGGAGCGACTGCTTATTTTTATATAGGGAAGTCTTCTATATTTATATCAGCTTTATTAATGTTTATGATTTTTTTAATGTCAGCCTTCTTACCTTCCGATCGTCAATTTAAAAGTGAGGAAAAATCAAAGTTTTTTTCCTTCACCATGCTATGTAATAGTATCCGGCAGGTTTTCGCAGGTCGTACAGGATTGTTAACGTTATTAACCGTCATTATATCTTCATTCTTCCTCCAGTCTCTCATTCAATACTGGCAGGTTATAGCAGGACAAGATCTACCGGAAGATGGTCAGGCTATAATTCTCGGTATCGTTTTCTTTTTAATTATGCTTGCACAGTCCGCAACGGGCTTTGTGACAGAGACTCTACCTTCATCTTCTAATGCTAGATTTCATTTTATATTTTTCCTTTTGGTTATAATTTCATCAGTGTCTTCTCTTTATTTTAACAATATCTACATGTCAGCGTTTTTCCTCTGTATTATCTTCTTTTATATCAATTTTGTTCAAATTATTTCTTATGCCAGGATGGTGTCACATACTGAAAGCAGTCTGCGATCTGTCACATTGTCTACTATTGCTACAGTAAATAAGATAGTGATGTTTGTCATGATTGCACCTTTTGGTTTGTTACTACAAACGTACGATTGGTTATTCATAATCCCTGCTTTTTTAATAATCACCCCTCTGTTTTTCTTATATTTTAGAAGTGGCAGGTGAGATTTATGTAGATCCTAATTAATTTTTTCCCTGCCCTTTAGACAGAAGAACATAAAGACAAAGATGAAAGCGTCAGGCAAAACGCTTTCTTATTTCAGAGGATAAATAATCAGGTACAGACATGGTGACTGCTGATTTTCCCCTGATCATACCGGTGAGTCATCAGCATGGGGTTTTCTCTGACTGGCGGAACATTTGCTGAACCGAACCATAATGGATTGGCTGGACAGACCGAACCACAGATATTTGCCGGGATCCCCGCAAAGTTGCCAGCAACAGGTCGGTGGACATGTCCTGAAGAAACAGCCAGTATCCTGTCAGGATATCTTCTTATCAGGTCTTCAAACTCACTCAGTCCCCTGCACATCGTTTCATCAAGAGTGGGTATGCCGGAAGGGAAAATGTGATGGTGAAGAAACAGCAGAACCGGAGCACCATCAGCCTCGCCAAGTTGCTTTTCCAGCCATCTCATACGTCCCGAAAGTGATCCATAGCTCTGTCCGCTGACGGTTGAGTCCACGCCCGCCAGGCTTATTAGGCCCGCGTTATAACTGAAGTGCAGCAACTCTCCCGGTGAGTCAGGCAACCAGCGTTCATTACCCCACGTTTGTCGCATATAGCTTCGATCGTCTGAATTACCGGGCAGCAGCAGGGAGGGGTAAGCCTGTTTTTCCAGCTGCGCAGCTATCTGTTCGTATCCCTCATTCCAGCCCCCGTCCGTCAGGTCACCACTCAGAACCATTATGTCCGGCCCCACCTGTTCAAGCCACGACAGCGCCTGCCCGAAGCGCTGAAGATGATCATTATCGGGAGCGGCGTGGATATCTGTTATCTGTGCTATCAGCATGAATACCTCACGAAGAGCCGATGCCAGCAGTCATTTCAGAATCAGACCTGGGTTGGCCAGCGAAACGTATGACCCGGCCTCATGCAGCGACAAAGCAAGGCGTTCGTGGTAAACACCCGTCGCCTCCATAACCAGGTCAAAGTCACCGTGTCCGCTGTGCTGCAGGAGCAGCCAGCGGAATATACTGGCTACCGCGCTGCGGTCATTTTTTACCTTTTTCCCCGTATGTGTTCTTTTATGACGTAATACAGTATGCAGAGATCAGGAGTGTCTTTACTTACGTCTATGCCTACAGGAAACATCGCAATTCTCCTCTCACAATGGCCGTCACGCCTGTTAGCCTTGTATATACGGAGTCGGGCACCCAGTAACCGTTCAACAAAATGTGCTGGCGTGAAAAGTGAAAAAGGGGGGCATAAGCTGTCAGACGGGATCGATAATTAAATCGTCCGCAGGGAGGGGACTGGCTCACTCTGCTTCGTGTGATGGTAGCTAATCACCACATAATGTTAGATACAAGAATGAGGTTTGGTCGCGCTACGTATCAGTCCGTAACCAGCTACGCCGGGCGTACGGCGCCGTATGACCAATGTCCTGCTCTGACATCATCTGGCGCCTCCATGCCACTAAGCGGCATACAGAGCACAATATTTATTGTTTTACCAATTATTAAGTAAATTTTCCGTACATGATTTATTAGGAGGACAGACTACAGTGACGCTGACACATAAATCTGGTCATCTGGCCTGGTGCGCTCTGGCAGCCCTTGCATTAGCACGTCAGGACGGTACCGTTTGCTCTGCTGCTCAGGAAAATCTCTTTCTGACACGCTGGCTGGCAACCGCCCTGAAGCAGCGTCGCTTTTCCCGTGAGGTGGCTCCCGACATTGAGTGGCTGCTAACGCAGGGGCGCCAGTATGGCGTTGCCGCAAAGCTTGCCGGCAAGCTCGACTATCTCTGGCGCTCCTGTACTGGCGAGCTATCTCAGCAGAATGACCTGTTCCGTCTGACATATGCCCTGGAGATGGCGAAAGATATGTGCTGGGCTTACCGGCTGTTCAGCGACAGGGAGTGGTCGGGAAGGTATGCCGCGGTCCTGAACACTGGCGTAAACGGAATTTATCTGTCCCGAAGCAGCCTGGATGCTGCATTTGACGATGACGGCCAGCAGGTCGCACCGGTGATGGCGCGACTAACCGGATCCGTGCAGGGGCTGGAAACGCTTCTTAATCGCTGCGGATGGCAGATGGCTATTGATGGGCATTCCGGGCTTTATGTGCTGACGGCAGAAAAATATGAACTAACGATGGGGCCGTGAGCCCTGGGCGTTTGTACTTGGCGGATCAGCGGTGCGGCCGGAGAGGCCGCTAAATAAGTCAGTGGCGGATCTGCGCCAGGTCGTCTTCAGTCAGTCCGGTCATTTTCATGACGGTATTACGGTCAAGACCGTTCTGCAGCATTGTACGGGCAACTTCCAGCTTGCCTTCATTTCGGCCTTCCTGCCTGCCTAGCTGGATACCTTTCTGGATGCCTTTCTGTTCGAGCTGTTGTGCGATGGTCATAAGTGCGTCTCCGTGTTGCGGCACACGCTGTGCCAGTTCGCGTACAAAACCTTCGGCGTCGGCTGTTTCGCCTGCCTGTACAATATAGTGTACCAGCGATATCACCTGTGATGAAGACAGATAGCCGGCCAGCAGAATGGGCGCCAGCCGGTCAGTCAGTTCTGCCAGGTCCCGCTGATGAATATGTTTCTGCAGCAGGGTCAGGGCGGCCATGCTGCGATGGCCGGCGATTTCATCATCAGGAATGACGGTAACGTCAACCAGCGGGAAAGCGCTGCTGTAGAGTTTGCCTGCCAGCGCCGGATCTTCAAACTCATTCAGCCACCGGGTGGAGTAAGGATACGGGCTGCGTTTACCCGTATAGAACAGCACGGGTATCACCAGTGGCAACTTCTTATGGCCCGCCTCAAGGTGGCGCTGCATGGCAGCCACCGCATAACGCATCAGGCGAAAAGCCATGTGTTTATCGGGTGAAGACTGGTGCTCGATGAGCACGTGGACATAACCCTCACCGGCTGTGGTTTTCAGACTATAGAGCACGTCGCTAAAGTACTGCCTCAGGTCATCCTCGACGAACGAGCCGGATTCCAGCTTTAGCGTACGGAGGTCACAGATAGCACGCAGCTCTGCGGGCAAGTGGAGTTCCATGAAATCACGGGCGACATCCGGGTGGGTCAGAAACTGCCGGAACGTGGCATCGTGAGGAGTTGGTGTGCGGTTTTTCTTCTTCTTCATCAGTCCCGGCTCTGAAAAATAACCGCTGTATGTTACCACAGGCAGAAAACCGTCTGTATTGATGGCGAAGAGTTCTGCAATGCCTGCAGGTAGCCGTTCGGATTATTTTTAATTTTTTCGGATACACTGCTTCATCGTACAATCTCTAATAATCGAAGCATAATCATTCTTCGTCGCAGTTCGCACAGCCAGATGAGTGATGGAATCATAAAACAGCGTCAATACGGCTGGGAGATGTGACTATATCAGCTACAATTTAACATAAATTACATTATGTGCATTAAATTTGAGAATCCCATTTGATAATGTCATTTGACCGTTGTCATTGTCGTAGTTTTCGCTTAATACCTTGCCTGTAAAAGCCCGTACATCATTTCCTTCACGTTAAGTTTTCCCTGCTGCGAAAGCATTATCGCACCACGTTTGCAATGCATTGTAAACCATTTGATCTGTAAACATCTTTACCTCAATTGAACGCTACTCAGTGGGTATTTCCCCTTCTGGAAAAAGCACCTGCCATCAGTGACAGGTGCTCGTGAGCGTAACAGGACTTAAAAATCCCAGCTCAGCTTCGCAATGACCGCACGCTCTGCGCCGTAGAAACAGCCCTGAGAGTCGGTAAAGCAGCTGGTGACATACTGACGATCAGTAAGATTTTGTGCGGTAACCTGAACTTTTCCACCTTTGAGGCTGGGTGTAATATGTTCAAGATCGTAATGCACTTCAGCATCCATCACGCCATAGCCCGCAGTGCTGAACTGGTTCTCCATCGTGCCGCCCTTAGTACCGTTGCTGAAGCGCCCACCTACCCCTGCACCAAAGCCAGAAGCAAAGCTGGATTCAGGCGCTTCCCAGTTGACCCACAGTGAACCGAAGCGGGTAGGAATACGCAGCGGGGTTCGGCCTACCACATTACGATTGCTGTCTTGGGTATATTCCACATCCTGCCAGGTCATGGAGCCAATAACACTGAACTGGTCAGTCAGCTTGCCGCGCGCTTCCAACTCGATTCCACGGGAACGAACCTTACCGCCCTGAACCGAGTAGTTGATGTTGTTGGGATCGGTGGTCAGCACTTTATCTTGCGTCAGGTTAAACGCCGCAATGGAAAAGAGCGCTGGTAGCGTTTTGGGTTGATACTTCACCCCGGCTTCGTATAACCCGCCACGTGAAGGATCAAATGCCTTACCGTTAGCATCAACCGAGTTGGTCGGCTGGAATGATTGTGCGTAGGTAAAATACGGTGCAATACCATTATCAAACAGATAGTTGACGCCAGCACGCCAGGTGGTGGCTTCATCACGCTGTTTGGTATCGGCGCTGTAACCCATCAGATCCGTGGTTCGCACGCTCGACCAGTCATGTCTAACGCCCACCGTGGTGCGCCATTTTCCATAGCTCAATTGATCTTGGGCATACAAACCGGTCTGGGTATTCATCTGACGCGTATCCTGATAATTCACAGGCGTGCCATAGGTACCCTGTCCATAGACCGGGTTGTAAATATCCAGCGTAGGAACATCATACGAAGCGGCGTAGTTGCCATGCCCGGTGAAGCGATCCCAGCTCATGCCAAGCAGAATTTGATGATCAACATCTGCTGTAGTGAAATGACCATGTAACTGATTGTCGAGATTGATGGTGTTGAAATGCTCATCAGACGCAACGCGTGAGCGGTTGATAGTTCGCATATCATCCTGCAATCCGTCGAAGATCACCGCATCATACTTTGATGTCATCTCGTTGTAGCGACCGGTGAGAGTCACGCCCCAGTCATCATTAAAGTAGTGCTCTGCGCTGTAACCCACAGCGGCTTGTTTACGGGAGAAGGTGTTATGATCCGGTTCTCCGGGATACGCATCCGTCGGTAATTTGCCATTAGGATTATATTTCGCCGTACCGGCTACTGGTATTGAGGTCTGCGCGCCCATTTTTGGATCGTTTTGTGCCCGCGCATACAACGTCAGTTTGTTGTAATAATCAGGCTGGAAAGTGATTGATGGCGCTAACGCCCAGCGACGCATTTCTGTGCCCCTTTCCTGACCTTCTTTCGTGGTTGCCGTTCCGACCAGACGGTAAAGAATCGTACCGTCGTCATTGGCTTTTCCGCCAAAATCAAATGATCCACGCTGATACTGGTGATTACCGCCTTCAAGTTCCACATGCCTTATGGTCTGAGCGGTAGGCAATTTGCTGTTCATGCCAACAATACCGCCGGGGCTTGCCAGTCCATAAAGCACGGATGCCGGACCGCGTACCACAGTAATGTCTTCCAGCAGGAAGGGGTCGACCTGTTGAAAGCCATAAACAATCCCGTTGTTCATGCGCAATCCGTCGAGGAACTGATCGTTAAACCCGGTCGAACCGTAGTTGAATCCTCGAATCGAAAACTGATCAAACGCGCTTACGCCGCCCCACTGTTCTGCCGCCACACCTGGCGTATAACGCAGGGCTTCATTCAGTGAACGCACGTTTTGCAAGTCCATCTGTTCACGGGTGATCACCGTGACAGACTGTGGGGTTTCCACCAGCGGCGTATTCATTTTTGTCACACTCTTGCTGCTGGTAGCCACCAGTCCGCTTGTATCAGAATTATCCGCAGTTACATTCAGTGTCTCTTCTGCACTGGCGTGCGTACTGACCAAAATAGCCATTATTGCCAGGCTCAGCGTTTTAAGCGGTCGTAACGTAAATACTCTTGTTTTCATGTCCTTGCCGACTCCCTTTGTGTGTAAATATTATTATGTGACGTTATAACATATCAATTAGGGCCTTGAAATCACTATCCATGTAACGGCTCCTGCGACCGTTTCATCCAGCGATATGTGGCTGCGCGTCGACCATTGCCCGATAGCGTCCCTGTTCAAGTGCCATCAGGGCGGCATGATCGCCACGCTCGACGCAGCGTCCGGCCTCGATAACCGCAATCTGATCGGCAGCCCGAATGGTGGATAAGCGATGGGCGACAATTACCACCGTCTTGTCAGCGATCAACACATCAATCGCGCGTTGAACCTGATATTCCGATTCGCTGTCCAGCGATGAGGTTGGCTCATCCAACAGGATGACCGGCGCATCTTTTAGGATGGCGCGCGCAATAGCGACGCGTTGGCGCTCCCCACCCGAAAGCGCACTTCCCGCCTCTCCAACCTGGGTTTCGTAGCCGAGAGGTAACCGCTCAATGACATGGTGGATATGTGCCTTACGTGCGGCACTGATGATCTCATCGCGCGATGCGTCCGGTTTGCCCAGCGCGATATTGTTCGCCAGGGAATCGTCCATCAGCCAGACATCCTGAAACACCACAGAAATCAGGTTCAGTAACTGTTCAGGTGCGATATGGCGTAACTCCGCGCCCCCAATCGTGATGCTGCCCTGTTGGGGATCGGCAAAGCGACTCATCAATCGCGTAAGCGTAGTTTTTCCGCCACCCGAAGGCCCCACCAAGGCGGTAAGAGATTTTTCCGGGACATGCAGCGAAAGATTTTTTACGGCTGGCGTCTGCTGTTGCTGGTAGTGAAAGGAGACATCTTGCAGTTCAATTGCAAAATGCTGCGGCTGCTGTTGCGGGTTCAGTGTTACCTGCTGCGGTTCGTTCAGGAGTGCGTTGATACGCTGCATGGCCGCATCAGCCAGTTCAAACAACCGCACCATCGACAGCCCCAGCGTCAGTGGTTCCAGCATCTGTGCTGCCAGGATCACTAAGCAGAAAAGAGAAGCGAGCGGCAATTGCTGAGTGGCACTTAGCCAGATGCCGAGCGCCACGCTTGCCACCAGCGTGAGCTGAATCCGCAGTTGAGCTTGCGCCACCAGCCCGGCGGTACTGGCGGTCTGATGCTGTGCCTGGTGCTGCCGGGCGAAAGCGTCACGTAAACCGGGTGCCTGCTCCCCCGTTCGGCCGCTGGCCCGTAACATCGCCTGCCCCTGGATATACTCCACAATGGCGGCGCTGGCAGCGGCATCCGCCTCGTCTATATGCTGAAATTCCTGACTGGCGTTAAGCCGAACCCGAATAATTAATGGTGCGACAAACAGGCAACCAATCAGCATCACCGCGCCCAGACGCCAGTCAAGCGTAAAAATAAGCAGCAACAGGATAGAGGGAGCGACCACAAGCTGAATCGCCAGAGTAGCCAGAGACGAGAGCACGGTCGCTGCAAAGGCGACATTGTTGCCCAGAATAGTGGCGAGATCGCCGCTTTTGCGCCGCGCCAACTGCTCAAGTGGTATCGCACGCAGACGCTGAGCCAGCTTCATCCGCAGTGCTTCCGTCACGCGGTGCCAGTAATCATAAGCAAAGGCCATTTCACGCCAGCGAATCACCCCTTCCAGCACCAATAGAATGGAGAGCAGCAGCAGCCAGTGACTGGCCTTACCCATCAGTGACGAGCCAGGAGTTAAAAGCAGCGAAAATAATGGCAGCGTGATTATCCAGCCCATCGCCTGAAGCAATGCCGCCAAAAACGCACAGCGCAGCGTGCGACGAAATGGCGTGGCATAGTCGCCCGCTACCGCCATCATCATGTGATAAATACGCATTATGCAGTAGCCTCGCGCTGTAACGTCCACTGGCTGGCCTGCTGGTGATGTTGCCACAGGCGCGCATAGTGAGGGCTGTGGCTGAGTAAATCGTCGTGGCGTCCCTGGCCGACAATCCGCCCTTCATGCATCATGACGATCACATTGGCACCCACCACAGTGTTTAAGCGGTGCGCAATCGTAATCACAATGCGGTCTGGTGCCAGTTGCGCCAGCGTCTGCTGGATACGCTGCTCATTATGTGCATCGAGATAAGAGGTGGCTTCATCCATCACCACAACAGGTGCGTCCGCCAGCAGTGCCCTTGCCAGGGTGACACGTTGTCGCTGACCGCCGGAAAGTGAGCTACCGCGCTCGCTGACAGGCGTTTGCAATCCTTGCGGTAACAGTGAAACAATCTCTGTTACTCCCGTCGCCTCCATCACACGTTGCAGTGTCTCTGCACTGGCTTCAGGTGCCGCCAGACGCAGATTGTCCTCAAGCGTACCGCTGATTAAAAAAGGCTCCTGCAGCACTAACGCCATCTGTTGCAGCAGCACGTCACTGCGCATCTGGCGAATATCGCATTCGCCCAAGGTTATTGTGCCTTCGGTGACATCGTAAAAACGCGGAATCAGGCGTGCGAGGGTGGACTTTCCCGAACCTGACGCACCTACTATGGCGCAGTGCGTGCCGGGTTCCAGCCTCAGTGAAACATCCTGTAGCGCGAACCGCTCCGTTCCGGGATAACGGAAACTGATCCGGTTCAGGCTCAAAGCATGCCCCTGAGGAAGCCGTGGCTGCTGTGGCTCCGCCAGCACCGGCTGTGCCAGAATCTCGGAGATACGCCCGGATGCCGCAGTCGCATCATTCAGGTAATTTGCCAGATAAGCCAACGGATCCAGTGCTTTTACCGGCAGCGTACCGATCATCAGCGCCAGCAACCATTGCGTCAGCGTGACCTGATCGGCCTGATAGAGAACATAACCGGCGATCATCAGTAGCGCGGCGGTTGGCAATGCGCCGCCCACCAGTCGATTCAGTTTCCAGGGCATTTTGCTGATGGCCATCCAGGCTCCGACCGCCAGAGTGAACTGATTAAGCCGGGTATTAAACCGCTGCCAGCCTGCGTTGCCGTTATCGAAAGTTCGCATCACGGCCATGCCCTGCACCAGTTCAATTACACCCGCATTTAGCGCCTCGCTTGCCTGGTTATAGTTAGCCTGTTGTTCTGGATTTACTCGCGCCATCAACCTCATACAGAGAAGGCTGGCCGGTAACAGCATTAAGGAAACCAACGCCAGTCGCCACTGCACCACCGCCAGAATAAGTAGCGCTACCACCGGTTGGCTCATGCTGCTGCCGATAAAAGGCACCGCATCTGCGACCGCAACATGCAGAGCTTTCACATCATCCTGAATAATTTTACGCAGCCGTCCGCTGCCCCATCCCTGAACGGCACCGAGCGGCAGGCGACCCAAGTGATCAACCAAGCGTCCCCGCAGCGTCTCCTCAAGCTGGTAACTGGCTTCATGGGCACGGGTTTCGGCCTGTAATCGAAAAATAAACGCCAGCAGCAGGGCGACAGCACTGCCCGCAAGGGCCAGTAGCGTAATTTCCTGTAAGCGAGGTGTGTGCAGGAGCGGCGCAACGGCCAAAGCCAGAAGGGCAAGCCCGCTGACATTCAGCAGACCTGCCACGCTACTGCAAACCAGCGCCTGATTAAGACCACGCGCCACAACAGGTACGTCCGCGACTAATTTACCGGACTCACCCAGAAGCTTCATTGCAGCCCCTCATTGACAAGACGCGCCACATCCTGCGCGTTTGAGGCCTCAATGCAGCTAAAGTGATTGCCGTTGATTGCCGTTACCTGTAACTCACCCAGGCAGACCTCACGCCAGAAGTTCAGGGTATTTTCATCCATGCCAGGCGCAAAGCCTGATCCCTGACTGGGTAACAGGAAGCGGATGTCGCCGACATAAACATCTGGCGTAAAATGCGCCGCATGGAAACTCTGGCGAAACACCCGGAACAGCCCTAGCGCCATCTCTACCGGCATCGATTGTCCCGTCACCCGTTCAACGCCTGCTACATAGCGGGCGAAGCGTTCTTCAATCGGCAACGCTTGTAGCATCTGGAAAAACTGACCTGGGATGCCGGGTAGCTGTGCCAGCGCGCCGGCAGGAATACGTCCCTGATGTGCGCTGATGACCTGCATAAAGCCTTCCACCAGCGCGTCACCCTCTATCTCACCAAATCCGGCCTCGGCCAGTGAAATATGAAGATTCGGAATGAATAAGGATTCGATCATCAGATCATCTTCCACCTTAAACAGCACCGGGTGACTGCTGATCAGCACCAGGTCGGCGATCTCTGCCCCCTTCTCACTCAGACGGCGCGCCACTTCCACGGCAAACAATCCGCCCAGGCAGTAGCCTATCAACTGAAAGCGATTGTGACCGGTGGCAAGCAGGCGGCGGGCATAATCATCTGCCATGCGCTCAACGGCTTCCTCAGGCGGGAGTGCGCAATATTGCGCCGTGTCGGCAATCACAATCCCGACCACCGGGCCAAGCGGATCATTATCCAGTTCGGCCAGCATCGGACGAAAACAGTCCATGGTGCCAAGACCCGCATGGAACACTACACGTAATGACCCATGCGTACCGCCGCCAGCCGGTAAAAGAATGCCGTTACTGTCAGGGGAGCTGCCCTGTTCTGGCGCAGGTGTGCTCACGTCGTCTGCCACTGGCTCAGTTTGAACCGCTGTGTGCTGAGTGCGAATCGCCTGAGCTAAGGCGCGCACTGTCGGGCCGTTCAGCATATGACGTAGCAGCGCATCAAAGGGAATATCCCCTTTTTCCCACGGTGCTTCGGCCAGCACATTACGCAGCTTGCCCGCCATACGAGCCATGATCAGCGAGTCCGCCCCAAGATTGTAAACATCCTGATCCAGCCCGACCTGACTGACGCCGAGCGCTTCCGCCCAGTGCTGGCTGAGCAACTGCTCCAGTGCATCCCCTTGCACCTGCTGATCGGTTACACGATTGTCGCCTTCTGTCGTGTCAACCCACCAACTAGCGACAGCCTTACGATCGGTTTTACCGTTTGCTGTAAGAGGCAGTGTCGGCACGCACTGAATCTGCGCAGGCAGCATATAGCGCGGCAATGTCTGACTCAGGGTGTCATGTAATTGTTCTGGGCGAATCAGATACCGGTCGCGTTTGATCTGCTGTGCCAATAGATGAAAGCCCTGATGTGCCAGTACGTGCCCCTGTTGCGGCAGGCAAAGAACAGGATCGCAGTTCACTGACTGCATCAACGTTTGCCAATCCTGCTCATCAAGATAACTCGTCTGCTGACGTCCGGCGTCTTCTGGCGGCGTCATCATAAAAGCTTGTGTTGCCATGATCCACGGACACTCCCGCGTCGGCTCAGTCAGAATGACCCAGCCCTGCGGTGCCGTAAGCAAGCGAATATGTTCCAGAGCCAGCTTCTGGTCACGGGCATTTTCCAGCACACCCGCCGCCAGCACGATATCGAAACTTTCCGGCTGATAGCCTTGCGCACGCGGCGCATCGTCAATATTCAGCAGACCAAAGTGCATTCCCGCCCGGTCGCCAAAACGTGCTTTGGCTTCTGGCAAAAAGAATGCCGCTACATCGGTGAAGTGATAGTTAATGTCGCGGTCCGCAAGCATTGCCAGCACATCTTCTGTGGTGCCGCCTGTACCTGCACCCACTTCAAGAATCCGCAACGGGGTGTTGCCTTGGTTTTGTTGCACAATCTGACCGATAAGTGTACTGACGGCCTTATTGAGATACTTCGCCATCACATTTTCGCGGTACAGTGCCTGAACGTTGGTCAGCTCTCCCTGCGGAAACAACAGGCTTTGTGCGTCGATTTGCCCTTCCAGTAGCCCGCTGAGGTTATCAAGATGCGTGTGGATATAGTTAAGGAAGGTGCGGCTATCCAGTAGCGGCTGCCACAACGCTTCTACCTGCTGCCAGTTGACCTCAGGTAGGCTTTCCACATTTGCCGTCAAGGCTTGCCAGCGACGAACCAGCCAGAAGAAACGGGGGTGAATAGCGGTGCGGTTTAACGTTGCTTCGTTCAGTTCGCCGGAAAGGCCATAGTGTTGCAGGATTGTGTGCAGGCGATGAATAACAGCGCTGTCGAGCGCTGCCATCGCACGTTCAACCTGCGGCTGGCTGACCGAGGCAGTAAGAGCAGCAGTAGCCGTGTCAATATCATCGTTGATACGGCCATAATCGGCGTCAATAACGGGCTGCTGTTTTGCGGTCACCACCGCCAGTAACTGACGCTGATTACCCTCGCCGTGCGGAACAACACAGGCCTGATCCACGCCAGACTGCATGCTCAATGCCGTTTCAATCTCACCAGGCTCAATACGGTGACCATTGATTTTTAGCTGATGGTCCGCTCGTCCGAGAAACTCCAGTTCTCCATTGGGCAAATAGCAGGCACGGTCACCTGTGCGGTAAAGCCGTTCAGCATCCGCCGGATGGGTAATAAAATGCTGCGCTGTTTTCTGCGCATCGTTGAGGTAACCCTGTGCCAGCCCCACGCCGCTGATATAAAGATCACCCGGCACCCATACCGGACAGTCGACACTCTTCTCATCCAGTACGCGAAAACCCTGATTTGCCAGAGGCAAACCGTAAGGCACGCTACGCCAACTGGCGTCACGCCCCTGCCAGCGATGGAAGACAGACCAGATAGCGGCTTCGGTCGCGCCACCGAGCGCAATAAGTTGCAACTGCGGCAAACGCTGCGCCAGCGTTTCTGGCAGTGAAAGTGGGATCCAATCACCCGAAAGCAGAGCTAGTCTTAAATGGGATAAGGGTTGGTGCGTTAATGCGCTCTCCAGCATCTGCATCAGCGCCGGGACGCTGTTCCACAAGGTAACGCGCTGGGTTTCGATACGATCGATCCAGTGTGAAGGATCGGTGGCGCGCGTTGCGTCGGGATAGATAATTGCCCCGCCAGCACTCAATAAGCCAAACAGGTCATAAATGGCTAAGTCGAAACCAAGTTGTGCCAATGCCAGAACACGGTCGTTTTCGCCGACGCTAAAGCGACGGTTGGTATCTTCAATGGTATTTCGCGCCGCCTGGTGCCCCATCACAACGCCTTTCGGTTGTCCGGTGGATCCTGAGGTATAAATAATATAGGCAGCCGCCGAATTCTGAGGCTGGTGCGGAATGGCGAGTGGTTCACTGTGCTTAAGTGCATCAATATTAATGCGCTGCTCGTCACAGACGCCCGTTTCTGTCACTCGCTCCGAGGTAAGCACCCAGCGGACAGCCGCATCGTTCAAAATCTGCTGACGACGCGCTACCGGTTGCGTCACATCAAGGGGTATCCAGACGGCTCCCGCCGCCATCGCGCCTAATACCGCCTGCGCCTGCATCACCCCTTTTTCCAGCGTTATCGCAACGCGCTCACCGGGTATTACACCGCACTGTTGCAGATGCCCGGCAATCTTTAATGCAGCATCAGCCAGTTGTCTATAAGTGAGCTGCTGTTCCGTATCTGCCACGGCCAGCGCATCAGGCGTTTTCTGCACCTGAGCAAAAAATGGCAGATGAAGTCCTCCTTCCGGCAGAGGCGCGTCGGTATGATTAATTCGATCTCGCTGTTCACGCTGCCACTGTGGCAGGGCAAGTTGCGCGGGTTGCTGCCATAGCTCAGGGGCTTCTGCCATCTCCGTTAGCAGGCTTTCGAAGCAGATGAAAAGATCGTCGATCATGCCCGATGGGAAAACACCCTCGCGCACATCCCAGTTGACCTGGAGTCCGGCTGCGCTGTCCATCGCCTGGCAGTCAATAAAGACTTGTGGCGTCTGAGTGATGCCGCGTCCATCCAGTTTGCCCATGGCCGCCTTTTCCGACTCCGCTGGCACCAGCCCGATGGCGCTGGTAAATACATACGGCATTAACGCGTAATCGCGCCCTTTCGCACGCGACAGATCACGCATCACCTCGACGCCGGAACAGAGACGATGGTCCAGGTCATCATACAGTTGCTGACTGATGGCCGTGGCACGTTCGGCCCAGCGGCCAGGCTGGCGTTGGTCGATCTCCAACAGACTGACAGAGGTGAAGTCGCCCACCAGACGATCAACCTGCTCATGCAACGGTTGACGATTAAGCACCGTCAAGTTAAGGCAGAAATGATCGCTGGCTGACCAGCGTTGCAGCACGCTGGCGTAGGCGGTTAATACTGCCGCGGTTGGCGTGATGCCGCACTGTGCCGCCTGGTGTTTAAGTGCACGCCAGCGTGCCGGCGCAAGTTGCAGAAAACGTCGGGTGAAGTGAGCGGGTTCATCCTGCGCATCCAGCACCGGCAGTTGCGGCGCGGCGGGTAACTGTGGAATACGCGCCTGCCACCATTCACGGTCGCGCCTGGCGGCGGCGGACTCCTCTTGTCCCCGCTCCGCCAGCAGATAATCGCGGAAGGTGATGTTAAGTGTGGGCAGCGGCTGGTCCGGTTGCTGATAACGCGCTTCAAACTCACCCAGCAGCAACCAGATGCTTGCCCAATCGGCAATCAGAAAATCCATAGAAAGATGCAGCACGCTGCGCTCAGGCAGTTGCGACAGGTTCAGGCTGAACAGCGGCCAGTTTTCGGGCTGATACTGACGATGCCCCATCTGCAGTTTGACATCATCCAGCAATCTCTCTGCACCATCAGCGTCACCGACACGTTTGGGGATCGTCAGCTCAGGCACCTCGGGGAGAATGCGCTGGCTGCCGCTTTGGTCGAATACCGCGCGCAGCATATCGTGGCGTGCCACCAGTTCATTCCAGATTGCGCACACCCGCTCATGTTCCAGTGGCGGATAGTTGACCTCAAGGTAGACATGGCAGGCTACACCGCCGTAACCAAAGGCGTGATTACGCCCCACCAGATAGGCCGCCTGCACCTGACTGAGCGGAAAAGGCTCATAGAGTGACGCTACATCCGCGGTTAGTGTGCGCTGTTGCTGCTCGGCGGCCAACAACGCTAATACCTGCGCTTTCTGTACCTTGAGTAGGGCTAAATCGGCGGGTGTTACCACGCCTTGCGGTGCGCGATAGTTCAGCTTGCCCTGCTCTTCCCATAGTTGCGCGCCACGGCTGCGCAGGCGTTGAATCAGTTCAGAAGCGTTAGCGTGGTCGGTCATGCGAAATCCTCCGGGCCATGCGTCGTCGCATCGTGCGACGCAGGCGAAATATTGACGTTAAAACAAAGACGGTTTTTCGGGTCGAGCCGCTGCTTCAGCGCCCTGAGGCGTTGCCAGTTACGACCGTAGGCGGCCTGCGCCCACTGCGGTTCTGCATCGGGTAATAAATTGACGTAGGGGCCACTGCTCACCCCCTGTAACCGCTGCCAGGCTTCAATCGCGGGTGCCAGCATGCCGGGGTTGTCTGCGTCGCCATACCATTGGGCGCAGACCTCAACAAACCAGTTGGCATCACGATGAGCGAAAGCCGTTTCCCCGCCGGGGGCGCGTGCAATCGCGCCGCCCAGTGCGCCAAATACCAGGGAAAAATTCGGCCCTGAGCGCCCGAACAACGCCAGCAGCTCATCCAGCGTGGCATCATCCAGTTCGCGCAGCATTTCGCCCCGGTTGTAGACGTGCTGTTGCTGGTAGTTGGGAGCTGAAGGGAGCAAACGCTGATAATCGACATAGCACATCGGTTGCACTGTGTCGCACAACGCACCTGCTTTGAGCGGCGCAAGCACCGACGCTGCTGCTTCCGGCGCGCCAAACCAGGTGGGAATCAGCATGATGCTACGCTCAAAATGGAGCGATTCCGGCAGGAATGGCAGCGGCGGAGCCGTCCAGACCAGCGCAATCAAGGAGGCCTGATCCGGTGCCTGTGCCAGCCAGCTTCGCGCCCGCCGTAATACTTGCGGGATATCACCCGCAGGCCAGGCTAGTGCGCCCGCTACCACGCTATCCACCGGATGAAGCTGAAAGGTAAAGCGCGATACCACGCCAAAATTGCCGCCCCCACCGCGTATACCCCAGAACAACTCAGGATCGCGGGTGGCATCAACCTCAAACACGTCGCCTGCAACATTCACCAGTTCGCAACTCAGCAGGTTATCGCTGGTCAGCCCGAACTGACGCGACAGATCGCCCACGCCGCCGCCGAGAGTATGGCCGGCGATGCCGATGGTGGGATTACGTGGCCCTGGCACCGCCAGCCCATGAGTTTGTGTCGCCGCGTCCAGCTCTCCCCAAGTAACGCCGGGCTCCACCTGAGCGAGGCGTGTTAGCGGATCAACCGTAATCTGTTTCATTAACGACAGGTCGAGCACCAACCCATCCTGGCAAGTGCCGTATCCGGCCACGTGCGCCCCGCCGCCGCGCAGCGCCACGGGCAGATTCTGTTGTGCAGCTAGCTGTAGTGCCCGTTGGATATCCTGCACATTCATGCAGCGCACAATGGCTGCGGGTCGGTGATTGATGCGGGCATTGCGCACCCGCCGTGCGCTTTCGTATTCCGCGTGATGCGGCAGCAGAAGTTCACCCTGCAGCGACTGCTGTAAGGCGGTAAAGATGTCACTCATCACGCCTCCTGAGGCACGGTAAATAAGGAGTGGATAAAATCAGAAGTCTGCGGCAGCGCCTGCCAGCCCGTGAGGGTAACGCTACTGACCTGACGCCGATCGCTGCTTAGCGCATTGAGCCAGCCATCTGTAGGCAGCAGCCGTAGCAGCGAGGTATGGCTCTCAGCAGGAAGAAGGAAGTTAACGCATGCTACGCCCCGCGCACCGTTAGCATGGTTGATCTGCGCCGGGCGTTGCAGCGGATGGTAGTGCGATACGATGAAAGGCAAATGCCGGTCGGCCAGTGCCATAAAGCGATAATGAACTTGCTCTCCATTCGCGGAAATACGGCGACCTTTCACAAGGCGCGAACCGGCAAGTGTGTGCTGCCTGAGATGCTCACTGACCCGATCCAGATTGAGCGGATCGGCAGGCTGATACTGTTGCGGCTCCAGCGCCACATCGCACCAGCCCGATGGGGCGAGCGCCCAGTGCCTCAGGCGCTCTCCAGCGGCGCGACCAAAGCGCCAGCCAAAAGGATAACTCAGCCAGCGGAAGGCGCGCGGCAGTTCAAAAAACTCCAGAAACGGCCCCTGTTCAAACCACACCAGCGCATTGTGCGCTTTTTCCGGCTTGCCGCCCCACTGCACGCTAAAACCCGCCTGCTCAAGAAGTGCCACCGCGTCACGCAGGTTATCGACTTTGCAGAGAATATGGCTGCAATTAAGCATCAACGGGCCTCCGCACGATAAACAGGCGCTGTCCGAGCGGTGCCAGCAGATGATCTTCTGCTGGCAGGCAGAATTCACAGTGCAATCCTGCACGCTGAAACAGATCCTGCCACTGCGCAGGTGAAAGAAAACGTTGTTCGCTGCGCTGCCGATCATCCTGCGGCGGCGGCATCATAAATGCCTGGGAAGTGAGGATTTCCAGATGCTCACGCGTGGGTTCAGTAATCAGCATTACGCCGCCGGGTCGCAGCACCTGCGCCAGCCAGCGAATCGTCTGCTCGCTGTTGCGGGCATTGTTGAGAACGCCCGCCATCACCAGCAGATCTTGTGAATCTTTCTCGACGCCTTGTTGCGTAATAGGATGGTCAATATCAATCAATGTGGTTGAAAGCCAGGGCAGATGGCCATAGCGCTGTTGGGCATTGACGAGAAAGAAGCGGGAGAGATCGCTAAACAGCCACTTTAACGGAACCGCGTCACCGTAAACGTCATGCAGTAATTCGCGGACTCTCTCGGTAGTCGCGCCTGTGCCAGCACCAATCTCCAGCACGTTGAGCTGATTTTGCTGCGTGCGCAGTTGATTGAGTATCCAGTCGGCAATCAGCGTATTCAGGTAACGCGCGGTAATCGTGTGGCGGTAAACCGCATCAGCGATGTCGTTGCGCCCCTCCGGGAACAGCAACAATGAAGCCTGCTGCTCACCACGCATCAGCTCTCCCAGTTTTTCCGCGTTGTGCCACAAATAATCGATAAAGGTCGGCGAACCCAGTTGGTCATCCCAGACCGCATGGACGGCCTGCCAACTCTGTTGCAGCGTGGGCTGGCTGATTACCCGGCGGGTAAAATAGTGCACCCCGCGCTTATCGATCCAGCCGGCATCTGCCAACAGGGTAAGCCAACGCTCAATCAAGGCATGATGTGCATCAGCTACCTGCAACCGTTGCAGAAGCGCGGATAGATCGCTGCCCTGCTCAGACTGAAGCAGCACACCACCTTGTTGCAGGCTGTAAAGCATCGCATTCAGACAGGCCTCATCCATACGCGTAACGAAGTCATTCACCTCACTGGCGCTAATTTCGTGCAGCAACGCCTCTGCGCGTTGCATAAATGCCTGTGTCTGGGGGGCAATGCGGCTTTGCCCGACGGTAGCAGGCAATAACGTCCGCGCCAGTGGCTGAAACTGTTGATCGGGTTTCAACCGCGGATAGCCCAGCTGTTTGGTCAGGGCCTGCCACATCTGGCACTGGGTTAACAGTAACTGCGGACTCCAGCGCGCGGTTTCTGGCTGCTGGATACTCTCTGCTATCGCCAGGAGATCTTGAGCAATGGCGCAGGGCCAGCGATCCGCCAGCGTCGTGCGCCAACTTTCGCTCTGCACATCGCCCAGTATCGCGCTGGTTTCTTCCATCAAATGTGCCGACTGCGGGCTGCTGAAATCATGATCGCGTTTTACCGCATCCGGAATATGCAGACGTGGCTGCCACATCACAGGGCCGTGGGTGTCCGTCAGCGACAAACGACCTGCGGGAAAGCCAAGGCATATTTGATGCAGTAGTTGGAAGTGGTTATCCGGGTCTTGGGGATCGACCTCATTATGCACTTTCAGCGTTAAAGGAATACCGGCAATTACACCTGTTACAAGCTGGAACGGTGCATCCGGCAATAGCGGCTGTGCCGTAAAATGCCAGGGTCGTGGCGCGCCCAACGCCGCTGTCAGCATAGAAATCAGTGGAAACGCGACCTGACTGGCGCAGGCCGCATCGATAAACTGCGGTGTCTGGCGACGTAACAGGTGCTGAGCAGCTTGGCTGAACTGCTGTACCGCTGGCAGATGGGGATAGAGATTGCCTATCCGATAATGCACCCCGTGTTGTCTCGCAATGCGCAGGTTAGCCACCACTTCATCATGATGCATTGGCTGCTCCTGAATGACGTGGATTCCCTTCGCCATCAGAAAATGCGCCAGCTCACTGCCCATACCGCCCATCACCGTCGCACGCAGCACCACACAGGCGAGATCAATATTGTCAGGGAGTTGAGCAGGATCGGTGAATAACGGAATGTTATTGCGTTGTGCGCAATCCCGGCTGCGGGGGCTGCCGCTTGCCAGAAGTCCAACCACAGTAAATCGCTGTGGATAACGTTTTAGCGCAGCCAACCAGAACTGGCCGAAGGTGGAGCCACAGACCAGCACCTTTAACGGCATCTGACTCATAGCGCACCTCCACTCATTTCACGCAGTTGTTCAACGCCAACGTCAAACAGCTCAATATCAATGCCGGTCTGTTCACGCGTGAAAAGTGGCATGAAGGTGGTACTGTCGATACATTCCGCTGCCAGCCCGACCACCGGTGCAGACTGTTGCAGTAGCCATCTGGCGCTGGTTGCGGCACAGGCGGCCGTCAGCTGGGCAATGTTTTCGGCTTTCAGCAGCAGTGTCTGGCTAATTCGGTTTCCGTTGCTGATCCCGTCGGCCTGGATTAAAAACGTGACCCAGGGCTGACGGCCTGCGACGTCCAGCGCAGAGCCCTGCACGACGCTGTTTATTGCATCCGTTTGAGGCAGAGCGCGCGCTGACTCTAGCGCGCGGGCCAGGTGCTTACCATCCAGCGCCAGGCAGCAGCGGCTCTGCTGTACGCCGGTTCGCATCTGAACAAGGCGCGATTCCTCGTCCTCATAGGGCTGTAGTTGTAACAGTCGCGGGAAGAACGGCAGTGTGACGTCAGACTGACGCCGCTGGAACGTTGCCGTTGCGTCAGAGGCACGCAACACGCCATCCAGATAGTCTTCTGCTCCGCCTGGGGTAAAGCGGTCAAACACGCCAAACCAGCACTGTAATGAGGAAACCTGTTCGACTTTTCCCGCCAGCCAGGCAGGCAGAATGCCCGACAAGCCTGGCAGGGCTCCCGCAGCAAATAACGCACTGCTTGCAGGTTTCCCCGCTGGTTGCGGCAGTTGCGCCGGGCAGTCAATACCGCCCGCGTCCACCAACTGAATTCCGGCCAAATACAGCCGGTTTGCGACCTGTTGCGATAACCGAACCGAAGGTGCCGCGCAATTGACGATCAGGCGACAGCCGCGGGCAAAGTTCATCAGACTATGTGGGTCGTTGACATCCACAAAGCAGCTTTGCGCCCAGGGCGAAGGTTGCGGATTGCGGCTACCCGCACGTATTAATCTTTCCCCTGCCAGCCAGAGAAGGCGCGTGACTTCACGGCCTGTTGCACCAAATCCACCGAGAATGCCAATCACAGCGCACCTCCTTCCATGACGGCAGATTCACTCTGTAGCGTCTCAATCGCGCTCGCCATCGTTTCAAGTTCGGGCGCGTTAAAGATTTTGCGAAGTGCCATCTCAACAGCGAATTCATCGCGTATCGCATTAATTAAGCGCGTGGCTAACAGGCTATCTCCTCCCAGCGCAAAGAAGCTCTGCTGACGCCCTGGTGCAGAAGAGCTTCCGAGCAACGCGCGCCACAACTGTGCCAGACGGGCTTCGGTTTCTGTCAACGTCTCTTGTTGTTGCGCCTGTTTTGGCAGATTGTCATATAGGGCCTGCAAACACTTGCGATCCACTTTGCCATTCGCGGTCAGCGGCAGATGCGTCAGTAACAACAAACGTTCTGGCAGCATGGCTTTCGGCAGTTGTTCCGCCAGCTTGTCTGACCAGTCTACAGGCATCGATAAGGTTGATTCACTCTTGAGCGTCAGGATGGCGGCCAGTCCTCCTTCGCGCTTAACCAGCTTGAACCCGCAGTTCAGTGCGCGCTGTTGCCACACCTCGCCGGTACACAGTGGTGCAACACCGCTATCACCATAGCCCCCAGCCAGTAGCCCGGCACTGAGCATCGCCAGCGGCGTCAGGCACTGACGTTCCATCATCCATAGCTCACCCTGTGAATGCAGTAACTGGCGTGCGGCGATCAGGCCATGTAGTGGGTCGACGAAACGGTGCAGCGCGTTAGCGGCCAGTACGATATCCGCACAGCCGGGTAAGGCTTGCGGCAGAGCAAGTTCATTGAGGAACATGAAATCGACCTGCTGACCACTGTCCTCCAGCGTACGACGCGCCTGGTCCAGCGCCAGCGGCGAGGGCTCCAGCAAGGTGTAATGCACGCTTCCCTGAGGTAGTCGCGCCAGCAATGCAGCACTGTGTTGTCCTCCAGCGGCGTTCATCTCCACGATGCGTATCGGGTGGCCCCGCTGCTGATAAAGATTCTGGATGTGCAGCGCCAGAGTTGACAGCCAGCGTCGCGTCTCTTCGTCAGCGGCAGATAAACTAGCCGGGCTGAACAACGGGTCATTCAACAAGGCGGTGCTATCCTGTTCTCCGCGCAACATAGCTCGCCAGTCGTTGTAACGCGTTCTTGCTTCCTGCACCGTCGGCGTGGCAGATACCAGACGATGCCGAGCGGAGGCCAGTTTTTCTGTCGTGAGCCAGGCTGCATTTTCCTGTCGCAGCCATCCTCGCTGGTTGAGCCATGCCAGCCACAGTTTGAGGATACGCCTGCCGGTTTCATCAGGTTGCATTGCCTCAGGCTGCCAGACGGCTTCTGCTTCAGCGGGCAATTGCAGGAGTTCAATGAAAATGTGTTCTGTAATCGCGGATTCGTACTCAAGCGCCGCGCGTCCGGCTGCATCGGCCTGGAATGCCTGAGATTGCTTCACATCCGCCGGTGTTAGTGGCGCAACCGCGGCCATTAAGTGCTGTGTAATCCCGTCATGCCATAGAGAAACCACGGCCTTATCGACACCGCTTAACGATTGCAATGCCTGCTCAACTTCTCCTGCTTCAATGCGGTGTCCGCGCAGTTTCATCTGGCTGTCGAGTCGCCCCAGAAATTCCAGTGTACCGTCCGGCCAGTAGCGTCCCCGATCACCAGTGCGATACCAGCGCGCTCCCTCAAACCACGGAAAACGGGCTTCGGTCATGGCGTCATCGCCGAGATAGCCGCGCGCCAGCCCGGCACCACCAATAAGCAGTTCGCCTTCTACCCAGTCCGGACAATCCTGATCGGCTGCGTTGACAACGCGCCAGCATTGATTATTTAGTGGGTAGCCATAGGGAATTGAGCGCCATTCGGGATCAACGGTCGAGACCGGAAAAATGTTTGACCAGATTGCCGCTTCAGTCGCACCGCCGAGGGCCAGAAATTGGCAGCCCGGCGCGCTGCGCTGCAACCGCTCAGGCAGGGATAGCGGGATCCAGTCGCCGGAAACCAGTGCCGCACGCAACGAAGGCAGCGTGACGTCGCGCGTAGCGGTAAGGAGCATTTCCAGCAGAGCCGGTACGGCGTTCCAGACTGTTACGCGGTGTTGTTGCATCAGGCTCAGCCAGTGCGCCGCATCGCGGCGGTAAACTTCATCAACCATTACCAGCGCGGCACCACAACTGAGCGGCGCAAACAGGTCGAAGACCGAGAGATCAAAGTCCAACGCGGAGAGCGCCAGAACACGATCGTCGGGCTGTAACGCAAGGCGCTGTATGATATCCAACAGGGTGTTGTGAGTAGCGGCGTGCGTCATCTCCACCCCTTTCGGTTCACCCGTGGAGCCAGAGGTGAAAATGGTATAGGCCAACTGTTGGGCATTAACCTCTGCGGGATTGGGTAACGCCGCGAGTGTCTTCTGCACCGCCTCTGGCCCGTACAGGGTGTGCGGCTGATCGAGCATCAGCCGCACCTTGGCGCGCCGCAAAATCGCTGCTTTACGCGCCGGGGGCTGATCAATGCCAATCGGCACCCAACTGGCTCCGCATGCCAGCGTAGCCAGTACCGCAACCACCTGTTGCGGCCCTTTCGGCAGCGATATCGCAATACGGTCGCCTGGCTTCGTTCCCTGCAGGTGCAGCCAGCGCGCCAGTTTCAGCGCTTCCTCCGCTAGCTCTCCGTAAGTGAATTGGTAAGGCTGTGCGTTCTGCTCTCCGATCAGCGCAAGCCGCTGCGGTGACTGTTTTGCCAGGCGGAAAAAGGCGTGATGCAAGGTCTCCGGGGGCACAGGTTGATGCGCGACGCGGGTGATTGACTCGCGTACTTGCTGTTGCGTGGGAGGTAAAAGATCGGGAAGCGCCTGTTGCCAGTTTTGGCGGCAGAGGTGATCCAGCAATTGCTGATAGGCGCTGAACATCGCATCCAGTAACCCCGTCGGGAACAAGGCTTCTACCGCATCCCAAACCAGCGAAATGCCGCCTTCCTGCTCTGTGACCTGATGATCCAGCCAGACCTGCGGCGTCTGAGACAGACCGTAGACCGCCTGACCAAAGAGCCCCGTCTCATGCTGCTGTGTTAATCCCAGAGCACTGGTGAAGACCACCGGCATGATCAGTTCGGGTTCCTGATGCAGACGCGCCAGATCGCGTAATACTTCGACTGCCGAGAGGGATCGATGATCTAATGCACCCCACATATCAGCCTGCACATGGCGAACCTCCTCCAGCCAGCCACCTGCGCTGTGGCGACACGGCACCAATACAAGCGAAGTGAAGTCCCCCATAACCCGCGCAATGTCGGCGACGCCTTCCGGGCGATCAAACAGGGTCAAATTCAGTGTGAAGTCGGGTTGATGGCTCCAGCGGCGTAGAACCGTGGCGAAGGCGTTGAGCATCACTGCTGAGGGAGTGACGCCTTGCTGACGAGCTTTTTGCTGGAGTTGCTGCCAGCGCTCTGCATCCAGCCAGTATTCGCGGCGGGTAAAGCGTGGCCGACCCACTGATTCAGGCGAGCAGGCCAGCGGTAACTGCGGTGCCAGGGGCAGTTGCGCGAGTCGCGCCTGCCACCATGACCTGGCCTCGTTCTGTTCTTCCGCTTGTGGCTGACGCGCCAGCAACGCATCGCGGAACTGAATTGCTGGGGGATGAGGTAAATTTTGCTGCTGATAAAGCGCATCCAGCTCCTGATAAAAGAGCAGAATGCTTAACGCATCCAGAATCAGGTTATCAATCGCGATAGCAACGCGGTTGCCCTCAGAATGTTGCGCCATGCTAACGCTGAACAGAGGCCAGCGTTGCGGATCGAAGCTGTAAGAGGCGAAGGCTTCACGCTGTAATGCCACATTGTCTGCGGCTCGATCGGCGAATAATGGCAAATGATAGTACGGCACCTGTTTTTGTACCTGCTGCATCCCATCAACAAAACGGGCACGTAACATGTCATGGCGGGCGACAAGTTGATTAACGGCGTTTTCAAGCTTCGCCACATCCAGAGTCTCAACCTCGAATTCCCGATAGAAGGTGCAGCCGATGCCGCCGAGGGCAAATTCACTCTCACGACCAAACAGGTAGGCCTGTTGAACATCGCTGAGCGGGAAGCTAGCGTAACGGCCTGCGGCATCATGGATGAGCAGCTGAGGTTCGCTCACCTCTTTTCTGCTGTGCAAGGTCTGACAGAAGGCGCTGAGCTCCGGATGGGTAAAGAGTTGCGACAGGGTGACATCGCTGAATCCCTGACGGCGTAATTCTGCTATTGCGCGGGTCGCCAGCAATGAATCGCCACCGACGGTAAAGAAATTGTCGTGCCGACGCACAGCTTTGCCCAACATCGTCTGCCACACCGCCGCAACCTGGCGTTCCACGCCAGTAAGCTGAATGCCTTCTGACGATTCAGGCTGGGGCAACTGAGCCGCAACTAATTGCTGCAACGCGTTACGATCAATCTTGCCGTTGCTGCTCAGCGGAAGTTCAGGCAGCGCCACCAGCCGTTCAGGCACCATCTCCTGAGGCAAATAGCGTTGCAGATGCTGACGTAGCGATGCAGTCTCTAGCGCGCCATTTTGAGTCGTGAACACCGCCGCCAAACGGCGATCGTCGTCAAGCAATACCACGCCGCGTACCACATCAGGGTGGGCAGTCAGGGCGGATTCGATCTCCCCCAATTCGATGCGATAGCCGCGAATTTTCACCTGATGGTCTCGTCGTCCGAGAAACTCAAGCGAACCATCGGGGTGGTAACGCGCTAAATCGCCGGTGCGATACCAGCGTTCACCCTGTTGCACAATAAAACGATCGGCGGTGCGTTCGGCATCATGGCGATAGCCCAGCGCAACCCCTGCGCCGCCAATCCACAGTTCGCCGCTCACCCAGTCACTGCGGTCGCGGCCCAGGCTATCTACCACGCGGCAGCGCACATTACCCAGCGGATAGCCATAAGGCACCGAACGCCACGCGGCGGGCACCTGCGTGATTTCCTGAACCGTCGAGTGAATTGCCGTTTCGGTGGTGCCGCCGAGCGCAATACAGCGACATAAAGGCGCGACCCGGTGGAGCTTTCGCGGCAGATCGAGCGGCACCCAGTCGCCGCCCAGCAACACTAGCTCCAGCGGCAGCACCAGGCTGTCGGCTGCGGCGCTGGTAAATATCATTTCGGCAATGGCCGGTACGGCATTCAACACGGTAACCTGATGCTGGCGTATTAGCGCTACCCAGCGTTGTGCATCGCGCCTGCTCTCATCGTCAATGCAGATCACCGCGCCGCCCACCGTCAGCGGTGCGAAAATATCGTACACCGCCAGGTCGAAACTCAGCGCCGACACCGCCAGCGTGCGCAACCGGTTTCCCAGCGGATAACGCCGGTTGAGATCATCTATGGTGTTTTTCGCCGCAAGGTGGCTGATTTCAACCCCTTTTGGCGTCCCGGTCGAGCCAGAGGTGTAGATCACATAAGCCAGTTGCTGATTATTGCCCTGCACCACCGTGGCGGGTGGTGGCAACTGGTCAGGCTCAGGAAGATGGTCGATAACGTGTTTGACGCTGGCAGTGCTTAAGATTGTTTTGATTCGGTTTTCTGGTTGTTGATGATTAAGCGGCAACCAAGCCGCCCCACAGGCAAGCACCCCCAGTACCGCAATGATTTGTTCTGGCCCTTTCGGCAAGGCAATAGCGACCAGATCGCCCGTTTTTACCCCCTGAGCAGAAAGGTGGGCTGCCAGCGCACGCGCATAGCGGGAAACGTCACCGTAGCTGAGCGTTTTCTGTCCACTTGCCAGCGCAAGAGCCGTCGGCTGCTGTTTTGCCATACGGAAAAAGGCGCTGTGCAGACATTCCTGCGGCAGCGGTGCTTCAGTGGCATTGGCCTGCTGACGCACTGTCTGTTGCAATGGTGGTAACACGGTATCAATGGGTTGCTGCCAGACTTCGTCCTTTTCCATCAGCGCATCCAGCAGGTTGATAAACTGACCGAACATCAAATCAAGAATGCCAGCCGGAAAAGTGGCTTCTCGTGCATCCCAGTTAACCAGAAGGCCATGGTTTAACTCGGTGATCTGAGCGTCCAGCCAGACTTGCGGCCCCTGGGAAACAATCCAGCCGGGTTGTCCCAGTGCCTGTTGCACGCGGTCGCTAAATAACTCTCCCAGACCAATTGCGCTGGTAAAGACGACCGGTGCGAACTGCGCCTGACCGCGTAAACGCGATGCTTCACGTAACACTTCAACGCCAGAAAAATGAGCATGCGCCGCATCCTGACGAAACTGCTGTTGCAGACGTTGCGCACGCGCCAGGAAGGTGCCGCCCTGTGTGCCATGCCAGGCCAGCAGCACTGAAGAGGTAAAGTCCCCCACCAGCGACGAGACATCCGGATGCAAGGGTTCACGGTTAAACAGAGGCAGGTTGAGAATAAAATCTTCTTCATCGCTGAACTGGCTCAGCACTTCAGCAAATACGGCTGCAATCATCATCGGCAGCGTCAGATGATACTGACGGGCTTTCGCTCCAAGTTGCATTCGTGCTTCGGCATCAAACCAGCGATGGCGGCGTACCACCTTCTGTTTTGCTGTCTCTTCATTCAGCCCCACCGCGGGCAGAACCGGTGCGCCGGGGAGATCATCTAGTCGTGCCAGCCACCACTGCTTGTCCGTTTCATAGCGTTGCTGCTGTGTGGGTTCCTGAAGCCACACATTGCGCAGTTGTTGATAGTGTCGCCAGGAGAGGCCAGGAGGCGACAGTGGCTGCTGAGGTTCAAGATAGAAAGAGGCGAGATCGTCTAACAATATACGCAGACTCATAGCGTCCGCGGCGATCATATCGAGATTAATGTGCAGACGTGCGCCACCGCCGAGTGCGTCGGGTTTATGCGTCATACGCACATCAAAGACCTCGCCCTGCTGAATGTTAAGCTGGCGGTGTGACAATGCCGCACGGATGGCCTCAAGGCGCAGCGTGGCGGTTTCGGCCTTTTCATGGCGCAGATCATACTCTTTCAAACCATTCCAGCCCGAGTGCGGCAGGATCTGTTGCTGTCCTTCATCCAGGACGGCCACACGCAACATGCCGTGACGCGCAATAAGCTGCCGTACCGCTTTTTCAAGGCGCGCGCTGTCGATGTGTGCGACATCAAACTCATGATAGAAATGAGCAGCTACCCCCCCGAGGTGCTGGCTGCTGTCACGTCCCACCCAATAGGCGTGTTGCATCAGCGCCAGTGGAAAGGGTTCCGACTCTTGCTCAGCATTGACCGAGAGGGTTTTATCCTTGTCTGTCGCTGTCGTCGGTCCAGAGAATAACGACAGCCAGGCATCAAAACGCGGCTGGGCGATAAGACGGGCGAAAGAGACATCGTAGCCCTGACGTCGCCACATCGCCGCCAGTTTCATTATCGCCAGTGAATCAAGCCCCAAACCAATCAGATCAACATTATCAGGAAGAGGTTCCGGCATTCCGCCAGTGATAAAGGGTGCAATATCGGCACAGATTTTCTGGTGGAGGTCGCCTGACATCATTTCTGTATCCCCGTATTAAAAAGCCTCACTTCAACGGCAGTGACGCGCTGATTGAAATGAATATGGTTGATTTTAATATGTTATAACATAACAATAGTTAAAGGTTAATGATAAACATTATCAATTGTTAGTCACATGGAACGGAGAAATGAGGACACAGGTTAATGAAACAAAGTATACTTTCGGATACGGTAAGCAGTAAAAATCGCCAGTGGACCACATGGGTTGCGGCACTCAGTGCAGCCATTATGACGTTGGATATCACGGCGGTGAATATTGCCTTGCCGCAGATAGGGATGGATTTGCGCACTGACCTTGCGCATCTGCAATGGGTAATTAATGGCTATACCTTGAGCTTTGCCGCCTTACTTCTGCTGGCAGGTGCGATTTCAGACCGGCTTGGCAGACGCACTATTTTCCTTTGTGGCAATGGGCTGTTTGTACTGGCCTCCTTGGCCTGTGCTCTGGCCCCTTCGGTTGATGTGTTGATTGTAGCGCGTGTAATCCAGGGGATTGGAGGGGCGATGGTGCTGGGTACGGCGCTGGCGCTGATTGCCAGTGCCTGCGAAGGTGAGTCGCCTCAAGTGCGTGCCAGCGCGGTTGGTCTGTTTGCCGCAGGCGGCGCAATATCCGCAGCAACCGGCCCGTTAATCGGTGGGCTGTTTATTCAGTGGGCAAGCTGGCCGTGGTTGTTTGCCATTAATGTTCCTGTTGGCTTACTGATTATTTTCTTTACGTTACGCCATGTTATTGAAAAACCGTTTGCAAAACCCGCGTTCCCGTTGGATATTCTCGGGGCAGTGCTGATCACAGTGAGCCTGTTTAGTCTTAACTATGGGGCGCTGAATTTAACCGATGACGGTCAGGATGCGCTTCATGCGCTGGTGGTGGGTGGGGTCACAGCACTGCTGTTTTTCTGGACTGAGAAACGACGCGGTAAGCGAGCATTATTGAATCTGAACCTGTTTGCCCTTCCGACATTTATCGGTGCCATTTTGTTAAGTTTCGCCGGTCGGATTTTCAGCTTTGGTTTATTACCGTTTATCACCTTGTGGCTGAGCGGGATGTTGCACTATTCCGCCTGGCATATTGGTCTGATTTTACTGGCACAGTCGTTGACAATGGTGGTCGCCGCCGGCGTCAGTGGCTCACTGGCTAGGGTGATCCCGGTGCGTATCTTGCTGGCGGCAGGCATGTTTATTGTGGCGGCTGGTCTTATGATTAGCAGCCATGTGCAGAGTGACAGTAGTTGGCTGGTTCTGATGCCAATGCTGTTAATGCTGGGTGTGGGTGCAGGACTAACGCTACCGCATCTGATGAATCTGGCCGTCAGCGTGGTGCCTGCTTCACAGGCGGGTACCGCTTCAGGAACGGCAAACACCTTTTTTCCGCTGGGTACGGCGGTCGGTATCGCTTTCTTTGGTTTACTGCTCAACTATGTCGTGCAACAGGCGCTGCCGCTCTCACTGTTGTCTGATGCAGGGATAGCACGACCTCAAGAAGTGTTACACGCGGTCAGTAGCGCGCAATTTGACGGGCTTAACGCCGCGCCGGAACTTCTGCAACACGCCCGCCAGGCATGGGGCGATGCCCTGAACATGCTATTTCGTGTGGCCGCCCTTGCCAGTGCGCTCTCCGGCGTGGCCGCTCTCTGGTTAATCCGCGAGCAACCTTATTCGTCCGTCTGACACGCACGCCAGCGCATCAGCAGGCGGTCAATAACCGCTTGCTGATGACCGCTAAAATAGAAATGTCCCCCTTCAAACACGTCCAGGGTACACGAAGCCGTGGTCCAGTCAGACCAGCCCTGTGCCTGTGAGAGAGAAAGTTCCGGGTCGCGATGACCGACAAATGCGGCAATCGGGCAGCTCAGTGGTTTTTCTGAACTCAGTTGCCACGTCTCTATTAATCGATAATCCGCGCGCATCGTCGGCAGTATAATCTCCCGCATCTCCGCCATGGCGAGTAGCGCTGGATCGGTGCCCTCCAGACGCAACAACTCATCACACAGCGCCTGATCCTGTTGCTGGTGAAGCGTACCGGGCTGATGAAACTGCGGTGCTTCGCGCGCGGAAACGGCCAGCAACTGCGGGGCGGGCAGCCCTTTTCGCTGCAATGCCAGCACCAGTTCATGCGCGACGACGGCCCCCATACTGTGTCCGAAGATAGCACAGCGCTCGCTAAGTTGAGGGGAGACAGCCTGAACCAATGCGTTCACCAGTTCAGGAAGTGTGTCTGGAATGGGGTGATGCAGACGGTCAAGTCGGCCCGGATAGCAGACCAGATTCAACGTTACCTCCGGCGGCAACTGCTCGCGCCAGCCACGGTAAAGCGCAGCGTTACCGCCGGCGTGCGGCAGACAAAAAAGTTGGTACTTTGAGCAAGCGTCGGTTGTCAACGTGCGCAACCAGGGTGAGGTCATTTCTCTCCACCTGTGGTGATTTGTGTGGCATCCCGTAGCTGTTGTGTCAGGGGATGTGCAGGATGTGAAAGTAGTGCGGCGACATCGCCATACTCCGCAATGCACCCGTTTTCCAGCACCAACAGTTTGCCGCCTGTTTGTGCAGGCAGTGTCAAATCATGAGTCACCATAAGTAATGCAATGCCTTGCTGTTGCTGTATCTGTTGTAACAGTGCGATGAGTTCCAGTCGGGTCGGGCCGTCAATGGCACTGGTCACTTCGTCGCACAATAACACCTCGGGGCGGGCTATTAACGCGCACGCCAGCGCAATCCGTTGCAGCTGTCCGCCGGACAGCGTTGCCGAACGCTGCCCCAGAAGCGACGGGGGCAGACCGACCTGGTGCAGAACGTCACGAATGCGTGTTTCACGTTCGATTTTATCAAGTCGCGGGGCGCTGAGGTGCAGCGTACGGCCCAGTATCGATCGCACCGGATAGAAAGGATTTAATGAGCTGGCGGGATTCTGCGCCACGTACTGCAGACGTTTTTTTTGCAGGGCTGTACGCTGGTCGAGCGATAGTGGCAACGCCTCACTGCGAAATGTTATTTCGCCGCTCACGCGGGAATGTAATCCCATGATGGTGCGTAACAACGTGGTTTTGCCGCATCCGGAACGCCCGGCGACCGTCAGCGTCTCACCCGCGCGAAGGGTAATATGTACCCCATCCAGTACCTGTCGTCCGGCATAATGCGCACAGATGGCACTTGCCTTAAGGAGCGGTGGTTGATGGCTCCCTTTCTGATGAGAAATAACGCCGGGTTGCCATGCTGCCATCAATCTCTTTCCATCAATGCTTTGCGGCGCCCGTAAGAAATCGGTAGTTGCCTGCTGCTCAACCAACTCGCCCTGCGCCATGACCTGAATACGGTCGGCGATCTTTGTGGCCTGCGGAAGATCGTGGGCAACAAACCACACGCACTGGTGATGCGCTCGAGCTTTCTCCACCACCCAGTTCATCAGCATCTGGGTAGTGAGGCTGTCCAGTGCGCTGGTTGGTTCATCCATTACCATCATAGGGGGATAACCCAGCATGGCCGCCACCACCATTACGCGCTGGCGCTGCCCGCCAGAAAGCTGGTGCGGATAGCGTTGCAGAAACGCTTTATCATCCGGCAGACCCAGTTCCCGGAAGTGTGCGGCGATTTGTTCGTCTCGCTGCTTTGCTGAAAGGCCACGCCGCGCTGCCATCAGCGTGAAGTAAGTTGCCACGGTTTGCGAAGCTACCAGACTCTGGCGTGGGTCCTGCGGCACAAAACCAATCTGCTGGGCACGCAATTTGCGAAGCGCCACGTCAGAGAGAGAGAAAAGCGGCTGGCCGGACAGCCAGACGTCACCACGTTGCGACTTCAGCGTATCAGGGAGTCGTCCGAGAGCGGCCCGCAATAGCGTGCTCTTCCCGCTGCCGGATAGGCCGGTTAGCGCAACTATCTCCCCTGCCCTCAGGTTCAACGAGACGTTTTTCAGCAAAGTCCGCTCAGGAATCTCCACATGCAATTGTGCTATTTCGAGCAGTCCAGTTATGTTTCCTGACGCATTAGCTGCGCTTTTTTGTGTAGGTTGCTGGTGCCTGCGTGCAGGGATAAACAGCGAGTCTAGGCTCAAGTTTAACGGGATGAGTAAAAGCAATATAGCGATGATGGGTGCCAGCGTGGCCCAGGGCTGTAGCGTCAACCCCTGCCGGTTTTCGGTGATCATCAGGCCCCAGTCGGCCTGCGGCGGCATCGCCCCGAGGCCTAGAAAGCTGGCGCTGGCAAGAATAAACAGCGCGGTAAGCAGACGAATACCGAGATCTGCGCTGAGCAAGGGCAACAAGTTCGGTGCTATCTCCCGGAACAGAATAGCTCTGAGCGATTCTCCTCGCAGTCGGGCCATCTCCACATAATCCTGCTGCAGCTGATGAAGTGTCGCGGCTCGTACCAGACGAAAAATATCTGGAAACATCACCAGCAACGCGGCAAGCGCGGCGGCGGAATAGCCCCTGCCACTGACGGTCACTACCAGCGTGAGAAGTAGCAATCCCGGTATGCTAAGCAGAACATCAGCCACCGTGAGCAGGGCTCGATCCAGCCAGCGTCCTTCAATGGCGGCTACCATGCCTGCCATTCCGCCCGTAAGCCAGGCCAACGCGACACTCAGTACAGCGAAGATAAGTAGCTGCTGCCCCCCGCTTAGTACCCGGCTCAGCACATCGGCACCCAGATAATCGCTGCCCATCAGTAAGGTATCGGCGGGCGGCGCAAATGGCATATCGCGTATTTCATCAGTCGCCCAAGGTGCCAGCCAGGGGCCGATAAGCGTGACAATCACCATTAACAAAAACAGCGTCAGGCAGAAAACGTTTTTTTCAGACATTAGCTGCCCTTACGGCGCGCAGCCGGATTTAGCAGGGTTGTCAGGCAATCTGCCAGTAAATTAAACAGCACCGTCAGGGCGCAAAGTGTCATCGCAATCCCCATCACTACCGGCGTGTCTCTGGAAAGCGTGGCGTTGAGCAAAGCTGCCGCCAGCCCCGGCCAGCCAAATAGAGTTTCGGCAATCAGTGCGCCGCCGAACAGATAGGTAACATAGCGCGCAAGCGTAGGGACACACTGGCTGACCACCGCAGGCAGGATCCAGTGGAGCACCACTTGTCGTTCGGCAATGCCATTGAAGCGCGCGCATTCACACGCGGGCGAGTGCGCCGCGCGGATGACGCTCAGACGGATTAACTTGATGTTCTGCGCCAGACAGACCGTGATTAAGGTGATAACGGGCAGCACGAACAGCGGCCACTGTGTCCAGAGCGATCGTTCAGGCGTGATTAACGACAGCGCGGGTAACCAGTGTAGGCTGAGCGCAAACAACACCACCAGCAGCGTACCCGTGACGAATTCTGGCAGGGCGACAAGGCAGAGCGTGATAAGGCTGATGACCCTGTCAGCCACGCTGCCCGGACGTAGCCCGCAAATGAACCCCGCCGCGCTTGCCAGGGCGATCAGCAGAAGGCTGGCGCTTATCCCCAATGCGAGAGAGTAGCGACCGCGATCGATAATCAGCGCGCTAACGGCACGCCCGCTAACAAAACTGACGCCAAGATCCCCCTGCACCACTCCCTCTATCCAGCGCCAGTAACGCACAGGCAGAGGCTGGTTGAGTCCAAGTTGTATGCGAAGGCTGTTAACCTGCTCGCGACTGCCCGCTCCCGCAAGACGCTGGGTGGCGGCATCTCCTTTTACCAGCGACATCGCACTGAAAATCATGATCGAAACCAGCCAAAGAGTGAAAATTGCCTGGGCGGTTCGCCGTAGCACGGCTGAGACGATCAGGCCGGACGTAACCATGCATCACGCAGCAAGGGATAATCGAAGAAGCCTGCGGCTTTAACGCCCGCAACCTGTGGTGCTGAAGCCGCCACTGACGGCATTCGCGCAAATATCGCATCGCCCCCTTGCTGCCAGAGATAGTGCTGCACATCTCCAACTCGCTGACGCAATGCATCACCGCGGGCGGCCTGCATTGCATTCATCAGCTTATCGAGTTCTGGCGTCGCCGGGCCGGTGAAGGGCCATGACGCGCCTGAGCCATAATAGAAGGGCAGTGCTACCGGTAGCGGCATGGCATGGTAGAGGTTGGTTTGCAACGGCGTATTGAGCAACAGGTTGAAGTCACTGTAGTAATCAGCGGCTGGGACCGAATCAAGATGCAGGTTTAGCCCTGCTTTCGCGGCCTGTCGCAGTAACAGCGTGGCACTCTCTGCCGGGCCATATTCGTAATGACTGGTACGAATTGCCGCCTTTACAGCAGGCATTCCCACTTTTTGCAGCAGTGAGCGGGCACGTTCGGGATCGTAATGGCGCTTGGGAAGATCCGCCGCGTACCAGAGTTGCCCTGCGCCTAACGCATCATTGGCGACTTCGCCTCTACCCATGGTTACCGCACGCACCATTGCTTCGCGGTCAATAGCATATTTTAGCGCCTCAACCACTTCAGGCTTATTGAAGGGCGCCTTAGTGAGATTCATGCTGAAAGCAAGGTGGCTCATTTCACTCTTATCCGAGTGCCAGAGTTTCAGTGCCGGATTAGTCTGCTCGGTGCGGGCGGTGAGCAATGACATCCCGCCAACATAATCGAACTGCCCTGCTTTAAGGCCATTGAGACGGGCCGCCGTATCACTGATGGCGTAAAGCTGGATCTCATCCAGATACGGGCCACCGTTGTCAGCATCCCAGTAATCTTTGCGCGCCTCCAGCGTGCTGTGTTCTGAGGACCAGTCCTTGAGTACAAAAGGACCGCTGCCAGGCGCGGCAGAAAAGTCCTGCGTGTTTTCCGGAAAAATAAAGAGGGATTGCGCAAGCAGCAAATCAAACGAACCGACCGGGTGACTCAGTTGCAGCGTCAGTGTCCAGGGGTCGTCAATGCGTGACGCGGCGAGATCAAGCGGTTTTAACCAGCCACTCTGACTACCGGGTTGACCTCGCCAGGTTTTCAGGCTGAACATCACATCACGGGCAGTGAGTTTGCGTCCGTCGCTGAAGGTTACGCCGTGGCGGATTTTGATCACCCAGCGGGTGGCGTCACTGTTGGGTTCCGCCGACTCCATCAGCCGCCAGACAATACGGTTATTTTCAACCTCTGCGAGAGAGTCCCATATTAGCCTCGCTCTGACGTAATCAATCGTACTGAATATGGCGCGCAAAACATTGGTCGAATCATTACTGGAACCCGCAAACGCAGCGCGTAATGTCCCCCCCTTCGCCGGTTTTACTTCTGCCGCCAGCGCCTGCGGTAACAGGGTGTGAGTCAGCGCCATACCCGTCCCAATCCCTATCCCTATCGCCTTAACCAGCGACCTTCTTGTCAAACCGCGATGCATTTTTCTACCAATCCCTTAACGGCAACCCGTAATAAGTCATTTCAGAAATCAATGTTTGATATGTTATATCATAACATTCAACATGCCACTATTGATTACCATTCTCAATAAGAGCTTATCGCGCGCATTGTTATGCAGTGAGAGTCTGTCCTTCATCAAGGAAAAAAATATGAATGAATCTGAGGTTTACGGGGCGTGGAGTGAAACTGAACGTCAATATTACCGCCAGCAGGGTTACTGGACGAATGTGCCGCTGGGAGAGCAACTACGCCTTTGGGCGCGGCAGCAGCCAAACCGTATCGCGCTGGTTTCCGGGCAGCAGAGCCTTCGTTACGATGAACTCGATACACTGGCGGATCGTCTGGCGGCAGGATTTAACGCGCGAGGCATTCAGGCTGGGGACAATGTCCTGCTACAACTTCCCAACTGTACCGGCCTGGTCGCCGCGCTGTTTGCGTTATTTCGCCTGGGCGCGTGCCCGATTCTGGCGATGCCTGCACAGAAAGGGGCGGATATTGATGCGCTTTGTACGCTGGCCCAGCCTAAAGCCTGGGTCTATCCCGCGCATTATCTCGGGCATGATTTTCATACCATCGCGCAGCGAATGTCGGTCAACCACCCGACTATCCAACGCTGGTCAGTGAACACGGCAGACGACAGCGACACTCCGTTCGCGGAATTTCAGCAACCAGCGCAACGTTTTCCTGCCCCGCACGCCGAAGATATTGCCCTGCTGCTGCTCTCGGGCGGCAGCACCGGCACGCCCAAACTCATACCGCGCACGCACGCCGACTACTTTTACAATGCGCGTACGCTGGCGGGCCTTTGTCAGCTCACTGGGGAGAGTGTCTATCTCGCTACGCTTGCCGTCGCACATAACTTTACCCTCTCCTGTCCGGGCGTGTTGGGAACGCTGCTTTCGGGCGGTAAAGTTGTACTGGCGCAGACGGCAAGCTGCGATGAGATCTTCCCGTTGATTGAACAGGAACGCGTTACCTTCACCGCCCTCGTCCCGCCATTAATGAATCTCTGGCTGGAGTGTCGGAAGTGGGATGAAAGCGATTTATCCAGTTTGCAGTTTATTCAGGTAGGAGGCGCACGACTGGAAAGCACGCTGGCAGAAAAAGTGAAGCCCGCATTTGGCTGCCAGTTACAGCAGGTGTTTGGTATGGCCGAAGGGCTGATTTGCTGTACCAGACTGGATGACAGTGAGGAGGTTATTCTTCACACCCAAGGCCGTCCCATCTCCGATGCAGATCAAATCCGTGTGGTTGACGCAAATGGCGCTGCGGTGGCGGAAGGCGAACCGGGTGAACTGCTTACCCGCGGTCCATACACGATTGGCGGCTACTATCGCGCCGAAGCGCAAAACCTGCTGGCCTTCACGCTTGATAAATTCTATCGATCGGGGGATATTGTTCGCCTGACTGAAGGCGGCAATGTGATAGTCGAGGGGCGAATCAAAGAACAAATAAATCGCGCCGGAGAGAAAATTGGCTGTACAGAGATTGAATCTCTAATTGCTCTCCACCCAAGCGTCGTGAGCGCTATTGTGGTGGGCGTAAGCGATGAACGGCTCGGTGAACGCATCTGTGCCTGTTATCAAGGTGAGGCGGCGCTGGAACTGGGCGAATTGCGCACCTTTTTACAGCAGAAGGGATTGAGTGATTACAAATTACCCGACCAACTTTTACCTATCACAAGCTGGCCACACACCGCTGTAGGAAAAATTGATAAACGCCGCTTGGCTACTCTGGCACAACAGGCGCAAGAGAAGGCGCACTCCAGCCGCTCAATATCCTTGCGGCATCCCCCCCTGGATGTACTTTATCACCTGATGCAGGACGAACCTGAAAGCCATATCGTTTATGAACGCCAGGGCTGCTGGCACGTTGGCATCGGCATTAAGGCGCAAATCAGGCTTTTTACCCATTATGCGGAGCTAATATTGCCTGACGGGCAGCGGCAAACCTTTCAGAATGCGCCTTGGCGGGAAAATCTGCAGAGTGCGCTCGATGCGCTGCCCTTCAGCCACTGGCAGACATTTGGTATCAGCCATTTTGAGCTAGCGCGCCTGATTTATGATGTTTCTCCGGCAGATTTGGATAAGACGTCTCCGCTGATGACGCTGATTGTGCCGCAAGTGCAGATTGCCCTTTCTGAGCATAGCGCCAAGTTTATTACGATAAGTGAAGAGGATCTGGAAAGATTTACTACGCGAATTCAGCAGGCCGATCGCAGCGTCAATATCCCTGCACCGGATGATGTGTGGCAGGACGCTATCGCCAGCACAATTCGCGAACACGATGCTCACGCCTACTGCCATCGCGTAGCCGAGGCAGTGAACGAAATTAAGCAAGGCCATTATCAGAAGGTCATCCTCTCGCGTCATGTCATGCTTAAAGAACCTGTAGACATGCTGGCCAGTTACCATCTTGGACGCACAAACAACACCCCAGCACGTTCTTACATCGTGAAAATCGATGATCATCATTTTATCGGCTTCAGTCCTGAAACGGTGGTCGAAGTCTCCGCTTCCGGTATGGTCTCTACCCAGCCATTGGCCGGTACGCGTGCGTTAACAGCAGATGTTCAGCAAAATCAGCGATTGCGTGAGGCGTTAATCAGCAATACCAAAGAAGTTGCAGAGCATGCGGTGTCGGTCAAACTGGCAGTCGAAGAGTTACTACCGGTATGTGTCGCAAAATCTACCCAGATCAGTGATTTCATGAGCATCGCACAACGCGGCAGCGTACAGCATCTGGCATCACGGGTAACCGGAAAACTCGCGAAGGAATTCAGTGCGTGGGATGCGTTTGCGGTGCTGTTCCCAGCGGTGACCGCTTCAGGTATTCCCAAGCGCCCGGCTATTGAGGCGATTAAGCGGTTGGAACCCATGAAGCGTGCCGCATACAGCGGCAGCGTCTTCATGTTTAACAGTGGAGGCGAACTGGATGCGGCTTTAGTGCTGCGCTCGCTGTTTAAAAACGATAACGGTGTAACACTGCAGGCTGGTGCGGGCATTATCGACCAGTCTACCCCGGAGCGGGAGCTTGAAGAGACAGTTGAGAAGTTGCAATCTGTGAGCAGATTTCTGATAAGCTCGAAGAGCTAAATGATCGCGGGGGTTATTCCCCCGCCATTAATTATCGCTACTCATGTCACCTGCTTCTATAGTTTGTAACTTGCAGCCCTTTTCACTTTAGATATCGCAGGCTGGCTCGTTGTAATATGGCAGAAGACAGCGTCCTTCCTTGTTATATGCGTTGACATAAATGGCTACAAATTTTCCTGATGTGTACGCATAGAAATTTTAATATCTGAGGTTTAGTGTGGGAATTCATAAACCGTGAGGGAATTGAAATGAAAATCTTTGCAATCATTGGTGCTTCGCTGCTAGTAACGTCTTTCCATGTAGCTGCTTTTGTTACGTCTTCGTCTGCTCCATCCGCCCTGCAGGTTAACGCGGATACCAGCAGCTATGATGCCCATTCGATACCTTCAGAAACGGTTGCCAAAGGTTTTACACGTCTGGTACCTGTATCCGGGTGTAATTGCCCGTTTTGTTGCCAGTTACGTTCCCAGATGTGATTATCGACAGGGCAAAATCATAGGCCCTCTGTCCGCGTGATATACCTATGAAAGAAAACGGTCTAACTCCTTTGATTCAGCGAGCATTTTCTGCTTTTTTAAACTGAATAATAGCTAACTCATGTGTGGTCAGATGAAGCTGCCTCATGACGAAGGTTAACGTCTTTGGCATTCGATCTTTGCACTTTGGTCCAGGGATGTTGCGTTAGAAATCAGGCAACAGATTAATAACTGTGATCATCGCGCCGCCAATCAGTACATTGTATGAAGAAGCGTAACGGCCTCTTCGCGGTGAGTTGACTACATAATTGTAATAAAGGCCTTTGGCGACAAATGTTACCGCAACATTCCCAAGTTAATGCATGGCAGTTCAACGCCTGCCGCGTTAGTTAAAGAGCCGGCAGGGAATGGCCGCTCCTTCAAACTGTAGCAACCGACTGAAATATCAAATTAATTTGATCAATCGCACGGGCGTGAAACACTCCCAAACAACGTCATAAATTCAAATCTTATTGCTTCCAAAGCAAAATGAAATGTTGCATAGCTCAAAAAGACTGTTATTCTATAAATTAATAGAATGTTAGAGTTAAATAATGCACATTAACTTGAGCAAAGTATCTGAATTTTTCCATGCGCTATCAGATGAAGGGCGTCTTCAGCTAGTAATACTGTTGGAAGATGGAGAAAAAAGCGTAACTGAACTCACCGAGTTGTCGGGTGAGAAAATGGTGAATGTTTCTGCGCGGCTAAAAGATCTGCTCTATCACCGTTTAGTGATACGCCGACGTGAGGGCCGAAAAATGATGTATCGCCTCGCAGATAGTCACGTCGCCGATATTATTCGCAACGCATGCGAACACATTAATGAAGACCATTAACTATTCAGGAGTAGTCCATGTCTACTTGCAATGAAAAACATCATTTACATCACGATCATAAACATGGCACTGGTTGTGGCCATACTGCTATAAAACATGGTGACCATACTGATTATTTGCATGATGGGCATCTCCATCACCCTCATGGTGATCATGTCGATGAACATGTTTTACCGGTTGATGCGACTAACCCAGACCAGTGTACTCCGGATCACCATTGCAGCGGTCACGAACCGGGCCATGTGCATGGGCCGGGTTGCGGTCATGAAGCCGTCCCTCATGGTGATCACGTTGATTATCTGGTTGATGGGCATCTTCATCACCCTCATGGCGATCATTGTGATAATCATGGTCCGGTAACAGTTGTGAAGCAGTAATATTACTCATTGCCGTCACTATGCAAATTGGTTGATACGATAATGGCATTTGCCTTCGATTCTGAATAGGGGCAGATGCCATTTAATGGTGAATTGCCACAGATTTAACAGACACCTCAGAGTCATTTAAGATGACTTAAAGAGAAGTGCCCATGAGCGGTAAGCGTTATCCCGAAGAGTTTAAAATTGAAGCGGTCAAACAGGTTGTCGATCGTGGTTATTCAGTTTCCAGCGTTGCAACACGTCTTGATATCACCACCCACAGCCTTTACGCCTAGATAAAGAAGTACGGTTCGGACTCGTCCACGAGTAAAGAACAGTCAGATGCTCAGGCTGAGATCCGCCGTCTCCAGAAAGAGCTGAAGCGGGTTACCGACGAACGGGACATATTAAAAAAAACCGTGGCGTACTTCGCAAAGCTGTCCGACTGAGGTACGTCTTTATCCGTGACAACGCCCGTTGCTGGCCTGTTCGCCTGCTCTGTCGGGTGCTGGATGTTCATCCCAGCGGCTTTTACGCCTGGCTTCAGCAGCCGCATTCACAACGCCATCAGGCAGACATGAGACTGACAGGACAGATTAAACAGTTCTGGCTGGAGTCCGGTTGCGTTTATGGCTATCGCAAGATCCATCTGGATCTGCGGGACAGCGGGCAACAGTGCGGAGTCAACAGCGTCTGGCGACTGATGAAACGTGCCGGGATAAAGGCTCAGGTTGGATATCGGAGCTCGCGGGCACGTAAAGGCGAGGCCCGTATCGTGTCGCCCAACAGGCTCCAGCGACAGTTTAATCCGGATGCACCGGATGAGCGTTGGGTAACGGACATCACCTATATCAGGACCCACGAAGGCTGGCTATATCTTGCCGTGGTTGTTGATCTGTTCTCACGCAAAATTATCGGCTGGTCAATGCAATCCCGGATGACAAAGGACATTGTCCTGAACGCATTGCTGATGGCTGTATGGCGGCGTAATCCCCAAAAACAGATGCTGGTTCACTCTGATCAGGGCAGTCAGTACATAAGCCATGAGTGGCAGTCGTTCCTGAAATCACACGGCCTGGAGGGCAGCATGAGCCGTCGCGGTAACTGCCACGATAATGCGGTTGCAGAAAGCTTTATCCAGTTATTGAAACGCGAGCGGATAAAGAAAAAGATCTACGGAACGCGGGAAGAAGCCCGCAGCGATATTTTTGATTACATCGAAATGTTTTATAACAGTAAGCGTCGGCATGTTTCTAACGATCAGATGTCACCGACAGAATATGAAAAACAATATTATCAACGGCTCAGAAGTGTCTAGATTAGCCGTGGCGATTCAGTAACGAAAATAAGAGTTAAACTTATGCAACAGGCGTTGTAATTTAACTCTGCAGGATATGTCTTATTTCCCTGTCACACTTCTGCTGTCCGGTTTCATCAGGCTGAACATTTGAATGCGCTGAGAATAAATGACAACTATTAGCTGTGCATTCGAACTAATGGCTGAATAGCGGCTGATCCATCGTTAATTTACTCAGCTGACGTCATTCTGCTCAGGTCCGTTCCGGTACAGAACGCTCTTTGTCTCATCATTTCTCTGCAGGGGTATGACTGACGGGTTTCTGTCCGCACACTTTTCCGGAAGACAGTAAATGCCCCACTGTACACTGAACACACTGCCGGTGTTAGTGCCAGTCCGTTTATGTTCAATGACCAGGCATTCATCCCGGAGTGCCTGGTCCGATCCCGTCGGGGCCGTTTTTCCATAATCTGCTTTCTTACCAGTGGCTTACCCTGTTTTATGCGCCGTAAATCCGCCGCGGCCCGTGCCTTTTTATTTCCGTCCGTCCAGGTTATTCTCCGCATACGGGATAAAAGCCGGAAAACCGAGCCCAAACGGATCCTCTCCGGATCGATTTATTCCCGTGGTTTTCGCTGGACAGACAGGGGAAAATACGTTCCATACCGCCAGACGACGGAGATTAAAAGTTTGGGTATTTGCCCCGCGAACTGATGCAGAATTCACACAGCGACGTCAGTGGTCACAATCTGAACATTTCGGGTGCCGCGCGCTACTTTGACTACGAAAGTGCGGTGGCCCTGCGCAATCTGGCCGCCGCCTACGGCACCGACATGCCCCGCTACCTGCTGGCGCCCGAAGTGGCCGTGCTGCTGTCAAAGGTGACCGATCTCCGCAAACGCCTGTTCATTGATGCGCTGTGGAACACCGGCGGGCGGCTGAATGAAATTCTGCCGCTGACAAGGGGGGATTTTGTGCTGGACGATCCGCAGACCGGCGCCCCGCTGAGTTCACCGTTTGTGGTGCTGCGTACCCTCAAGCAGCGGAAGCTTGAGGAGGCCGCGCGCAGCCGCAGCCGCCGGCGCGGCCGCCCTACCAAGGAGGAGCAGTAGGCGGAGCGGGAAACTGAGGCGGAGATACGCGAGAACCCGCCACGCGCGGTGCCCCTTACCGATCCGGGTTTCGTGCAGCGCTTACGGGAGTGGTTTGCGACGGTAGGCCTGCCTGCGGGTGCGCGGCTCTGGGACATCAGGAGTGAGGACACGGCGCGCAGCTGGATAAGTCAGGCCGTGGCGGCAGCTGCGCGTGACGGAGTGACGTTCTCCATCCGCCCCGTGACGCCTAAAACGTTCAGGGACACGTTTGCGATGCATCTGGTGCAGCATCAGGTGCCGCAGAAGGTGATTCAGACCCTGATGGGCCACAAGGATGCGAAGTCCACCGAGTGGTATACGCGGGTATTTGCGCTGGACGTCACGCGCCAGCTCGGCGTGCGGTTCTCGATGGATACTACTGAAGCGCATTCTTATTGGTCAGGTCCCGGATAGTTAGAATTATGGCTCTTACCATGCCCCCTTTAATCCCTGTTTACGGAGACGCTGCCTTGCACTTTTCACGTATTCAGCATCGATCATTTCATCACCTGGCAGGTCGAGCATCACATTGCAGATTGTGCTGAGGGACGCATCCGACAATTTGAAGCGTGGCTTTAGTCCATACATACTGCCATGACTTATGTCATAAATGCGGTCAAAAAGATCACGTAGAAAGTCTGTAAGTAGACTCGGGCGGGCAAAAGCAATCGCCTCGCTGGATGTATAGCGGAACGTAATTTCTGTTCTTTCTTCCCCAAGAGCATGCAGCAGTGCTGACATCTCCGGCCAGTACTTCAGATCATAATGAGACAGATTTTCCAGTTCGGGCTTGATTCTTGTGCAGTAGAGGTAGTTTCCCTTTCCAGCGACGTTTATGAAATCCGTCAGCCTGAGCATGCGTTCGACATGAAAATGCCCGCTTCGGTTAAGCAAAGTGTCTCTAGCATCAAGGAGTTGTGCAAGTCTGATACTCATCCAAGAAATTTCGTCATTCAGCAGCTGAAGTTCACTGTAGTCTGAACGAATTGCCTCATGTTCACCGCTTTCGCCTTCTACAGCAGCCATTATGCATTGTTCTGTTAGGACCCATAAGCGAGTACCGGTGACTTCTTTTTTGCCAAGTTCTTCCCAAACCGGTGCCATTTCATGCTGACGTGCAATTAGCCTTTCTATTACGGGCCAGGTACTGCGCAATACAGGATGCTCAGCCTCTCGTAATTCTTGCAACTTCAATTGCAGCATTTCTTTTGCAAGCGCAGGCGGCCCTTGATTTTTCTTAAGCATAATTTTTCTCTGTTGAGTCTGAAAAATGATTATGTGTCGGAGGTTCACCTGCGTCCGTATCTCAGGAATTTTATATTCGTGGTCTTGAGATACGCCATCTATCCGTTTCTCAAACATGAAATCTGGTATAGAGCCTGATACATAAGCTGAAAATTCAGAGTGAAAGCCATGCATGGATGCCGGAGACGTAAGTTTAGCTTTTACAGAAACTGCAGATCCGTAATGTCGCGTCAAAACTCACTAAGGGTCTATTGAAGAGGATATGGGTGCCCTTTCTTACGCATAGCCGCGTAAATTTCATCTCATTTTTCCTTACGTCGTAGGCATAAAACGCTGATTTGCCCATGATAGAGCCGGTATTAATGTGAAAAGGTTCGATGCAGTAGATAAAGTCAGGAAAGAGAATGGAATTGATAATGAAATCTGAGGACATAATGCGTTTAGAACTGTTGAATCCTTGGATTGAATGAGAAATACGCGCCCGATCATAATCAGAAAAAAAAGTGTGATCTGGTTGACATGTCGCCAGGCCTTATAAGGCACGGGTTAGGCGTTTTCGCCAAAAATACAACCCCTCAAGTCATCATTTTTTGCTCTTGTTAAGCGGCCATAAATTACTAATATATGTCCACATGTAGTCAAATTACTTTTTAAAAAGGCTGCATATAGTAATTGCTTACAGCGTGGACAGGCTCATCTTTAGCTGACGCAAAAAAAAGGACCAGCTGGCGGGCTGATCCTGTTTCCGGAATGTTAGAAGCATGACATCGCTTTTCGCATTCCTCAGACTTTACCGAACGTGTTGTCTGTACACTGTAAATCAACACGGAAAAGCGCAGCGGGAAACCAGGCTGGCTGCGCCTTGCAATGTCCTAGAATGAAAGAAGGACGTTTATGGAAGTGTTAATCACTACACTCAAGGCAATTCGTGTTGCCCTCAGCGTGATTATCTTTTTGATTGAAGTAATGCGTTGATAAAACCCCTTGTTTTTTAAAGCGAACAGGGTTTTTTTTTATGTCAGGTATCATGAATCTCGTAAACTTCGTTCCCGATACATTGAGCTCTAGAGCCGGAATCAGTAGGTATAATTGGTTAAAATTCACATGCAATACTTATCATAAAGAATCATTATTGATTCTTTATCTGAGGCCTGGCATACTGAATTTGTCACCGGGTAGCCGGCTGACATTACGGCGAAACGCCAGACTCAATGGAGCCTATCCCCTTCAGCCAATGAAGTACTCCAGTCAGCGACGAGCCATCACAATTATTTCGCATGCGAAATCTTGAGGATGTAGCTATGGAAGCAAAAGCAGGAATTGTTATCATTGTTGGAAATCAAAAAGGTGGCGTCGTCAAATCTCAGTCAACCAATGAGCTGACATACAACCTGCAGGTCATGGGAATGCAGACCTGCATGATTGATTTCGATACCACATCCGGGCTGACGGAAAGGACATTTCCCGATGCGCTGCCGCTTTCAATCGATCAAGACCCGCTGGGTAACACCTTCACACCCGGCGAAGCAAATGCCTACCAGTTATTCTTCCCTGATACAGAAGTTAATCCTCATGTGCTGCCAGATGGACGCCACATCATCGGCTCGACCAACGAACTGCATGAAATTAACTATCGTCCGCAGGACTGTATCTTCGATTTTAAGGAACGCATCACTGAGCTGCGTAAGCACTACGACTACATTTTTATCGATTCGGCGCCAGAATATAACAACCTTCTGATTGCCTCTCATCTTGTTGCTGATTATCTGCTGATCCCAACTCTTCTGGAGAAATCATCACGTATTGGCGTCGGAAAGCAGCTGTCGTACATGCAACGTATTCGTAAAAATTACAACCCGGAACTTAAATACCTGGGAACCTATATCACCCAAGCGAATGTTCAAAACTACAATCAGCCTCTCCTTGATGGCTATCTGACCGCTGTAGAGACAGAAAACCTGCAGCGTCTTTTTGACATCCTGCAGGAGAAAAACTATGGACCGGAAACGGTGCTTGCTTATATCTCATGGGTAAAAAATCTTGCCAAAGAAGCCATTGAACTGGGCATGACCATTAAAGAGTATTCTCCATCAAGTAAGCCTGCGCTGCAGTATCAGGAACTAAGTAAAAAGATTATTGAACTGACACGGGGAGTTCACTGATGGCTGCGAGTAAGTTTCAGAAAAAGTTAAATGCGCTTAAAACTTCAGGTCCGGCTGTAAGCGCCATGCCTGAAGTCGCCGCAAGTGTAGCAGCCCGTAATGCACCTGCTCCGGTTGGAACGCCTGAAGCATCAAAGATTCGGGCAGAAATTGCCCGCCCTGGTTTGGAGCCTGAGGGGCAGATCGTGCGCGTCAGAGCGGATGAAATTTATGAGGTCGAGCAGGTTCGTCCGGAAGATGATTTTGATGAGGAGGTCATTTCCGGCATGGTTGAGTCGTTCAGTGAGTTCGGTAACCTGACGCCACCCCGCTGTTTTCCTAAAGACCGTCAGGGGTACCGCGTATGGTTTGGCGCTACTCGTATCCGCTCAATGAAAAAGCGCGGTGATGAATTTATTGATATTTATGTCGGTCGGCCGCCGAAAGATGAAAAGCAGCGCATCATGGGGCAGCTTATCGAGAACCTGCAGCAATCGGGGCTCAAGCCTTTGGCTACCGCGCTGGCTTTTGAACAGCTGAAAACAGATTTCAATATGACAGGGGAGGAAATCGCCCGCTCACTCGGCAAGCCTACAGCTTTTGTCAGCAAACATATCCGTATTGGCTCGGCACCTGAAAATATAAAGGCCCTGCTGAAAAATAAATCCATCTCTGATGTAGATCTTGCTTACACGCTGATTCAGATCGACAACATAGATTCAGGTGCGTCAGACCGACTGATTGAAAAGCATAACGCTGGCAGCACCTTGACCCGGGCCCAGGTCAAGAAGGAACTGGATCGGTTGAAGGGGCGAGATGTCAGTAAAGCACCGACTAAGGTTTCGCATGCGAAAGCTCTCACTCCTGAATCCGGTAGTACTTCTTCTAGAGATAAAAAAAACCAGTATCAGGCTGCTGATGTACCACTCCCTTTAATTCCAGTAGTGAAGTTCAACGGTACTGAAGTGACTGTCCTGCTTCATAAGATGCCCGATGAATTTGGTTTCATATGGCTTAAAACCGCTGAGGGTGAACTATACGTGAGTGCCAGCGATGTAGAGTTCTTAGGCCTGAGGTCTGAATAATGCCAGCATACTCATTAACACCTTTTCAGCAGCTATCTGCCCAGTTCCGAGGGAGTATCGTGCACAGATGGGCGAAAGACGAAGATCAAAGTGCAGCTGAAGCAGCCAGAACATTGACCGAACATGCGCGAGATCTGAATATCATTTCGCGAGAACTTGCTGTACCTGGTACTGCTCTGAGTGAGTGGAATAAACGCAGGCAGCCTCCTTTGTGGGCAGCTTTGGCCGCGTTTGACCTGACACTCAAACGAGGATGGCGCCCCGTGAGTAATGAGGAATGGGCCGGCTTTGCGTCCCTCATCTTAAAGCTGTCACCTGGAATGAATCTGGATAGACTTTCAGAGAGTCTGCCTGCGGATATCTACCTGAATATTGCTTCGGGCTGGATAGCTGCAGCGATCGAGGAAGACCAGCATTACCGGGTACGTAAGAAAATGGCTGTGAAACCAGAATGACTTTCACTGAACTTGATAACGCTTTAGCTGATACCGGAAGACGGTCACTGGCTTCGCGGCTTGTGTTTGCGCTTGCTGACGGGCTTGATAAAAACCTAAGTGGTCTGAATCTTGATGACTTCGAGAAACAAAGTGGTTATATCCGTACAAATATCCGTTCGGTTGCCGCCTCTTTGAAGGAATCAGGCATTATTGAAATCAAATATTATGACGATAGTGTCCCGAAAAGTGAGACTATCGTAATGGGCAGCGTTTCCCGCGGACGTTGGTCAAAACAACATTATAGCCTGACTGACACAGTGAAGGCCCTGCTGAAACGACAGGCCTGATTTCGCATGCGAAATATATAGTGCGGCCTACCGCTGACTCTCAGAAGCTTTAACAGTAAAATGATATCCGGCAGAGGCATGCCGGATATTGCGAACAAGCGGAAATCTGAGCTGTTACTTTTTTATAATACGCGGGCAACAGGTATATCATCCCAGCGCGTAGTCCACGACGGCGAAAGCATGTCCCGCTTCATCTTCCAATCCGTGCTAACCCCCTGTCCTGCAAACCATACATTTCCCAGCCCGGACTGATTGATACCGTCCAGTACCTTCATCAGCTGCGCACTGTTAGCCCGCGGCTGCACATCATCAAAAAGATTCAGCTGACTGACGCCATTTGGAGTGAAGTCATCGAGTATGATGCCGGCTTTCATGTACCGGCGGTCTTCCAGCCAGATACGGTCAAGTGATCGTATAGCGGCCTCGATAATGTCGCGTGTATCCTGAGTCGGCAGGCTGAGCTTCTCGCCGGCACTGTTACCATAGAAAATCTCATTCTCTGCGTGAGGCGAGGTCCGGATGAAAATGCTGATACGCCTGCAGAACTGACGTTCTCCTCTTAGCTTCTCAGCGGCCCGGGTCGCATACTGACAAAGCGCCTGCTGCATAAGTATCTTAGAGGTAATGCGCTCACCAAAAGACCTTGAACAGCAAATCTGCTGCTTAGCAGGCGGCAGCTCCTCGAGTGGGATACAGGATTCACCGTTCAGCTCACGTACGGTCCGCTCAAGCACAACACTGAAATTTTTCCTGATAAGGGCAGGGTGCGCGTGCGCCAGCTGCAGAGCATTACTGATCCCCATCAGGTTAAGTCGTTTACCGATACGCCTGCCAACTCCCCAGACCTCCTCCACAGGCTGTTTTGAGAGCAGTGTTTCGGTACGCCGGATATTTCTCGGCGTCAGCGCCAATACGCCACGGAACTGGGGCCATTCCTTACTCGCCCACTGAGCACTCTTTGCGAGCGTTTTAGTCGGCCCCATACCCACACCGACTGTCAGACCGGTTGTAGCCAGCACGTGCGCCCGCAGGCGCCGGCCGAAGTGCTCAAAATCCTCACACCCGTCGATACCAGTCAGGTCCAGAAACATCTCATCGATGGAATATTGCTCCACGCGGGGGGTCATTTCTTCCAGCGCCGTCATCACTCTCTGGCTAAGGCTATGATTTATGTGGAATGGAAAATCTACAGTATTAGTTCAGACTTGAATGACTGCTATGAGCGAACAGCAGACGTTTTTTTTCGGCGTAATAGTCTTTCGGGATGAAATGTCTGATTTGGGGTTATATCTGTGATTGCCATAATCGCACTGATCTACGGCATGAAGAAGGGTTCAGGAAGAGTAAAACCGGGCTGGTCAGCATTCTGAGCAGCCCGCTAAAACTATTTCAGATGCTCGCGAAGCAGACTACCCGCCTGAGTCAGTGAGGCCTGAACTTCAGGAACTTCGGCGAGAGCATTCAGCAGTCCGTAATCATGTATCATGCCGTTATAACGCACCTGAACCACGTCCACGCCGGCTGCGTTAAGCTTACGGGCGTAAGCTTCCCCTTCATCCCGCAGCACATCGTTCTCTGCCGTCTGTACAAGCGCTGGCGGGAGACCTTTCAGCTGGGTTTCTGAAGCACGGAGCGGTGAAGCGTATATTTCATTGCGCTGCGCATCGCTGGTTGTGTAATTATCCCAGAACCATTTCATCATATTCCGGGTCAGGAAGCGCTTTGTCGCATATTTTTCGTAGGAGGCTGTGTCAAATTTTGCATCGGTTACCGGCCAGAACAACACCTGGTAACGCAGGTCAGGTCCGTGTTTTTCTTTTGCCATCAGGCTTACCACTGCCGCCATGTTTCCGCCAACGCTGTTTCCCGCGACCGCGAGGCGCTTACCGTCGACACTGATTTCATCGCCATGTTCAGCGACCCACTTTGTGGCACCGTAGGCCTGGTTTATGGCAACCGGATAGTGTGCTTCCGGACTGGGGGTATAGTTTACAAAGACGGCCACCGCACCGGACGTAAGGACCAGGTCCCGGACCATGCGCTGATGCGTCGGGAAATCTCCCAGAACCCATCCTCCTCCGTGGAAAAACATAAAGGCCGGCAGCTTTCCTGAGGCATTTTCAGGCCTGACGATGGTCAGTTCTACGGGCTTACCATCGACCTGAATGGTTTTGTTTGAGGTTGTCACGCCGGAGAGGTCAACTTTCACTGAAGACTGTGCACCGGACAGAACCTTGCGGGCTTCCTCCGGCGAAAGTTTCTCAATGGGTTTTCCATTACCGCTGTTCAGCTGGTCAACGAAAGACTGCGTGTGATGCTCCAGATGAACATCGTTTGAGGCCGCGCCGGCCGCACTCATAGCCAGAAAAATACTGCTGCTAATCAGGGCAGAGGTCACTTTATTCATGATATATCCTTAACAATTAACTGTATCAGGTCAGTGAAAAATCATCCGTACGAATCCAGGTGATGAGACCTGATTATAGTTTAAATGCCAAATAGAGCCTGATTTTAAGGTGTTTTTTTGTTGAGGGTATGAAAATATGGAGAGGATGAATGTCACAAATTAAATGAAAATATTTTATATATTTTGGATTGCGGAGCCAAATTTAGTCAGGCCTGAAACTGAAGAATCACTTGCGTCCAGCTTCAGGGCAGCCACTGCAGTGCCGGGCTGTCAACGTCCGCTTCTGGCACAAAGCGGACCTTGTGTTCATATTCTCATTATGATTGAGCGGGCTGAATGCTAAGTTCATAAACTACGCAAGGCACATCATAATGCTGTTCTATTGCTTTGTAAGTCATGCCTAATCGCTGCATCACTCGTTGAGAAGCCGCATTTTCAGGGTCGGCAACAGCCACTAAATACGTCGCGCCTATCTGCTCTGCTGCGAAATCAATAATCGCTTTAGCCGCTTCTGTTGCATAGCCTTTGCCATTGTGTTCCGGGAGGAGCCGCCAGCCAATCTCTAAGGGGGCACCTTCAACATTTGCCAGGTATTGGAGGCATGCTGCCCCAACCACGGCCCCGGAAGCCTGCTCTTTAATAGCCCACCACGAAAATCCATATTTCTGCCATCTGGCCTGAACACGCCTGATACTTTCCCAGGTCTCTTCTGGTGTTTTAACAATGCCGTTGCTGATATACCGCATCACGCCGGAGTCGTTTTCCATTACCCTTAAGCCTTCATAGTGTGAGTCATGATAGGGCTCAAGCCTTAAACGCGCAGTTTCTAAGTTCATCCGACACTCCTTTTTACCAGAAGGCATTACTTTCGCTTAATTCTCCACATAAATCACCCTTTCACTATGTAAGCAGTGTCCGCTTCTGGCACAAAGCGGACCGTTTTATCCTTCAGGTTTAAGCGGCAACCTTTTAAGAGCCTGCTCAATTTTCTCTGCGTCCTGTTCAATGATGGCCCTCTCATCGGGTGTAAGCGGAACTTCCTCGAGGTAACGCCTGACAGAAGCTTTGCTTTCCAGTACCAGTCCGCGCGCACTCTGTTTGAGCAGGTTAAAATCACAGCCGATACAGGCCATCCGGTGCTGACAGCTGCTCCAGAAGGGATTCGTGCAATACGAATCGCCCAAATCATAATACGTCGCGGGTCCGGTCAGGCTGGCGGCTTCCGGATCGTGGTCAATCAGCACGCTTATCATGTGAGCGACACGGTCTGCTTTGACGAACGAGGCGGCTAGTTGCGTCGGACGGATGCGCAGATAATGCATGGTGGACTGAGGCGTTGCATGCCCTGTCCACTGCATCAGCTCGTACAGCGACATCCCCTGCGGTACGCTGGCCAGTGCGGTTACCGCTGAAGCCCGTCCCCGGTGGCTGGTTATTATTCCGCCGCTGTCTTCCAGAGGCACACCCGCCCTGGCGCAGAGCATCGGTATCACCGTGCGGTTGAGGATAGCGCTGCCGGCAGGCTTACCGCGATACTGAAACAGAAGGCGGACTTTCTCACCGGTTCGCTCGTCCGTAAGCATAGCCTGTTCAGAGGGACGTTCATCCAGCCAGATGTCTACGTATTTTTTCACCACGGCCGCTACGGGTTTCACAAAGGCCTTTGACGTTTTTCCGGCAGGGATATGCAGGTAGCACAGGGTTCCGGCCGGGATGATGCTGCCGTCGTCCTTCACAATATCGTCCGCCTGCGCCGCGATGCAACCGGTAGTCAGGCGGAGCAGTTCACTCTTTCTTACCCCCGCATGGGTCCAGATGACGGCCATCGCCTGCAGCATGGCAAGCGGATAATGTATTTCAGTAAGCAGGTCTTCCTGACGCAGATTCAGGCTGGCCCAGATGAGCTTCAGCCAGACCGGGTCGTCGATTACCCGGGGATTAACGCCGCGACGGAACAGAGGCGTATCCGGTGTGGAAAGATGGCGGGCAGGGCTGAAGCGCAGGCGCCCCCAGCCCCAGTTTTCATAATCAATCATAAAACGGCGCAGTGAATAAATAAAATGCGCCCGGGAATGCGGCATCATGGGCTCGCCGGAGCGCACCGATTTGCGGGTGCCTCTTTCCGTACCCAGCTGAAGTTCATCCACGTTCAACCGGCCTACCGCCGCGATGAAGCTGGCACAGGTTTCCATCGTCCAGTCTGCCGGTTCCCGCACCTGCGGATGCTCCTTTGTCAGCCAGAGACCGCAGCGCAAAATAAAGCTGTACTGGCTTTCACGGGTACGCGGCCTGAGCACCGACGTTTCACGCCAGCGCCGGCACCAGTGCACCCAGGCCGGATCGATGCCTTCTACCGGCTTCTCGTACCACTTTGTGTAGTTTCGCATCCTCATCGGGGCGCTGATAATACCCAGCGCAGCGAGACCGTGTGAAACCCGCCCGACATAACGGGAGGTCCCTGCCTCCATGCCAGACTGGACCTGCCACAGCAGGTCCGGCGTAAACGTCTCCAGCCGGGGATCCCGGTTCATAATCATCAGCGTGGCCAGTATGCCTGATATGTGATTTTTCTGGCTTGCCGGAGCATAACCCAGCGACATCAGCGTATCCGTCAGACGGTGCAGCTCCTGACGATAAAAAGCCTGGCCGAAAATGGCAGAGGCGTAGAGGGCGGGTTTGCGTATATCGGGGAGGCTGAACGGGTCATGAAAACCTGCCAGATGCCAGGCAAAGGCGGCCATTAACGGACGGCCGTCTCTGGCTTCCCGACAGAGCGTCTGCCAGTGTTCCTGTGTCCATCGCCAGCACGGCATGCCGGAGGAATGCATCTCGCGCAGGAGTCCGGCTATCACCAGCCCGGCGATTTTGCTGCTGCATCCGCTTACGCCGGCAATATCCGTCAGCCTGTCGGGATTTGCCCCGGATACGCCGTGTGTGGCCCACGTCTGGATGGCGGACGACTTTGAGGACATTGCCCCGGAACTTACGCCCGGTGAAGTGACTGCAGCGATCGAACTGGCGGACAGAACGCTGGATGCTGACGTCAGCCTCAGCTGGGAATTTATGCGCGACTGTGCAGAAAGCGTGAAGGCCCGGAGGGAGACTGAATGAACATCTGGCTGGTCAGTTATCAGGAAGAGGCGGGCAGCAGCTCACATGAATACCACCTGCTGCTGAGCGGGCAGGACTTTACGCTGGCCGAAGCCGCATGCGAACGGATGGGGGAAACCTGGTGGCCGCCGGAACGTCCCGTCTGTTCGCAGGGCTGCTACTGGCAGTTTGATCGGGGCAGCGTCTGGCTGAAGAGCATCGTTCTGCTTGATGAACGTGAGGCACAGACGCTGGCCGGACTGCGGTTCCTCGATGAGTGGACGGCGAGCGGTTCGCCGGATGCGCCCGTCATCTGTGACCGCAGCGACTGCCGGTGGGAAGATTACCGGCCCTGATATTTTCACCCGATGCCGCCCCGACCGGCGGCATCTCATCTGTAAGGGATAATGAAGTCGCTTCGCTCCGCCTCTTTTGCCGCTTCCCGTCCTGCGGCCGGAAACCGGCAGGGATAAAGTGCCGTGCCCTCACGGTAGCCGGGCCGCTTCGCCTGCAAGGTAAGCTTCGCCGTCCTGCTTGTATGTTGGGGGTGTCAGATTAAACTGGCAATAAGGATGCTGCTGCACGACCGGCCTGCTGGGTTTCAAAGCCCGAGGGTGAGCTGAAAAGCGCAGCATTTTTTTCAGCACCAGCCCGAACAACTGCCTGGGCGGTTAATTCCAGCCCGAATTTTGCAAGACCGGGAGAACTGAAATGAACATGAAAGTCATTGTGGGTGTAGATATAGCCAAGAATAGCTTTGACGTATGTGTAAGTGGATGTACTGGCACCTATCACTTTGAAAATTCTGCCAAAGGTTTTGAGGCGTTGCTGGATTTAGTCAGCAGCAACGAAATCAGCTTATTCGTGGTTGAAGCAACAGGTAACTATCACAGAGCGCTTATAGAATTACTTGAATTGCGTGGTTTCAAGGTTGCTGTCGTTAATCCGCGCCTGATAAAGAACTTCAGTCGTGCGTTGGGGTATCGGTCAAAAACTGACGTACAGGATGCCAGACTAATCTGTGAATACGGTATGCGTATGGATCCGCCGTGTAGAGAGAAGCCTGATAAGGAACTGTTGAAGCTTAAAGCAATGGTTAGTCGCCGGCGTCAGCTCGTCGCTAATCGCACAATGGAGACGAACCGTTTTGAAGCACAAACAGAGCAGGAAATTAAGACTGATATTCGTCGCCACATTCAGTGGCTGACCTCAGAAATAAAGCGTATCGACGAAGTCCTCGCTGGAAGGATCGGGAAGATTCCCGTATTGAAAGAGAAAGTGGAACTACTTAAAGAGGTTAAAGGAGTAGGGCCGGTTGTGATGGCGGCATTACTTACCCAAGTGCCTGAACTGGGAACGCTTGATCGCCGTAAGATAAGTGCTCTTATCGGACTTTGTCCTTACTCCAGGGATAGTGGGAATTTCAGTGGACGCCGGACGATTTGGGGTGGCCGTTCTGATATCCGTTCAATGTTGTATATGGCTGTACTTTCGGCTGTGCGCTATAACCCGGAAATCAAGGCTTTTTATGAAAACCTGACAGCAAGAGGCAAAGTATTCAAAGTTGCCATGACGGCATGTATGCGTAAGTTGATAACCATCATAAATGCGATAATCCGGGATGGTGAGAAAAAAATAACGATGATGTAATCCCGAAACCAGTCCCTTCGCCATTGACAAGATAATATCATGCACGCCTGAACAAGTCAGACCGCCATGCCTGGTATCAGACAATGTGGCCAGACATTTTAGCCGCACAATCCGTCATAATTTGTTCCATCAGTAGAAATAACATTATGTAGAAACTATAATTTTTCACCTAACGTGCAGATATTCCAGCGGCTTCCGGTACTTGTGATAATTGTTCTGCTCATTGGCGCAACATCGATCCGCTGGAATGCACTCAATGGCGCATCCAGCAGACCCGTTATGATTGCGCAAATAACCGCTGCCGATGCAATCGTGCAGTGGTGCCCCTGCACACCCGCATTTCGTGAAAGCCATTCACTTGTACGGGATATAATCGCAGCTATACTCTCGCCACCCGGTGGTGCGTCACACGACAGCCAGCGATGAAATGCTTCACTGTTATCCTTCATAACCTGTTTTATGGGCAGGCCCGCCCATTGACCATAGTCAGGCTCAGCCAGCTGAGTAACAACCTCGCCCCTCAGCCTCAATGCGGCTGCAGTCTGTAGGACTGCAACCTCCGGAGCGAGCCATATTTTACTCCCGGCTCTGATATCTACCTTCATCTTGCTCAGGGCTGCAATTGCTTTCTCACTGAGCTCGTCATTCGCCGGAAAACGCGTGTGGCGGTTTGCCAGGATTTCTCCCTGGCAGATAAGGTGCATCACCGCGCTCACGCTTCAGTCGCCTGCAGACGCAAAACGAAGCCTGACTTTGTTCAGGCTCTTTTCTGTCAGCCAGCCAAACAGAAGTCCGGTTGTACACCACATGGCCAGTTGCGTGCCGAAAGCACTTAACCGGAAGCGCCAGAGAACGTCTGCAGAGAAGCCTTCGGGTATTTCATTCACCGCCGGCATCAGCAGACAGGCCACAATCAGCATCGTGAGGCCAGCCAGGATACCCCAGAGCGCTGCATTCCAGTTGCCCATATGTGTCCGGAGCTGGTGCGCACCCCAGGCTGCCGTAACAACAATCGCGGCTGAAACCAGCAGCATGATGAAGTAAAGCATCGTCCTGTAACCAATCGTAGCTGCATCACCCACCGCCGGCGGATTGGGCGGATATTTCAGCCCCGGCATCAGGCTCATAAACAGAAATCCCCCCAGTGACAGTATCAGCGCAAGCGCTCTTGCGCTGGATGGGCCGGTACGCTGCCAGCATAGCGACCATGCCAGCGCCAGTGCTCCACCCATTGCGGCGCTGAACAATATCATCCCGCTCAGCAGGCCCGCTCCGGACTGTGTACCGCGGGTGAAAACCTCGCCTTCGTCATCATGATTATGATGATGTTCACTTTCACTGCTGGCATGCTTTACGCTGAGCGTTTCTTCAAAGGCTATGGCTTTGTCAACCTGCGGCTCACCCAGAAAATGGGCAAAACCAAAGGCAACGATACCCGCCAGCATTCCGGCGAACATTCCGTTCAACAACAGCTTTCCGGTCATGCGTCAGTCCTCAGTGGCAGGGAAATCCCAGCAGATGCCGGGCATCATGGAAATACTCATGGATCTGATTGCCGGAGAAGACGGCGGTTGCCCCCTGCTCAGCACCGATAAAATAAACCGACAGAAGCACCATCAGCGTGATAAATGTAGCCCAGGGCAGGATTGCGTTAAGGGGAATCGGCGCGTGCTCTGAACGAATATTTTCAACAATGTGTTCCATAATTTGTCCTCTTCTCTGGCTGCAAAATCTTCAGGAATCAATCTGTGACGTTCCCGGGCTTATAGCCACGGGGACACGGTGCACCGGGTGGTGGTGAACATGCTCAGGCGGGCAGCTTGCCCTGACGAGCGTCACCGGCATGCCATGGGGAGTGTTAAGATATGCCTGACGCCATTCATCTGTCCGGCAGCTTATCTCTGCCTCATCGGCCATCTGCAGTGACATCAGCATCTTTTCCGTTGCGGCCACCCACTGGCGGTAATAGGCATCATTGACACTTTCATGCGCCAGTGCCGGGTGCGCTTTAATTTCTGCACTGAACACGTCGACCCAGGCCTTCCAGCTGAACAGTCCTGCCTTGTGCAGGCAGACGACCAGGGAAAAGACCTGCGCCTGCCATGGGTGCTCAAACGGTGCGCTGCATGCTTCCGGTTCACTCATCATTACCGATGTGAATGTACTCATAACGCCTCCAGATAATCGTCCCACAGGTCAATGCGCACCGTGTCCTTTGCCGGCGCGTTTTCTCCCCACAACTCTGTGGCGTCGAAGCTGACGCTGTAGACGTGTTGCGGATGATCGCCAAGGCCATGTGCCACGGTGTCCGGGGTAATAAATACGCCGTGGTCAATGACAATTGTGCCGGTTTTTCCGCGTACATAGCGCGGCAGGCGGGTGTGGCCGACTGGATTGATGTTTTTTGCCCTTACGCGGTCGCCCGCCCTGAAGCTAGCGGGAATGTCTGTCTCAACGCGGGCTGATGCTCCTGTCATGATGACGGCCTGCACCATTTCCTGGCGTAATACGGGGATGTCAGCAGAGACTTCTCCCGGCTGCTGAATGCCGGCCAGCTCTTCCGGGGTTATCACCCCCTTTTCAAGCAGCAGCGTTTCGAAAGCGTGCATCCAGTGTTCGTAATAGCTTTCTTCAAGGTAGTGCACCGGGTTCATGCGCTCAATGGCATGCCGGAACATATCGACGTTAAAGTGGCCGCCGACAAACAGGGAGGCAAATAATGAAAAGGTGCGTCGCTCCCATTCGTGATGAAAAGGCGGTTCATTTTCTTCAGTAATGACGGCACCCATGCCGTGCATGCCGCCCAGATCGTGTATTCCGTTCATCGCACATCCTCCGGAATGTCTTTCAGGGCATCGGGTTGCAGGGCAACACCGGTGCCTATCATGGCATCGCGCGTCACCAGCTTAGCGAGCTGATCTTCAGTCCAGCCCGCGGTGCCGGCCGGTCTCTCTGGCAGCACGAGATAGCGCAGTTCGGCGCTGCTGTCCCATACCCTTATTTCCTTTTCCTCGCTGATGTTCAGGCCAAACTCAGCCAGAACATTTCGCGGCTCAATAACGATACGCGAGCGGTAAGGCGCTGACTTGTACCAGGCCGGGGGCAGGCCAAGCGTCGGCCAGGGATAGCAGGAGCACAGCGTACAGACAGTCACGTTATGAACATCCGGCGTGTTCTCAACCACCATCATGTCCTCGCCCTGTACGCCGGAAAACCCCAGCTCGGCAATGGCCGCGGAGCCGTGTTCAAGCAGACGGGCTTTATAATCGGGGTCGCTCCAGGCTTTCGCCACCACGCGGGCGCCGTTTCGCGGCCCGATGCGGTGTTCGTAGGTGTCGATGAGTTCATCCAGCGCAACAGGGTCAACCAGTCCTTTTTCCGTCAGTAGTGACTCCAGCGCTTTCACCCGCAGCGCAATCTCTGCCGGGGGCTCGGTGTGGTTGTGCTCATGTTCATGGTCATGTGCCATCGTTCTTCTCCGGGTGTTGGTAAACGGTGTCGGACATTGCGGCCCGGTTATTACATCTGCTTCCAGTCGCCGCTTGCCTCAAACGCGGCGGCAGCCTGATAAATCGTGCTTTCATCATAGTGACGGCCTACCAGCATCATGCCAACGGGCAGTCCCCCTGCCAGCCCGCATGGGACAGACATAGCCGGATGGCCGGTCACATCAAGGGCCGCAGTATTGCCGATCATCTCAAACGCCCTGGAGATATATTCCGTTACCGAACAGTCAGATGATGGCAGGGGTGGGGCCGTTACCGGCACGGTAGGCATGACCAGAAGATCGAAGTCACTCAGGGCACGGTCATAATCTGCGCGTGCGCGGCGTGCCAGGTTCTGGGCTTTGGCGTAATAGCGGCCGTTGTAGCGCGTGAGGCCGTACTGGCCGATGAGCATACAGATTTTGAGAGAGGGGGAGAGCGAGTCTGCGTTCGCACGCCATCCGGCATGTTTATCGAGCAAAGCAACATCATAGAGGCCCTCCCAGTTAAACCCCATACCGTTGCCGTGCATCATCTGCATCGTCAGGCCCTCGCAGCCAATGGGTGACCACAGCGCGGCGGCAAGCGCATGCCCAGGCACCGACACCTCGCCTGCCTGTGCGCCGAGGCTTATCAGGAGGTCAATAGCTGCCCGGACTTTCTCCGCGACCGCAGGCTGAAGGTTAGGTAGCCCAAAGCCCTCCGTCACTATCCCTATTTTCATTCCACTGACCCCTTTCTCCAGCGCGGCGGTATAGTTCCCGCTGCGCGGGCTGTACTGTCGCGGGTCCAGACCGTCAGGACCTGCCATGACTTCCAGCATCAGAGCGTTGTCACGCACGCTGGCGGTGATCGGACCGGCATGGTCGATAGTGGCCTCAATGGGCATAATGCCGGTGTAAGGCACCAGCCCGTGGGTGGGTTTCATTCCGTAGGTGCCGCAGAATGCGGAGGGAATACGGATAGAACCGCCCTGATCGCAGCCGACAGCCATATCAACCTCACCCGCGGCAACCAGCGCGGCGCTGCCCGAAGAGGAGCCCCCGGCACTGTGCCCCTGACGCCAGGGATTATGGACAGGCGCCGGATCGGAGGTATGACTGCCGCCGGAAAGGCAGAAATGTTCACAGGTGGCCTTACCCAGTATGGTTGCGCCGGCGTCCAGCAGGCGGGTTACCACGGTCGCATCAAAGACGGGCACATGCCCCTCCAGCGAGGCGGCCCCGTTCATCATCGGCACGCCGGCCAGGGCGACGTTGTCCTTCAGCGCCACGGTTTTTCCTTTCAGCCTGCCATCGGGTGCCCCTGGTACCTCACTTTTGTAATACCAGGCGTTCAGCGGGTTTTCATCTCCTGCCGGGCGGTGGCCTTTTTCGCGCGGGTACTCAACCGGCGGAATTTCGTCCGTTAAACCCTCTATCAGGTCATAGGCATCGAGGTTAGGCTGCATCAGGGAAAGATATTCAGCGGCTTCACTCTCTGAAAGAGTCAGATGAAGCTGGCGGGCGAGTTGCTGTAACTGGGTGGCATCCGGGCGTTCAATGGCCATTCTCTGTTCCTCATGTAAATATCTAAGACTGATTTCCTGCACTGAACATAACGCGGTCGGCTACCCGCCACCTGGTTGAGAAGGACAGCCAGCTGGTCAGGAAGGACAGCATCAAAAAACGCGGGCGTAGCGCAGGTTCACGCGGAAGTTTTCTTCCGTACCATTCTCCACGTGCAGATCCCGCCCCAGCTGTATCTGGAACTGATCGCGCGGGGTAACGAATTTCGTGGTAGTCAGGCGGATATTGGTGGTCTGAGTCGGGTTATCCTGATTCATACCATCGATAGTGGTTTCGCCTCCCCACGTCTGACCCAGTCCCAGCCCAAAGGAGAGCGTCTGATCGGGCATATATCGTCCCATTATCTGTGCGGTCCAGGCGTTATCCTGCTCAAGTCGTGATGACCCGGAGCCATAATTACTGTTATTCCCGTACCAGATGCCATCGCCCACCACGTCCAGCGCCCAGCGTTCTGTAAAGAACTTCACCCATGCAGCCTGCAGATCCACTTTCCAGCGGTTTTCGCCCAGATTCAGCGGATCGTTATGGTTGTAACTGCCAGAGGGCAAGTACAGATAAGGTGCAAACCCCAAAATGTCGCCACCCTCGCTGAGCCTGACCTTCAGAGGAACGGTCAGTATCAGGTCTCCTGTGCCGCTGGCTGAACCAAGCGAAGCAGCCTCGCCGCCGCCTGAAATCCGCCCAAACGGCAAAAGAAACTGTGGGTCCAGCGTCGCCGATTCGCTAATTTGCACGGTATGCAGAAGACGCAGCATGCCGATATCAGAGGTCAGGTTGTAATCAGAGCTGACTTTTTTTCCGCGCGAGTACGCCGAGCCGGTTGATGCATGCTGGTAGTAAAGCAGCCCTACGGTTGTGCCGTCAGGGAACTGGCTGTAATCACCGGGCGCCACTTCCACCGCGAAAGCCGGCAGAGACGCGAGCATGAGCGTTGGCGCGCTGAAACGTAATGCGTGCATAAAACCCCCAGAATGTTGACGTTGTTAATTATTTTTCTCAGTGCTTTGCGTCACGCATCATCCCGGTTCCAGGATGGCAGTTGATGTATTCAAAGGTCTGAAAACGGGCATCTGAAACGGAAACCTCATGGTAAAGCCGCAGCTTCTGCAGGCCGGTTACGACACGAAAGAAGGTGGTAAAGATACGCAGATGGGTGGGGTGAGATTCGGCCCAGCGTTCAAGCCGGTCCAGAGAGCGCCAGAAGCCAATATCGTAGGCAATATCCAGCAGGTTTCCGTTACGGTCGACGTTGCGTACAAAGCGGTTACTGTAACAGCCGAGCTCGTGCCCCTCGTCGCGCAGAAAATCCATGCCTGCCTGCAGCGGTGGAAGCATCTCGTTGAAGTAAAGCTGGCGCTCCTGTTCATCGGCCTCTGCCCAGTCCTGACCGGAGCGGATAAGCGTTATGTTGTCGTGGCCCTGTACCACCACCCGGCCTCCGGCTGCAGGGTCGCCTGCCATGATGCGCAACTCGCCGTCAGGCTGCAGCCAGTCATTCTGTGAGGCCGGAATCCGGTCACGCACCGATCCCCAGTAGCCGTGTTCCTGTATTTCACCGCTGAGATTATTCATCAGGGCCCCGACACCCGGCAGCTCCTCTTTAAAGGCATACAGAGTTTCGAACTGCTCGGCGCGCGGTGCGATGATTTCCCGGAAATAGCCAAGATCATCATTCAGACGTTTGTCCGATGACCACCAGTTTTCGATCTCTGGCAGGCGCAGCCAGCGGCAATAGGCTGACGGATCCCGCCAGTAGCCCACCACAATAAAATTTCCGAATCCCTGGTTATCGACATGAAATGTCATGTCGTGGTGACCCGGACCGTAATCAAGACCGAAGCTGTCGACCATGTGCTGCATGGCCAGAACAGCTTTCTGCCGGTGCTCTTCATGAAACTGCACCCCCAGATAGGCCATGACGACCTGAGTCAGATCTTTATCTGCCCGGCCGACAAACATCGGAAAAGGAGGTTCGTAGTCATCATGAACCCGGCGGGACAGCGTGCGGGGGCATTTGAGGTGCTTATCGATGGCTGATTCCATAAAACTCTCCGGTATGATTTTTAAGTGATGAATATTTTCAACACCGATACTAAGGAGAATTTTTCTGCCTACCTGGCTGAGCAGGACAATCAGCTGGCTGTTGCGGACACATCTTTGATTGCGTTACCGCGGATTAAATCTGAATAGAAATGGTGCGGGAGTGCCCTGGAAAAGTGCACCGGGGAGGCTGGCACACTTCTGACCGCGTCAGTATATGCATGTGGTGCGGGATGAAAGCATGGCGCGGAAATTGCTTAAAGTCAGGAACAACTATTAGCTATCAGCCGATTTATATGAGGTGTCGCTGTGAAAAATTGTTCCGCACCCCAGGGCGAAATTCGGTATTCAACCGGAGAGGTTGCAGTCCATCAGCGCTTCGATTACTGGCATGACGTTATTCTTCGTCACTGTATTCCTTCAGATGGTAAGCCTCAGGCTGACGGCAGATTCAATGGTGAGCTTGCGGTACGTGAAATAGGGCTGGTAGATGTGTGCACCCTTAATTCAACACTGCATCACTGGGAAAGAAAGGCACATCATCTGCGCTCGGGGCCGGAGGATGACCTGTGGTTGGGCTATATTCAGAGGGGATATGGTCAGCTCGAACAGGACGGCCGCAGGGCCTCTCTGTCAGCAGGAGACCTGGTGCTTTATGATGCGGCTCAGACTTTTCGTTTCAGCATTGGCGGGAGCGATAATCATCTGATCCGGATTCCGCGACACCTTCTCAATGGGCAGATTTCAGCCGGAAGGGGAATGACCGCCACAATTCTTGATAACAACCGCCCCGGTGTGGTCCCACTCCGGGAAATCGTCTGTCTGGCCGCAAATAATTCTGTTCTGTCAGGTAACCCGGAAATGGCCGGGCACTTTTCGCAGACGATATTGGATCTGCTGACGCTTAGTGTTGAACTTCAGAGTATCGATAAAGTTGCTGCTGAATGCGATTTGTACGTGAGAGTACGTAACTATATCAGTCGTAATCTGAAGAACCCCGAACTAAGTCTGCAAAGCATTGCGAAAGCGCATCATGTGTCCGTCCGCACTGTAACCCGTGCTTTTGCGCGTCATCAGAAAACTCCGGCTGCTATTATATGGCAGGAACGTCTGACCGCCTGCAGAAATGCCCTTGTTCAGGGCGGGGCACGAAGTGTTTCAGAGATAGCTCTGGATCACGGTTTCTCTGATTTGACTCATTTCAGTCATGCATTCCGTAAAGCTTTCGGAGTAACGCCCAGCTCGGTGATGAAGGAGAATTCATGCGTGATTAACATGGGTGGATTTTCCGGGCATGAAGAACTGGCTTAAGACTAACGCACTAACCAAAAGTGTTATCGTGCGTCAATGCAATAAGCTCAGTTTTCTTCATACCTGCTGTAGAATTGGCAGGTTTAACATCTATTTACTTCAGATGTATTCATCTAGAGGCATTCAGCCTCACATCAAAAGCCAGTTCAGCTTTTCATCCCTGGCCGCCTTCTGATTTATCCATCAGGCTAAGCAAAAAATGCTTCCTCTACGGTGCGTTTATTCACTGTTCATAGTGAAATATCTTGAAGTTAAACACAACTGCTCACCCGTTCCCCGCCGTGCGCGGGACATTCAGTCCTCTCCGGCGTCGACCCTGTCTGCTCCGCTTTGCGCCCGGCTGCTGTGTCGGCACGGCGGAGGCCGTGCAACCATTGACTGAGGAGCAGATGATGAAAAGAGAACTTACCATTGCCGGCCTGATAGCCAGCTTGTCGAGGTTTGCCCCTGCCACTCGGTGCGTGGCCCACATCTGGGTGGCGGACGACTTTGAGGTCATAGACTCAGAACTCTCACCAGATGAAGGTAAGCGTCACATTGCGGCCGTATTGACTGCTGTCTGATACAAACTTTTTGACGGGCTGGAGTGATACGTCCCGGCATGCCGGGACGCGAGTGAGAATCAGAAGGTAGTCCAGTTTCCGTCGGCTTTGTCCGTCACCGGAGGCTTCACCGCTGCGGAGACCGGCAGATTTACGCGCGTGACGGCTGCATCGGGACGGGAGTCTGCAGCAAGCGTGAACACCGACACCGACTGTACCAGCAGGGACGCCTGTTCGCGCAGGCTCTGCGAGGCTGACGCCGACTCCTCAACCAGCGCGGCGTTCTGCTGGGTCACCCCGTCCATCTCCGTCACGGCGATGCCCACCTGCTCGATGCCCCCCGCCTGCTCGGCGCTGGCGGCGGTAATCTCTTCAACCGTGTCGCTCAGCCGGCCAACCGACGCCACGATGTCCGCCATGGTGCTAGCGGAACGGTCAGTCAGCACACTGCCCGCGCTGACGCTGGCTGAGTTTGCCTCAATCAGCTGACGTATCTCGCGGGCCGCCGTGGCGCTGCGGCCTGCCAGCGTGCGCACCTCCCCGGCCACCACGGCAAAGCCCCGCCCCTGCTCGCCCGCCCGGGCCGCCTCAACGGCCGCATTCAGGGACAGGATATTCGTCTGGAAGGCAATGCCGTCAATGACCGAGGTGATGTCAGCGATACGGGCGGAGCTTTCGCCGATGGACTTCATGGTCCCGGTGATGTCGGCGGTGACCTCATTTCCCTGGCGGGCGACATCCCGCACGTTCACGGCAAGCTGCGCCGCCTGACGGGCATTGTCGGCGTTATTCCTGACCGTCACGCTGAGCTCGCTCATGGTGGCGGCGGTTTCTTCCAGCGCGCTGGCCTGCTCCTCCGTGCGCTGGGACAGGTCAGCATTGCCCTGCGCAATCTGCAGGCTGGCCGTGGCCACGCTCTCTGCGTTCCGGCGCACGCTACTGACGGTCTGCGCCAGCGAGTCCTGCATTTCCGCAACCGCTGCAAGCAGCCTGCCGGTCTCATCGCGGCCAGCAACAGGGACGGTTACGCTCAGATCTCCGAGAGCTATACGCTGCGCCGCATTGAGCGCCGTATTAAGCGGGCGGACGATGCTGCGCGTGATGAGCCAGGCCAGAAGCATCGCCAGCAGAACGGCTGCGATACTTAGCGTGGAAAGCAGGATAATAGCACTTTGCCGCTCCTGCAATGCAGATGCTCCGGCTTTCTGCATCTGGAACTCCTGAAACTTCACCATGTCATTGATGGCTTTTATGTAGTCAGACTGGGTCTGGAAGCGCGGTCCGAAAAGCATCTGTGTGGCTTCATCCCGCCTGCCCTGCATGGCGAGCGAAACGACATCGTCTGAAAATGCCTGATACTCTCTGTCGGTGCTTTTCATAAGGGCAAGCAGCTCCCGGCCTTTCGGGGTACTGAGCAGCCGGTCAATCCTGTCGATGGCATCGGCCATCTTTGTGCGAACGGTGTCGTAGTCTTTTTTAAATCCCGCCTGCCTGCCCGTGTCACCGTTGAGAATGATGACGTTGCGCACCAGCCGGGTCATGTCGATTGAGTAGTAACGAAGGCTGGTTGCAGCCGATGTTTTCTCATAACGGCTGCCCGCCAGGGTTGTGGCCGTGTCACCCAGAGACTGAATACGGGAGATGCCGGTCAGCGCGATGATGACCAGAAGAAAAAGGATAAAGCCAAACGCTGCGCCGAGGCGTACGCCGATTCTGATGTTGTTCATCTAAGTTCCCGTTGATGATAAAAGCTGAGTGTAGAAAGTCTGAGGCATCCGGAGATACATTGTCTGTGTCGTTTTATGATGTGTGGCGGTGACCTGAAAACGTCACCTTGCTGGCATTATCGACAGCAGGTGACTCAAAGTTTAGGCCTAAGAAACAGAAGGGGGATAGATACCCGGTAGCCTCTGCGGTGAGCTGGTGCAGGATGAAGAGGACGAGGACGGCATTGCGTGCGTGACCGGGCCGGATAGTAAACAGCATCGGACACTTTGGCGGCTGACGGGAGGCTGCGGGCCTGCTGCCCCTGCGCATCTATGATAAAGGTGTGATACAGTAAACAGCGGTTTTTCTTAACGCGAATTTCACTGCCTTACTTTCCTTCCCGGCCCCGCTGGCCAGGTTTCGGGATTTTTTTCAGCCATCCGGGATGTTTGTCCCGGATGGCTGCCCCGGAGCTCACCTTCTGTATCACGACCATGTCCCTCAGCTTCAGGCACCAGACAGCGAACGCCGGCAGAGGCGTGCCCGTGTTCAGGGCAATAAAAACCGCCATCACGGCGGTACAAAGAGTAATACTGTGACTCTTGCTTTTATCGCGGTCAGCCGGAGCGCGCCCGGTCTTAATCATATAAAAAATCGCCGCGACAGCAAGCGTGAGCGGGTTAAAAACGGGTTCTCATGTCCGGTTACCTCCCCGCCTCTGCCGGCACGGTGGTGCCTGAGGCCTGACGTACCGAATTTTGGCCGTAAAAAAACCGCCATCTTTCGGAGCGGGCTGAACAATCAGTTCTCGTTCACAGTAAACGGGCCAGATCCTGCAGGGGAACGGGCCGCTTTCAGCATGGAAGAAAATGCGGCACTGCAAACCAGAATAAGCTGCAGACACAAAAAAAATGGCCCCGCGCGGGAGCCAGAAAAACACAGAGGTCTGGGTCGTTGCCTATCCCTGGTGAAGGATGATTTAAGTATCGGCCGGATTGCCGCAGACATAAGCCCGTGCGGCACAATTTTTTCGTACCCGCCTGCATGGTGTATTTACCAAAACAGTGCTTATGCTACTTCTGCCTCTGGCACAAAGCTGCCTGTTGAAAGTAACGAATGTCCGCTCTTCGCTGTGAGTTCAACCGATGGATGCAACACACTGATTGAATCGCTCTGCGGGTGATTCATAGTCTAGCGTTTTTCTTGGCCTCTCGTTGAGCTGCCTGGCAACACTGTTTAGTCTTTGCTGGCTGTGAACCGATAAGTCAGTTCCTTTTGGAAAATACTGCCTGAGCAATCTGTTCGTATTTTCATTGGAGCCGCGTTGCCAGGGAGATTGAGGATCGCAGAAGTAAACCTGAATATCTGTGGCTACAGTAAACCGGGTATGGCTGGTCATTTCAGCGCCCCGGTCCCATGTTAATGTTTTATAAAGCTCAGCAGGTAATTCCCGGGCTTGTCTGATGAGTGCAGATATAACCGTTATGGTCTTGTTATCCCTGACTTTGGCCAGCATAACAAAACGGGAATGACGTTCTACGAAGGTGACGATACAGGAGTTTTTAGAGCCCTGGAGCAGGTCACCTTCCCAGTGACCTGGTACTGCTCTGTCAGCGGCTTCAGGTGGCCTTTCGCTGATAGAGACCGTATCCGGGATTGATCCTAGTCTTTTCCCTTTAAGCGATGATGTTCTGGATCTACGCACGACTCTTCCGCTTCTGAGGCATTGCTGCAGTTCTTTTTTTAATGCGCCCCGGGTTTGTATAAAAAGCGTTTTATATATCGTTTCGTGTGACACATGCATTTCCTGACTATCCGGATAACAGCGTTTCAGCCAGCCGGCGATCTGTTCCGGCGACCAGTCCTGATGCATCTTCTCTGCAATGATTTTACACAATGCGGGGCTTTCGATTAGCTTGCAAGGTTTTGGTCTCAGAGCATTTTCCCACGCAGCAGTATCCGCTTTTGATGCACGGTATTGTTTTGCACCGCCGTGCCTCCTGATCTCGCAGCTAATCGTTGAAGGAGCTCTTGATAATTTGGCTGCGATGTCCCTGATGCTGCGTTTTGCTACCAATCCTCTGGATATCTCCTCTCTTTCATCAAGCGAAAGCGCTAACCGGTGCCGCTTTCGCACGGGAGGACGGCAGCCACCTGTCTGGTGGATTGTAGGCATAATAGAAGAGTGAAATCTGTCGAACATTCTGGCGATATCATGCAGAGAATCACCTTGCTTATATCTGTCTCAGATAATCGCTTTCTGTTCTGGCGTGAAGTAAATGCGTGTTCTTCGTTTCATGGCAACGTCCCCCTTGATTAAGGATAGCGCTGCATCGACCCGTTGAACTCACAGCCAATAACGGACGTTGCTTTCAACAGGCAGCTTTGTGCCAGAAGCAGAAGCAGAAGCACTGTTATGGTAAATACAACATACGGGCGGGTACGAAAAAATTGTGCCGGCCGGGCTGATGCCCGCGAAAATCCGGCCGATACTTAAATCATCCTTCACCAGAGATAGGCAACGACCCAGACCATTGGGTTTTTTCTGGCTCCCGGACGGGAGCCATTTTTTTGCGTTTGCAGCTTATCCCGGCTTGCATAACCGCAATTTTCTTCCATGCTGAAAGCGGGCCGTTCCCCTGCAGGATCCGGCCCATTTGCCGTAAATTGTGAACGAGAACTGATTGTTCAGCCCGCTCCGAAAGATGGCGGGTTTTTTTACGGGCAAAATTCGGCGCGTCAGGCCTCAGGCACCGCGTTGCCGGCAGAGGCGGGGAGGTAACCGGACATGAGAACCCGTTTTTTATCCGCTTAAGCTTGCTGCCGTAGCGATTTTTTATATGATTAAGATCCGCCGGCGGCTCCGGCTGACCACGATAAAAAAAGAGTCACAGTATTGCTCTTTGTACCGCCGTGATGGCGGTTTTTATTGCCCTGAAAACGGGCACGCCTCTGCCGGCGTCCGCTGTCTGGTGCCTGAAGCGCAGGAACGTAGTCGTAATACAGAAGGTGATTTCCGGGGCAGCCATCCGTGATAAACATCCCGGATGGCTGAAATAAATCCCGAAACCTGGCCAGCGGGGCCGGGAAGGAAAGTAAGGCAGTGAAATTCGCGTTAAGAGAAACCGCCGCTTACAGTATCATGCGTTTTCAGGGGCGCGCAGGGGCACCAGGCCCGCAGCCTGTTACAGCCACGGGATTCGTGACCGAACTCTTATGTTAAAAACGACCAGTTGGCAGAGTCATATAACTCTGCCAACTGGTCGTTACCTGAGAATGGCCGTTAGGAGACTGCTGAATACGGAACTCGTTACGAAAGCTCGCTCCGTCGTGACTTCCTCTTTCCGCATGTCGGCTAGCCTGGCGAGCGCACGTTCAGCATCGGCAGCGCGAACATCTTCAAACTGCTTTTCCCAGCCGGCATTGGACAGTTGAGCGGATTTTTCCGCGTCGGTTCTTTTAAGGGCGGCGATATGCTTACCCTTTTTAAAAATCAGAACTCCTGCATGGTGTACTCCGTGAACAGGGTTGGAGTAGGGAGTAACATATCTGAACCAGCCTAATTTTGCGCAGTGGAGCCTTTCTGACGCGGTTCGGGACTGGGGCATAAAGTTACGAAAAGGCCGTCAGGATAGCACGGCCCTGAATCATTTATTACCGGGATTATCTGACAGATATTTAGACGGGACGTAACGTTGTTTCATCTGATGCTCGTTTCTGACGTAGTCTTCTCCGCACTCAGCAGAACAGAAAGCCGTACCCGCCACGGCCGCCTCATCCTTGCACCAGTTACACCTGCCGTCCGGACTCTTCAGTCCGGGTTTACGGGCTAACAGGGCCGAAGCAATCAGCGCCTCCTGAACTTCATGTGCTAGATCTGCGTCATCCATCATATTTCCCTGAGCATGATTGTTATCAGTTGATACACCAGTGAAAAAATACCCGTTATCAAAGTAAGCGTCACATTCAGACCGTATTGATGTTCATGCAGATGTGAGGTTTCGTTTTCATGACAGCAGGTCATGTAGCCGGTTCATCAAAAAATTCTGTATCATCCATGTGCTTAGCCTGCCTGACAATCAGGGTCTTACTTGCGGGGAGAACCGCTGCGCCCATGAGCATCCGCCACACGCAGGATATCCACGCACATCAGGCCGGTATGATCTGTCTACTGCCGGCAGACCCTGCACCAGAACGGCCTTAATCAGAGCGGTACGCCTCATATCAGCCATACTTTTGTAAAAAATACCTTCCGGACTGACTGCCGGCGTTCAGATCTTGCTACGGAATACACAGCTTTGCTGTTCAGCCCGGTCATCAAGCCCGGCCGGATTTTGTCGATAGTATATTACTTCATTAACCAATAAGGTTTATCCATTGAAAATATCGACACGTTTAACGGCAGGCTTTACCTTCCTTATCTTATTGTTTGTAATCAGCTCCGCATTTACCTTTATCAGCCTTAACACGTCCCGGCATGAGATGAATGACATCGTTTCTCACAGGCTGAAAAAGGTGGTGGTGGCGAATGAAGCCGGCACGGCCCTGAGAAATATGCTGGTTCAGGTCAGAAATATGGCGCTGTTTTCTGACGAAAAAGCCGTTGCCACAGAGTGGGAACGCTTTGAGAAGAGCAAAACTGCTTATATCCAGAATCGCAATAAGCTCAAAGGTATGATTATGGCTGAAAACATCCCGGACGAGATGAAGCTCCTGACTACCGTCCTAGATAATGAGAAAACTGCGCTGGCGGTGCTTGAGACTGCTGCAAACAAAGGCAGGCTGAAGCAGCTTGAAGGCCTGCCGGATTATCTCACCAGCGTGGTGCGGCCTCCTCAGCAGCTTCTGATTGCGAGTCTGAACGCCCTGACGACAATTCAGACGACGCAGGCTGAAAAAACTGCTTCTAGAAATAATGAACACGCCATCAAGGTGCTGAAAATTTCCGGCCTGATTATTTTTATTTCAATCGTGAGTAGCGTACTGGTCTGCCTGTTTACTGTCCGCATCCTGATGCGGCAACTGGGGGGGAGCCCGCAGAGGCTCAGAAAATCGCGGCGGCGATTGCCGGCGGGGATCTGACCACGCCCGTTCAGCTGCGCCATAAGGACACAACCAGCCTGCTAGCCTCTCTTGACGGAATGCAAACTGACCTTCGCGCACTTGTGGGGCAGATAAAGGGCGCCGCCGGTTCAGTGGCACAGGCGGCGGATGAAATCTCTCAGGGCAACAGCGAGTTGTCATCACGGACGGAGCAGCAGGCGGCTGCGCTGCAGGAGACAGCGGCCAGCATGGAAGAGATAACGGTCACAGTAAGGAACAACACAACCAGCGCGCAGCATACTGCCGGCGTGGCAAGGGAAGCGGCTGCTCTTTCCCGTAACGGCAGGGAGGATGTGCTTCGCATGTCCGAGAGCATGGGAGAGATATCTCACAGCGCCGGAAAAATAAGGGATATCACCGCCGTTATCGAGAGTATTGCATTCCAGACCAATATCCTCGCACTGAACGCTGCGGTCGAGGCGGCCCGTGCCGGAGAGGAGGGGCGGGGCTTTGCGGTAGTGGCCGGCGAGGTGAGGTCGCTTGCGCAGCGCAGTGCCAAAGCGGCAAAAGAAATTAAAGCCCTCATCGAGATGGCTGTTACGCAGGTCGAAAACGGTGTCTCAGTAGCTGACGGTACAGGACAGAGTATCATCAGAATTACCGGCATGGTGGGTGAACTGGCTGAGGCCATGGACGAAATCTCGCTCGGCTCTGAGGAACAGATGCAGGGCATCACCCAGGTCAGCATTGCGGTAACCCAGATGGACGGCGTCACGCAGAATAACGCCGCGCTGGTTGAAGAGTCCTCGGCGGCATCGCAGTCCCTTTCTGAGCAGGCGCGTGCACTGCAGAATATGGTGGAAACTTTCCGCATATAATGTGCAGGTAAATCTCCTGCTTCGTCCGGCTGCCGGAAGAAGCAGGAGTCGGCAGACTGACCGGGCGTTCGGACATCCTCCGGTATATCTGCCGTAAGCTGGCACGTCAGAAATACACACCCTTTTAATATTTTATCTGCAGGATTCAGGGTGCCTTAAGCAATTCGCCGCTATGCTTTCTGCGCCACTCAACACAGGTAATTATGATGAAAAATAACACGCTGCACGTACTTACGCTTTTGTACGGATTTACCGTCGTTTCTTCTGCCAGCGCCGATGACGGAGTACATGCCGTCCACGCCGACTCAGCAGAGCGAACAGTGATCAACGGACAAACCCAGCCGCCGGTAAAATTTGCTACTATCTGGGCTGATGATGAAGGCGCGACGCACGTCGGACACGGCCGCTTTGAAGGCCTGCAGTTTAAGAGCTATGCCCCCCCTTCAGCGCCACAGTGGATAGGCGTTTCACCCGATGGGGTAGAGAGCATTGCCTATGCTGTACTTCCGCCGGGCTACGTTGGCAGCTGGCATCATGCACCGGGCCCGCAGTGGGTCATCACCCTGTCCGGAAAATGGTCCGTGGAGACCACGGACGGCACCACGCTGGTCCAAGGGCCGGGCGAGGTGCAGTTCAATGCGGATAGCAATTCGCGTCCCCACGTGGATGATAAAAGAGTGGGGCACGTGTCGCGTACGGTTGGAAGCGAGCCTAACGTGCAGCTGATTATTAAACTTAAGCAGGGTGTGCGAACCACCGGTGCCTGCACGGACTGAGGGAAAAAAGATGTGTTACCGCTTTACTAAAACGCCTTTTGTTCTGGCTCTGATGATGGCCGGTTTCTCCACCGTGGCGGCAGATATGCCCGGCGTTAAAATCGTTACGGAGAACGCTGCCTTTTACGAGCTGACAGACACCAATGCCCGCCCGGAACTCATTACCGACATGGCAGTATGGGCTGAGGGCCCTGTATGCACACCGGAAGGACTGTTTATTTTCAGCGACGTGAAGCAGAACCGGGTCATGAGCTGGTCAGAAAAACAGGGGCTGAAGGTCTGGCTTGCCCCCTCGGACTATCAGAACGGACACGCTGTTGATGGCAAGGGACGCATCATTGCTGCCTCACACGGCAGGCGCGCCATTGTGCGTCAGGAGCATGACGGCACGTGGACAACGCTGGCTGATTCCTGGGATGGTAAGCAGCTGAACAGCCCCAATGACGTGACGGTGGCACCTGACGGCGCGATCTGGTTTACCGACCCAACCTTTGGCGTACTGAACAAGGAAGAAAGTTACGGCGGAAAGCCTGAGCAGGGCGGCGAATATGTTTACCGTTACGACTCCTCCTCACGCAGTCTGTCACGCGCCGACACGCCTGAGGTGCATTCCCCGAACGGACTGGCTTTTTCGCCTGACGGAAAAACGCTCTACGTATCTGACACGCAGCTGGCGCACGACTTCAGCAATAAAAAACTTGCTCACCGGATTATGACCTATCGGATTGACGGGGCACGCCTGACCGGCGGACGTGTCTTTGCTGAAGTATTGCCCGGCTTACCCGACGGCATAAGAACGGATGAGAAAGGCAACGTTTGGAGCAGCAGCAAAGAGGGGGTTCAGGTCTTTTCTGCGCAGGGGGTACGTATCGGAAAAATACTGGTGCCGTCGGAGGACACCGGCAATCTGGCGCTGTGCAGCGGTCCAGACGGCAGAAAATGGCTGTACGTCACCGCAGCAAATCTGGTGTTGCGCCTGCCGGTTAAGGTCAGTGCAGCCGGTCAGAATCCGGCCGTCAGCAGCCTGAGAGGCCGTTAAGCGACTGGCAGGCACGTATACCTCTGTGGTGTACGTGCCTTCTGTTAAGGCTCACACTGAAAACTACGCGTCCGTGAACTCTGCATCACGCCTTCCAGTCAAACGATCGTGGATGTCGCGTCTGAATATATCAATCGTCCACATCCACAGGATATGCCCGAGCGTCACGGAGAAGAGCTCGGCAGGCGGCAGCTTCTATACCGGCGGAGTCCAGCCTCCCAGGGGAAGCACAGCGCCATGGAAACAGGCTGTAACTACCAGGGCAAAGGCGACATCCTGCCACAGCTTGATAGCGGGAAAGTACTCCGCCATCATACAGTAAAAAAGCGCAAAAACGACGGAGGACAGGTGATGAAGCCTGCCACACCCCAGTTTATAATGTGACCGGCGTACTCGTAGGTGTAAGACGGCTGACGTTAATGCCCGCGTCGTGGGGCATTTCTGCGGGAGGAATGGCGCGTTCAGGCGTACGGGGCGGCATGGGCACTTCCGTACCCCACTTCACGAAGCTTGCAACGTTTCCGCCCCAGAAGCCTGCCCAAAGTGCAGCCGCCGGGCGGCGATTCAACTTATATGTAATCGAAAAAAGAGACATGCTTTACCTTGCTCAGGAATCGGTATATATCAGCTTATTCTGAAGATGAGAGATGCGGGATGGATATTTTGTTACAGTTTACAACTGAATATTCTGATTAACATTAAGAGTTATGACCTGTCACACCTCCGTAAACTTCATATCCAGACCGTATTGACACTTAAGTCGATGTGAGATCAGCTTTCCACAGCAGCAGCTCACGCATACGGTTTACCGACCAGTCCTGGATATGCCCCAGGACATAGCACAGCCACGCCCCCGGATCCACAGCATTCAGCCGACAGGTGCCAATCAGCGAGCACAGCTGCCCGTTCCCCGCGATGTTGTTGTCTATCTCTGCCCAGCCGTTGCCACAGTACAGGTTCAGCGCGTCCCATTGCTTCAGCAGGTACGCGAACGCCTTCGCCGTATCCGAGTGGCGCGACAGCACCGTCATCTGCAACTGTGTCCAGTCGTACAGCGAGTGCATCAGTGGGGTGGTTTTCGCTTTACGGACCGCCAGTCGCTCCTCTGCCGGGCTGCTGCGTATCTCAGCCTCGATGGCAAACAGTTCGCCGATACGCCTGAGCGCTTCGGTGGTCGTGTCGGTCGGCGTGCGGGCATGCACGTCGTGGATTTTTCTGCGTGCATTGGCCATGCAGGCCGTTTCTGTGATATGTCCGTCTTTGTACAGCGCGTTCTAGCCACCGTACGCGTCCGCCTGAAGGATACCGCTGTATCCCGCAAGGTGCTGTTGTGGATGGACGCCCTTCCTGTCCGGCGAGTACGCGAACCAGACCGCCGGCGGCAGCTGTGACCCCGCATTGCGGTCATCCCGCACGTACACCCGCAGCCGGGCCGTCCGGGTTTTACCGCTGCCCGGCTCCTGCACCTGTACCTGTACCGGGATATGTAAGCGTCACGTTTACACCACCTTCCGTTTCAGCCCGTGCTTTCTGCCATTTATACTTTCGCGAACAGGGACATTAGCATGGACAAAAATACGCCTTACACCAGGAGGCCCAAGATCACTACTACACTCAGCTTGCGGTTTAACGACGCCCTGCCCGTCGCGCCGGAAGAACTGGCTGTTCGCCGGTTCAGATGAAGGTGGAGAACGTGCGGCAATCCTCTGTTCACTGATGGGCACCTGTCGCCTGAACGGTGTGGATCCCGTAACATAGTTGAGTTATGCGGTCTTAACTGGCGCTTACGGTTGTTACGGGCTAATTTTTTTCAGGTTGTGAACTGCGGTAGCCCTGCGTGAACCTGCTTTTGCTCTGGCGTATTTGATGACTGTTAACCAGCGTATATCACTGCAGCTGTTAAGGTATGAAGCCAGCGATAAACGCAGCTGTTCCCAGCTGATGATTTGCAACTCTGGCTGTTTCCGGTTCAGATACCCCAGCTCGCGGAGGGCAAAGTCGACACTGCGCTTTGCATCCTTCAGGTTTCCGCCGCACTGATAAATTCCGGCTATCTGCCTGATTTTTTGAGCACAATTCCCGGCTGCTATATTAACTGTCAAAGAACACCCTGTTTTATACTTTTATGCGGCCCCTAAAGATTTAACTCAAAACAGGCCGGAAGAGTACTTTCTGTTTAAAACAGTTCCATATTTAAAAAAAGTTCGGACAGGGTTCATCGGCCTGTTCCTAAACCCGCATCCAGGAGCGGGCGTTCTAGATAAACACTAAAGATGTACCGGGATACAGACAGTTCAAATCATGGATTTGACCCTATATATCCAGACGTCTTTTCTCTCTTACGGTTGTGATAACTTTCTGCGTATATATTCCCGTGGCGAGCGATATCCCAGCGCGCTGTGCGGGTGATGTTCGTTGTAATGACTGAACGCCACCGCCAGGTTAACCACCGCTGCCTGGCTGTCCGGTTTTGGCATTACACTGATGTAATCCCGCTTTATCGTCTTCACGAAGCTTTCTGCTATGCCATTGCTTTCCGGACTGCGAACTGCGGTCGTGCAGGGCTCTAGTCCCAGCATCCGGGCGAACGCCCGCGTTTCATGCGCTCTGTAGGCTGAACCGTTATCTGTCAGCCATTCCACCGGTGCTCGCTGCCCAGTCGATGATTTCCCGATCGCAGCAGTCCTGTGCGAAGGTTACCCGCAGCTTTTCACCATTGTCGCATCGGAACTCGAAGCCATCTGAACACCAGCGCCGGTTGCTCTCAGTGACCGATACGCGCCCTTTATGTGCACGCTTACGCTGAGGATCAGCAGGTTTGCGCTCCAGCAGAAGGTGATGAGTACGCATAATCCGGTACACGCGTTTTGCGTTAACTACAGGAAGCGCGTCACGCTCTGACTGTCGCCGCAACAGCGCCCACACCCGGCGATAACCATAGGTGTGCAGTTCGGCGACCATAGTATGTATCCGGGATAACACCTCAGTATCGTCAAAACTGGCATGCAGCCTGCAATCCTGCCAGTCAGGCGAACGGCGGATCCTGAGACTCAGTTGCGCATGCGCAATCCATTTTTTTGTCCGGCCGAACTCCACGGCCTCTTTGAGTATTTCAGCTTCCATCGTTTTTTTGCCCAGCAGGCGCTGAAGTTCGCGGATTTGCTTATTGGCAGCAGCAAGTTCGGAAGCGGGAACGACTTCTCCGCCTGAGGTCACGGCGGTCAGTGAACCGTCTTCATACTGCCTGCGCCACTTGAAGATCTGATTAGCATTGATACCGTGCAGTCGTGCGACATGAGACACGGTCATGCCCGGTTCCATAGTCTGCTGAATAATGGCAATTTTTTCCTGCGGAGTACGACGCCGACGCCGCTCATGTCCTGATAACACTTCAACCATCTTATTATTCTGACTGGTGTTAAACATAGTTCCAAGACTACCTCTTATTTTAAGAGAGGCGAAGTGTCTGGTGATCTAAGGGGCTAATCTAAAGCTGATTCGAGTGAATGATTTGTAATTACGTCAGCATACGATCACCGTAAGGCTGAGCTAACGGTTGTAAAGCTCTTTGATCGCGTGCCAGCGCATGTATGGAAACTGGTTGAATAAGATACGGTGTGAAGCAGCAGCTAGGTCTAATGGTAACAGGCGGTGCCCATACAAATTCTTTGTATGGGCACCGCCTGTTGAACAAGCCGAAGGCGCGTTAGCAAACAAAATCACTTATCCACATCTGCACAGGCTCGATCCAATATTGATCCAACTATGATCCTTACAGTTCCCAACAGATCCCGCGGTCTCTGAACCCGCTCCACATCTGGCCTGAGGCACTTTTATAATGTGTGCTGGTGGGATAAACATGTGTCCTGACGGGAGGTTCGTGTGTACTGGTGGGGTAGCAATGTGTGCTGTTGGGATGTAGTGTGTGTGCTGTTGGGATAGAGGTCGTTTTTACTCACAGACAGATCCTGCAACTCAGAGACGAGATAAATTT
>NZ_JBTNCJ010000004.1:0-207631 GCF_054512635.1 Pantoea sp. XAF26B01_ASV70
ATGCCAAGAAAAGAACCAGATATCCTGAACATAGCTGATGCGTTTAGCGAAACAGATAAACGTACAGGTGAAGTTGTTACTCTTACTCCCAACAGTAACAACACCGTCCAGCCGGTAGCATTGATGCGACTCGGTTTATTTGTTCCGACGTTAAAATCCACAGCGCGCAGTCAGAAAAACCAGATGAACGCCATGGATGTGACCCAGGATCTTAAACAGTTATCCCTGGTCAGGTCAGAAGGCTATGACAACATTAAGATTCTGGGTGCCCGCCTGGATATGGATAATGATTTCAAAACCTGGGTCGGGATCATTCGTGCATTCGCTACGCATGAGTGTCTGGGAGACACGGTAACGCTCTCTTTCGTTGAATTTGCCAAACTATGCGGCATACCCTCAGTGCGTCTCTCCTCGAAGCTCAGGAGCCGTCTGGATGCTTCGCTGACGCGTATTGCCTCTAACACCCTGACTTTTACCAGCAAGGGCGGAGAGAACTACACGACGCACCTGGTGCAGTCTGCGAAATACAGCATCAAGAAGGACACGGTAACGCTGCAGGCCGATCCCAAGATCTTTGAGCTGTATCAGTTCGACAGAAAGGTTCTGCTGCAGCTTAAAGCCATCAATGAGCTGGCACGCAAAGAGTCTGCTCAGGCGCTCTACACCTTCATTGAAAGCCTTCCGCCGAAGCCTGCGCCGATATCTATGGCGCGTCTGCGCGCAAGACTTAACCTGACATCGCGTGTGATTACCCAGAATGCCACCGTCAGAAAGGCCATGGAGCAGTTAAAAGAGATCGGCTATCTCGACTACACCGAAACCCGACGTGGCTCATCAGTCTACTTCTGGGTTCATTATCGTCATCCTAAGCTGCGCCCGGCCGAACTGCCGCTCAGTAAGTCAGGCCTGATCGATGATGAGATGGATGAGTTTGACGATCTTGATATCGATTCCGACGTAATTGACGTCAGCCTGCCTGAACCGGTGATTGAAGAGGATAGCAGTGAGCTGGTGATGGTCTCGCGTGAAGAAAAAGAGCTACTGAACAAAATCAGGAAGCAGAAGAAGCAATGACACGCTTTCTGCTAGCATGCTACTCCGCTTTCAATCTCTTATCGGGAACGCCGGGCTGAAACGCAATAACCACTGTAGCGAGTAACGTTACTCACTATAGTGGTTACCAGCACGACAGCAACATACGTAACGCCTGTCTGAACAGGGCTAATCGCGCTATTCATCACTCTCCATCGGCAGGACCTGAATTGAGCCCGGTGCTGTGTTTACTCTCTATAGTGGTTAGTCTCTCCCGGAAGAGCGGCCTCAAAAGCGTAATAGCCAGAATGAGACCCAATGTTCACTCGCTTTAGTGGTTACTTACCTGATCACAGCACAGAAAGTACGCCCGTCATGAAGTATTCAAGCAGGCTGTGCAGGGGAATTGGTGTCATTACTCTACTCGCTATAGTGATTATCTCCTCCGTTAACGCGCTTTTTCATCTCCGTTTTGTCCATCCAGGGTGAGTAAACTACTCGCTACAGTGGTTATCAGGTTGTTTTATCGCTAAAGCGTTCAGTTAATGATCAGATACTGGCGCTGATGAATGCGATATTCTCGCTACAGTGGTTGTTAATTGGGAGCAGAAATGGGGAGCTTACTCGCTATAGTGGTTGTTATTGTCACTGGCCTATGCTCGATATAGTGGTTACCTTAAATAGAGTAAGCACTCACTATCATTTATTGCACTGTCAGTAAAAGACTTCCTGTTAAATTGCCAAATTCCCACACCTAAAAATGGTTACTCGCCACAGCCGTTAAACGGTGTGCCGTGCTTCAGATTTTTGCAGTTAAAGAGCTTAGCTGCATTCATAAAAGCACCTTTGCGAGGACCCACACAGGGCGGATTCTGCAATCAAGGGTCAAAATTCATTGTTGAGAGGGAGATCGGTTTTTTACTCGCTATAGTGGTTATGACTGAATGAAACCGTACCTGGAGTACCTGAAACAAAGGCTAATGCGCCTTCGCGCTGCAATTTAGAAGGACGGATGACGATTTACTTGCTCTGCTTACTCGCTACAGTGGTTTCCGAACCCTGAATATCGTTACTTTACTCGCTACAGTGGATAGGCGATGAAGTTCGATCCTAAAAAGGATCCGCCACTGATTTGCTTACTGGAAGAGTTAAACAGGTAACTTTACTCGCTACAGTGGTTATCAAATAGAACTAAGCCAGAATGAGTACAGAGATTGAGGCATGGCCGGAACCATCAGGAAGGCGCTGCCGTTATCCCTGTCACAAGAACGGGTCCGATGGGGGCGCAGGGGAGGGGAGGTGTTTAGCGGGGCCGATGCGGCTTTGATACTGCTCTGCAGGACATCGGTGAAGAAAGCGGACTCGCGCTGACGTACCGCTTTATCACCGTTGGGACAGAGAGTGTTACATCGCCTCCCGATATTCCGGCCAGGCAACGGATTGTGCTTCATAACGCCCTGCGGCTGCGAACAGCGTGCCCTGGAAGTTGATCACACCTGCAGCCTCCAGCCACATCCACTCTTCTGCCTGTACGATCCCTGCCGCGATGACGGTAATTTCCAGCGCGGAACAGCATTTAATAATCGCCTGAACCACCGCCTGCTTTGGCCCACTGCGATGAACATCGCGGGTGATACCGGCATCAATACGAATGCGGTCGGGCTGAATGTGAGTCAGCAAGGACAATCCCGCGGAGCCGTCACCAAAATTGTCGATCGACAGACTGATTCCGACCGCTTTTAGCGCGCGTACGGCTTCAGAGAACGCTTCCAGCTGCGAGATCACTGCGGTTTCACTTACGCCAACAACAACCTGTTCAGGAACCAGTCCCGCCTGATGAATAGCGGTCACAATATGATCGACGGCATTGGGTATCACTACAAGCGTCATAGGCAGCAGGCTGACGTACAGTGTCATACCGTCCGGGCAGACCAGGCCAGCATGGGCAAACGTCTTTTTCACGGTTTCCAGATCGTTAACATAAAGCTGATCGCCTGAGATGTCGTCGGCGGGAGCAGGTCGCAGAGTGGTCGCTTCAATCGCTGTGACCTGACGAGCGAGGGGATCCACCACCGGGCGAAAGCTGACGCCTTCTGTCTCCGGACGGGAGTCCGGCACATCATTGTGCTCAGAAATAAACTCCCAGTAACCCGGGGGGAGGACCTCGTAGTAGTTCTCTTTCTCACGAGACTCTACAAACGTGCGCAGGAATTGCAGTGCCCGATCATCATAGGTCAGACGATATTTTGACGTCCCTTTATCCAGCACGGCCTGCAGCAGCGACGAGCGATCGTGTTCACGCAGGTCAAAGAGGGCCATGCCCGCATTACCAAAGCGGCGGTAAGGCGCATAGTCGCGCATCAGCTCCACCACATTGTGGTGCCGTCGATCTGCACAAATTCTCTGATAGACTGCCTGAATGCCTGCTTCCGGACCCTCAAGTAATTGAAAAAAATGGGTACCGTTAAATAATAAGATGCCGGTCACGTCGTGAGCCGCATTTATTTTGCTGGCGTTGTCGACCATCGCAGGCAGGGTTCTGATGGAGAAGTCATCTGAAATATGGCTGCGGTATATTATGGTAGTCAGCATGTGCAGCTCCGTTTTATAAGATTGTTGCGCACACGCTAGCATTGTTCAAAAAATGTTTCATCTCTCCTTATTCACTGTCGCACAGACTGCACCACGGCAGGTGACAATAAGCGAAACGGCAAATTGTGGGGCACGGTTCCAACAATCGTAATGGGATCAGAGACGCTGAACCTGAGCAGACGAACTCATGCTTCCTGCATACTAAAAAAGGCCGCCGTAGTGGCAGCCTCATCGTATTGAAGGGGGAAATGTTATTTGATCAGTTCAGCAGAGACATAAGCACGATTATCAACGCGTGCGCCGGTAATTTTATAGGATGCGCCTGCATCTTTGGCCTGTGCCGCGACTTTCGCTTCAGCAGCATCCAGGGTAGACGCGGTAGCGGTAATAGTCTGGGCAAAACTACCGAATGAAATCAGAGAAAGTGCAGTAACAGCAACGAAAGTTTTGATGGAGTTCATGGTCAATTCCTTAGCGTATTTCAGTCAGGGAGAGGCGTTTTGCCTCGATGGAATGAATGATAGGCGCGATCTCGCCAGACTGATATAGCTAACTTTTGCTGATATTGATCAAATATTTTGAATATGACTTATAGGGAATATCAGAGCTCGATCTGATAGCTGAAAATGCAATCTGATATCAGATTGCGCCAGCTCCAGATTAATGACACTCGCCACGCAGCTTCCAGTGCAGCCAGTGATCCAATGCTTCTTCGTTTAACGGCTTCGAATAGAAATATCCCTGAGCCTGATCGCAGCCATACTCGGTCAGGGATGTTACTGCATCCGGACACTCAACCCCTTCTGCCACCACGGTATAGTCCAGCTCTTTAAGCATGGCGATGATGCTGCGTGCAATAATGCGTGAAGCCGTGTCAGAGGAAAGCTCACTGATCAGGGAACGATCCAGCTTAATCACATCAAGCGGCATGCGACGCAGATAACTGATATTGCTGTAGCCGGAACCGAAATCATCGAGTGAAATAGTGAATCCTCGTGCTCTGAGCATCTCCAGCCCGCGCAGGGCGGTCGGGCTTTCAAGGATACGTTCGGTTTCCAGACATTCGATTCCCAGCAGAGAGGTCGGGAGCTTAGATTTGACCATCTTACTTTCAAGTGCTGAAGCGAACCCCTCGCGCGCAAAGTCACGTACGCTGACGTTTATCGTTAGCGGCAGCTGGATACAGTTATTCCTCAGCCGGCTAAGGCGCTCAACCGCCCGATCGATAATCCAGGCTGTCAGCACAGAGAGCAGATCGGTCTGCTCAGCCAGCGGGATAAAGGCGGCAGGTGAAAGTTCGCCCCGGCTGGGATGTTGCCAGCGGATAAGCGCTTCCAGACCCACGGGTTTACCACTTTGCAGGCAAATTTTCGGCTGATAGACCATATATAGCCCGGTGTTCTCGCGTAATGCCGTTTTAAGATCGGTCATCAGCAGGAAATCTTCTGAACGCTGCGTTTCAGCCTCAGCGTCAAAGCGCTGAGAGGGCAGGCCGCGGCCGACCGCTTCATGCAGCGCACTGACCGCACGGCCTAATATTTCAGATGCTGGCATGCTGCCAGCGACAAAGTCAGCCTCACCGGTATGGGGAGTCAGCGCGACTGACAGACCTTCATCCATGTCCGCACTGATACCTTCCAGACGACCGGCTACCCACGCGGCACTGAGTCGGCTATCCGCTCGGGTCAGGATAGCAAAGCGGCCGGTGGCCACCGTATAGATCATCTCCCCAACCGCCGGCCGCAGGCGCAGCGGCAGCAGAGTGGCCATATCTTTCAGCAGGCTCTCAACCGGGCTCATTCCCATGGTGCGGGCCAGTTCATAAGCACGCGACATATCGATGCAATCAATCAGAACCAGACGGCGTGGCGTGGTATCGCCGGCAACGGCAAGATATTGCAAATCACGTATCAGGCGCTGACGGTTAGGTAGCCCGGTCACCGGATCGGTAAAACCCGCCGAGTGCCAGGCTTCAAGAAAAGACATTACCAGCGTAGAGAGCAGCGTTAAGGTCGTCACCTGGTCACTGGGAAACGCATGCGGTTCGGTGTCGGTCACACATAGTGTGCCCAGAATAATGCCATCGCGTGTTTTCAGTGGCACACCGACATAAAAGCGGATAAAGGGTGAGCCAGTGATCAGGGGATGCGTGACAAAACGCGCATCGTAATAAGTATCAGGGACGATCACCGCACTGTCGCTATCAACCACGTGACGACAAAGTGAATCCGCACGCGTTGAGCGTTGCAGTTCAAAATTGTGTGATGCCCGAACGGTCTGGAACTCATCATCCAGCACCGATATAAAGCTGCCCGGGATACCCAGGGCCTGACTGGCTAACCGGACAAACTTCCGGAGAACTTCATCGCGGCTTTCATCAGGGTCGCGCAACGCCTGTAAGGCGCGGCTGCGGCGCTCATTGTCGCCGTTTAAATTGTTTAACATGTGTGTAGAACCCCCGCACCGGCTGATTACGGAGCGAAAAAAGAAAACTGTCCGGAGCGAAATGTGATTCGGGCGGCAGGAATTATGGCGTGATTTTTTATTTTCAACTTGATAATAAGGGACTATGCAGCGGGTGTCTCTTAATATTTTCTTTAACGCATTAAAGGGGTTGTTACGATTCGAAAATTTAATCGAAGATGCGCCTGATTATTTACATTTGTACATTTTATATAGCCAGGAGAGGGTTTTTACGGTTGTTAATGTTTATTTTCCGTCAGGAGATGAATAAGCATTCAGGGTGGTTAATGTTATTTCTAAGTCAGTTTTACAATTAAACAGGTCTGCAGCCAGAGACGGATCGCTATCCGCTGGTTGCTCAGGAAGATAACCTATTAAAAATACAGGTAAAAGCCTGAAAAAATGAAGACCGGCAGATATGACCTGTCAGTGTACTCCTGACTGCTATAGGTCAATCCACCGCAAGACCGCCAGTAACGCGTCGCTTCAGACAGTAATCAATTTAACCTTTCATGCCGTGTATGAATTGTGTCGGACGACGTGGCGGCGGGTTTTGCTCCAGCCAGTCACGAACCTGTTCGGTCCGCGGCCCTCGCTCGCGGATCGCGCGTGTCAGCCTTTCCTGAGTTGTCCTCAGTTCCTGGGTCCAGTAGGTGATTTGCCACTGTTCACGAATTTCCACCTGCGACAGATCGTCGGGCGAGCGACGCTGGATAGGATTTTTCATTCATTATCCTCCTCTTTTTCAATGATTCTGCCTGAACATGACCCTCAGGCTATACCTCTATCCTGATGAAGAAAGGGCGCTTGAGGTAGCGGAATAATCCCTGAATGGCCCTTAAGGCAAATAACAGGATAATTCCTGGCAGGAGGAATAAAGCACTCTATGGAAATAGAAAAGTCTCCGTCAGGGCGAAATATGCCGCTTCGCTTATAAAAAATCATGCATAATTTTTAAACCTGAAATTTGACATTTATTTAAAATAGTCAATTATTCTGTGGTCTTTTCGTTATGGCCGCTCTCAGGTCGCTTCGCTTTTATTGATGGTGAAGCGCTGTGCCTTTGCGGTTTAATCATGTTGAAGGAGTCTTTGTTTGCTGAATCGTCCCCCCAGGCCGCCTGTGGTCGTCCAGAGTAATGTGCGTGAACTTCGTCTTGCCGCCGGGCTCTCACAGCAGAGCGCTGCTGAGCGTTTTGACCTTAGCCTGCGCGTCTGGCAAACCAAAGAAGCCGCAGGTAACCCGACACTATTAAGTCAGGGAGAATATGAGTTGCTGTTATTACTGGCTGGCTGTCATCCCCATTTTGCTCTTGCACCTCAGAGCAAAAAGTAACGGCTGCGTTAATACCCTGAAATTTATTTCTGTGGTAACCGGCTGTCTGATAACGGTAAAAAAATTATATTTACCAACTTGAAAACTGACTACTGATCCCTATTTATGGAGATGATCGGAAATATGAGCCCGATCAGATGAACTTTTGGATGAACCTGTTCAGGAGATTATCACCATGTCAGTACAACAATTTTCAGTGTTCCCTTCGCTGTCTGATTCAGTCTTTTCAGACCGCTTTAATCGCATCGATAAATTGTTCAGTCAGCTTACTGGCGACAGCCCGGTAACGTCGGTTCCCGCTTACGATCTGCAGCGGGTTGAGGATAATCGCTATGCGTTGACCGTCAGTGTACCTGGCTGGAAAGAGCATGAACTGGAGATCGAGTTACGAGGCGGACGGCTTTCAGTGGCCGGTCACAGAGAGAAACCGTCACAGGAAGCGTCTGGCGAGGCCCGGGAAGAGAACACCAGCTGGATCCACCGCGGCATTTCCCGACACGATTTCCAGCTGAGCTTTTCCATTCCAGAGCACATGAAGGTCACCGGAGCCAGCCTGGCGGAAGGTCTGCTTAGCATTGATCTGATCCAGGAAATACCGGAGAGCGAGAAACCGCGCCGTATCCCGATTGCGATCGGCGGTCAGCGAACTATTGAACATCAGTAACATGAACAGGGCGGAAACGGCACAGGCTGTTTCCGCCTTTTTATTCACTGGCAGGTAAGAAAGTCAAAAGAGTTCAGGCGCTGGCTGCCATAAGGCTGATTTGCGACGGTAAGCCGGTATTCGTTCCGGTCAGCATGATCGGTTCACCCGCCTCAAGACTGGAGTGAAATGCAGCCTTCATCGATGCACTGATACCATCACCACACCACATCAGATGATGCTCAAAGCGGCGTTGCGCCACGGCGGGGATACCTGACGCATCTGCTGCAACTTCAACCCGAAAGCCCTGTCCGTTAAGCCGTATCGCTTCCATCCAGATCTCGGTTTCATCTGTGACGCTGACTGCTTCAAGAAACAGCGGTACGGTGCTGCGTCGTTGTGAGGCCAGCGCCAGGCGCTCCCACTGACTGACTACCGCTGAATGAAAGCGCTGCTGGCGCCGCGCCGCACCTTCGCTGAGATCAGTGCGCAGCCAGAGGTTGAGCGGCCGCAGGTAGCGATTAACATAATCATCACCACAATAGTCGGTATTCATCATCTGTAGTTCGCGATCAACATCTGCGTCCGTATTATGCGCCAGCAGGTGCAACATATCCTCTTCCCGGCAGGCCCAGCCGCCAGGCAGCGCAACGCTGGGCCAGTTAAATGCAGTATGGATATCAAAAAGCGTATGACCCCCTGAGGTCATTTCACGCACACAGAGCGCACGCGTAAGCTGATTATCTGAGTAACCAGCAGGGCCAGGCGGCGTTATCAGCCCGGCACGGCGCCAGCGGCGCAGAGTTTCAGGAAGAACACCGACGAGACCACATACGGTGTCGGTAGAGTGCTGAGGCATAATTGATATCCGGAAGGCATTGAGATCCCATGAACAGGGAAGATGACGCAGTATGCGCGTCAGGAATAAATAAAGAAACAATCATTTCCAAAATCTGCCGGTGTATCGTGTGCTGAGATGGCAGTGGGTGAGGGGGATTAAACAGGGGTACAGGGCAGATGCCGGACGCAGAGACGCCCGGCGATTAAGCACACGTTACCAGTGGTACTTGTTGGAATCTTCCCACTCTTTCACTTCTTTTTCGGCACGATCTTTCTCGTAGCCGTAGCGTTCCTGAATTTTACCGACCAGCTGATCGCGCTTCCCTTCTACAACGGTCATATCGTCATCCGTAAGATCACCCCATTTTTCCTTAACTTTACCTTTGAACTGCTTCCAGTTACCGCCAATGCGATCTTCGTTCATGGTGACTCTCCCATTTCCGGTTGTTGTCCAGTGACCTGATGAATATCTGTGTTGCCTGAAGGCTGTCAGATGAATCAAGCATGGCACAGCTTTTGCCTTTTGCAGCGAAGCGGTGTGAGCCGCATCAAATTATGGGCAAAAGGGAAGGAAAGGGGATTATCACGGCGGGGTCTATTCCGGGCGTCGTGCTGGCCAGCTTACTGCAGGCAGGGCATTGAGGGCTGGACGGGCAAACAGAAAGCCCTGGTAATAGCGCACCCCGGCACCTTCCAGCCAGAGCCACTCTTCAATTTTTTCAACCCCTTCCGCAATAACCGTAATTTCCAGCGCCTGACAGCATTTAATGATGGCCATCACAATCGCCTGACGCGGGCCACTGCGGTGGATATCGGTGATCAGCTTGCGATCGATTTTCACTTTGTCGGGCTGGAAATCGGCTAACAGCGACAGGCCAGCGAAACCGGCGCCAAAATCATCGAGCGCCAGGCTGATCCCGGCCGCTTTCAGCTGCTGGACAGCAAACTGGAATGCGTCGAAGCGCGAGATGATCTCATCTTCGGTCACCTCAACCACCACCTGCTCTGGTCGCAATCCCTGCTGCCTGATCTGCTGGATAAGATGTTCAACAGCATCATCGATTACCACCAGCGACATGGGCAGCAGGTTGACGGAGAGCGTCTGCTCGCGCAACCCCAGATGTCTGGCCAGCTGGAAAGCGTAGGTTTTAGAGTGCAGATCGCCCTGATAACGCTCGCTTTCTGGCAACTGTGAAAAGTAATCAGCGGGTGATGCGCCGTGCTGGCCACGTATCAAGGCTTCACAGGAGACAATCCGGCGATTTGCTGTATCCACAATAGGCTGTAGCGCAAATTCACAACGCTGACCCGGTGCCGGTTGCCAGGCTGGCTGAGATTCGGAGGTGACGGGTGTTGTCAGCGTCCACTGACTGGCAGGATCAATTTTGATAAACGTCTCTTTATCCCGCCCCTCGACGAAAGAACGCAGGAACTTCACCACCCGGTCATCTCTGATCCGTTCATCACTCAGGGTAACCCGCTTAAGCAGGGCATCCACTACGGTGTGTTTCTGATAATCACGTAAATCAAATAAGGCCATACCGGCATGACCGAAGCGACGCGCAGGGGCGTAATCCCGCATCAGCTCAATCAGGTTAAAATGCCGCTCATCCTGACTGATACGCTGGAAAACCGTGTGAACGTTGTCGACGCTACCCTCCAGCACCTGAAAAAAGTGCTGTCCGTCATAGAGCAGTATCCCGGTGACTTCAGCCTCAGCATTTTTGATACTGGCGCGCTCCACCAGCGCTTTCAATCTCTCTGGCGAGACAGAACCCGCAAGCTGGCTACGGTAAATAAGGGTGGAGAGCATAATCAGACTCACGTGGCAGAAAGTTACTGATTAAACATATCACAGAAATATTGCTGGTTAAGCGCACAACTACGACCATTATGCCGTTATATTTGCAGCATTAATTTAATCGTAGATTCAGGTAGTACTAAAGGATTCGACAATCAGGACATCAGATCGCAGTGCGGCAATAACCGGGCATAGAAATGAAGGGAAAAGAAAAACCCCCATAAAATCGGGGGCGAACAGCAGATATAGCGCATTATTATAACGTTACAGCTTCCCTGGTGAGGCGCTGGTCAATCTGATATTGCCAGATTATTACGCACTTTTTATTCTCCTTACCACGTCATTCTGGCGAGGCTTTTAAGCGGGTAAAAATCCGTTTATTTGCTATTTCGGAAAATTGTTTTGAGATTCAATCCACTGTTTCAGGCTTCAGGCGATGTCAGCACAACCAATGAATTATCAGGTTACAAATCAACCACTTTTCCAGACACTCCCTTAACGTCATCAGCACAGTAGTCAGCAACGCATGAACGTTGTCGGTCTGCAGAGACAATCAGATGTTGATATCTGCCTTATCTGAAAAAAGTGCCCCCTGTAAAAGGGGGCAAGGGTAGGAGTCAGATCACTCTGTAAAAGAAGTGGATTTCATTACAGAGCCATTCAAAGATAGGGCAAAAACGATGTTTATGCCGCTACGGTTAACTCTTTTTTTAATTAGATATCAAACAATTAAAAAGCTAACAATATTCAATGGCTATTTAAATCAATACTTTAATCAGATATGAAAACGATTTCTAAGATTAGGATTAAAGTCCTGTTTCGGCTGCTGGTTCTGCTATAAATGGCCACAATTAAGCCATTGCTTAGCGATCTGAGACTGGTAAACAGAGCAGACTTGACCCTTAAAGCGAATAATTGTACTGTTTATATATACAGCATATTATCGATTGAGAGCCGGTGTGGGGTAGAGATGTCACAGGATGATGAGGTCTGGTCAGCATTCAAAGAGGCGGTGAGGCGGGATGATACCGGTCAGTGCACAGTGAGTACCCGGGATTTTGTGGCTGAACTGGAACAACGCAAATCACCTCACACGCTTCGGGCCGCGAATACCTGGATCGAGATGCATATCACGACTTTCAGTGATATCTCAATTGAGCCCGGGGAATGTCGGCTGTTCCGTGTGCCTGCGGCGCGTGATTAAAACGTGCCGCAGCGCAGACAGGATAAGAAAGGGTTTCAGCCTGACTGCTGTAACAGATACAGGCTGAAGCAGGCATCAGAGCCTGGATGTGTTCCGACGCATGTCAGACCGATCCTGGAATTTAGGATTCGCGGGGAAGCTCTTCTCGCACGCCATGCGCGCCAGATTCAATGCGACTTTGCGTTTTTTAAGCTTTAACTTCGGCAACCACTCTTTGAACTGTGCCGTTAGCGACGCTGCCTGCTGCTCGTTGGTGACACGACAGATAAATAGCTTGCTCTTGGTCTGACGACTGACATCAATGGCATAGATCTCTACACCTGCGCTGCACACTTCATATTCAACATCCGTAAACTGCATGTGTGGCCAAAGACCGGTTCTGGTTTCAAATGTGGCTAAATCCATGACGACTACCTTTTTTTATTTTAAGCGTTATTGCTACCCAACAGACTAAAGCCTGGTCGGGCCAGTGAGCATAGACCAGATTCAGCATTCCGCCAGCGATTTCACTGATTTAATCTGGCCCTGACACAAAAGGCTAAAATCTCCCACCGTCGCCTGTTATCTGACAGGTAGCCAGTCATCCTCTTATCAGAAAATCTGATGACAGACTGTCATGCTGGTTTTTCACCCCTTCAGCTCTTCAGCTCTTCAGCTTTACAAGCCCTGCCTTTGCTGCGTCTGCGACGGTATCCCACGAATTTAAATCGCCTTCTCCTTAACAATTATCATCAGCATCGCTGTTGAATTAGCGGGCTAATTATCAGATCCAAATGAATGGCTGCTTCCGCTTCATTGTGACCATCCGGCAGTGGAAATCTTCTGACAGGAGATGTGGCAAATTTATCTCAGATGATGAGATGTAAAAAGGTGTGTCAAAATAAAAATGAATAAATGGCAGAGTAGTGTTCTGGCTAGTTCACTCTGTACCATTCGCAAGGAAAAATAAAAAAATATATTCGCCATGCTTAATTAAAGCCCTGCAGACAAGAGCCGATAAGAACGATCCAACTTTAAATTATGTCCAGATTATTCTTTTTTTGCCGGGGGCAAGTATGACTATTACACAACGTCTGGTATTGATTTTCTCACTGCTTGCAATGTCACTGATTGCGCTGGTGATTATCTCTTTATCAGTAATTTCGGGCTTTCAATCCCGCTTTGAATATGTACAGATGAACGCAATACCCAGCATTCGCGATCTCAATAAATCGATCAGCGTGACCAATCAGTTGGGTATTGCGCTTTATCGCCACCACAGCACCAGCGATGCGGCAAAATTCCCTGCTGCGGAAGAGCGCATTGAGAATCTGCTTACGCAGATTAAGTCGCTCAATGATTACTACATGGCTAACGACATCTCGAACGATGAAGACAAAGCGATGACGGAACAGGCCTATAAAAATCTGGATGCGGTCCGCAGCGCATTGCCGGCATTTCTTGCCGCGTCACGCGCCCATAATGATGCGGTCACGCTGCCGTTATTGCAGAGTGAGGGCGGTATTGGTGCCGCATCCCGTAAGATGGAAGCGGATTTCACTCGTCAGATTCAGCTGAATATCGATATTGGCGAACAGCTCAGGGCGGAGAACAAGCGCGTTTATAGCCAGACCCTGTGGGCGATGTCTGGCGGATCGCTGCTGCTTATTCTGATACTGGCCGGTTTCTCCACTAAGGTGATTCTCGGCATCAAAAAGAGCCTCTCAGGCATGGTCAATACCATGACGCAGGTGAGTCATACCCTCGACCTGACTCATACCGCGGAGGTCCGCAGTAAGGATGAGATCGGCAAAACGGCGATGGCATTTAATCAGCTGCTGGCGCGCGTTTCCGGCACGCTGCTCTCCGTCAGTCACGCCGCGCAATCGGTGAGTACCGGATCAACGCAGATAGCGGCGGGCAACGAAGATCTCTCTGCACGCACGGAAGAACAGGCGGCTTCACTGGAGCAAACCTCAGCCAGCATGGCGACACTGAGCGAAACGGTGCGACAGAACTCAGAAGGTGCGCAACAGGCCAGCAGCCTGGCAAATAACGCGAATCACATGTCAATCCAGAATGGGACGGCGGTGAAGCAGATGCTCAGCACCATGGATGAAATCCGCGCCAGCTCTGCCAAAATCTCTGAAATTACCGGACTGATTGAAGGCATCGCGTTTCAGACCAATATTCTGGCGCTGAATGCGGCAGTCGAGGCAGCGCGTGCAGGCGAGCATGGTCGCGGCTTCGCCGTTGTTGCCTCTGAAGTGCGCAATCTGGCGCAGCGCTCCTCTTCTGCCGCCCGTGAAATTAAGGATCTTATCTCAACATCGGTTTCACAGGTCGAGCACGGTTTAGAGCAGGCCAGCGGCGTTGGATCTAACAGTGAAAATGTCCGTCAGGCGATTCAGCAGGTGGCCGATCTGGTCAATGAGATTGCGGCGGCTACCTCTGAGCAGAGTAAAGGCATTGAACAGGTTCATCAGGCCATTGGCCAGATGGATGAAGTGACGCAACAGAACGCCTCGCTGGTGGAAGAGGCCTCATCCGCCTCTAAGTCGCTGCAGGAGCAGGCAGAAACGCTGTCGGGGCTGGTGGCGACCTTTAAGCTGGAAAGCGATAACCGTGCAGTACAGTCGCAGCAGACCGCTGCAGTACGGCGTCCGGTATTACACACAAAGCAGCCTGAGCACCAGACCATCGACCTGACTAAGGCGAACTGGGAAAGTTTTTAATAGTTGAGCAGTAACTTAAGGGCCTCCACAATGTGGGGGCTTTTTTTATCTTAAATCAAAATAAATAAAGCGGCTTTTCCTGAAATAAATATAATATGAAATCGATTTCATTTTAAAATCGCAAATAACTCTTTAGGGTTATAAGGTTTAAATTGGAATTTGCCGGGCGTAGATATTTGTTTTGATAGTCTGGTGATAATGAGTCAGATACAGGCAGGATGTCAGTTATCGGCTATTCATGATGTAACTTGAATTTATTTATCTTCAAAACAATAACGCTGAAGTCAGGCTCGTTGCTTAATGCTTTTTGCCAGGTGTTTTTATTTCAATTTTATGATTTGTAAGGTATTTTTTTAAGTTTGGCTTAGGCAGATATTGAAGTAAATATTGTCATTTTATTCACTGTAAAATAACGCGGCGCAATCTATACTCCCTTCCGTGTTATATGTACTTCTGATTTTTTTACGAAACTCCTTTCTTCATAGCGACATTGTGCTGCATGAGGCATCTCTGGCTATGTCAAAGAAACGGTAAAAATAATATTACGAAAGCTATTTCGTGCGCTACACACCTGCACGTCTCACACATCAGAGCGGAAAAGAATGAAAAAAATACTCGACCGGATTAATTTGCCAGCGAAATTCCTGTTACTCGGATCCTTTGCGCTGGTGCTGTTTATTTTACCCACCTTTCTGTTTATTCAGACGGGCAACCAGCTTATTGATACAAAGAATGTGGAACTGACCGGTATACCGGTCGAAAGAAAGGTGCTCAAGTTGCTGAACTTGCTGCAGCGGCACCGTGCGGAAAGCGCGATCGCTATCTCGCTGAACAAGCCAGATAACGCGCCACGTATGGCGTTGGTCAGTGAGGTTAATCGCTTATCTCAGACGATTGCTGACGAATTACGTCAGAATAATGAGCAGGCGCAGCCGCTGAAGCGGCTGGAGCGGGTTAATCAGGAGTGGAGCCAGCTGCAGAACGATATTAACGCGGGCAAACTGACCCTGGCAACCAGCCTGACGCGACATGCTCAGCTGATTCAGGTGCTACTCGATACGAACCAGGATGTACTTGATTTTTATCAGCTATCGCTGGATGCCGATCTGAATACCTACCAGCTGATTGTCAGTATCTTTAGTCGCCTGCCGCAACTGACTGAAACGCTGGGACAGATTCGTGCTAGCGGCACGTCGCTGATTGCGGGTGGGAATGTGTCGGATGCCGATCGCAGCCGCATGGCATTTCAGCTTGATTATGGCAAAACGGCGCTGAGACAGTTTAGCGGCAACATGGATAAAGTATTTTCCATTGAGCCAGATCTTAAAACCACCTTTGGCAATCTGGCACAGGATGCGAACCAGCAGGCGCTGAGTGCGCTGAATCTGGCTGATAGTGTCTTTGTCAGCGGTCACGCCAGCGTGACGCCGGTTGACTATGTACGGATCTTTACCCAGGCGATTAACCGTTACGGCGAGCTGGGTGAACAAACCAGCCATCGTCTGGAAGGAATGATGCAGACGCAGATCCAGGAACGCCGCTATGCGCAATATCTGTTACTGGCAGGTCTGTTTGCCGTCGCGCTGCTGGCCATTCTGCTGGCCGTGATGATCACCCGTTCTGTTACCCGGCCGGTTAAAGAAGCGGTCGAAGTTGCCAGCCGCGTCGCGGCGGGCGATCTGACGGCACAGCTGAACGTTTCCGGCAGCAATGAGATGGCTGAGCTGCTGAATGCACTGATGCGGATGCAGCAGCGTCTTGCTCAACTGGTGTCGGATATCAAAGGTAACGCGGCTACCATCGCCAACTCCTCAGAAGAGATTGCCCGTGGCAATGGCGATCTGTCGTCGCGCACCGAGCAACAGGCGGCTTCACTGGCTGAAACGGCTGCCAGCATGGAGCAGCTGGCGGCAATCATTCAGCAGAACGCGGATAACACGCGCTTTGCCTCTGCCCGTGCAGAATCTGCCACGCAGGCTGCACTCTCCAGTGGTGCAGCAATGGATTCGGTGATGGAGACCATGCACAAAATTCGTGGCAGCTCAGGTAAAATTGAAGAGATTACCTCGGTGATCGACAGTATCGCCTTCCAGACCAACATTCTGGCACTGAATGCGGCCGTTGAAGCGGCACGCGCCGGTGAGCAGGGTAAAGGTTTTGCGGTCGTCGCGTCGGAAGTGCGGGCACTGGCACAACGTTCAGCCAGTGCAGCTAAAGAGATCAAGGGTCTGATTGAGCAGTCAGTCGGCCACGCGCAGGAAGGGATCGCCATGGCGCAGAACGCAGGCGATAAGGTGAAACAGAGCGTCAGCGCCATTGAACAGACCTCTCAGCTGATGCGCGACATCACTTCTTCATCCGAAGAGCAGAGCAGTGGTATCTCGCAGGTCAATATTGCGGTGAACCAGATGGATCAGGTGACGCAGCAGAACGCCGTGCTGGTTGAAGAGTCGGCCTCCTCAGCTGATGAGCTCGCCGCGCGCGCAGGGCAGTTACGTACGATGGTTGCGGTGTTCCAGACCGCATAATGGTGTTAAACAGCCGCCTGTGGGTGGCTGTTCTCTTCTCAGCGTTTATTCCGCGCTACGCCTGATGATCCTGCAGACAGGCCAGATACTTCTCGCCCGACCGCATCACCTTCTCTTTTGCCTGCTGATGGATATCCTGCCCTTCAAACGCGCCATACAGTTGCCCGAATGTCACGCCGGAGAGCCTATGCAGTATGTCGCCTACCGTAGCGGCTGACAGCGGAAGCATATTCGGGTAGCTCCACATAAACGACACGCCATGCGCACCCGGCGTGACCTGGATAATATCACCCGCCAGAATCATCCCTTCTCCTTCGTCCCAGTGCAGCACGCTGCCGCCGGGAAAATGACCGCCCAGCCGTAACAGCGTCACAGAGGGCATCAGCGTCAGCGACTCGCCCTGCCATAACTGGATATGTGGACTCTTCCGCACAATCCATTGACGATCGCGGGCGTGCAGATGAATGGGCGCATTAAACGCTTCAGCCCACTCCTGCATGGTGGTGTAGTAGTGCGGATGTGAAATGGCGATAGCATCAATGCCGCCCAGCGCCGCGATCAGCGTATAGGTGGCATCATCAAGGTTGGCAATGCAGTCCCACAGCACGTTGCCGTGCGGCGTGCGCAGCAGAAAAGCGCGCTGGTTGATGGCAAACTCAGGCACGGTTTTAAGACTTAACAGCGCATCGCTGTGAGCCGTCCACTTATTGGAGTGGCTGGCGCGCAGTTCATCAAACGCGATCCAGCGCTGACCGGCGGCCGGAACGTACTGGCGTTCATCATCACAGATTTTACAGTGCTGATGAGTGGAATGAGCGGGATAAGCCGTTCCGCAGGCGGTACATAACATCGTCATGGTGATCTCCTTTGTCTCACTCAATCTTATGCACACCTGCGAAAACCGCACTTTCCTGAGGCTATTTCTTCACGCAACTACGGCTGGCGGCGAAGGGTAATCCGGGTGAGTTCTGAGGGACGACCCAGCCTCACCGCCATGCCTGGCCAGAGTGCCGTGCCGTTATTCACATAGAGCTGCATTCCGCCGACCTGATAAAGCCCGGAAACAAACCCGGCGTTGGGTTTAGCAAACAGCCTGTCCAGCCCGATAATCAGGCCGCCATGTGTATGTCCTGAGAGCTGCACATCCACGCCCTGCGCTGCGTTCTGGCGTGCATTGCGTGGCTGGTGATCCAGCAGGATTACCGGCGCGTTTTCAGGTGCCTGTTCCAGCGCGCGGGCCAGATCCGGGCCGACCGCGTTTCTGCCGGGTGCGGAGGCGTCCGGCAGGCCGGCAATCACCAGCTTTGCGGTTCCGCGCTGGATCACGGTATGGCTGTTGAGCAGAGGTTGCAGACCCAGTGAGGCCAGATGCGCCGTCCAGATTGCCTGATGGAAGAAATATTCATGGTTGCCGGTGATAGCCCATACGCCGTCAGGCGCTGCGAGCCCGCGCAGCGGCGCAACGTCCTGCCGCCGATGCGCCAGGTTGCCATCGATCACATCGCCCGTGACCACAATCAGATCGGCTTTGAGAGACATTGCCCGTTCAACCATTGCGGCGGTCCAGGCCGCATTAAACAACCGGGTGATATGCAGGTCGGTCAGCTGCAGCAGCTGATAGCCATCGAATTCAGCGGGCAGGTTGGGCAGCGCAAGAGTCACCTCTTTGACCGGCGGCACGCGTATCGCCTGCTGAACGCCAAAGGCAGCCAGTCCCATCGCCAGCACAACGGCCAGATAGCGAACACCGGGAACCAGCTCCAGCGGATGACGCAACAGCAGGGCAATCAGCATAACCGCATCCATCAGCATCTGAAGCAGCGCCAGCAGCAGCACGGTGCTGTACGCCCAGTTAAACAGAATGATGATGATGCGGGGCATTTCAGCGGAGAAGATCCCGCCCGAGGTAAAACGGCTCACCAGAAGATATTGTGACGCCAGCAGCACCAGAGCGGAGAGCAGGATCTTTACAACAAGTGGCAGGGACAAAGGAATAATGACGCGCGCAATTACATACCAGCTGGGTAAGCTGAAAATCAGGTGAAACATGGCATTTTTCCGGTAGGGCGCTGAACATCTGCGCAGGCAAAAAAGAGTCGATCGTTTATAGAGCCGTTTTCAGGACTGTAGTGTATATGATGTTACCGTCAGGCTTGCTTCACGTCGGGTGCTTTACAGGCGGTAAAGCAGGCAGAGAGGATCGATAAAACTTCAGAGTGAAACAAGGCAAACAGCGTGACCGGAGCACCGGCCACGCTGGCAACATTCGCAAATTGAGACGCCTGACTAGCGTAAAACGCCTGAGGTCGTCCGGGTCTCGTCAGTGACACGTTTCATGGATATCGGAATACTTTTATAGGCGGGAATGCCGCTTTTGGTATCGTGGCTGTCGAGCGGAACCATCACATTGGCTTCGGGATAGTAAGCGCCGACCGAACCTGGGGCCATATCAATAATCACGATGGTCAGGTTTTTCATCTGGCGCGAGGTGGGATTGCCATCCGGGTCCAGCGCCATCAGATCGACACGGTCACCGACCCGTAACTGTCGCTTCTCCGCCTCTTCTGCATTGATAAACAGCACATCGCGGCGGCCTGTCACGCCACGATAGCGGTCATTCAGCCCGTAAAGCGTGGTGTTGTACTGATCGTGACTGCGCAGGGTAGTGAGCACCAGATCATGGCACTTCAGTGACCGGGGATCTTCATTGATGCCCTGCATCACTTTAAACTGCGCATGGCCAGATGGCGTCAGCCAGACGCGCTCTGATGCGGCGTTATAGAGCCGGAATCCACCCGGATGCTTAATCCTCTCATTGAAGTTTTCAAACGCTGGGAACACCGCTTCAATGGCATCGCGGATGCGGCTGTAATCGGCTGCCATGGCCGACCAGTCAACCACGCTGTCCGGCAGCGTTGCCTTCGCCAGTGAGGCGACCAGCGCCGGTTCAGACTTAAGATGGGGTGAGGCGGGATCCAGCGAACCGCGTGAGGCATGCACCATCGACATCGAATCTTCCACGGTGACGCTCTGCGCGCCGGTTGCCTGAACATCGGTCTCTGTTCGGCCCAGCACCGGCAGCAGATAATTATGTTTACCCAGTAACAGGTGCGAGCGGTTCAGTTTGGTCGCCATATGCACCACCAGATCAAGATTGCGCATCGCCGGGAACGTGACCTGTGGATCGGAAATCGCTTCGGCCAGGTTGCCGCCCAGACACAGCAACGCTTTGGCTTTGCCGTCGCGCATCGCCTTTATTGCCTCAATGGCGCCGTGACCATGCTTCTGCGGCGGGCGGAAACCAAACACCCTCTCTATGCCATCCAGCAGCGACTGCGGCGGGATCTCTGTGATACCCACCGTGCGATCGCCCTGCACATTGGAGTGACCGCGTAACGGACAGATACCTGCACCCGGCTTGCCGATATTGCCGCGCATCAGCAGCAGGTTAGCGATTTGCTGCACGTTCTGAGTGCCGTACTGGTGCTGGGTAATTCCCATGCCATAACAGATGATGGTACGTTCAGCGCTGGCGTAGAGCCGGGCGATATGCTGGATCTCCTCACGCGCCATGCCCGAGACTTTCAGGATATGCTCCCAGTCCGTGCTTTCCAGGTCGGCTTTCAGGGCGTCAAAGCCTTCAGTGTGCTCAGTAATAAATGCTTCATCAATCACGCCGGGTTCGCCTTTGCTCAGCGCCTCCTCGTGCATAGTGAGCAGGATCTTCATCACCCCTTTCAACATCGCTGCGTCACCGCCCACCCTGACCTTGTAGTAGGTCGAGGCCAGCTCAGTGGAGCTCATTGACAGCATCTCAATCGGGCTCTGCGGCGAAGTAAAGCGCTCCAGCCCACGTTCACGCAGCGGATTGATCGCCACAATAGTGGCACCGCGTTTCGACACTTCCCGTAGCGTGCCCAGCATGCGCGGATGGTTGGTACCTGGATTGTGACCGATACAAAGCACCAGGTCGCAGTGATCAAAATCTTCCAGCTCTACCGTTCCTTTGCCGACGCCAATTGACTCCGGCAGCCCGACACTGGTCGGTTCATGGCACATGTTTGAGCAGTCGGGGAAGTTATTGGTGCCATATTCGCGGGCGAAAAGTTGCCACAGAAACGCCGCTTCATTGGAGGCGCGTCCCGAGGTATAAAACTCTACGCTGTCCGGATCGTCGTAGCTGCGCAGATGCTCTCCAATCTCCCGGAACGCCGTCTCCCATTCGATGGGCTGATAGGTATCCGTAGCGGCATCGTACTTCATCGGATGGGTCAGGCGGCCTTCGCCCTCCAGATGCAGTGCGCTGCGCTCCCACAGTTCAGTCACGGTATGAGCGGCAAAAAATTCCGGTGTGGTGCGTTTGCTGGTCGCTTCCCAGGAGACGGCTTTTGCGCCGTTTTCGCAGAACTCAAATGATGAGGCATGTTGCGGGTCGGGCCAGGCGCAGCCCGGACAGTCAAAGCCCTGCGGCTGGTTGACTTTAAACAGGGCGATCACATCCTGTTTCACAGACATCTGGCCGCGGATAGCATCGGCAACCGCCTTCAGTGCGCCCCAGCCTCCGGCGGCACCCCCATAAGGAGCGATGCCATTTGTGCGATTTTGCTCTTTCATAATGCTCCACATTGTCTCTGTTGTTATTTGTTAAGCCTGGTACAGAAATAGTTGCAACAACGTGGAAACTGGCTGTTATTCAGGGAAATTATTTCTCAAAATGTTTCGACAGTCCGAAACGTAAGCCGCAAATCAGTTCAGCACATCAGATGAAGCGCAGCGCATCCAGGCTATTGCAGAATAAGCGGTGCGCGAGTTCCGCCGACAGGAGGATGATGCAGGGAAAGGGTGAAGGATAAATCTTTACCATCAGATAACGGCGGGTAAGTGAGCCAGTTTATTCAGGGCTGGACGGCGATCGCAGTAACGCACTCCATGTCTGAACAGATGCGCCCTAATCCGGAGAGCAACCTTATGAAAAGAGCCTTACTTTTGCTGGTTTTACTTTCCACCTATAGTCTGATGCCCGTTAAAGCCAGTGGCCCGGTTCGGGCAGGAGAGCTGCGTCCCATGAAGATTATTATGACGATCAACCATCAGTCGTATGAGATTGCGCTGGCTGATAACGCCACCGCGAAAGCATTTGTACAGCAACTCCCGCTGACCATGACGATGGAGGAGCTGAACGGCAATGAGAAGTTTGCAGACCTGCCTGCTGCTCTTAATAGCGATCCGCATAAACCCGGCACGATCCAGCAGGGCGATGTGATGCTGTATGGCAATAAGACGCTGGTTCTTTTTTACGAGACATTCCAGAGCTCCTATAGCTACACGCCAATAGGAAAGGTGCTGTCGACAGATAGCCTCAAAAAGCGTGTCGGTGAGGGGGGGATTGACGTACGGTTCTCCCGGCCATAACTGATATCAAAATCTGAAATAACCGGCTGGTAAAAGATTCATATCGCGCTGAGTCTGGCCAGGGTGGCATCTGGCACGACGGACTACACTGCGTTCTGGCCGCGGCCAGACGTTGTGATCCTCTTCGGGAAGCGAGACTGTCACGCCGGTCGGCCAGCCTGACAGTTCAGTCATTACTTCTTCTTATTCAGCATCGACTTCAGGTCAGCAAAGGGATTGTAGGTTGCCTCACCGACATCTTTTTGTGCGTCCTCGCCAGCCACTACACGGGTGCCATACTGGTCAGCCTCGGTGTACTTTGAGTGCTCGTGGTCATGACAATAGAGACACAACAACTCCCAGTTACTGCCATCTTCCGGGTTGTTGGTGTGGTCGTGATCGATATGGTGGACCGTCAGTTCGCGCAGGTTTGAATAAACAAACTCGCGTGAGCAGCGTCCACACACCCACGGATAGATTTTAAGTGCTTTCTCACGGTAGCCGCTTTCCAGCTGCGTGTAGTTTTTAGGGATCAAAGCCATTGCCGGGATAACCTGTTATGCAGAGAAAATTTCACGATAGTGATGCCAATATATCCCATAACGGAACAGAAGAAGAAATCATCGTGTTCCTCGGGACGGGAGGCTTTAAAATCCAGAGGGTTAGCTGAAAATCAGCGTAGCCGCCTTATATGATTTTTCCAGCACGTCTCGCAATCCTGAGTAACTGCCGGGGCTGTGAGAAGGCACAAAATTATGTCGCTGTGATGAAAACTCAAAAATGATATATCTCTACGTTCCCGCTCACGCTAACCCAATTAATCAGCAGGATAGCGCCCAAAACATCCCTGTTTACCGCTTTGCTTAAAAAATGACATCAAATGTAATGCATGACACCATAAACGGCCCAGAAAATGGCGTTAGCACCCAGATAAGTCCAGCATCCCCAGTAGGCTATGGGTTCACGACGGGTGCGGAGTTTAGGCAGGAAGGCCAGTAAATAGAGGGCAGAGGCGATAAGCGAAACGAAGTAGAAAAATTTCATGGTTTTCTCCTGATCAATATCCTTTATTTGAGAATAGTCAGGGCTCACCATTTTGCTTAATGCATCATCAGATTCGTTATGGATCGGCTTTCTCTTTGATGCCCACATAGGATGTCAGCACAGTTAAATCCGCGATAAATCGAAAATGCAGCGTCCCGGGATCCCTCAGCTTTAAGAAAAGAACACGCCAGGATGTTCAGCCTGAGGTTACACCCTATAATCAACGCTGTTTGTTAGCCTGCAGGAATGCAGGTTTTGCACCCGCCCAAAAGGAAGAGATCCCGCTGATGTTTTCTCGTTTTTTTATTTATCGTCCCGTTTTCGCATGGGTTGTTGCCATTTTAATCATGTTGCTTGGCGCGCTCTCCATTACCCTGTTGCCGGTTGAACAATATCCCGATGTTGCGCCACCTTCGGTGAATATCAGCGCAACGTATACCGGTGCTTCTGCGGAGACGCTGGAGAACAGCGTCACGCAGGTGATCGAGCAGCAGCTTACCGGGCTGGATAATCTGCTCTATTTTACCTCCAGCAGCAGTTCACAGGGAAATGTGTCGGTTACCGTCACCTTCAGTCAGGGCACCGATCCGGACACGGCTCAGGTACAGGTGCAGAACAAGGTGCAGCAGGCGCTCTCCCGTCTGCCCAGCGAAGTGCAGCAGCTTGGTGTTACCGTGACCAAATCGCAGTCAAACTTCCTACTGGTGATGGGGTTGTATGACACCACGGGCAAAAGCAACAGCACGGATATCGGTGACTGGCTGGTCAGTAATATGCAGGAGCCGCTGGCCAGGACCGAAGGGGTCGGTGACATCCAGGTGTTCGGCGGTCAGTACGCGATGCGTATCTGGCTCGATCCCTTCAAACTAAACTCCTTTGCGTTGCAGCCCTCCGATGTGTCGGCGGCTATACGCTCGCAGAATATTCAGGTTTCAGCCGGTAAAATCGGCGGCCTGCCATCGCCCGACAATCAGCAGCTTACCGCCACGGTCAGAGCGCAGTCGCGACTGCAGACGCCGGATCAGTTCCGAAACATCATCGTTAAAAGCGACAAAAGCGGTGCCATCGTGCGCGTGGGTGATGTGGCGCGGGTGGAGCTGGGCGGCGAATCCTATGACATGACCACCCGACTCAACGGGCATCCTGCGGCGGGTGTCGGTGTGATGCTGGCGCCGGGCGCAAATGCGCTGGCCACCGCGACGCTGGTGAAAAACAAAGTTGAAGAGTATCACCACTCAATGCCGGAAGGTTATGAGGTGGCTTATGCACTCGACAGCACTGACTTCATCAAAATCTCCGTTGAGGATGTGGTGATCACCCTGATCGAAGCGATCGCGCTGGTAGTGGTGGTGATGTACCTGTTCCTGCAGAATATCCGTGCGACGCTGATCCCGGCGCTGGCGGTGCCGGTGGTACTGCTCGGCACCTTTGGCGTACTGGCGCTGTGCGGCTACACCATCAATACCCTGACGCTGTTTGCTATGGTGCTGGCCATCGGGCTGCTGGTGGATGATGCCATCGTGGTCGTCGAAAACGTCGAACGCATTATGCATGACGAAGGTCTGCCGGCGCGTGAGGCAACGGAAAAGTCGATGAAAGAGATCTCCGGCGCGCTGGTGGCTATCGCGCTGGTGCTATCCGCGGTATTTCTGCCCATGGCCTTTTTCGCCGGGTCGACCGGTGTGATTTATCGGCAGTTCTCCATCACCATCATCGCCGCCATGACCTTCTCCGTGGTGGTGGCACTGACCCTGACGCCTGCACTGTGTGGCATGTTGCTGCGGCCGACCTCACCCCATCGTAAAGGCTTCTTTGGCGGTTTTAACCGCTTTTATGCCGCCACCGAGCGCCAGTATCGTCACAAAGTGGTGAGCACTCTGCGCCGTCCGCTGATCATGGTATCGCTTTATGCGGCAATGGGCGTGGTGCTGTTTGTGATGTTTACCCGCTTGCCGGGCAGCTTCCTGCCGACTGAAGATCAGGGCAGCATCATGCTTCAGGCAACATTGCCAGCGGGTGCCACGGCCAGCCGCACTGAGGCAGTCAATCAGCAGATTGTTGACTGGTTCCTGACTGAAGAGAAACAGAATATTGATGTGGTCTTCACCATCAATGGTTTTAACTTCAGCGGTGCTGCGCAGAATGCCGGTATGGCATTTATCAAGCTTAAGAACTGGGATCAGCGACCGGGTAGTGAAAACTCTGCCGAAGCGATTGCCGGGCGCGCCACCTACGCGCTGGCGTCGATTCGGGATGCGCAGATCTTTGCGCTGACGCCGCCGTCGGTGCCGGGTCTGGGACAGAACAACGGCTTTACCTATGAGCTGCTGGCCAGCGGTGGCACCACGCGTGAGCAACTGGGCAACCTGCGCGATCAGCTGCTACAAAGCGCAGCGCAAAGCCCGGAACTGCTTGGTGTGCGGGCCAATATTCTGCCGCAAACGCCGCAGTTGCAGGTCGATATTGATACCAGCAAAGCGGTGGCACTGGGACTGCAGCTGGATGACGTGACCGATACGCTGACCAGCGCCTGGGGCGGTGCCTATATCAATGATTTCATCGACCGGGGTCGGGTAAAGCGGGTCTATGTTCAGGGCGACGGTCAGTATCGTTCATCACCTTCGGATCTGGATAAATGGTACATCCGTAACAGTGAGGGCACCATGACGCCATTCTCGGCTTTTGCCTCGATCCGATGGACCATGGGACCCGAAAGCCTTAACCGCTACAACGGCTCTGCCTCCTACGAAATACAGGGGCAGAACGCCGAAGGGTTCAGCTCCGGCGATGCCATGAACACCATTGAGCGACTGGCCAATGAACTCCCGGCAGGGACCACAGGAGCATGGAGCGGTCTTTCGCTGCAGGAGAAGCAGGCGGGCGGGCAGTCAACCACGCTGTATGCGATCTCGATTCTGGTGGTGTTCCTCTGTCTTGCTGCGCTGTATGAGAGCTGGTCGGTGCCTTTCTCCGTGCTGTTAGCGGTGCCGCTCGGCGTGCTGGGTACCGTGCTGGCGGTGGCACTGCGCGGATTAAGCAACGATATCTACTTCCAGGTGGCGTTGCTGACCACGGTCGGACTCACCTCCAAAAACGCGATACTGATCATCGAATTTGCGGAGGATGCGGTTCGTCGGGGAAGTTCGCTGAGCGCGGCTGCGTTGCAGGCAGCGCGAACCCGTCTGCGGCCGATTATGATGACGTCGCTGGCCTTTATCGCCGGGGTGATCCCGCTGGCGGTGGCGACGGGCGCCGGTGCTAACAGCCGCATCGCCATCGGCACCGGTATCATCGGCGGTACGCTGGCAGGCACGGTACTGGCGCTGTTCTTTGTTCCGCTCTTCTTTGTGCTGGTGAAGCACTACCTGACCCGCCATCGCAAAGGCCAATAACGCAGAAAGCCCGTCTGCAGGCGGCTGCAGACGGGCTGGGATCAATGATTAGCGGAAGATTACAAATGCTGTTTAAAGAAGGCGGTCAGCTTCGCAAACGGGATCAGGTCAGTGCGGTCATAAAGGTCCACATGGCCTGCATCAGGCACGATATAGAGCTCTTTGGGCTGTGCCGCACGCTGGAACGCATCTTCGCTGAACTCGCGTGAATGCGCTTTATCACCCGTGATGAAGAGCATCGGGCGCGGTGAGATGGTCTCAATGTCATTAAACGGATAGAAGTTCATGAATTTCACGTTGCTGGTGAGCGTCGGGTGCGTGGTCAGCGCAGCTGAACTGTTTTTCGGTGTGAACTCACCGCGAGGCGTCCGGTAAAAATCATAGAACTCTTTGGCTATCGGAGGCGAATCAGCATCGATTTTATGTGGTGTACCACTGGTGTACTCAGTTTTACCCCCGGTGAACTCTACATAGCGTTGCTGTGCCGCCGCTTCAATGATTTGCTTGCGCTGCGCCAGTGTCTGGCTTTTATTCAGCGCATTACGGTTGGCTGACCCCATGTCATACATGCTGACGGTAGCAATGGCTTTCATGCGGGGATCAATCTTCGCTGCGCTGATGACAAAACTGCCACTGCCACAGATACCCAGCACACCAATCCTGTCGCGATCGACAAATTCGCGGGTACCCAGGTAATCCACGGCGGCGCTGAAGTCTTCGGCATAGATATCCGGAGAGACCGCGTTGCGTGGCTGGCCTTCACTTTCGCCCCAGAATGAAAGATCAATTGCCAGGGTAACAAATCCCTGCTCAGCCATTTTCTGCGCATAGAGGCTGGCGCTCTGCTCTTTGACTGCGCCCATCGGATGACCTACCACAATTGCCGGAAGGCGCGCCGTTTTACCGGCCTCTTTCGGTCTGTACAGGGTGCCGGTCACACCCATCTGATACTGGTTTTTAAAGGTGACTTTCTCGCGGGTGACTTTCTCGCTTTGATAAAAGTTATCGGCGCCGCGTGACATATCGGCAGCGCTGGCCGCAAATGAACTGATCAACAGTCCAAACATCAGGGTTAATGCTCTCATAAGAAGATCCTTATCGGGGTTGACGACGTCAGGGCAACGGGTTGCCCGGTTAAACAACGCATCTGCTATCAGGCAGCGCTTTCCTTACGGGCGGTGATCATCGCCAGTCCGGCGGCAGTGACCAGTAATGTGGCGCTGATAGCAAAGGTGGTCTGCCAGCCTGCATGGTCAAAGGCCAGGCCACCCAGCGTCGACCCCAAAGCAATCGACAGCTGTACGATGGCCACCATTAATCCGCCACCGATCTCTGCATTATCCGGAAAGGTTCTGGCGATCCAGGCCCACCATCCGGTTGGTGCCGCTGTTGCCACCAGTCCCCAGATGCCAAGCAGTGGCGCCACCAGCCACAGGTGATGACCGAACACCATGAGCAGCACCGCAACCAGCGCCATAATCAACGGGATGATCATCAGGGTCAGATAGAATCCGCGCTGCAAAACAGCACTGATAATCAGCGTGCCGATAAAGCCGGCGACACCAATGGTCAGCAGCACCAGCGACAGCGCAGAAACGTCAACCTGCGTCACGGTTTCCAGAAACGGACGGAGATAGGTAAACAGGGTGAACTGGCCCATAAAGAGCAGGCCGCAGGCGGTCATACCCACCGTAACCAGCGGCGAACGCAGCAGCTGCAGAATTTTTCCGCTGTGCTGCCGGGCCGAGTTGACCGGCATCGATGGCAGCGTGAACGCCTGCCAGAACAGGGCGATCAAGGCTACCGGCACCAGGCTGAAAAAAGCCCCGCGCCAGCCGATGACAGAACCGAGATAGCTGCCCAGCGGTGCAGCGATAACCGTCGCCAGCGCATTGCCGCCGTTGAAAATGGCCAGCGCGCGCGGCACCTGCCCGGTGGGGACCAGCCGGATAGCGACCGCCGCTGACATCGACCAGAAACCGCCAATCACCACGCCAATCAATGCCCGGCCAGTCATGTAAGTCAGATAGTTGGGTGCCATCGCCACCATCAATCCGGATAGTGCCATTACCAGCGTGAGCGCCAGCAACAGGATTTTGCGGTCGAGGTTCCCTGCGATGCGGGTTATTGAGAGGCTGGTGATCACTGCCAGTGCGCCGGAGATAGCGATGCCCTGTCCGACCAGACCTTCGCTGACCGCCAGATCTTGTGATAACGGCGATAACAGGCTGACCGGCATGAATTCAGAGGCGATGAGCGCGAATACACACAGCGTCATTGCCCATACACCACCCCAGTGCGCTTCTTTATGCCGGGGGGAACAGTCAGTTGTTTCCGTGGAAGTCATGTTGTGTCCTGTTTCATTGTTTGCGGTGCTGATGAACTCAGGAAATTTTACTGTTTCGCTTTATATTGACTAGCTAATGAATCCTTAATGGGGTTATAACCAGAACTTATAAATCTATCGGCGGGAGTGCAGTATGAAGCGCAACATGAATGACCTGCAGGCTTTTATTACCGTGGCGCGTGAGGGCAGCTTTACCCGCGCGGCAGCGCTGCTGGGCGTGACGCAGCCCGCGTTAAGTCAGACCATTACCGCGCTGGAAAACCGGATGGAGATTCGGCTGCTTACCCGCACGACCCGTAACGTCTCACCGACCGCGGCGGGTGAACGGTTAATCCAGGCGATTGGCAACCGATTCGATGAAATTGAGGCGGAACTGGATATGCTGACCGCGATGCGGGACAAGCCAGCCGGCACGGTACGGATCACCTGCGGGCCGCATATTCTGAGCTCACTCCTGATGCCAAAGCTGACGCCATTGCTGGCGGCTTATCCTGATATCCGGCTTGAGTTCGATGCTAATCATGGCTTACGCAATATCGTGGCCGATCGATTTGATGCAGGGGTCAGGATGGGAGACACCATTGATAAAGACATGGTGGCGATGCCGATAAGCCCGCCATTACGGATGGCTGCGGTGGCCACGCCCGACTACTTTCGTCGTCATGCTGCGCCGCAGGTTCCGCAGGATCTGCTGCATCACAACTGCATTAATATGCGGCAGGCCACAGCGGGTGGGTTGTACGTCTGGGAGTTTGACGGTGAAGAGGGGCCGTTAAATGTGCGGGTAGATGGACAACTGACGTTCAACACTTCGGCACACATTGCAGAAGCGGCTCTCGCCGGGCTGGGGATCGCTTTCCTGCCTGAGCAGGAAGTCGCAGAAGGGCTGGAGCAGGGCACCTTGATCCGCGTGCTGGAGCGCTGGTGCGAGCCGTTTCCCGGCTATTACCTCTACTATCCCAGCCGCAAGCAACATTCACCCGCTTTTACCCTGGTCAGAGAGGCATTAAGGCTAAAAGAGGGGGCATGATGAAACTTATTGGAATAGATGCCATTCCATGGCGTAATACGTCCTAAAGCGCTTTATTCAGAATTACTTAGAAGGACGGCGACTAATTTTGCCTCCTTTCCGACCGGCTTCCCTGGCTTTTTCAGGATCGTTTTTGAAATTGCCCCCACTGGCCTTGCCTCCTGCACTGCCAGCTTCACTCGCCCGTTCTGGATCGTTGGCAAAATTGCCGGCACCACCTCTGTATTTCTGTTGTGTCATAGGAAGACCTCATATCAATGTTCCATTAGATAAAAAGGACTAGCTAGTCACACCTGCAAGCATAGTCGTCCGCTTCGTTTATGCAAATGCACATACTTAATTGATTGATAATAGTGATGTTAATTTTTCGAAGGGGGATAGTGTCGGCAGGGCCTTAGGTGATGAACTACGCTTACAGACCTGACGAAAAAGGAGAGTGCTATGAGTAATGCGACCTTAATCGATACGCTTGAGCTGGGCTCTGACGAGCAGAAGCAGAAATATGAGATTTACGGCGATGATGCACAGACGCCCACTTTTGCTGTCATCTACCGGCAGCAGGGCGATAGCTGGCAGCAGCTGGATGAGAAAATCACGTTCGCCGCGCAGGATGAACAGCAGGAAGCGAGGGGATCAATGGGCTACGGTTCCGGCGACACGCTGCCAGATTTACGCGACCTGCCTGCCGAAGCTCGGGAGCGCTGCGAACAGCACTGGAACCAGCAGAGTGACAGGTAAACAGGAATAGCGCCGCTTTGTTTGTTAGCGGTGAAGTCGCCTGTTTAAGAGAGACGCCTGGAAGCGGCAGAATAAACCTCTGAGCGCTCTCTTTTCCCGACAGCCACCACAAAAACCACCACCCGGTCATCAATAACCTGGTATACAAGTCGATAACCGGATGACTTTAGCTTGATCTTATAGCAGTCAGGTATCCCGCTGAGTTTGTTCGCCTCAATTCTGGGTGACTCAAGACACTCAGCCAGCTTCTTTTTAAGCTGTTCACGTACTGTCGGGCCCAGCTTGCGCCACTCTTTCAGTGCCCTCTGATCGAACTCCAGTTGCCAGGTCATTAAAGGTCATCCAGTGTGACCCGGACAGGCTCAGGGTTTCGCAGGCGTTCTTTAACTATGTCTACTAACGCCGCATCTTCGTCACTGAGTAACGTTTGCTTAAAGGGAAGACGTTCATTATCTGCAATATATTCAAGCATCAGGCGCAGCGCATCAGAAGGAGTCACACCCATTTTTTCGAGCGCAGCATAGGATCGTGTCTTCAGGTCATCATCGATTCGAATGTTAATTGTGCCCATAGCGAGTTCCTTTGTATTTACACTTGACATTACAATTGTCGCACTGATGAGTCTGTATCGCAAACAGTAAACATCAGTCACCCGCACAGCCTTATATCTTCCCGATAAAATCACGCTAAAGCTTATTTTATGCTACGAAAATATAACATCTTCATCCATTAAACCAACTGCAGCAATCGTTAAAGGTTTTCCCGCTACTGGCGATAACCAACAGGCGTTGAGCGCGCCGATCATTGATGAACCCGGCACTCCGCGACGAGTTCTGAACGCGAACGGACCTGCTTTTAGCCCTCCTTTTATACACACCAGAAAGCGCTAATTTAAGCGCAAATTACTCAAATAAAAGCGAAAATAATAATATGTCGATCATTAAGACGATCAAAAGACACCTGCCTGTTGCCCGTCTTAGGCGTAGCAGTCAGCCTGCCAATGGCACCTACGATTGTCGTGCGTTGCCAGATTCACTGGCCTCCGTGGGTTTAAGCTCGCGGGCGGGCGGCATCCTGATGACCTTCGTTCCGCCTGAAGCCGATTTTCAGCGGGTCAGTCAGGCCTGGCAGCGATTCAATTCCGCCGACCTGACGGTATTGACGCTCTCTTCCAACGGCGCGCTGAGCAGCAGCAGATCGCAAAGCACCTACTGTGATGGCAATGGCCCGGAGGGAAGCTACCTCTGGCTGCCGGACACACTGATCGCACGCCATGAGACGCATATTGTTGATCTGCATGTCGCCGACACGCAGACGGCCAGCCAGCGCATCACCGCCATCCAGCAGGAGCTGGCGCGCTTGCAAGTGCGGATGCCGCTCTCGGCCGATCGTACTTTCGCCATGATTTACTGCGACGGATTATCGGCATCCGAAGGCTTTCTGATGCAGGCCTGGTATAACAGCGGGCGCTTTCCCTGCCTGGCGATTGGTGGTTCTGCCGGGGGTAAAATCACCTTTGATGGCACCTGGATTGGTACAGGTGGCAGGGTGTTGCAGGGCAAGGCTGTGATTGTGTTCTGCCAGATGGCGCCAGGAAAATCATTTGCTCCTTTTAAAAGCCAGAACTTTACGCCACGCGATCAGAGCTGGCTGATTGCTGAAGCCGATCCGGTTGCGCGTACTGTAACGTCAGTATTTAACCGCCAGGGGCAGCAGCAATCGTTTGTTGCGGCGCTGTGTGAACATCTCAACTGCAACGAAGCGCAACTGAGCGAAAGGCTAAAGGGACTCACTTTTGGCGTTAAAGTTGGCGGCGAGTACTTTATTCGCTCAATCGCCAAAATTGAATCGGGCGGCGTACACTTTTTCTGCGATCTTGAGTTTGGCGATCGACTGTTCCTGATGGAAGAGAAAGACTTTAAACAGACGACGCAGCAGGAGTGGCAGGCTTTTACCGCTCAGCATGGCAAACCCGCGGCGATCCTGATGAACGACTGTATCCTGCGCCGTGTCGGTAATGCCGATAAGCTGCATAATGCCCATTTCTTCAAAGGCATTGCCGCCGCCGGTTTTTCCAGCTTCGGCGAAATCCTGGGTGTGCCCATCAATCAGACGCTCTCCGCGCTGGTGTTCTTTAATCATGACGTCAAAGCGATGAGCCAGTTCCCGGTAGAGTACGCCGGCTACGCGGCACACTACGCGCAGCGAGCGTTGCGCCGCTGGGAAGCGCTGAACAGCATCCAGACGCGGGTGCTGGATCGGGTTATCACTTATCAGCAGGCGCTGACGCCGCTGATGGAGGCGCTGCCGGTGCTGGAAACAGCCACTCAGAGCCAGGGAGAAACCCTGAGCCTGGCAGAGAGCAGTATCCGTAACATCAGTAACATCGCCACCGAGAGTCAGCAGGCGCAGGGCCGGCTGGATGATGGTCTGGACGATCTGGAGAAAATTTCCAACGGCATCAATGAGATTACGCATGGCATCAGCAATATTGCTTTCCAGACCAACATCCTGGCGCTGAATGCCGCAGTAGAAGCGGCTCGTGCAGGCGAAGCTGGGCGGGGATTTGCTGTGGTCGCGGGCGAAGTTCGTCGTCTGGCGCACTCCTCAAAAGAGCAGGCTGAAGCTACGGCCAGTAACATCGATGAGGCAGTCAGCACCATCTCACGTATCCGGCTGGTGGCCAGTGATTCGGCGCAGACCGCCGCCCAGATGGCAGAGCGCAGTATCAGTGCAGCCGATACGCTGGCGGCCATGAATCAACAGACGCGACATGAGCGCGCTGACATTGCGAAGCATCTCGGCAGCCTGCGTGAACTGACGCAGGGGATGGATGCGATGCAGGAAGCCGTCGCGCAGCTCAAGGTGTTACAAACTCTTTCCGGTGCGCAGGTTAAGGGCTGATTTATCAGCATAAAAGACAAAAAAGTGCGGTGTAAGCGTAACGACCAGGCAGGGCGGGCTTTCAGTTGTTACACTTGTCGGTGATTAACCACGCAGAGGTATGAATGAAAATTAAAAGTTATGCAGCCATGCAGGCTGGCCAGGCCCTTGAACTCTATGAGTACGATGCCGCCGAACTGGCAGCCGAAGAAGTCGAAGTCCAGGTCGAATATTGTGGCGTCTGCCACTCAGATCTGTCGATGATCGACAACGAGTGGGGCATCTCTCAGTTCCCGGTGATTGCAGGACATGAAGTGATTGGCCGGGTTTCAGCCCTGGGCGAAGCGGCTAAGAACAAAGGTCTTTCAGTCGGCCAGCGTGTAGGAATCGGCTGGACAGCAAAAAGCTGTCAGCACTGCGATGCCTGTATTAACGGCGAGCAGGTTAACTGTCAGCAGGGCAGCATCCCGACCATCATGAACAAAGGTGGTTTTGCCGAGAAGCTGCGTGCTGACTGGCAATGGGTTATTCCGCTGCCAGAAAAACTGGATGTGGCGAGCGCCGGTCCGCTGCTGTGTGGCGGTATCACCGTGTTTAAACCGCTGCTGATGAGCAACATCACGGCAACCAGCCGTGTGGGTGTGATTGGTATCGGCGGACTGGGCCATATCGCAATCAAGATCCTGCACGCGATGGGTGCCGAAGTGGTGGCATTCAGCTCAACGCCAGATAAGAAGCAGTCGATCCTGGATATGGGCGCGGATGAAGTGGTTAACAGCCGTGATCCAGAAGCTCTGAAAAAGCAGGCAGGCCGTTTTGACCTGATCCTGAGTACTGTGGCGGTCGACCTGGACTGGAAACCTTATTTCGCTGCGCTGGCACCTCAGGGTAAATTCCACACCGTGGGTGCCGTGATGAAGCCGATTGAAGTGAGTGCTTTCGATCTGATCCTGGGCGACAAAGCGGTGACCGGTTCATCAACCGGCTCACCAGGCCAGCTGCGTTCGCTGCTGCGACTCGCCTCGCGTGCGGATATTGCGCCACAGGTTGAGTTCTTCCCGATGTCTGACATCAATAAAGCGCTGGATCACGTTCGCGCCGGTAAAGCCAATTACCGTGTGGTTCTGAAAGCCGATTTCTGATGCGAATCTGAAATGACATGCCGCAGCCTGCTGCGGCATTTTTTTATCCTCAATTTGTCAGCAGTCCCTTAGCCAGCCCCGCGGCAATCACCTCATCGGCTGTCACGCTGAACCATTTCTCTGTAGCGCATTCCGCGTTATCACGTCGCCATGCGGCAACCATCTGGTAGCCCAGCGTATAGCCATACCATCGGCGAAAGTCACCCGTGCCGAAGAACCAGGCAGAATGATCATAATGAGGACTTTGCAGCGTGGTCAGCGGCACTGGATTAGCCTGCAACTCGCTTAGCTCTATGGCTTGCTCCCAGGGCTCTGCTGCCGTTTTAAGCAGCCAGCAGACGAACTGACCCGCCAGACCTTCGCTGACCAGCGCTTCACCCAGCGTCCAGCCATATCCCGGCCCGCGCATTCGCAAACAGTGATGGACTTCATGCACGATATGCCGCACCAGCGTGCCATTTTCCAGCATCCCGGGCAGATTCGGATTTGCCGGGTCAATGGCCAGGCCGAACAGGGTGGGCCCGTAAGCCCGGCCTGCAAAACCGGTTTCAGGTATTACTGCCTCCGGCATGCACTGAACCAGAATATCCAGACGAGGGACACGTGTCACGGAGGAGAGGTGCTCGCAGGCGAGCTCAGCGGCCCTGACTATTGACGATTTATAGGGCCCAACATCACCCGATGCCTCAAGCCAGTGCAATTTCCATAAGTCGTTCACAGACTCTCCTGTCAAAGGTTGATAATCAGAACACAGGTCCGGGACGCGCCAGAGCTACTAATACCTTAACCGGCAATGCTTTAAACAGACACCGGAAGAAAGCGTTATCGTTGTCGGTAAAGAGTTAAAAGCAACTTCCGGAACGCCTGCCATTCCTGAACATTCAGGGCTGTCTCGTCGCGACGCCAGCACCGATAGATACCCTGCCACAAGAAAATAGTGCAGTTTGGCCCGTTTCCATCGAACACTGTCCTCTGAGCCTGTCACGCGCAGGTAAACAGTGCCGTAAAGTGATCTTATGGTAGCCAGTAAGCCTGGCTGATTTCACTGAAACTGTTTACGGAGCCAAAATGAAGCTGACCCAGATTCGTAATGCCACCCTGCTACTGGACTATGCAGGCAAAAAATTCCTGATCGACCCGATGCTGGCCGAAAAAGAGGCCTGGCCCGGATTTGCCGGAAATGCCCGTCCCCATCTGAGAAATCCGATGGTTGAGCTGCCTGTCCCGGTCGCTGCACTGCTGGCAGTCGATGCGGTGATTATTACTCACACGCATATGGATCACTGGGATGAGGCTGCGCAGCAGCTAGTGCCGAAGACGATGATGATCTACAGCCAGGATGAAACGGATGCAGCGCTGATTCGTTCGCAGGGGTTTGAAAATGTTCGCGTGCTGCAGGATGAGAATCCGTTTGTTGATGGCCTGACGATTTATAAAACCGACGGTCAGCACGGTAGCAATGCGTTATATGCCGACAAAGTGATGGGCGATATTCTGGGTGACGCCTGTGGCCTGGTCTTTACCCATCCGGCAGAAAAAACCCTCTATATAGCTGGCGATACCGTATGGGTCAAACCCTATGTCAGAGCGCTGCAACGTTTTCAGCCGCAGGTGGTGGTAATGAATATCGGCAATGCAACCAACGATCTCTATGGCCCGATTATCATGGGAAAAGAGGATACCCAGCGCACGCTGAATATCCTGCCTGACGCAACGCTGGTTGCCTCACACATGGAGGCGATCAACCACTGTTTGCTGACGCGCGCGGAGCTGCGTGCCTGGACTACCGAACAGGGTATTGCTGACCAGGTGCTGATCCCGGAAGATGGTGACACAATGACGTTCTGAGCGTCGTGGCACTAAACCGGCACAATTGTGCCGTGAGTTCTCAACACTACGCTGTCACACAATAAGGGGGAGAGGATGGCTGCTCTGAGAGTCGCGGTGCTGGCAACGGCCGGTTTTAGTCCGTTTCATTTTTCAGTTCCCTGTATTCTGTTCGGCTCAGCCCTGCCGCAGCCGGATCTGTTTCATGTCGATATCTGCGCACTGAAACCAGGCCCGGTCATCTCAGAGATGGGGTTGTCAATTACGGTGGAACAGGGTCTTGACCCGCTTGATCAGGCGGACATTATTATCGTGCCCTACTGGCATAATCCGGCTGAAAAACCTGCGCAGGCGCTGCTTGATAAGCTGGTGGCAGCCTGGCAGCGCGGCGCAGAGATCGTTGGACTATGTCTGGGCACTTACGTACTGGCTTATGCAGGTTTGCTCGATAAGCATCGTGCTGCCACTCACTGGGAATTTGAGCGTGACTTCAGCGAGCGCTTTCCACAGGTTCACCTCGACAGTAATGCTCTTTATACCCGGGACACTCGTCTGATCACTTCTGCAGGCACCGCGGCGGGCATCGACTGCTGTCTGGATATCATCCGTCACCACTATGGCAGCGCCATGGCTAATCGGGTAGCCAGACGCATGGTGGTGCCGCCTTACCGTGAAGGCGGTCAGGCGCAGTTCATTGAGCGGCCGGTTCCGGAAACAACGCGTGACAGTAAGATCAACGCGTTGCTGGCGTCGCTGCGACAGAATCTGCATCAGCCGCAGGATCTTGACTCACTTTCGCGGACGCTTGGCATGAGCAGGCGAACGCTGACGCGTCATTTTCACAAGGCGACAGGCATGTCCCTGGGAGAGTGGCTGACAGCAGAGCGTCTGCAACGCAGCCAGCTATTACTCGAAACCACCGGCATCAGCATTGAATGTGTGGCAGAAAAGGTGGGTTTTGATTCGCCCGTGTCATTTCGTCAGCGTTTTAAATCCCGGTTTGGCGTCTCTCCCAGTGAGTGGCGCCGGACATTTCGCGGGCCGCATCCGGTGATGAGTGATGAGACATTACGACAGGACGATGAGTGACCAGGCCCGGATGAATTTCTGCGCCTGTGACTTTGCCTGCCGGAATATTCCCGCGTAATGACGGTCACTATTCCGGCAGAAATAAATGCGACTACAGCAGGAAATCATCCAGCGACTGGCCGTTTTCAATGGCCGCCTTAATTACGGAGGGCGTTCGGCCCTGACCCGTCCAGTAACGAACCTGACCATTTTCGTCATTGTAACGGTATTTCGCCGGACGCTTTGCGCGTTTCTTTTTGCCGGTTACCGAGGGGGATGCGCTATTCACCAGCTCCGCCGGGTTAATCCCTTCTTCCATTAACAGCTCCTGGTAGAACGCCAGTTTTTCTGCTTTCTCACGGGCTTCCGCTGCCCGCGCGTTTTCCTCTTCACGACGTTCATTTACCACGGTCTCTAATTTCTGGCGTAACTCTTCCAGCATATCTAAAGCCATATTGCGCGCCTCTGCACGAAGCGTGCGGATATTGTTCAGGCTGCTCAGGTTCTTACTCATAACAAATCCTCAAATACTCAACTTAATCAATGAAGTGCAAATTATTCAGCTGGCAAGGGTAACATTTACCCACGTGATATTTGAAGCGCTAGTGTAGCCTTATTCGCTATTAATCCTCTATTAAGGGTGCTGGTTGAACCAACAAAGAAGAAATTTTAAGCGAAATCTGCTGGTTAATTGCGGATTATCATTGTTGAAACAGGATTGTGGGATTTGCATTTTTGCTTTTGATTAACTGTGCTTAAATCAGTCAACAGGGTTTATTAAGGACAGGCATGAAGTTTCGCCAAAAAAATGAGGGTTCAGCACCAAAAATCTCGCCGCTGCTAAGAAGTATTATCCTTTCAGGCGTATTGCTCAGCGTGGCGGTGATTGGCTTAAATGTGTGGACGCTGCGGGAAGACTGGAATGAGACCGTCGATAAAGCTGAAGATACGGCAGTTAATCTGTCGCTGTCACAGGCGCGCCAGGCGGACGATACTTTTTTGCAGACCGAGCTCTCTTTGCGCGAGGTGCAACGCGAGCTCGAAAAGCAGATTGCCACAACCGGTGTAGATGGCGAGGCGCTGAGCCAGACGATGCGCCTGTTGCAGAGCCACCTGCCACAACTACATGGCTTATTCTACTATGATGCGCAGGGGAAATGGATAGCCACTTCTATGAGCCGGATACCGCCTGACATCAATAATTCCGATCGTGAATATTTCGATTATCACCGCACCAGCCCGCGCGATACCCTGCACGTCGGCCCGGTGCTTCGCAGCCGCACCACTCACGAGCTGGTGATCCCGGTTACGCTGCGTGTGAACGATGCCTTTAACGGCTTTCGGGGCGTCTTACTCGCCACCGTCAAAGTGGACTATTTCCGCCGTTTCTACAGCTATTATGAACTTAGCGAAGGCGATGTACTGGTACTGATGCTGGCAGACAGTACCGTGCTTTACGCCCGTCCGATGCCGGATAGCTACATCGGCAAAAACCTCTCAGTGAGTCCGCTTTTCCTCAGGATGCTGGCCCATGCGGATAAAGGCAGCGGTCAGTGGACCGCTGCGCTTGATGGTAAAAAACGCATCTTTGGCTTTGTCCGCTCACAGCGATACCCGCTGGTGGTGGCCGCGGGATATGACAAGCGCGCGCTGTTTAACCACTGGCTCAAGAGCTGGGTACATGATCTGATTCTGAGCCTGGCGCTGCTGATTGTTATTCTTTTACTGGGTGCATTTGTACTGCGTCAGGCACGGCATACGCTGCGTTATCAGCTTGAGCTGACCCGATTACGCGATGATCTGACCGCGGCTAATCGCGCACTGGAAAATCTGGCACAGAGTGACGGGCTGACGGGTGTTGCCAACCGGCGCCATTTTGATCACATGCTGACTGAATGCCTGCAGAACGCGGAGCGCAGTGGCAAGCCGGTGTCATTAATCCTGCTCGATATCGATTATTTTAAACGTTTCAACGATACCTACGGCCATGTGGCGGGTGACGACTGCCTGAAAAAAGTGGCTACTGTTCTGAAAAACGCCGCCCGCCGCAAAAACGAACTTACGGCCCGATATGGCGGCGAAGAGTTTGCCATTATTCTGCCCGGACAGCCGTTGTCAGCCGCCTTGAACTTCGCTGAATTGATCATCGACGCCGTTAACAGGCTCGATATTCCGCATCTCACCACGGAACTGCCGCAAAAGCACGTCACCCTGAGTGCAGGCTGCGCCGTCTATCTTGCTTCAGACTCACAACAGGAAAAAGAATCGCTGATAGCGCGCGCGGATGAGGCTTTGTATCACGCGAAACGGGCAGGGCGTAACCAGGCCATGTGTGAAGAACGTAGCGGCTGAGCATCCGTGATCAAATCCTGAATCCTGCCTGTGGCATGGTGACAGCTCAACTTAAACAGGGAGCGGCCATGTCAAACGATACCGGTTTCACTCATCTTGCTTTACAGGTACGGGATTTAGAGAAGAGCGTAGATTTTTATCAGCGTTATGCCGGGATGCAGGTGATACATCAGCGTAAACCTGGCATTCCTGAAGCACAGAAAGTGGCATGGCTGTCGGATTTAACCCGACCTTTTGCGCTGGTGCTGGTGCAATCTGACAACAATGAAGATACGCCGCTGGGTCCATTTGGTCATATAGGCGTGGCCTGTAGCAGCCGTGAAGAGATAGATGAAAAAGTGGCACTCGCTCGGCTCGAAGGTGTGTTGCGACGCGACGCGCAGCAATCTGGTGTGCCAGTCGGCTACTGGGCATTTTTTGCCGATCCTGATGGCAATACGCTTGAGCTCTCTTATGGTCAGCAGATCGGACTGGAAATTATCACAGCCCGCAACACGCAATCGCTGAATAAATAAAGCGGTTGAGAGAACAGAATGAATCCCATTATCTGTTGCGTGACTGCGTAAAGCTTTTCAGTTATTGAGTTCAGGGTAACGCCTGAGCAGGATTATGGATGGAGAGACAATATCAAGATGAGAAAGGAAAGGGTACAGGCTGGCCGGTAATTGAGATGCTTGAGCCTGACGATTTATGGTGAAAAAACCGCCTGCCTGACGCAGGCGGTGTTTCATTATGCATACTGAATTAAATCAGGAAATCATCCAGCGATTTACCTGCATCAATGGCAGATTTAATAGCAGATGGGGTACGGCCCTGGCCAGTCCACTGCTTAACCTCACCATTTTCGTCGGTGTACTGATATTTAGCCGGACGAGGAGCGCGTTTTTTCTTCACGGCTGGTGCAGTCGGCATACCATTTAACAGTTCGTTAGGATCGATACCTTCCTGCAACAGTAATTCACGGTATTTTGCCAGTTTCTCAGCTTTTTCACGATTAGCTGCTTCAGAAGCCTGTGCTTCTTCACGTCGCTCACTCACTACAACCGACAGTTTTTCCAGCATTTCTTCCAGGGCAGCAAGGTCAAGTTCGCGAGCGTTTGCGCGAAGGGTACGGATATTATTCAAGCTGTTGAGAGTGTCACTCATCAAAGTCACCATAGTCATGTTCAGATAATAAAATACAGAGCGGGTTCACGCTGATGCTTTTCGTCAGACCTGCTTTTTTAAGATGCTTGCCTTCGAAGAATCAAAATACAGAACCGATAGTTCAACGCCAACATATTAATCGCTTTCTCAAAGAGTTTAAACTGTAATTAACGTAAGACCCTTAAACAAAAGTAAAGTTACTCTTTTTTTTACACTCTTCGCTCAAAATGTCAAAAAGGTGCCTCATCTGATGATGTTCAATAATTTAGTTACGTTATGGATAAACCGGGCTTTCACGCCGCTTTTCCAGCGGAATCGCTTCGCTAATCACGGAGCTGCTTTGTTCCGAGAGGCAGTCACCGTGCATACTTCTCCAGATAAAGCTGGATATGTCCATGAGGCCACCATAATAGGGTTGTAAAGGACGCATAGCAAAATTACTAAAAAATAACCATCAGGCGGCTGATTTATTCAGACTATATGTAAGGTCATGAAATCAGATTAATTTATCACTTAATTAACGTTCTGGTTAAGGCGATCATCACCAGACGGGTTATGGCTTTGTTTTAAAAGCCTGGAGAGACAAACCCCAGTAAAGGGGGATAAAACAGTCAGAATCACGCGTGACCTGTATGACCCTGGATTGATTATTTACGGGCGTAATGACTTTTTAGCCGCCGTATGGGGCCAGAGAGGCTGTCCGCTAATCAAGGAAACCTGAGCCACATCATCCGGGTACCATATTGCCTTATGCGCCGATGAAGCGGTAAACAGTGCGATCTCAATTGCCCTCAATACTTACTCACAAGCAAGCTAAACTGTATAAGAGACGCTATTGTCAGCGTTATAAGGGGTTTTCAGGAGAGACTGGCGTGTTCAAAGGCAATAAAAAGTCATTACCGGTTCGCTACTGCAATACGTGTAATAAACCGATGTCATGGCGAAAAAAGTGGGAACGATGCTGGGACGAGGTGTTGTATTGCTCGGAACGGTGCCGGCGGCAGCGTACTGATCGGCAAGAGGATGATACAGAAATAAAACCTGAACCTGACCTCTGACGCTGATCAAAGCCGGCCAGGGATTGACCTGGCCTCAGTCAGGGGAATGGGGCTATTGCTGTACCTCGATCTGTTGCCAGCCTCTTTTAAACATACAATCTTTAACCAGTATCTCTCGCTGGCTTTCATTGGCGTCGCTGGTGGAGTAATCGGTGTCAGTGGTTTTATATTTACTGTCTTTTGAGGTGTATTTACCGCTAACGACATTGTCAGGGGGTAAATCCCGCAGTGCCTGGGCCCGACAGGCTGTTTCCGTTATTGTTTCCTGCTGTTCAGATGCATCTGGCTTGACCCATTTATACTGCACACATCCGGTCAGACAGAGAGTAAATAACATCAGCATAAGAGGTTTCATAATCTGTTTCTCAGTGCTCCCCGCCTGAGTTGAGACGAGTGATTGAGTAAGGAAACCGATCGGCAGGGTTTCCTCACCACAAAAAAAGGGAAGAGTCATCCGACGTTAAAATGTCAGGCCGCCACCGATATAGGGACCATCGATCAGGGTATGACCCGGACGTCCATCTTTGCCATCAACACCCGCATAGCGATAACCCACTTTTAAAACCAGTGGATCCACAGGTGACCAGCTGACACCGCCATTGGCCTCAACGAAATTCTTAACGCTGTTGGTCAGCTGTTCCGGGGCGGAATAACCTTCTCCATACAACGCAAAATTAGCGGGCAGATTGATTTTCACACCGCCGCCAACAGGAAACGCAACGCCGTTATCTCCTTTTTTGCCGCCGATGTAAGCGGCTTTAACGCCAGCCGTCAGCATCACAGGTCCAATTTCAAGGTTATAACCGGTACCCGCCTGACCAATCTGAACACCATCCGCCGTATTTTTGATCCACTGACCATCAACATAAAGCCCGCCGGATGAACGGCCGATTTCTGCGTCCAGCACCGAGGTGTTTTTACTTTGTTCGGCATTCAGGCCAATGGCCATGGCTGAGGAGGATGCACACAATAATAAGCCAAAGCCAATTACAGAAATTTTCATTGCTCAGTTTTTCCACAGAATCAGATTTTCAGGATAATGATTAAGATTGCTATTAAAGCAGGATTACTTTTGCACAATCTCTTTAACATCGTGCTGTTGTAACTGATGCATGTTTCCATCCGTGTCTTTATAAGAGATCATGCCTGTTTCTTTATCTTTTGCGGGTTTGCCATGAGTCGTAATCATGTGCCCATCGTTGGTGGAGATCACATAATTGCTTGAGCAGGCGGAAAGGGACATAACAGAAGTTATCATCGCAATAGCAAAAGCGAATTTCTTGCCAGAATTAAAAGATGTCATTTTACTTTCCTGTCGTTTCTTTTTAAGAAGATGCGGCATTATTCGCTATGATTGTTAAACGACATGCTAACAATCCGGCTGTTTGCCTCTTTATCAGGATGATAATGATCTGGATCAATATCATGGGTTGCTCAGGAATAAGCAACCATGGCGGGTATTGATTGTTTTGCGACCAGTACTTGCGGAAGCGAAGGCAGAAGGTTGTACTGAAAGAATCAGGAAGAAAACCAGCAAGGTAGAGGAAAAGAAACTTAAGCTCGAATCCCCAAAAATGAATCTGTAAGAAGCATAGGCTGATGCTCAAAGACTGAACTAAACGCATTTATTCGGAGACTCACGCTGGCGAATCTCCGATCTTCGGTAAATTCCGCATGATCCTTTATCTCTTGTCAGTTTGGGGGGGCATCAGGCTATCACCACTCTCTGAGAAAGTTGCAAAGCATATCGGCCTTTAACCACTCTCCTCTTCTGTTTATGCATTTTCAGACAGTATCAGGCAACATTCTTCCCCTTTTAATGCCAGAAAGGGCTGCATTCCGAATGGGAGCCGTTGTCGATACACTGCATACGCAGCGTTACCGGGTTCTGTTACTATCATCGGGAATCAGGCATAGAAAAAAACCACTCAGTTGAGTGGTTGTAAAAAGAAAAAATAGTTAATGAGCAAAACTGCGATACATAATGTTTTAATACTGGGATATATCTATGCCAGGAAATAATATCCGTTAACAGACATGTTAGCTATGGGATTTATATGAAATGATGCAAAGTGAAAGCGTAACAATGACCATAATACACTGAATGTTAAAAATTCACCACTCACGTAACTGTTTATCGATTAATTTATTTTTTTAACAACATGGATTAAACTTTGATTGTTTTTCTGATGCGGATTTATCGTGCTCATCATGCTCATTACATTTTTAAAACACATGGAGGTAATCACTTTTCTTAAGATCCCGTTAAGATCTGCATCGTAAATTAGCCCGACAATTTTAACGGAGATAAATATGAAAAAGATTCTTTTAGCAGCATTGTTTGCCGGTATGAGTTTTGGAGTTTCTGCACAGGAAGGTTTTGTTAATCCAGCAGGGCAGGGGTATTCTCAGGGCGGATTTAAAGGTCCGACACCCGGCGTCTCTTCTGTCGCTCAGGTTAAGACGCTGCGTGATGACGCATGGGTCGTGCTGGAAGGTAACATCATCAGACAAGTGGGGCATGAACTTTATGAGTTCAAAGATGCTACCGGAACGATTAATGTCGATATTGATGACAAGCGCTGGATGGGACAATCGTTATCACCGAGTGATAAAGTCCGTCTTGAAGGTGAAGTTGATAAAGACTGGAACAGTGTTGAGATTGATGTAAAAACGGTTCGGGTTCTTAAGTAATTTTTATTCGCTCATCATCTGGCGGTGGCCTGAAAATCAGGGCACTGCCATTGTGAAAATGACCCTCCCAGGACGCCTTTCTTTCATTACAGCGGCCGCAAATTAGTTACAACACCCTATTTGAGCAGATTATGTTACCGGCGCTATCCTGTCAGATTGGTTTTTTGATTTAACCTGAACGGAGCCGTTCTGTGAATCCGAGTGCTCATTGACCAGCCGCCCCGCACGGCCCGAAGGGCCGTAATAGTTATTTACGGCAGATTGAATGATGTAACTAAATGGATGCTCTCTGCTAGAGTGCGGGAATGATTCTACATTCTCCACATCCGCCTTTAACTGTTGAACCCGCGCCTCGAAGAACCCCCATTTAATGCGCTGTTGACCTGCCGTTGACCCTGACGGCAGTTTTCTTCTGCCTGCCCGATGCCAGATCAAAAACCGAAACGAGTATCATTTATAGAATGAGTGCTTCTTACTTTTAGGCAGGGCGTGATATGGCAATGAATATGGGCAGCACCTACCGGATCCTTGGCTATCAGCCATCGGTAAATTCCGCCTGGCGCCAGAAATTACTGACAATGGGTATGCTTCCCGGCGCAGTTATTGAGGTCATTCGCGTGGCGCCAATGGGCGATCCGGTGCAGATCTCTACCCGCCGTGTCAGCCTGGCGGTGCGGCAGCGTGACCTGGATGACATCATCCTGGAGGAAATCGTCTGATGAAGAAGATAACCATCGGGCTGATTGGTAACCCTAATACCGGCAAAACCACGCTGTTTAACCAGCTCACCGGTGCCCGACAGCGGGTCGGGAACTGGGCTGGCGTCACGGTTGAGCGCAAAGAGGGTCAATTTTTTACCGCGCAGTCAGATGTCAGGCTTATTGATCTGCCAGGCACCCGATCGCTGACAACGCTATCTGCTGAAAGCTCGATAGATGAGAGCATCGCCTGCCAGTATCTCTATCAGGATCACGCCGATGTGGTGATTAACGTCGTCGATGCCTCCAGTCTGGAAAGTAATCTGTTCCTGACCTTTCAGCTGCTGGAATTGGGCGTACCCTGCATTGTCGCCCTGAACATGCAGGATATTGCCGCCAGCCAGAACATCACTATTGATGTCGCAGCACTGTCAGCTCATCTGGGATGTCCGGTCGTTTCACTGACCTCAACCAAAGGTGATGGCATTGCCCAGCTCAAAGCGCTGATTGACCAGCCCCATATTTACCGCGCACCTGAACGGGTACGTTATCCGGCCGCGATTGAAACGGCCATTGAGCAGCTCTGCCAACAGATGCCCGCCGCCATAGCCCCACAAAAACGCTACTGGCTGGCCTTGCAACTGCTGGAAGGGGATATCAACAGTCAGAAACTTTGTCCGTCGCTGGTTCCGCATTTGCCCGAGATTATGCAGCAGGCCGGTGGAGAGACCGGTGTACAGATTGCCGATTACCGCTATCGCACCATCAATGCACTTTGCGCGGCAGTGAGTAACATTCATCACGCAATGCCCGCCGGTCTGACCCGCAGGATCGATAAAATTGTGCTGAACCGCTGGCTGGGCATTCCGATATTCCTGGCGGTGATGTATGTAATGTTCGTGCTTTCAATTAACATCGGTGCTGCGCTACAGCCACTGTTCGACAGCAGTTCGGTGGCGATATTCATTCATGGTGCGCAATGGCTGGGCTATGTCTGCCACTTCCCTGACTGGCTGACGGTTTTCCTGGCGCAGGGTATCGGTGCCGGTATCAATACCGTGCTGCCGATCATTCCGCAGATTGGCCTGATGTTCCTGTTCCTCGCTTTCCTTGAAGACTCCGGCTACATGGCGCGCGCCGCTTTTGTGATGGATCGTCTGATGCAGTCACTGGGCCTGCCGGGAAAATCCTTTGTGCCGCTGATTGTCGGCTTTGGCTGTAATGTCCCGTCGGTCATGGGGACACGGACGCTGGATACACCGCGTGAGCGTCTGCTGACGGTGTTGATTGCGCCTTTTATGTCATGTGGCGCACGGCTGGCGATTTTTGCGGTTTTCGCTGCGGCATTCTTTAACACCCACAGTTCCAGCCTGGTTTTCTCCCTCTACCTGCTTGGCATTGTGGTGGCCATCGCGACCGGGCTGGTGCTTAAGCATACCCTGCTGGGCGGAGAAGCCTCGCCGTTTATCATGGAGTTGCCGGTCTATCACCGGCCTCACCTCAAAAGCCTGCTGTTGCAGACCTGGCAACGGCTGAAAATGTTTGTGGTGCGAGCCGGACAGGTGATTATCGTGGTGAGCATGCTGATTGGCGTACTGAGCAGTTTTGCCTTTAATGGCCAGATGGTTAATGACATTAACCACTCTGCGCTGGCGGCGACCAGCAAAGCGATCACCCCCGTGCTGTTGCCGATTGGGGTCACTCAGGATAACTGGCAGGCAACAGTGGGGCTGGTGAGCGGCATCATGGCGAAAGAGGTCGTGGTCGGCACGCTCAACAGCCTTTACACCACAGAGGCAATCCAGAGCAGTCCATTTGATCCGCAGGCTTTTGACCTGCCTGGTGAGCTTAAAGAGGCGCTGACAGAGACCTGGGCGGGGTTAACGGCTGCCTTCAGAATTGATGCGCTGGCCCATCCCATCGATGCCAGTAAAGGCGATGGTGAGATGGCGACTGGTTCGATGGGCGTGATGTCTGCCAAATTTGGCAGTGGTTTTGCCGCTTACAGTTACTTAATTTTTGTCCTGCTCTATGTTCCCTGCGTCTCGGTCATGGGGGCTATTGCGCGGGAAGCCGGTAAAAAATGGATGATGTTCTCATTCTTCTGGGGACTCAACATCGCCTACACCACGGCCACGCTGTTTTACCAGACCGTCACTTTTGCCGACCATCCTGCATTCAGTGCGACCTGCCTGATAAGCATGCTGGTGCTGAACGGAATCATCCTGCTGGCATTGCGAAAAGCGGGAAGCCGGGTGCAGTCAATACCGGTCATGCTCAGGGAGGAAAAGGGGAGTTGCAGCGGCTGCCACGGCGGCTGTGATAAGCAGAAAGGCTTTGCCCGGTAAAAATAAGTACTGATGACATTCACTCTTTCCGCTGCCGGCGATTTCTGGCCGCAGCGGACAGGTGAGGATTGTCCTGTTGATTGTTCTTACGAATTTGAAGCCAGAATGGTGGGATGATTAGCGTATGAGCAGTGACAAAGGCAGCATGACAATTAACCCCGCCAGAAGCATTATCCTTCCCGCTAAGGCGGATACTTACCAAAGCAGGTCTGACCATGCACTGCAGCATGCCCTTATTATGGATAGCAGCTCCTGTTTTGCAGACAGATTCGCAGCATGCGGTATGGCAGTAAGAATAAATCAATTAAATCAGCCGGATGAACGCTATGGATGCCCGCCGCAGCGATAATCCGTACCGGCTTACACACAGGCTGTCCACTTTTTCTGTGGATAACTTCAGCCTGAATAAGGGCTTTATTCTCATTTCAGGAGCCATCAGCCAGGATAATCAGGGTCACCATATTGCTCCATAAACTCCACCATGGCACCTTTGTGTGCATCCACATGGCGAATATAGCGCATCAGTGTTTCTGGTTTTTTCCACGTGCCTTCTTGCATGATCCTGGCAATCGGATAGCCTTTATCTGCCATATCCTGCGCAGCACCCACCCTTGCGCTGTGGCCACTCCAGCCGGTGTAGCGATTTTTGTTGGCCTTCACTGCGCCCTCTTTTCCGGCAGTACGCCATGCACGGCTAAAGATCTGTTCCAGTGCCCTTGTGCTCATCGGCTTTTCGCCAATCAGTGGCCGGCCAGACCGATGTACTGCAGTAAACAGCCAGGCATCAGGCTGGCTGGATAGCCCTGACGCTTCAATCCACTCTTCCAGTCGCTGAGTTGAACGGGCGCTGAGCGCCTTAATCAATCCGCCGGTCTGCACAATAGTTTTTGTCCATGCCACATCCAGAATGATGCGACCATCGCCGGCACGCATCACATCCCGCACCCGCAAACGCGACAGTTCACTGATACGCAGTAGTGTTGCATAAGCCACATGTAAAAAAGCCAGATCGCGAAGCGCCTGAAGGTTATCAGAACCTGACCATTCTTCATCCAGCGCCAGCAGGTCACTCAGCCTGAAGGGCACGGCCTGGCCTGCCCGCTCACCGTTGATCACCGCCACACGGTTTATCTTCTTCATCGTCCGGAAAACCAGCGGAGAGACATTGGGCACCGGCAATCCGGCGTTACGGTGTAACATCGAAATTAACGCCGCGTGTGAAGTGACGGTTGAGGAGGCCCGGCCGCTTTCAGCCAGAAAAGAGAGATAGTCACGCAAATCGTCTGCGCTCATCGGCAGGAAGCTGCGCTGGTTATCTTCCGACCAGCGATTGCAGATTCGCATTACGCTAAGCAGCTGTCGCCAGGTGTTAGGTGAGAAAGCCTCTTTATCCTGAACGAACTGCCGGAGCCGCTCGGTGATATCGCTATTCCGGTCAACCGTCAGAGGGGTTAACGGCACTAACTCACTCATATTTGCTCACTTATCAACCAAAGACGCCGATGATCGCGCTACGTTAATTCTGAGAACTAAGCAGGGGGATAACCGGTCAGAATTTACGTAGCGTTGTCATTTTCAGGGCGAACTTTACTGCTATCCATCTTAACCCGGCACCATCCCTATGTCATGACTTCGTATAAGAACAATTATACGAAGTTAGTATATCATAACTGATCCCGTCTGGCTTTTAACGGATTGACGCTCATCGCAGTCAGTCAGGGCAGGTACAGGTCACACGCTTTATCAATAGCTGAACGTAACTCACTGCGAGTTGTTCAAGTGAAACCACGACGCAAAAAAATGTCTCAAACTAAGGCGCGTTTAAACCAGGGTATGAACGGTTTAATCATTATTTAATTAAATCAGCACATCACGATGCTTTATTTTCCCAGCGCAATAATGAGCAGGAGCATCAAAATAGAGATGTTGAAAAATGGCAGACCACGTTAATTAGTTAGTCAGTTAAATTAATAACTCATAAAAAGGTTCCATATAACACTGCTCACAGGCAATATCCTTTTAAAATTTTTATAGAGTACATAAATTAAACACAACTTCCCGATATTACGTTCATAGTTCTGAACAGGCGACATGTCATTTACGCTACCAAAAGAGACCCAGGCATTAACCCTCAGAACAAAAAACTAAATACCAGCTTATCGCCGATTTAAATACCAGACAGCACTTCCTTTCATCTATCTTGTTCCCCTGCATATCAAAAGCGTCGATAAGTATATGCATCAGCTTTTTAATCGAATAAAGCGGCTAATGTATTTGTCGCAGCAGTCTTATTCTGGCTGATCAGCCGGATTAAAACGTATTAACGAGTTATACACATTTTATGGCGGCGTCTGGAAGAACGCACAGAACGTCGGCTTCACCCAGGGTAAATATGAGGATGTTTTCATGAAAAAAACGTTATTATCGCTGTGCCTTTTAGGTTTTTCCTGCGCCCCAGTTGTTACGCAGGCACAACAGTCCGTGAGTTGTGTCAGAGCCTCAGAGCAGGATGTGGCCAACCTGTTTGACGCCTGGAATGACTCTCTGGCAACCGGTGATGCAACAAAAGTCTCTGAATTATATGTCAGCGATGCCGTTTTGCTGCCGACCATTTCAAATCAGGTACGTCTGACCGATCAGGAACGTATCGATTATTTTAAAGATTTCCTGAAAAAAGGGCCGAGCGGTAAAATCGATTCCCGGACTATCAGAATCGGTTGTAATAAAGCGATTGATACCGGCGTTTATACATTTACTTTTAAAGATAACACGCACGTCACAGCACGTTACACCTTCACTTATGTCTGGGATGGTAAGGGCTGGAAAATCTCAACCCATCACTCTTCAGCTATGCCAGAGCCTGTAAGCAAGCCTTAACAGACGCACTGCTGAAAAAAGAGCCAGCGTCATGATGTGATGCTGGCTCTTTTCCCTTTACGCGAAAATAAACGTTCGGGCTTGAAGATAATAACGCCTGACTCATACTTAATAAATGGCAATTAATATTCTTCGCATTTAGCGTGTCTGTTTCCTGTATTACTTACAGTATAAGTGCTATTAAATGGCCAGCGTCAGTTTCCCATCCGAATAAACTGAAACCTGTCGGTTTGGTGCTTCCATTGCAGGCTGATCAATTCCCAAACGCAAATATCTGCCCATGAAACAGCGGTTTTATACTCCATTTCCATTGCCTATCTGCCAGATAAAGGTCGGATCGGTGCCGTTCACCTCCCAGTCACCCACGTTACGTAGCTTGTAGATCACCGGATTGTGCGACGACACCGTTCGTGCATTACGCCAGTGCCGGTCGAGTGCCTTGCTGACTCGGGTATCAGATGCACCCAGCGCATTGAAGAATTCTGTTGCCGCACGCGTCACCAGCTCAACGGCCACCGCCTGTGCCTGAGCGGACTCTACTTCGGCCAGCACATTTGCCGCATGAAGCTGTGCCTCATCTGCGCCACTCAGTTGCAGCTCAAATGCCCGCTGCAACGAATGGGTCGCCCGGTCGACGGCGGCTTCGGCTGCCCATGCCCAGCTACTTATCTGACCAATCACCTGCAACACCTGCACATCCTGCTTCACCTGCGGCGCATTACCGTGGCTGTAAATACGCTTACGCTGCGCCACGCCCTGAGCAGCATCGCGCACCACCGCTCGCCCGATGCCCGCCAGCGTGGCCAGTAAGACATGCTGATAGAATGCCGTCTGATAGCGGAAACGCTCACTGAAATCATAGACATGTGGCAGTTCAACCCGGGCCTGATGAAAGCGCGTCGTACCACTGCCGGTCAGTCGCTGCCCGAAGCCATCCCAGTCATCATCGCGCTCCACCTCATTCTGGTGGGTGTTCACCAGTGCAATCACGTCACGACCGTTATCTGCGCGCTGAGCATAGACATCAATCCAGTCTGCATAGAGCGTGCCGGTGCTGTAGAACTTCTCACCGCTGATCCGCCATCCCCCCTCATCGGGAGAAACCTGAGTGTTGACCTCACCCAGCTTAACCGCGCCGATCTCGCTCCAGCCGCTGCCCACCAGCTCACCGTCCACAAAGCGGCGGAACCAGCGACGCCGATCCTCACTGGCTGGCTGGTTCAGGCGATCCTCAATAAATGCGAAGTGCGCACGCAGCGCCTGTGGCAGGTTCGAATCTGCCTCAGCCAGTTCGGTCAGCAGAGCAAATAGCTGCGGCAGCGAAACCCCAAAGCCGCCTTCTTCTTTAGGGATACGCAGGGTGCCAAAGCGCGCCGCTTTCAGCCAGCGAATCGGTTCATGCAACAGTGTGCGTTCGGTTTCACGGGCACTTGCCCCCTCAGCGATGCGGGCGAACAGCGGCCTGAAATGCTGAACCAGTTCGTCAAATTCGGTACGATTTAATTCAGACATGATCCTCTCCTGAGTCGGGTTGTTCATCGATGTCCTGTCGGGTCGGTTCAAAACGAATGATTAACAGGAAAATAATCGGGATAAGGGCGGCCAGCGAGACAATCCAGAACATATTGGTGCCGTAACGCGCCTGCAAAATTGGCAGAATAAACAGCGCCAGCGCGCTGCCCACACCGGAGAGCGAACGACTAAAGCCGACACCGGTGGCGCGTATGTGGGTCGGGTAGGAGAGCGCCGGATAGATCATCAACTGCGCGCCGGGTCCGAATCCCTCTGCGAAGAGCCACAAACCCAGCATCAGCACCGCAAACACCACGCCAGCTGTCGCCTGGGGATGACCAATCAATGCCAGCGAAATCAGCGCGATAAACTGCAGCGCAAATCCGGCGATTGCGACATGCCGTGAGGGGAATTTCCACGCCAGTCGCATCCCCAACAGCCCGCCGGTAAAGGCGAACAACGCATTCAGTCCCAGCGAGGCAGAGATAGTTTCAAATACGCCCGCGCCGAGAAATTGCGCCAGGATAGAGGGCAGGAAGAAAGCGATGGCGGTGTATTCAAACGAAATACAGACGTTCATCACCGCACTGACGACCGTGCGCTCCAGATAAGGCTTCTGAAACAGTACGCGGAAATGCACTTTCGGCGTCGCTTTCACCGCATCGGTTTGAGCGGGCGGCTCCTCATGCGCAACAATGCCGTAAGAGTCACGCAGAATACGCACCGCACCGCTCAGGTCGCCCTGATTCGCCGCCCACAGCGGTGACTCATTCATAAACTTACTGCGCACCGCAATAATCAGCAGCGCCGGTACGGCGCCAAACAGCAGCGAGGCGCGCCACAGCCAGTCGATATGTTCGGCGGGCAGCAGGAAATAGAGCGCAAAAATAATAAAGAAGCAGGCCGACGAAGCGGCATACCACATCGGGCACCAGGCTGCGAGGCGCGATGCTTTATTGCCCTTGCCGGAGAACTTAGAGAATTCTGCCAGATAGGCCATGGCAACCGGCAGATCGATCCCGACGCCGACGCCCATCAGAAAGCGGGCACCAATCAACACCCAGACGTTGGGGGCCAGACCTGCCGCAATGGCGGAGACGACAAAAAACAACATGTCCGCCATAAACACTGAGTAACGGCCATATTTATCGGTCAGCCAGCCGCCGACCAGATTACCCACAATGGTGCCGATCATGATTGACGACGTCACCAGGCCCGTGAGTACCGGGGTTAAACCAAACTCCTTTACCACATCATCGATGCCGTAGGAGAGGGTAGTGAGATCGTAGGCATCAAGAAACACGCCGCCCAGCGCCAGGAAAACAATCCAGCGCGCATAGCTGTTTTTTTCGGTGTTACTGTTGATCAGCCGAGCCACATCACTCACCGATCGAACCGGTTGAGAGTGAGGCGGTGGCGCAGTTAAGGTGTTGTCAATTTCTAATGTACTCATCGTATCCTCGTTATTATATTCAGCAGGTAACGAGGGTTTTATATGAATTACTGGCATAGTTAACAACCAACAAAATCAGATAACTATTATAATTAATTCAATAAGATAGGATTATATTTCACCCACACCAGACCCCGCATGAAATATTAAAATTCATCCGGTAGTGTTCAGCGAAATGTTGTTTTTTATACTGCTGAAACGGTTGAAGTTTCAGCAGTATATGGCAGACCTGTTTAGCAACGGTTAACAGCAATGACCGGTCCGGTAATGCCTGTCCATTAACCGGCGACAAGACGTACTCTTGTCTCCTTGCACCTTGCTATGCGCCGGTTATTCATGCCGGGCAGCCAGCCGTCTCTGTTATGAAACTTCCACCCTGGCTGCTCGCTGTTCCACATCCGCACTCCGGCGATAACCGGCACCCGGATGCGGCAACGCCAGCCGCGGCCCCTGGCCAAATAACTTTTCACGCAGCGTACCGGGCTGATACTCCTGCTTGTAGACGCCACGCTTTTGCAGTTCCGGCACCAGCAGTTCCACCACGTCAGTAAAGGTTTCGTGCGTTACGGCGTAGGCGAGGTTAAAACCATCGACGTCTGTCTCTTCAACCCAGCTTTGCAGCTCATCGGCCACCGTTTCGGCGCTGCCCACCAGCAGCGGACCAAATCCGCCAATGCCCACCCAGTCTGCCAGGCCCTGCACCGTCCATTGGCGGTTGGGATCGGCAGTGGAGAATGTCTCAACCGCCGACTGAATCGCATTGGTGTGCAGATGTTTCAGTACCTGATCCGGCTGATACTGCCCGAAATCAATGCCGGTCCAGCCTGAGATCAGCGCCAGCGCGCCTTCGTAACTGACATAGCGTTTGTACTCCTGCCATTTGGCCTGCGCCGCCAGGTCGGTTTCACCCACAATGACTGTCTGCAGGTTGAAGATCAGTATGGAGCGGGGATCGCGTCCCGCTTCAGCGGCTCTCCGGCGAATATCCGTCACGGTTTTCTTCAGCAGAACTTTCGAAGGTGCCGCCACGAACACGCATTCGGCATGCTCCGCCGCAAACGCTTTACCGCGGCTGGAGGCGCCTGCCTGGTAAAGTACCGGCGTGCGCTGCGGCGAAGGTTCACACAGATGGATGCCGGGCACCTGGAAGAATTTACCCTGATGATTTATCGGATGGATTTTATTCGGGTCGCTGAAAATATGACGTTCACGATCGCGCAGGACCGCGCCATCTTCCCAGCTTCCCTCCAGCAGCTTATAGATAACCTGCAGATATTCATCGGCATAGTCGTAGCGCGCATCGTGATCGGTCTGGGCCTGATGTCCAATATTACGCGCACCGCTTTCCAGATAGGAGGTCACAATATTCCAGCCAATGCGGCCTTTGGTCAGATGATCCAGCGTCGAGATCCGCCGCGCAAACGGGTAGGGGTGTTCAAACGACAGTGAGGCGGTCAGGCCAAAGCCCAGATGTTCCGTCACCAGCGCCATCGGCGTGATTAACGCCAGCGGATCGTTTACCGGCACCTGCGTGGCGTGCCGAATCGCGGCCTGGTTATTACCGTTGAGCACGTCGTAGACCCCAAGCACGTCAGCAATAAACAGTCCATCAAACCTGCCGCGCTCCAGCAGGCGTGCTAAGTCGGTCCAGTACTCCAGATCTTTGTACTGCCAGGAACGATCCCGGGGATGCGCCCATAAGCCGGGCGATTGATGACCGACACAGTTCATATCGAAAGCATTCAGGCGAATTTCACGTTGCGATGACATAGCGACTCCTGGGCGGATGCGGCAATCGCTTGCCGCCCACCTTTTAGTGATTGTTCCGGAAGGGTGATTCAGTAGATGAGTGAGCCGGGACATCGCTCGCTGATGGGCAGCGGCGTGGTGGAGAGTAGCTGCCGTGCTACGGACTCAGCGTGTTCTGCAACCTGCGGCAATCCCATGAGTTCGCCAAAGCGACCACGCGCGGCAGGCCCGGCCACATAGAGATGAGGATTAGCATCACCCTGCGCATTCAGCGTCTGTGACAGCGCGTTAACCTGGATGCCCAGCGCCAGCGGGTCGGGCTGAATCACGCCGTCGCCGTGGAGCTGGCGCAGCAGCGCGTTGCTTTTAAGCAGTGCGTTGTGCGCTGGCCCGGTGGTGACAATCACTTTATCCACCTCCCGGATTTCTGATTGCGCTCCACGCAGGCGCAGCGTCAGCTGAAGATTGTTTCCCATCGCTTCCGCGCCCATCAGCCGCGCCGCCAGCAGTGACAACTGACCGCTCGCCTGCTGCTGGTTGAGAATCTGACTTACCTGCGGGGCAATCCGGTAGCGGTGAACATCCCACCAGGGGCGTAGATGGTGCAGAAAACGCTGCTGCTCATGCAGTGAAAGGCTCTGCCAGATACGCTGGCCGTTACGGCGGATATCATCCAGCACCAGCTGCCAGGGGAGATTTAACGCGGCTGCCTGTTTTACCTCCTGACGCACCCGATGTAACCAGCCACGTGCGCTGGCGGGCTGTGGCTGACTGTAATCCAGGGTGTAGCTCTCATCGCTGCCGCTCAGGTTGGCTCGCGGCAGCTGTCCACGGCGTGAGAAGGCGGTAATCTCTCCGCGATGCTGCTGGCGATGCAGCGATGCCACCACATCGGACATGGTCAGCCCTGAACCGATAATCGCTACCCGATCGTCAGGTGCGACCTGTGCCAGCGCGCCATTCTGCCAGGGATTGGCAATCAACCCCGGATGCCCCTGTAAGGGCTTCAGCAGCGCAGGCAGGTCCGGCGGTGGATGGCTGATGGCCAGCACCACCTGATCGGCCCGGATCTTCTGCCCTGAGGCTGTGGTCACTACACCATGCTGCAGCGCAACCGCGCTATCACGCAGATGACTAAGTTTTACCGGCGAATGCTGCTGCTGATGCACAAACTGCGCATTGACCCAGCGACTAAACTCCCCGCGTTGCGGGTAGACATTGCCGTCACGCCACAACGCGTCCGGGTCGGCCTGAAAGGCGGGCGATGCGCGATAGTCGCGGTCAAATATGCCCTCCTCATCCCCAGCGAGCTGCATTCTGGCGGCTGGCACATTGATGCGGTGGGCCGGATCGGTGGTGCCGTATGCCACACCCTGAGCAAGCTGCGCTCGTGGTTCAATCACCGTCACATGCAACCCTGCCTGGCCAGCCCGGGCCAGATGGATCGCCAGCGCGGTGCCGGTAAAACCACCACCGATAATGACTATCTGCTGCTGTGACATAAGCGAACCTTCTCTTCTGTTAACTGGCGCTGGCCTGTTTATCAGGACGACGGTCGCCGCCAATGGTTTCACCAAAAGGACCGGTGTTCACGCTGCGCTGTCTCTTTTCGGCGTTGGCAGCCAGCGGTAACAGCGGCATCACCAGTTCAGCGAAGCGGTGCGCCTCTTCAAGGTGCGGATAGCCGGAGAAAATAAAGTTCTCGATCCCCAGCGCCTGATACTCCCGGATGCGATCGGCTACCTGCTGCGGACTCCCCACCAGCGCAGTACCCGCACCGCCGCGCACCAGGCCGACGCCTGCCCAGAGATTGGGACCAATGCGCAGGCTGTCTCGCGAGCCCTGATGCAGCGCGCTCATCCGCGCCTGTCCGGCTGAGTCCATGCGGGCAAAGATCTTCTGTGCGGCGGCAATGGTCTCTTCATCCAGATGAGAAATCAGCCGCTCGGCCGCCGCCCAGGCTTCCTCTTCGGTTTCACGGACAATGACATGCAACCGGATGCCGTAGGAGAGGCTACGGCCACTCTCCTGCGCCCGCTGACGAACCACCGCCAGTTTTTCCGCTACCTGTTCAACCGGCTCACCCCACGTCAGATAAGTGTCGATCTGATTCGCCGCAACGTCGATAGCGGCATCAGACGAGCCACCAAAATAGAGCGGTGGGCCATTTTCCTGCACCGGCGGAAAGAGGATCTCAGCGCCTTCCACGCGGATGTGATCACCCGAAAAATCGACCTTCTCGCCTTTCAGCAGGCGGGAGTAGACCTCAAGAAACTCTCTGGTCACCTGATAGCGCTCTTCATGACTCAGAAAGATGCCGTCACCTTTGTTCTCAACCGGATCGCCGCCCGTGACCACGTTAATCAATAACCGTCCGCCAGAAAGCCGATCCAGCGTAGCCGCCATACGCGCCGCCAGGCTTGGCGGTTGCAGGCCAGGACGTACGGCTACTAAATAGCGCAGCTTTTTGGTGATCGGTGCCAGCGCAGAGGCGACCAGCCAGGAATCCTCGCAGCTCTTACCGGTCGGGATTAATACACCGTAGTAGCCCAGATTATCTGCCGCCAGCGCAACCTGCTGTAAATAGGGTAAATCGACTGCTCTGCCGCCTTCGGTGGTGCCAAGATAGCGCCCATCGCCATGGGTGGGCAGAAACCAGAAGAGGTTGAGGTTTTCCTGTGTCGCATGACTCATTAGCAGATTCCTTTATAACGATATTTGAATTTAATACATAGGCATAAATTCTTTAGTTATATAGGTGTTAGCAGGATGCATGCCAGTCTGTTTGTTAAAATTTATCTCATCTATTCAATAACATATTTATATTTCCTCTTGCTGAATATTGCTGCATTTGCGACAGGTAAAGTTACAGTCTGCTGCATTGGCAACAATCCGGTCCGGTTAGCCTCTCGTTTCCGCGTTAGCCACGCGGTATGGTCATGGCTTTCCAGTTAACCCGGTAAATGAGATGCAGATTACCAGCCCTGAGTTGATTGACCCCGCATCGCGCGCCTTTAAAAGCGTGCTGGATCAGCTTGCGCCTACCGACGCGACGGTGCTGATCATTGGTGAAACCGGCACCGGCAAAGAGGTGATGGCGCGCTATCTGCATCATCACAGCGCCCGCAGCAGACAGCCATTTCTGGCGGTCAACTGCGGTGCCCTCACTGAGAGTCTGGCGGAGTCGGAGCTCTTTGGTCATGAGAAAGGGGCATTTACCGGCGCACAGGATCGCCATCGCGGCTGGTTTGAGGCGGCAGAGGGCGGGACGCTGCTGCTGGATGAAGTCGGTGAACTGAGTGCGTCGCTGCAGGTGAAGCTGCTGCGCGTGCTGCAGGAGCGCGAGATTACCCGTGTGGGTTCCTCCCGGGCTGTAAAGGTCAATGTGCGGGTCATTGCGGCCACCAACCGCGACCTGGCGGTGGCGATTCGTGAACGGCGCTTCCGCGAAGACCTCTACTACCGGCTGAATGTGGCCAGCGTCACGCTGCCGCCGCTGCGCCAGCGATGCGAAGATATCCCGGTGCTGGCCACTCACTTCCTGCAGCTCTATGCGCGCCGTCTGGGCCGACCTCAGTTACGTCTCAGTGAAGATGCTGTCGCCACGCTGATGGACTACAGCTGGCCGGGCAACATCCGCGAGCTGGAGAACACCCTGCATAATGCCGTCCTGCTCAGCAAAACCTCGCTGGTCACGCCGCAGCAGCTCCGGCTGAATAACCTCACGGGTAGCGAGTTACCACCGGGAGAGGAGGCGCTGGATCAGTTTTTACGGCAGCAGATGCAGCAGAGCGAAACACCGCTCTATCCCCGGGTGATTGAGGCGCTGATAAAGAATGCGCTGGAACTCACTCAGGGCAATCAACTGCAGGCCGCCGCGCTGCTTGGCATCAGTCGTCATACACTGCGCACCCAACTGGGCCATCTGGGAGTGATTAAACCGCGCCGCACTTCACTGCGTCAGCGCGACACTACTCTGAATCAGCAGCCCGAACGGGAGCGGGAACTGCGCATCGGTTATCAGAAATTTGGCAACCTCGGCATCCTGAAAGCGCGCCAGTCACTGGAACAGCAGCTGGCCGATAGAGGCGTCAGCGTGCTGTGGAGTGAGTTTCCTGCGGGTCCGCAGCTTCTGCATGCGCTGAACCAACAGGAGATCGATTTCGGGACGACCGGTGAAGTTCCCCCCTTGTTTGCGCAGGCCAGCAACAGCCCGATGGTTTATGTGGCCTGGGAACCCGCCGCGCCGCAGAGCGTGGCACTGCTGGTACCGAACAGCAGCCCGGTTCAGCAGATTGACGATCTCAGAGGAAAACGCATCGCCGTAAATCGTGGTTCCAACGTTCACTATCTGCTGCTGCAGATTCTGGATGAAGCGGGTTTAGGGCTGGATGATGTGCGCATCGTCTATGCACCGCCCAAATATCCGCTGACGCCCAGCGATCTCAACGCAGTGGATGCCTGGATGATGTGGGATCCGCTGCTCAGCGATGCAGAGAACAGCGGACAGTTCAGGGTGATCGCTGATGGCACCGGCCGGGTCAATAATCATCAGTTTTACCTTGCCGAACGCGGGTTCGCCGCGCAGTCGGGCGATCTGCTGCAGGTTCTGCTCACCGCGCTGGAGCAGACAGGCCGCTACATCGATGCACACCGTGCTGAAGCCGCTGCGTTGCTCTCAACCGAACTCGGGATATCAGCGCCTTCACTGATGCATGCCTTAGCGCGGCGCAGCCACCAGACCCAGCGCATGAACTTAGCCATCATTCGGGAACAGCAGACCATCGCTGACCGCTTCTATGCACTGGGGCTATTGAGTCGCGCCATTCGGGTACGTGAGTCGGTCTGGCATCCATAGCGTTTTTTTCGCTAAGCATCGAACATTTGATCGCTAAGCGCTTCAACCTGCGTTTGTTATGTTGCGCTGACAACAACCAGACTCAGGAATGAGAGATGAAAAGAGTTTTGCTTAGCGCAATGATTATTGCCGCCCAGGCGGGATTAGCGTTCAACACCCAGGCTGCAGCAGAGAAGCCCGAAACAGTTAACATTGGTTTTCAGAAAGCCAATATCTTCGCCCTGCTGAAATATCGCGGCACGCTGGATCAGGAATTTAAGAAACAGGGGATTGCGGTTCACTGGATTGAGTTCCCGGCCGGGCCGCAGATGCTGGAAGGCCTGAACATCGGCAGTATCGATCTGGCCGCAACCGGCGACGCGCCACCGACTTTTGCTCAGGCCGCACAGGCCGATCTGGTTTATCTGGCACATTCTCCCGCCAACCCCAAAACTGAGGCGATTGTGGTGCCCGCCGACTCCCCCATTAAAAGCGTGGCGGATCTCAAAGGCAAACGCGTGGCGCTAAATAAAGGCTCTGACGTTAACTATCTGCTGGTCACTGCGCTGGAACAGGCGGGGCTGAGCTATAAAGACATTACACCGGTCTATATGCCACCCGCGGATGCGCGTGCCGCTTTCCAGCGCGGTGCGGTGGATGCCTGGGTAATCTGGGATCCTTACTACGCAGAAGTTGAAACCAACGCCCACGCGCGGCTGATTAAAAATGCCGAAGGCCTGGTGCCACACTACACCTTCTATCTTGCCAGCCGTAAGTTTGCGGAAACCTGGCCGCAAATCGCCAGCCAGGTGGTGGATGAGCTTGGGTCGCTAAGTACCTGGGCCAATCAACATCAGGAAGAGGCGGCAAAAATCATGTCTACCTCAACCGGTCTGCCGCAGCCGATCTGGCAACGGGCGCTGGCAAGGATGCCGTTCGGGGCTGAGCGGATGACACCTGAAGTCTTCACGCAGCAGCAGGCTCTGGCCGATAAGTTTACCCAGATTGGTCTGTTACCAGTGAAGGTCGATATCCGCAGTGCAACCTGGTCGCTGGATAAGAAATAGGGGGAGGCGGGCGGCGGCTGATTAGGGGAACCTTCGCCTGACGGCTGATAACGTCATCGCCTGGAGTTAATCAAGTGCAGGCGGATTAGCGTGACGTGTTATCCGCGCATCAGCCTGGGCAGATAAGGTCCTGTCACCGACGTTCAGCTCATCCTCGCTGAAAACGGTTTAAAGTCCTGATGGTGCTGTAAGAAAGATGCCCTTTACGTTAGTAAAGGGCATCGATTAACCTGTATTAAGAACATATTTCCTGAGGCTCCGAAAAAAATCATCTATTTCAGTCTGTATTTCAGACAGATAGCTTCGTTACTTCGCTATTTTTTCTTGTATACATCAGCGGTACCTTTAATTTTGTTATTCGTATTGGCTGAGGTCAGCACGAACACATCGCCGCCTTTTTTATCGGCCATTTCTGATAGCTCCGCTTTTGCATCTGAAGGGCTGGTCTCACCTGATGTTGAGATATCGCCTATCTTTTCATACTGATCCTTCACTTTCATAAAATCATTCTTTGACATCATTTCGGCAGCAAATGAGCCAAACGATAAAGAGCAAATAACCACACCAAAAATTAACTTTTTCATATGAGTATCCTCGGAATGTTATAAAAGACGATTAGAATTCGTAACTACATTTAAAACATAGCATATTCAATGCAAACAGCTATTTCAAAAGCTTATTTACGATCCTGTTTTGTGATAACCGATCAGTAATTTAATTAACCACCCATCGTGTTTTCAGGGTGATTTCAAATCAGGGCTTATTACAAAGTCAGGCCGCTCATAACTGTTCTGATTAACTTCTTCTGAAAGGGGGCAAACGGTTAATCGATGGAAAGTTAAGGATATATTTATCATCATCAGTGATCCAGGTAGAGGTAATGCACCCAGCTGGTCATTCTCAGCAAAATTTTACGCATGACCGAAACATGCGTGAAGTGGTCAGAATAGACCGCAACCTGAGCAAATATGCCGTCTGGCAATGCATCAACGTCCTGATTTGGGTTTAATTCAATTATGGCTAATACGCCATCAGAACCTGAAGCAAGGCTCAGTGACTGCACCGTTCCCTGTGCCTGATAAGCTCCGCCTGGAACCACTGGCAAAACTCTGAGCAGTTTTCCTGAGAATACCTGTCCCGGAAGGGCGTTAAAAACGACCTCTGCTTCATCTCCCGCCGTCAGGCGAAGCAGGGAATTTTGTCTGAACTGAGCAATGATCTGACGTTTTTGTACAGGAATGAATATCATGACCGGGCGCAGCGGCAGGGCGGCTGCGTAGCTTCCGGGACGGATTAAGACCTGAGTGACATAACCATCACTGGGTGCGCGAACAACCGTCTGATCCAGGTTATACCGGGCTTCTGCTAATTGCGCGCGCAGACTGGCTATCTGGGATTGTTCTCCTCCCGATACACTGTTCAACTGGCTTCTGAGCTGCTCCTGTTCCGCCAGAGAACCTTTTACCAGGGCATCCTGCGCCAGAAATACCTGTCTGGCATTATCAATATCACGTTCGGAGAATGGATTGACTTTTGCCTTACTGCCTTTGAGATAGCGTTGATAGTCCAGAAATAATCTATCCCGCTCAGCAGATACATGGGTTGTGTAGGCAACGGCTTCGCTTAATTGTCCTTTCATCGCTTCAATATTGTTAATAGCGGTGCTCAGGTCGGCTTGTAATCTTTCGACGCGGACCTTATAACGTGTCTGATCCAGGGTGAAGAGCATTTCTCCCTTTTTAATAAGCACTTCTTTTTTATCAGTCACTTCATTTACGACGCCGGTCACTTGTGGGGTAACAGGAATCGCGACAACCGCTTTTTGTGCCAGTGACGTATAGGGATGGTTATAATTCATTAGCAGAATTAGCGCGCTGACCAGAAAAACGCCACCAAGGGCCGCTGTTGGCACTGTCCATTTATTGACGGGTATGCGAAATATTTTAAAAACAGCCCAGGCTATCGCAACGTAGCTTAAAATAATGAGCAGATCCATATCATCGCTCCGGTCGCAGCGGTTTCGAATCAGCCTGTAAACGCTCCAGTTCTGCTACGCGCTGCTGCAGTTCCAGTAATGAAGTGTATTGACTCTGCATCCCCCAGCCGCGCTCAGGACGATAAAGAGTGGCCCAGATCCACAGGAAAGGCCATATGACATGCAGTGTAAACAAACTTACCCAACCTGCGACGTGAATGGCATCGGCATGAGGATGATTACGGGACTTTGCGATTAAATAAGGAATATCATGAAGAACGATAATTCCATAAAAAATAATTATGAAAACGAAGATCAGCATACCCAAAGCAAAATAGTTAAGGAACATAGGTGCCTCTGCTAAATTGGAATGCGAAGTAAAAATAGATCGGCTGCAAGAATATTTCAATTCGTAAAAGAGTTAACCTGACATACCTCGGTGACAGACGCAATACCAGAAAATCATGCTGTGCTCAGGGATTTGAGGCACTCCAGCAATGACGGGGATAAACAATCCTGTTCATTAGTGATGATTTTAGTGGATTTATTACACTTTAAACGCAGAATTATTCCTCTTTATTTTGAGTCTTTAACTTCCCTGGTATGGGTAAATGCTTGATTTGGTTTTATTAAAATAACATGACACATTGATCACAGATTTGTATTTTTTAAGCTTTATTTAAAAAATATCTTTATACTTATTAACCCTCCTGTTCCGAAGTTATTACATACTATCCGATCCATTATTTACTGGAAAATAATGCATCTCCGTTTGAAAGTAGATTTTAAAATCCTGACTTACTGAAATTTATCGCTTAATGATGAGATTAACTATCATGGCCACAGGAAAGACGAGCGAATACATAGCCCTGAGATCGAATCCTTCTTCAACAGAACGCCCTGAAAAGTTCAGGTTACTCTGTTCTTACACGAGTCCATACTTTGTCGGATAAGCCGGATAGTGCTCATGTAAACCCCAACAAAAGATGGTCTTCTGTCTGGATCATTCCCTTTGTCACGCTGCTCATCGGTGCCTTTTTATTGTATTACCATAAAAGCCAGCAGGGACCTCTGGTGATTCTGATGACCGAAAACGCACAGGGGATTAAGGCAGGTAAAACCGTAATAAAAAACCGCAACATTGATGTGGGTGTCGTTGAAAGTACCGAGCTTACTGAAGATCTTAAGCACGTCGAGATCAAGGTTCGCATGCACACTAGTATGCAAAAACTATTGAACGGCAATAGCGCTTTTTGGATGGTCAGGCCTGAAATTGGATTCGAAGGGATAACGGGCTTAAGCACCTTGTTCTCAGGCGCTTATATAGCCTTACAGCCAGGTTCTCCGGGGCCAGCGCCGGAACGTTATCAGCTATCAGATGCGCCTCCCCAGGCCGCACCGAATGCGAAGGGGATCAGAATCACGCTTAATAGTCGTGAAGCGGGGCAACTCATGCCGGGCTACCCGGTACTGTTTCGCGGCCTGCGTGTCGGGTCAGTCGAGAGCAGCCGGTTTGATATGGAAAAAAGGATGATGCGTTATCAGATTTTTATCGCTTCGCCCTTTGATCAGCTTGTCACCTCAAACGTTCGTTTCTGGAAGAATAGTGGGATTGCTGTGGATTTATCCTCATCCGGGATGCGCGTGGAGATGGGCTCCATCACCACATTATTAAGTGGCGGGGTCAGTTTTGACCTGCCTGAAGGCGTGGCCCTGGGCCAGCCGGTTAAGGGCGTAGCAACTTATACTCTTTATGACGATCTGCGAAGCATCGCGAATTCTCGTTATACCGAACACCTCGACTTCGTGATGTTCTTTTCCGATTCTGTTCGCGGACTTCAGGCAGGCGCGCCTGTCGAGTTTCGTGGAATACGCCTGGGGACGGTTGCTCAGGTTCCTTTTAACTCGCCAGAGATAACCCAGAATTTTCGCAGCCATTATGAGGTTCCCGTACTGATTCACATTGAACCCCAGAGATTCATGAGCGGTATGAGGGAAGACTTTAACCTGGAGAAAAAGCTACAGCTGGGTAAAAAACAGGGGTTAAGAGGCTCGCTGAAAACAGGCAGTCTGCTTTCCGGTTCGCTGTTTATCGACTTAGACTATTATGCAAATGTTGCACCCGACAAAGGACCGGATATCGTCGCGGGTTACAAAGTCATCCCCACAACGCCTGGTGGTTTAAACCAGATACAGCAAAAGATTGTGGCTATTGTGGATAAGATGAACAGCCTTCCGCTTCGGCCACTGATTTCAGTTGCGACCGGTACGCTAAAACAAAGTCAGCGCACCATGACAGAAATACAAAAATCGCTCAGGCATATTGATGGATTTATCAGCAGCCCTGCAATGAAAACACTGTCTGAGGATATGCAGCAAAGCCTGCAACAGCTCAGCCGCAGCATAAAAGGTATTCAGCCTGGATCGCCCGTATATCAAAAATTGACGGGGGATATGCAGCGTCTGGACCTTGTGCTCAGAGAATTGCAGCCACTTCTCAAGACATTAGATAAGAAAAGCAACGCGCTGATTATTCAGGATGCTGCAACTGACGATCCTGTTCCTGTCGGCGCGAAAAAGAGAAATGAAAAATAATCCCATCTTCCGGCATTTCAAATAGCTCATTCAGCTTTTGCAGTTCATCAAACATAGCCATTTGTATCTATTGAAAGAGACTGGTTATCAGGTCTTGAGGCTGCTACTATAAAGACCTGTTAAGCAGTCCTTGAGGCTCTATGCCAAACATTATTTTAAGCGATACCAGTGCCAGCGTAAGCGAACTGAAGAAAAATCCGATGGCCACGGTTAATGCAGGTGACGGTTATCCTGTCGCCATTCTTAACCGCAACCAGCCTGCATTCTATTGCGTCCCGGCTGAGCTTTATGAACAGATGCTTGATGCCCTTGACGATCAGGAACTGGTTAAGCTGGTCAGTGAACGCAGCGGTCAGCGTCTGCTTGATGTCGATTTGGATGCGCTTTTGTGAGTTATACCGTCAAATTCAGGGAAGAGGCATTTAAAGAATGGCAGAAGCTGGACAAATCTCTCCAGCAGCAGTTTGCCAAAAAACTGAAGAAATGTTGTGACAATCCCCATATTCCTTCTGCCAGACTACGTGGGATTAAAGACTGCTATAAAATCAAACTCAGAGCGTCCGGGTTTCGACTGGTTTATCAGGTAATAGACGATCAACTGGTGATTGCCGTTGTTGCTGTGGGTAAACGCGAGCGCAGCGATGTTTATCATCTTGCCAGTGAGAGGATGCGGTAGGGAGGGCGGATTTGGCCGTACACACCTATTTTTGATAGGGCTACAAATCTTATCAGGATTTACTACTAATAAGAGTCAGGAGGATGTTGGCATCAAAAACGTATATTGTGTTGGCAGAGATGAAAACGTTAGCTACGGCCTGTTTTGATACGCCGTAAAACCCGAAAAAGCTGGAACACATGACAAATTCCTTTCTGGCTGCGCGATGACTTAGGTGTGATGTTATCAATAGCTTGCAGGGAAATCTCACGTATGACATCTAATAGTAGTCGGGTCAATGTGGGGAAAACCGGGCTCGATAACCGGACCACTTTTTGTTATATCTTGTGGTGTTCTCTGGAGCATTTTAAGGATGAAAAGCAATGATAGTAAGTGAAGATGCCCTGCTGCGCTCAGGCTTTAGCTCCGCAGACCTGCGAAAAGTCAAAAACAACCTGGAAAGTTATGGCGGTTCTTTGGGGGATGCCATTCAGGATCTGTCCAGACGCTTCACAATAGCGCTGACCGTTGTGCTGTGTTGTCTTGCTATCTTTATTTTTTTGCTCTTTGCTGGCTCCAGCGAGACCGTTTTTTCCGGCGGAATTGCGCTGCTCTGCGGTTGTGCGGTTGCCATTTTTGTACAACCGCCTGTGTTGTCTTATAAGTCCTGGCGATACCAGAGAGCGAACAGAAATTAGCGACTCTGCTGATCGGTCGTGAGAAGGTCAAAAACCACTTTCGCTTTGACGCCATAGTCCACGATTTTCATCGTTAATTTTGGTCTGCTCATGGTGTCAACTTTCCGGTAATAATCACGGGGCAACCACCGGAACAGACGCCACGCGCCGGGTTTTCTTGCCAGACCAAAAACACTGTAAACGCTGGCGCTCAGTGTAGCCGCATTGTAAAGTGCCATTCCTGTATTCGGGCTGAATCCCATGAACTGCGCAGCCTCTATTACCCCATCTGCAAAAATTCCTTCAGAGTGCGACTCTTTGCCGTAACGGAGATGACTGACTTCCTTCGATATGCCATTTACGCCGTCAATGAACAGCGTGGCACCGGCTAGCATACCGATGGGGATCATGGAAGAGATCATGATCATCCCGCCAAACATGGCAACCCCGGATAAAACGATATGTACCGCAGATATGACGTACCCGACAATTTCGTTATTGTCCCGGACAAACTCCACTTTAGCGATGAGTTTTGCGGTCTGCATCCGTAGCAGGCGATCCTGTTCACGAAGGTTCTCAGTCTCTTCCCGTAGGTTTTTTATACAGGCTATACAGTCTTCGTCGGTCCTGGCCTGACGTGCTGCGGCAAACTGTTTCTCAACGACATCCCTGATCTCCTGAACAAACTGAAGTCGCGTGAGGCTGTCGCGCAGATGAAAGCCTGAAATTACGTTAGCGGCTCCTACCAGCTTTCTCGCTTCCAGATTAACCATTGTTTCGGCCCATGCCCGGTTGCGGCCACCTGAACTTATAATGGAGTATATACAGATGCTGTTTAAGAAAAGAAGAGAGAGCAACAACCCTTCACATTATCTTAATTCATTCAAATTTAACATAAATTACATTATGCGAAACAAAATTTGGATCTTATTGAGACGGGTTTTCTTGAGCATGGATTGCATCTGAAAGCGCTTTCTCTAGTGATGAAACGTAGATTTTAACCATTGCGTAGTTATGCTCACCACCTCTTGTCGTTTGCCATGCATCACGTTCACGACGAGCTTTTTCAAGTTCATACTCAATTTGTTCAATTGTTCGTGCCATTTAATAAACCTCATGCAAGTTAACTGGTTTTTCGCATCGCTGTGCCTTCCTTTCGTCTCCGACCATCATACCTTTCCGTTTCTGAAATACCGATGCTAAAGACGTTAATCAGGGGGCGCGTGCGCTGTACCGTTATCTATGAAAGCCGTTCGTTAGCGGCGTCGGCGCGGTTCGAGTTCAGAATCCCATAAAAATGTATTTCGCGCCCTAAAATGCCTCCGGCATCAACCTGTTCTGCCGCCGACAGATACCACTGCGCAAGCAAAAATGAGTCAATTCGTAGCAACAAAGACGCTTCGCTGAATTACCAGGTCGCGCTGCCGCACCACCTGGCAATTTCACAGCTCGCGAATAACGTGAGCGGTCAGCAGAACGAACATAGTGCGATCGCTGACAGAATCTGAATGGCTGCGGAAAAGCCAGCCGATGACGTGAATACTCTCGAAATAGGGAACTGAACGATTGCTGTCAGTGCTGTTTGAGTCCGAGAGCCCGCCGAGAAGCAACGTCTGCCCGTCTTTAATCTGAACTGTGGTCTGAATCTGACGCTGATTTGTGATGATGTCACTGGCGTTGTTATCGTTGCTAAGTGAGTCTGCTTTACTGTCGATTGTCAGGACAAGTAACGAAAAGGTTGACCTAAACCTTAACGTGAACGATAAGCAAAACCTGACCATTGAAGAAGCAGGGATCAAAATGCGCGTGCTGACGGCTATCAGTGAAATGCAGGATGAAGATATATTTTTTATTAAATTTTTCATTGACTTACTTAACATTGATCGCACAATAAACAAAGTTAAAAGTAAGCGTCATCTTACAAAAGACGAGCACCTCAAGATGCTGAAACTGAAAAAAACTAAATGAAAAACCGTGGGAAACTACGGTAAAGTTCGGGTGTCACAGAACCCCGAACCGCTTCGCGGTGAAGATTTAAGCAACAGAGTGTCATAATGGAGGATCATCGTCAGTGAAGAAAAAATTTCTTGGATTTGTAGTTGCTCGCGGAAGAACACGAATCTGGTGTTATGACGAAGCGGCTGGCGAATGGAATAATGATGCCGAAAAGGCAAGCTTATACGAAAAAGTCGGTGATGCTCAGGAGACGTTAAAAGCGCTTGAGAACTACAGAAAAACAGCAACTATCAGAGAGTTACACAAAATAGACGATCATTGCCTGAGCGTCGACGAGATGACATGGGATAACATGATAAAAGGCCTTGACTAAAATATCCTTTGTCTAAAAAGGGTACGTATAAACGGAATACATAAAAATTGATGCATGGAGAAGGGATTTAAATGTCGATTAAACTTGCCTTAAAACCAAAAACACCAATCAAAATAAACTCAGCTATAAAAGGCTTAATGAAGTATCTTCAGCTTACCACCTCGCCTAGTTATTTAAACCTTACTAAGGTTGAAAATACACGAGCTGGCTACTGTTTTAATAACTGTGAAGACTATGCTTCAAAAAATAACTGTGAGGTTGTATATGGTTGGATGATATGGGAAGACAGAAGAAATAACTTTATTGAGGCTGAATTCCACGCGATCATAAATGAAGGTGGGTTATATAAAGATATAAGCCCTAGATTTAATATGGAGGATAAGGTACTGTTCGTAAAGGATGGTTCTAGAAACTGCGGTAGAAAAGAACCCAACTCTTGGTACTCATGGAGTAACATAAAAATCATTGATGGAGTTGTGAGAGAAAGCCCAATGCCTATTGAAATCATCGAGTTAGATGATATTCATAGTGAGATTGTGTACCTATAACGATATGATTTCAAGGAGAAATTTAAATGTTAGTGTTAAGCTCATCAGTAATTCCAGATATTTACAAGACCGTTAAGGTTCATGGTTTTGTGGAATACACTCATAGAATTGAAATATCGAACAAAGGTTTGATAAGAAATATAAGTGAGCGAAATAGGAATGAACACCAAGAGGCTTATGAAGGATTTATAAATTCTGCATCAGCTGAAGGTAATGTTATATATGGAGTAGGGATATCTACGAGCACAGCACAATTCAAAGAGGCCACATACATGTATATGACATACTATGGAACATTGGCAACAATAGAAAACAAATAAAATGGTACGCATAATGACATTATGCTAAAGAGGCCGCTGCGGTTTTTTTATTTTCGCAGCGGCCTTTTCAACATAACGTTTTGACATTTCACGCATCTATCATCTTCGAAAACCAGACAGGTTAAAAACCCATAATTATCGACTGCCATTAATTCCCGTAATGTCATACGTCAGCTGAAGCCTGCAATGTAGAAGAGTAATTCTATCATCAGCACAGATATATTTGAGTCAGGAAAAATCAGTATTGGATCTCTGAAGCAGAGCGTTTTGTCAGCTATTCATCATCGCTTTCCATCAGGATGACCATTGCACCCCGGTGAGCTTCGACCATCCGGATGTAGCGCATGACAGTCTGAGTCTGCGTCCAGGTCCCTTCCTGCATGATCTGCGCAATGGATATGCCTTTTCTGGCCATATCCTGTGCGGCGCCGACGCGGGCACTGTGGCCGCTCCAGCTTGCATAGCGCCCTTTATTGGTTTCAAGAGGCTTCGTCTCACCCGCAGCCTGACGTGCACGACGATAAATATCTTCCAGGCAGGGTGCGCTCATGGGGACTTCCGACGCCCTGACGATACGGTTAGATCGATGAACAGGACAGAAGATAACAGCGTCAGGTTCGCCGGCAAGACCCGCCGCAGTGATCCATTCGCTTAACCTGCCGGATGACTTCGCACTGAGGGCCTTAACAATGCCTCCTGACTGCAGGATGGTTTTGGTCCAGCCAACGTCCAGAATGATACGCCCGTCTGCTGCTCGGGAGATATCCCTGATCCGCAGACGGGAAAGCTCGCTCATGCGCAGAAGTGTGCTGTAAGCAACATGCATAAACGCCAGGTCGCGCAGCTGCTGCAGGCGGGGGGAATGACTCCATGCTGCATCCAGACGGTTCAGGTCCGGCCGGCAGAATGGCGCTGCCTGCCCTGTGCGCTCACCTGACATGACCGCGGTGCGGTTTATCTTCTTCCTGGCGCGCACGACGTCAGTCGCAACAGTGGGCGGTACCAGCCCAGCGTTACGGTGTAACATTGATATAAGCGCCGCGTGTACTGAAATGGTGGAGGTCGAACGCCCAGTGGCCTGCAGATGAAACAGGTAGTCCTGCATGTCATCCGGTGTCATTGGCAGAAAGGACCGGCGATTCTCCTGCGACCAGCGCCAGCAGATCCGCATCACGCTCAGCAGCTGACGCCACGTGTTGGCCGAAAAGGCCTCCCGATGGCGGACGAACGCGGCCAGTTTCGCGGTGAGATCATCACCGGTGCTGCCGCTGAGAGCCATACCTTTAAAACCGGAGATATCGTTCATTTTTGCTCCGTTTGCACCTGTTAACTGAATGGCAGCGCTACGTGAATTCTGAAAAAGAAGCAGGAGCAATACCCGTCAGATTTTACGTAGCGGCGCCTGCTTTTTAACCACCTATGAAAAGGTGTCGTTCAGCCGCTCGCCATCCAGAACGCCGCCGTTTCTTATAAATGGCCGTAAAGTTCAGGATCCAGCCCCGATCCGCATGATACAGGCTTTCTGAGGCCCTGTCTGGCCTTATATAAGCATAATTATGTAAGTCTAGGATTCAGATTACTCGCCGGGACAATAGATGAGGCGAGCTCCGCAAATTTCATAAAACTCTTATTATATGAAGTTAGGATTGTAAAAATTAGCTAGTAGTAAAGTGTGTTGATTAGGGGCTATGCCACTTAAACATTGGCTATTTATGATTGTAACTCCACAAGTATGTAGTTAGACTGAAGTATGCTAAGGATTTAATAAGGGCATTTAATTAAAGTTGTAGATTTGAAATCAAGCATTAGTTATGGAAATTTATAAATAATTGAATAAAAATATAATTAAAAACTAACTCCTAGCCCTTAACAATAAACCATTAAGGGCCATAAGAAACCACAGCATGGTTTACTTACTAGGCTTTGATTTTATATAATCAAAAGCTATTTTCATACCATTTAAAACTGCTGTTGAATCATTCTTATTCTGTAAAATATCAACAGTAGACTGACCTTTTTCCAGTATGAAGTTTCTTTCAGTTTTAGACAGAGCGTCTAATATTTTAAATTTAAATTTATCAGGCAACTCTGCTGACATTATCAATGATACCTTTTTAGCCTCAATGTTAGTTATTTCATTTTGAATATATTTTATTTCTTGCAAATTTCTTTTATATAAATTGAGAAAGAAAAAAGATAACAACTCGATAGCCAAACTAACACAAGCTTTAGATGACAACTCAACGAATATTAGTGTGCCTTCTTGTTTAAGATAACTCATATTAAAGACAAAATACAACAAGATACTTATACCAATTGTCGCAATACTGATACCAATAAATAAATTAATCCTGGAAGTGACATTCAATGAATTAGACCTTTGAACAAGCCTGTCTTTAATGTCAACAAAGTAATCTTCCACCCTAGCTAATGAATTATTCTTCTTAATTCGTGAAGTTAAATCTTCAATGTAATCATCAACGACATTAGATTTTATCGACTCGTGAATCATGTCGTATAAATCTTTCTTATGTTCTTTATTGAGGTATTTCGACAAATCCCCCTGCAAATTGTCATTGTGCTCTTTATAAGAAGCTAATTCCTCTTCAAGAAGGCTCAATCTTTTACGAGCACTAGCAATGAATGAATTTGATGTTTTACTAGTATCTCTATTTGAAAGCACGCCAATCAATCCAGCAAACACCACCAACAGAACGGGTAATATAAAAAATAAAGAAGAATCTCCTGTAGGTAATGAATCGAAAATTACTGATGCTAGTCCAACAGCATTATTGTTTAAGAAGTGAGTTGATGACCAAAGCAAAAATATAAAAACCAAAATAGTTTTAACAATCCTTGGAATATAAGAATATAGTTTTATCAATTTTCTTCTATTAAGTTCTTTTTTATAAGCTTGAGCTTCTAGGTAACTCTCTCTAAAAGCATTCGCGGTTTTATGATTCAACTTCACACCTCAATAGTTTAACGAAAAAAGCGCACTCATCATTAATTATCGGCAAAGTTACTAAAATATTTAGCTCCATACTAAAAAAAATTAAAGTCATGTCTGTCATGGATTTTATTGAAGAATTATTGGTTTTGAAAAAATTTTTCCAGGAATTAATTAGGGAAGGCAGAATGTTACAGCAACGCAGAATGTACCGCTTGCACCATCAAACATAAATAATATTTTGCGATTTAACGAATAGTCTCGATTTGATAATATCACTTTTTGGCTAATTTATAATTTCACCCGTTTACTTCGTTTTCGCCACCTTTTATGGGACACTGATGCTGATGAACATGTCGAACGAATAACTTCACCATATTCCCAGCATTCTGGTTGTTATTGAAAAACGTCTGAATCGCCGTAATACGGTCTCTCAACTGGCTCTTACAGAGCACCAAGTCCATCAGATGATGAACCGTTATCGCGAATCTGGTTCAGCCGGACTGATCAACGCCCGACGCGGTCTGCCTGGCACGCATCGGATTGACGAGACTCTTCGTTACCGAATACTGACGCTGCTAGACGAATATTATGCCAGTTTCGGGTCCATATCTACTTGCCACAGAAAATTACTGGAGCGTTATGAGATTAATATCTCCACAGAGACGCAACGATGCTGGATGACTACTTACGGGCTCTGGAACCTACACATATGCCATCAGACCCATATCTACCACCCTCGGTGAAATCATCCAGATTATAGGAGCGCGTCATGTCTGGTTTGAAGCTCGAACGTCAAAATACAGCCTGCTGATTCACGTTGACGATGACATCGCATCTGCCCCTCTGTCAGAGTGAATTAGCCTTTGATTACATGATTGCCACTCAATTTCTCGATAAATATGGCCAGCCGGCCGCATTTTACAGTATTAAAAACGAGGTGTTTTTGTCCGTCACTCAGAGATAAGAGGCACCTGCAAGACGCTGTTCAGGCGCGCGCTAAATAATCTGAACATCGTTCAACACTATACTAACAGTTGTTAAGAATAGGGTTATCAAAACGCAGTAATCAGATGGTACGGAATTAATTGATTATTATACTATACGGCTGCGATAACTCATGGTCAGCGCTAGGCCATGGCCCTTCACTTCCAAGGAATACCGTCAGCCGTATTGTTCAATACCAATTAGCTTTTAATCTTACTCCGCATTCCTTCATTAAAAAATCAGAAAAAAAATTAAATATGAAGCAAGGAGCGACAGATGAACATTTAGGAAAGGTTAATAAACCCAGCCACTACTACCCCCAGAATGATAAGTAAAAAGTGAGTAATCATTAACTCACTCTGCTTTATGTAATAGGCGAACCATAAACCGACGAAACTTAAGGAAAAACCCATTGTTATAAATACAGCCAGACCATAATTACCCCATTCAATAAATGATTCAATCCCGGCAGGGCTGAATGCCTCACGAAATATATTGAACACAGCAATTAAAAGGAGCAGCGCGCAGGAAAAATTAAACAATACCAGCACTGCCGCACCTGATTTATGCCAGAAAGGATGACCAACGCGGCGGGTTATTAAATTTGTAGGAACCGCAGGCGGTGCCTCAATCATTTCCATATTCATAATTCTGCCAACCATTTTTTGCGCGCCAGTGAAATCTTTTACCAGCCCTAAGCCTTCCAGTAAATTCCATAAGGCAAGACCGGAGATAACAATTACTTTGATAACATTAATCCCACTAAGTGTTAGCATTAATTATTACTCCTTTCTGGTTTATAGCTTACATTATCCTTACTTATAGCGGTTTCATACCGGAAAAGGGATGCTCCCCATTTCATGCCGGTAGAAATAGTACTCATGACAATCTCTGAACCAGGACTGATTATCCCACGCTGCATCATCAATCGAAATGACAACAGCGGGTCGGCGCAACCTACATGTCCTAACTCCGATAACAAGCTAATATTACTTCTCTCAATCGGAATACCAATTCGGTTACATAAATTTTCTATGCTCTGTTTTCCTTCGAGAGTATGTAGTAGAAAAGGAGGAGTATCTCGGCTTACAGATTTCTCCAATACACGACGAATGACATTGATACTGTTATTTTCGCGTAAAATTAAAAAATTCATTAAATCCTGAGATGAGAAACAATAATTATCCATAATTCGCTCTCGACCTAATTTATCTTTTTTGCTATCTCTTCCTTCAGGTAGGAAAGGTAAATGTCCACCACCATATTCTATGCGCATCATATCTACATAACGGCAGTCAGAAATATCTTCTGTAGATATATAACGCAATCCGGGCTGATCTGCATATGTGATTGCCTTTCCTACCACGCAAGCAACTGCTCCATCACTTAACGCAGCATTCATAAGTCCGAATCTGTCCTGATGAGTATCGCTCATGCGCTGCGCCAGTACTACCAGCCCAAATTTACCTTCTGGCATCTCAGTACAAAGTGAAGATGCATGCTTCCAAACACTGACAGCCGTAGCACAACCCTCAACTAAGTTGAGTGTACGAATCTGATTACAATTTAGTTCTGCTCCAACCTGACAGGCTAAGTCGATACCAATAAAATCGGGAACTCCCGAAAACCCAGCGACAATAAACCCTACATCTTCGGAAGATAAATGGAATTGTTCCAGTGCATTTCGTGCAGCTGAGGCAGCCATTTCCCGAACGCTCTGAGATTCAGTCCAGAATTGCTTATAACCCGCACGTTTGATCGCTTCTAGCTGTAACTGATTAGGATGATCAACTTCGTCAAGATGTGCGGCTCGCGATAATGTATGCCCTGTACTTAATATTTTCATTTACTTGCCCAGAGGTTTCAGTTCAATTTCACCAATCTTACTACCCAGCAGTTGGGCTAACTCTATATTAATAGAATATTTTTTCTGCAAATTATCCGTAATTATCATAGCCATGATTGAGTTCCCTCCTAAATCGGTAAAATTGTCATCCATCCTGACGTCCATTTCTTTCAACATATATTTAATTTCTTCAACTATAACTTGACGACCTTTCTGCTTACACTCCATAAAACTTCCTTTTTATCTCTGCGCGATCAGATTTTCCACGTGAATTTATTGGCCACTCATTTTGGGATATAATTAAATATTGTGCAGGCCTTAGCCAAGGAGACATTGTCATGCAAGCGCGTCTAAGATCACGAGTACTTAGATTATTTCCTCTCGAAACGTTAACACAAGCTTTTAATAGTGCCGGCGCTGTGGAAGATTCCTCCATCCATACTACAGCCTCAAATACACCCGGTATAGATTGAAGAAACTCCTCTATCTCCAGAGGATCAACTCGGAAGCCATTTATTTTATAATAGCCTTCATTGCGACCTATATAGTGCCATACACCATCGTTATCGCTGCGGCAAATATCTCCCGTCATGTAACCAGCAACTATAGGGTCGCGGCCTTCATAACCGGAAAAAACCTGCCCCCCTTGTAATACTAGATTCCCACTCCCTTCTTTCCTGCATTCCTCTAAAGAAAATACCATACCCGGAAATGGCTTGCCAATTGGTATAATATCGTAGGTTAAGTCGTCCTGACTCACCTTCCAGGCAGAACAAAAAACAGTTGCTTCTGAAGGGCCGTAAGTATTCAGCAATTGAACCTTAAGCTCATTAAAGATGGGAAAAAATACACGAAGAGTTTCAGCTGTCAGTTTCTCGCCGCAAAACACCATCTGCTTAAGACATAATTTTTTAAAAATCGCCGGAGACTGGCTACCAAATATGTAGCGAAATTCTGAGGGCGTGACAGATAGCAAGTGAACATTAGATTTTTCCAATATCTCACGAGTTTTGGTCGGATCAAGTTTTATCTGTTCACTAATAACTACTAGGCATCCACCATAACTCAGTGCTCCAAACAATTCCCAGATAGAAAAGTCAAAAGTTAGATCGTGAATCCACGACCAGTTAATTTTTTTCTTTACCGGGATTTCGCTATGGGTATTCTGCAAAAATGCATTAACCTGAGCGATGTGAATTGGTACAAGTTTAGGTTCTCCAGTGGTACCAGATGTCCTTACACAATACACCTCATTGCTATATGAGGCTCTACATTCTCGGGTTGTTACACCAAGACACCACTCGCCAATGTAAGTGCTTTGTAATTCCTCAAATTTGCATAATGACGAGCAGATTCCTGAGCAACCTATGCTTATAGCAAACTGGTATTTTTGCTGCTTATTCATATTTCTTGGTACAGAAATAAATGAAATCCCGGATAGCAGGCATGCTAAAACCATCAGATATAATTCTATAGACCTAGGCGCATCAAGAGCAAGTCTCTGGCCAGGCAACATGCCCGCTTTATCAAAATATCTTATGATTTCTACTGCACGCTCATACATTTGCTTCCACGTTAAGCTAGTTTCACCATCATTTACCGCCATAGCTTCCGAATTATCTCTCAGCATATGATTTATTGAATCATTTATAGTCTTTAACTTTGTGCGGACTTGCCTGGGGGTTAATTTCTGCATCATATTCCTGCTCGCCTATAATTGTTTGTGTAGTGGCGCTGTCGCAGTAACAACGCCCTACAGAGCCAATATGTCAATACATTTGTGTCAGTGAAGAAAGCTCTCCCTTCAATGCACTTATCCCTTCTAGCTCCTCTGGCACAAGTTTGGCGAAGCCACCGTGTCGTGCCCCGACATTTACGTCACGCCAGATTTTTTCCAGAGGGCTATTTTTTTCTAAGGCAGATGAACCTCGCAGCCACAACAAGGCCTGAACAATATCAACACAACCTCGCATTATCTGAGTAGCCCGGCCGCGAATCGCTACTCGTTCTTCACTTTCAAGCATCCTGCCTTCTTGCGCTGCGCTATCAATAATTGAGGCGTTGTATTCGGCTGCCCGCACAAGCAAATCGAAGGTTGAACAGAGCCGTCCGATCTCATAACGTGCAGCACCAGAATCACTCATAGCGTTATAAGAACTGCCAGCAATGGGAGCGTTAAATTCATTAAGTACTAATCTGATGCCGCTTTCTGTTGCTCCCAAGAGTGTGGCGGGAAGACAGTTCATCAATACGCCGGTAAAGTAGCGTGCGTAAGAGCCCTTTCCGCTATACGAAAGCGCATTTCCTGAAAGAATTGGTGAATATGCAACAGTAAAGGCTTTAGGAATGTTGATGTCCCTTGCCTCAACGGTCACGCTTTGTGTTCCTCTCAGGCCGGTTGATTGCCAATCAGCCACAGCAATCAATTGATTTGACGGAACAATGACAACACGCACTTCTCCAGATGGAGTTGCAGCGAGGCAAAAGAAATGTGAAGAACAGGGGTAGCCTGATGCATATTTCCAGCTACCGTTCAGATACCACCCTTGACCATCGGCTGCAGCGTTAAGCTTTCCGGGACGGCCTAATACCATTGATAGCATGGCGTTTTCACGCATGTCTTCACTCACCCCCTCAGGAAGAGAAAAATTGGCGCGCATCGACCAAGCGGAATTCGCAACACCTACAAGCCAGCCAAGAGAAGCATCTGTTTTTCCGAGCTCACGACATACAGCGACCACCTCACGTAGCGTACCAGTCTCATACAGATCGCTTTCGTCCAGGATGCGCAACAGTGGTGAACCCTTTAATACTTCCTGAGCACCTTGCTTTAAAGAATCCTGCTGTTCTTTTTCTGACCAAGACGACTTCAAAATATCGACAGCTTTTTGCCAGCGTCTGAGCACATCATTATTCTTAAGCAAGAGAAGCTCTCCATTTTTTAACTTTCTCTTCTGCCTGCGCGCAAATCAGGTCAACAAACTCTGCTGACGTTGCAAGCATTTCAGGCATCTCAGGTGTGTTAAACATCCTCCAGAAGTAAGGCAAGCTAGCTTTAGGATCTTCGATGTTAAAACCACAAGTGGCTCGTTTTTTTAATGCCTCACCATCATATTCAGAACCAATAGGCTGGCGTTGCGCAGAAGTCGTTGCCCAGCCAGTACGATAAGGTCCAGGCTGAATTACGCCAACCTGTATAGACGTTCCTTCAAGTTCATGACGGAGGGTTTGTCCCATCGCTTCGATCGCATGCTTGCTCATCTGATAAGCTCCCAGAAGAGGCCAGCACGCCACGCCACTCATACTTGACACCAGTAGAATGCGAGCTTCATCCAGCTGACGCATCAGCGGTAGCACTGGTTTAATAACATTTAGAGTCCCCTCTACATTGGTAGCGAACTGCTGTCGCAACTGTTCTGTAGAAAGGTCCTCAAGTGTGCCAAACTGAGCATAGCCGGCGGACGTTACTACCCGACTCGGTATACCGAAATCCTTAGCCAGTTGAGGTAGTATACGGGCCAGATACTCTTCATCTCGTACATCAGCGATACAAGGAATAAAATGTTCTGGATAAAGAGCTGTCATCTCTTGTGCAGCCTCTACTGAACGGGTAATTCCAATCACACGATCACCATACTCATGAATAACAGACTCCGTCCAGCATCGACCTAGTCCGTTTGAACATCCACTGATAAGCCAGGTATTCATTATTTGGTTTCCTTAATAACTGATTGAACGACAGGATAAGTCCGTGATAACCAGGCACCTAAACCCAGCAGTCCGGTAATAATCAGGAAGCAGCCGAATGAAGCAAAGGCAACAGATGGAGAGCCAGATGAAAATAAGGAATTTTCATTCGTGAAACTTCTTTTTTCAGAGTTATGAAGCAGATAATCGAAAAATATGGCTATTGCTACACTACCCAATGCGCTCATCATCTGACGCACCACGTTAAAAAAAGCGGCTGCACGGCCAAAATTGTTAAACGTTGCACGGCTGAAAGCCTGATTAGCTAAGGGGGCAAATGCTAGGCCCGTCCCGATACCTGCAAGAGCCATAGCGGTAATAATAATAATAAAAGCTACAGATCCACCATAAGTCATCAATCCGGTAATACCAATAATCATGGTGGCAGCTGCGAAGCAGCACATCCCCCAACGAATCAGTGTTTCTGGAGCCGCCTTATCCGAGAAGTGTCCGGCAAATGGACCCACCAGTGCGTTTGCCAGAGCGATTGTCACCATGATGACACTAATCGCTACTGGTCCAAAACCCATACGCAGCTCAATCAAATAAGCTAGCGGCAGGTAGAACGCTGTCAGGCCAAAGCCGAGTAAACCGGAAATCAAACATGTACGCAGGAAAGCTCGATCCTTCCAGAGCGAAGATGGTAAAAGATACTGCTTATGATTTTTCAATTCACCGTGCAGCATGAAAGCGAAGAGCAAAATACCAGGTAATAATAAAAGCAGCCCTGTGGTCATTCCCTGCATGCCACCGTTAAGAAGCTCTAATCCCAGAATTATTGCAGCGAGCGCAATGCCCGCTATAGCATTACTTAGCAATTCTTTGCTTTTAGCACCGTTACCCGGTGTGCCGGGAAGACAAATAACAGCAAATATAAGTGCGATCAGCGCCACGGGTATGTTAATCCACATAATCCATCGCCAACCGATTGTTTGCAGAAATATCTGGGTAACAACGGGGCCGGTTGCCGTTGCTATGCCAGCAACGGCCCCCCAGATACCCAGAGCAGTACCGCGTCCTCCTTGTGTAAAAATGATGGAAATAAAGGCCATGCTTTGCGGCGTCAAAAGTCCAGCCCCTACCCCCATAAGCGCACGCCCCAGAATGACCTGTATCAGGGTTTGACCAGAACCACTGAGTAATGCACCAATAGCAAGAATAATGAGAGCATAGTAAAGCACCGTTTTACGATTTATTGCATCACCAAGTCGACCGCCAAACAACAAGAAGCCTGCATAGGTAATTAAATAACTATTATTAACCCACGCTGCCATGGCAGGCGTCACCTGATATTCATTTATTATCGAGGTATAAATCAAGGGCACTGTCGTGGTATCCATCATAATAATAAAAAAACCAAGACAGAGACCAAAGAAGGCCATTTTATTTCTCAACATTAATCCACCTGAATAAAGAGATTTTATCTAATGTTAAACACTACATGCCAGCAAGGTAGACGAGTGAATCCCACTTCATCAGTCAGTATGGCTAAATTTTTCTTTTTGCAAAAATCGGCAATTGCCTGAGCATTTCCTTTATATTCAACACGATCAACGGAAATGACATCCCATCCGGCATTTTCGGCATTGCTACAGATTTCTGAGAGATGAATGGCCAATGGTACTGGCATGCCATTTTTGGCGGGTAAAAATGTTATGATATGCATTCTGGTATTTTCATGCGCTAAGCGACGCATCTCTTTCAAATATGTCAACCGTTCATCATAAGGAAGCGCGTGATAGAGCGCAGAATCAAGTATGATATCGAATGTTTCATCCAGTCCTGTATTACTGGCACTGGCAATTAGAAAACGAACATCACTCATTCCTTCATTTTTGCATTTTTGAATCGCCGCAGACGAACTGTCTAACGCTGTAACCTGAAAACCTCTTTTCGCAGCTGCATGAGCATTAAGTCCCAGGCCACATCCAACATCAAGAAGCCTGCCAGAATTTTCTTTATCAAAAATATCACACACTGCTGGTTGCGCTTGACCAATATCCCAAGGAACCACACTTATTTCAGCACTACCGATAAGTGTTTTACCCTGATATACGCCCTGGAAATCAGCTTTATCATATTCGCTATGATCACTACTTTTCATATTTAACACCTGAATAAAATTGGAAGTAAATTTAAATGTAAAAATTACGTTACTTTACTATGTTCATCTTCAGAATTATTTACGCAATATCCCCGAGTCTGCATTAGAAATTCGGCCAGATAACCATCGTGGGGTACATCAGGATGCATCCAAACAGTTGGCACCTGACCGATGTAAAAATTTTTAACACCAGGCACATTTGCGATTGCATTAATTAAATTCTTGTTACCCGATGCCACAGTAACCACAAGCGCAGGGGCAAGAAAATCCAAATTATCCCCTTCTTTAAAGGATAAGAAAGTCACTGCCGCCACAGGTAACTCCAGCTGGACCAGAGGATCATTGATTGCTGATGCCTGCATAACTAGTGGCATCACTTGATATGTGTTTTGGGTAGATTTGAAAACCTCTGGAGTTTCAACTAAAGCCGAGGCGTAATTATCTACCTGACCACACCACCAGCTATAACGCTGTGGTGAAAAATGAGTAAGCCATTCTTCACGCTGCTTTGGATCTTTCATTTTATTGGACAGAAAAGCGCAGAATTTCCGAGCTAAAGCTTCCGCATCCCCTTCTACAAGAACACTGCTTGCACAAACACAGGCTGCGCCACCCAAACCGACAACCGAAGTAAATATCAGCTCCAAAGCCTTTTCTAGGGGGTAATCAGCACCAATAACAACTTTCGATCGCCCAGGTCCCTGAACCAGAATATTTCTGCGATCAGCATAGCGGGCAGTTATTTCATCAGCGCCGTAAATAAGACTTAAATCAGCAGCATCAATTAGTGTTTCGACCACATCATAATTACAGGGCAATAATGTCACATAATCCTGCAACCCCGCCGCCACCATTGCCGCTACCACACGCTGAGCAGTAAACGGTTCCCGTTCCGACGGTCGAATTACAACTCGATAGCCCAGCGCTATTGCCTGCGGCCATAGAGCATGAACACCAGTCCCGTTACCAGGGGCTATTACAGTAAGCACATCACCACGCCTCACGCTTTGTGCGCAAAAGTAACGGTCTGTCGCTTGATTTTCCTGTAGAGGGACTCCATAGGGGATCCCCTTTAAAGCAAATGTCAGTGCATGAGAAATTGACTGTGCAATTTTATCGCTGGCATTCTCCACAACCGTTCGCGGTAACCCCGTAAGAGAGCTAACTTTCGTGTTATATTCTGTAAGATTCATGCCACAAAGCACCGAACCTGCGAATAATTCACCTGCTTGTTGCAATGCTTTTTGTCGTGAGGCGCGATCCAGTACAGGACTTTTTCTCAGATGCGCAATTACGTAATCTGCAAATACGCCGGGAGACTGCTGCAGTAAAGCTATGGGCTTTTCATATATGTTTACCACCTCTCGCTGACGCAAAAACTGCGGTGAGCATAACGGCGTTATAGCAGAGATAACAGGCAGTTCATTGGCGTTTACGTGAGGACAGCTTTGCGCAATGTTTGGCATCAATAAACTCCTTCAATAACCTTATGTCCTTCGCTGATTTTCAAAGGTTCAATATCAGCCAACCGGTCCCCCGCAAAACCGGATACACCTGGTAGTCTGATAGCTGTGTCTCGTTCAGCCACTCGTGGATAAAAAGCCCAAGGTGAAAGGTGGGTAACAATCACGTTTCCTCGTTCACCATATTCGACAGTTTGAGCAGTGATACTGTCGACAACGTCATAGGTTATAAAAGGAGAGAAACTGTCATAAATGACTTGTTGGCTTTCAGAAGTAATCAGTAAGGACCGAGATACGCCCAATGCTGAGGTGCTCCCATAACTGGCACTGAATTCACAGTCGGGCAGAATTTCACTCGCTATAAATTTAATCTCATCAAGGTTGAGCTCAGTTCCACCAAGTGTGATTTGAGCGAGAGACTGTTTCATTTGCAACACAACTTCTGGTCGTTTAAGCAACTCACGTAGCACAGGTGGAGTGGTAACCAGAAACCGGATATCCTGATTCATAAGGGTATTCTGGACCTGGTCCACAAGATGATGTGTGTACTTGCGAACAGTTGCCGTATCACCTTCACTCAAAGAACGTTTTACCCAGCGAGGATCTATATCGATTGAAAAAAACATCCCACCCAAACGCAGCGCTCGTTCTTTATTAATGGCACCCACAATGTGAGGCCCGGTGGGAATAGCTGCGAGTGTATTACCTGACGGACGCCCCGGCCTATGCTGATAACCTGACATTCGCCAGGAAATGAGTGCCTCTATCCAAGCATCGTAAGCCACGACATATTTAGGAGCGCCTGTTGTACCCCCACTTTCATATACCTGAGGGTGCGAGTCCGCAGGCAGGCCTTGCGGCACTAAATTAGCTACGGGCTCCTGGCGCAGGCAGTGCGAGATATCACTAAACTGCCTCAGATCGTTAATCGTTTTAACGTCTTTGATTGGGTCAAAGTTCAGTTGTTCACGCATTCCCAACCAAAAAGGACTGCCAGTTTCCTTTGAAAAGTGCCAGCGCATTAATGCCTGAACAAAATTATTAGTGTCATTTATCTGGGCTGCCTTCATGACAGCATCTATTTCAAGGCTGTAATCTTTCATGCTTCCACCCCAGTTCATTACGTGTATATAACAGACGTTTATGGATTCGAGAGGACGATGCTGACCAGAACTCATAGGTGTCAAAAGCCAGCCCCCATACTACAAAACGCTCAGGACGTTCCAGCTTTCCGCAACCCATTCCAGCTATCTTCGCTTGCAAAGTAGTAAGATCGTTTAATGGCTCACTTTGATGAGATGCTACTGAGACAGGATCATATGCAGAAGCACGGCTGTGCCAGATTTGATCGGCGATATCATCTGACAGCAGTTTTGCATTACCAGTTAAGCTCACCTGTCGCCCCAGCTCACGCCAGTAAATATGGCAGGAGACCGCTTTGTTGGCACACATATCGAGACTCTTTCGACTGCCAAGATGAGTAGCGCACCATAGATCTTCTCCATTCATTCGAACTGGAAATATGGTGCGCATTGAAATCATACCAGCGTCACTTCTGGTCGCGAGGGTCCATGCATCAGGTTCACGTACATTTTCATGATGCGCCAGTTGCATCCAGTTATGTAAAATTTCATAAGGCACCACAGGCGGCGCGTCATATTGCGGAAACGGAAGATCCGTTATTCCGGTTAGCGATTCGAGTCTTTTCACTTTTCATACCTAAAACAGCACATTCAAATTAAGCGAATCATTTTCCGCTATTACTCAGCAAGGCCCTGCAATCAGAAAACAAGGTAACCTGCCCGGAGAGTTCAATATGAGAAGCAATTTCATTTTCCTGTTTGATTTCGCCATACATCACGCAGCGGCGATTGAGCAAAATCCCCTGCTCAATCATGATTTTTTCGTTAGCTTTTAACTGTCCGTGTTTCATCAGGTGAAGTGCAATTGGCCCGACAACTGAACCGGTACCAGCATCTTCTTTTACCCCATAAGCTGGTGAGAACATCCGGTTTTCCGCCTGAAATCCACACCAGGCGAAACAGTTAACTGCAAGATTTTCAAATTCAGCGAGGACCTGATGGTCTGGCCTTAGCTCACGTAAGGTTTCAATACTGTCGACGGAAACCAGTACATGCCTGGCTCCTGCATCGTACATTTCCACAGGAAGCACACTTTGTTCCAGCCCCAGCGCCTTAAGCAGACGCTTCTCTTCCTTAAAAGGGACAGTTCTTGCTAGAGGCACTTCGATTTTCACCGTACTGAGTGTTTCGGTGTGGTGTTCAACCGAAATGCTGACGGCGCCAAGAGCTGTATGAAATACAAATTGATCCAGACCATGGCGCCGTGAATATGCACTGGCGGTTCCCATTAGTGGATGACCAGCAAAAGGCAATTCATTGACGGGCGTGAAAATTCGCACTCGAGCCTGACCATCAACAGTCTTTTCACTGATAAAAGTACTTTCTGAAAGCTGCAGCTGACGTGCAATCGCCTGCATGACAGCTTCAGAGAGTTTTTCTGTATCATGAAAAACGGCAACCGGATTTCCTTCAAGAGGAGAATGTGTGAAGGCATTTAATACCGTGTAATCAACCTGATATCCTTCCATTAAGAAGCCATTCCTGAATAATTTTTTTGGAAAAGAGGAGCGACAAATCTTTCGAGCAGCGCTTGACCATTTAAAGTGAGTACCGATTCGAGATGAAACTGAACTGATGAAAATGAGTGAGCCCGAAGCGCATGAACGTTTCCATTATCTGGATCGCTGTAAACCTCTATACCTCTTTGCCGCATTTGAGAGTGCGTTACAGCATTAATACTGGCACAGAAAGTGTTATAAAAACCTGCTGTTTCAAGGTTCCTATCCAGGAGGATTTCTTTTTGTACTCCCTGGTTGGGTGGAGAGAGGCGGGCGACTGGTAAGCCGAGCTGCAGACAAAGCAATTGGTGGCTCAGGCATACAGCAAAGAAAGGCTGGCCAGTCGCTCTCATTTTTATAATGGCTTCGCGCATTGCATTAACTCTGAAATCATTAACATCAAGTGGATTCCCCGGGCCCGGCCCAGCTACTACTAAATCCCAACCCTGGAGGTCAATGCCGCTACAGATTTTTTCCACATGAGCAAGTGCGCCCAGTGAAGAGAAAAGTGTTTTAAACATGGCAGTAAAAGCATCATTACCGTCCAGTATTAATATTTTCTTGTCAGCGAAAGAATATATACGATTGTGACGCTTTTCAGGATCACTTAACCAGAATTTCGAAATCCTGTTATTACGTTCGTTCAGCAAAGGGCGAACCTTAGGATTATCACCAAGCTTTAATTTTTTAAGGCTGGCAGGTGTCACTTTCTTTTTGGCCGGCAAACTATCTTGCGTCAATGCAGCATAAAGTGATTGCGCTTTACTGCGCGTTTCTTCCGCTTCATCCAAAGGCACAGAGTCACGAACTATAGTTGCCCCAACGCCAATCTCTACTTTTCCATCAGCAGTCACTTCAGCCGTACGAATACAAATAGCTGAGTCCAGACGGGGATTATCATGTGTACCGTCAACCAGAGCTACTACGCCGCTATAATATCTGCGCCCTTCTGGCTCGTAACGGGCAATGACCTGGCAGGCATTTTGCACTGGACTACCAATGATCGTTGGTGCTGGTAACGTTTCAGTCAATATATCCGCAATACTGGCTTTCGTTTTTCCTTTTAAGACATATTCAGTGTGAATAACCTGACTTAGTTGTTTGAGTCGCAAGTCGCTCACCTGCGCTCCACGTTCACACAGCCTGGACATTACTTTTAGTTCCTCATCCACCACCATGTAAAGCTCATTGGTTTCTTTCTGATTGGTGAGGAATTCAAGCAGAGCTTCGATTGTTTCGCCCTGTTCTGGATAACGTAAAGTTCCGCTGATTGGGTTCATGCACATCTCACCATTATCTAGTGATGCATGTAACTCTGGAGATACACCAATAAAAGCCTCATCACCAGTGTTAATTAAAAAACACCAATATGCGGAGGATTCAGTCTGCAAAAGGCGTCGAAAAAGGCTAAGAAGTTGTTCAGGATGATAATCTACAAGCGAGGTACGTAGCTTACGATGAAGCACGAAATTCGAACCTGCTCCCTGCCCAATTTCATGTTCGATTAACTGACTGATACGTTGCCCAAACTGTATATCGTCAAGGTTAAAGTTAGTGTTCGTGACCGAAATAGGCAAATCCGGTAGCCTGCTAATTACTTCTGATAATGGCAAGCTTTGACGCGCAGTGATTGGCATCGTCAGAATCGGTGTTTCATCATTGATAGCGTGATAGCCACGTTTGGCTACCTGGCAAAATGGAACAACTAAAAGCTTACCGTGATGGCTATCTGCGCTAAGAGCTTTATCCAGGGAGTGTGTTTTTCCGCAAGTAAGGTGCAAAATTTCAACACTATCCATCGAGACTGCGGGCCGATACAGTAAAGCATAAGGTTTATGGGGCTGTGACAGAATGTGTGTCAGGGAATCAGACATTGTTTACCACCCCATCAGTTGAGATTATTTTGGCGCAATTATCAGCAAGGTAATTGATTGCCTGCTGATGTCCGGCTAGTGAGAAATCAGCAATTCCATCGGCTGTGACAAAGGGTTTAATATCTTGCGTAAAAGCGTCAATAGCGGTCGCAGATATACCTACTGACGCATAAATGCCTGTAATAATTAAGGAGTCACGCTGATCGTTCTTTAGCATTTCGGCTAATGGAGACCGATAAAAAGCACTGTAGCGCCATTTAGTCAAAACTGTATCACCCGGAGAAGGTGTAAGCTCAGTGATAATCTTCCGCTCATCCTCAGTCGTCCTCATTCCTGGGCCCCATAAATCATTCAGCAAGCCGCGCTGTTCCGGAGTCATTCCACCTGGCTGCGCACTATAAAATACCGGTATCTCATTTATTCTTGCCCACTTTAGTATCAGTGAAATTGAATGAATAACAGTGTCGACAGGTTCACATGGAAGCGCATCAACAAAATAACGTTGCATATCGTGAACTAATAGCGCACTACGTTGTGGTTCTATATTCCACGCCAAAGGCTGTTCATCAGGTATAATGATATTAGATAAACTATAGGACTCAGACTTTAAGGTTCTGTACATCAGATAACTCGGCCTTTTCTGAAAAAGTTTATTACGCGTGCCAAATGAATTAATAGAAAATTTAATTTCGTATAAATGTAAATATCGCGAAAAAAATTCAGTATTAATACTGGCGATAGAATTCTTACAGAAGTTAGCTGGGTATACCCTCACGCTTGATACGTGGAACATCTATACCTAAACATTTCAATTGAGTAACAGGATTCATAAATTCTCGATTACGAACGATAAGACCATTACGCAATTCAAATGAATGAATAAAATGATTTTCATAATAACTTTCAGGATATCCCGGGAAGCGAATTAACCCTCGGCCGTCACATTCAACCCAAACATTGTCAGGGTTGTCGGTGGTGAAGATTTTAATATTATACCACTCCCAGTCAGGAAAACACTCAAGAGACCATTTAGCATGCTTTTCTAAGTTTTCAATACCGCGTATAATTATAGGCTCACCAGTTTCAGTGGTCCATAAACCGCCTTCGCCATCTTCAGCAAAAAGCTCATGCCTTTTAAGACGAGCAATGCCGCGAGTCGATGACAAATACTGAGATACTACTTGACGGTTAATTTCACGAATACGGATTGCATCTTCATCAGTCAGATACATATATAAACCTCATTTAATTAGATCAACGCGAAACCCCACAATTGATGATGTTTCAATTAGGTTAAGGGGATGTTGAATGTGTCGATTTTTTAACATTCAAAATCGTTTGAGTCAACTTCACTAATATATTTTTCTTTAAAAAATAAGTTGGTCACTAAATAATCTTATAACTATAAAATTCCAAAAAAGGAAATTTTACGGAAATAATAAATACTTTTTAAACCGGAAAAAGCGCCTTTGAAGCAAGTTTATTGATTATTGCTAGCTAAAAAACTGTCAATAATAACCAGAAAATTCTTTGCAGAAGTATATTTGCTGCAAAAATATTGCTTAAATACTGTCAAACCATTAAGGTTAAGTAATGGATTAAAATGTTAATGGAAAATCCTGTTTCGTTTGTTATACAAAAGGAGGAATCATGACTGATCTAGCTGGCCCTACAATAACCCCAAACTTGCAATTGGTTTACGTTTCAAATGTTGAGCGTTCAACTGATTTCTACAGGTTTATCTTTAAGAAAGAACCTGTATTCGTTACCCCCCGCTATGTTGCTTTCCCGTCATCTGGCGATGCTCTTTTTGCTATCTGGTCAGGCGGAGAGGAACCGGTAGCGGAAATTCCACGTTTTTCTGAAATCGGCATTATGCTGCCAACAGGAGAAGATGTTGACAAACTCTTCAATGAATGGACAAAGCAAAAATCACATCAAATCAATGTGATAAAAGAGCCTTATACTGACGTATTCGGTCGCACTTTTTTGATTAGTGATCCAGATGGTCATATTATTCGGGTCTGCCCGCTTGATTGAGATTATTCTTAACCTCTAAAAGATAGAATATCTCCCTTATCTTTGTGAGTGTATACTTTCAAATATGACCGTTATTATAGGTAAATGATGGCGGTCATATTTATAATGCAAAAAGCAGATGTTGAATCAGTACCGTTATTGGGTTAAGAAAAATCACTTATTTTACCGGAGCAATTTACTTACTACCCTGTACGTAAATGCCGGTTCTTTATGCGGAGCACATGTGTTGTCTGTCCCAGAGCAGACATAATAAAAAATTTATGAAGCCAGATAATTTTGGCCTGATTCAACCGAGATCAACTGCTGTATTTCATACTTCAATCGTTTCACGGTGTGACCCGATATATGCTTAAGAGTGCCTGGTACGCACCCTCCCCCACCCATTTTCCATTCTTTCCTTTTCTGTCAGTGGTTTACGAGTAAATTGCCACCCGGATCGCCTGCAAACGCTCTGCTGTTTATTTGAGGCTGACCAGGTTATTCTCCGTATGCGGGGAAAAAGCCCGAAAACCGATCCGGACCGGATCCTTTATGGATCGATTTATTCCCGTGGTTTTCGCTGGACAGACATGGAAAATACGTTCCACACCGCCAGACAACGGAGATTGAAAGTTTGGGCTCTTTACCCCGCGAACTGACGCAGATTTCGCGTAGCGACGTCACTGGTCAGAACGTAACCGGATCCGGCGCCGCGCGCTACTTTGACTACGAAAGCGCCGTAGCGCTGCGCAACCTGGCCGCCGCTTACGGCACCGACATGCCGCGCTACCTGCTCGCTCCTGAGGTGGCCGTGCTGCTGTCAAAGGTCCCTGATCTTAAGAAGCGGCTGTTCATCGATACCCTGTGGAATACCGGCGGGCGTCTCAACGAAATCCTGCCGCTGACGGGGGGGGATTTTGTGCTGGACGATCCGCTCACCGGCGCCCCGCTGAGTTCACCGTTCGTGGTGCTGCGCACCCTCAAGCAGCGGAAGCTGGAAGAGGCGGCCCGCAGCCGCCGGCGCGGGCGTCCGACAAAGGAAGAGCAGCTGGCCGAACGTGAAACCGAGGCGGAGATCCGGGAGAACCCCCGCCGCGGGCGGTGCCACTGACCGATCCGGGTTTTGTGCAGCGGCTCAGGGAATGGTTTGCGACTGCGCAGCTGCCGGCAGGCAGCCGGCTCTGGGATATCAGGAGTGAAGACACGGCGCGCAGCTGGATAAGCCAGGCTGTGGCGTCGGCTGCGCGTGACGGTGTGACGTTCTCCATCCGGCCGGTCACACCCAAGACGTTCCGGGATTCGTTTGCGATGCATCTGGTGCAGCACCAGGTGCCGCAGAAGGTTATTAAGACCCTGATGGGCCACAAGGACGCAAAGTCAACCGAGTGGTACACGCGGGTGTTCGCGCTGGACGTCACCCGCCAGCTTGGTGTGCGGTTCACGATGGATCCGCAGGAAGCCGGGCGGCTGCTCCTGCCGCGTTAGTATGAAGCTTCATTTCCAGTCAGGTCCGGAATGATCGCAGCAAGGCTTCGGGGATAAAAGTGATGTTTCCGCGTGCCCGTGAGCAGGCGACATAAAGTTTAATTATGCGCACTTTTGCAGATGGCCAATTTGGTAGTGTCACTTGATAGCAGAAATGGCAAGCTATCAGCTTCAGATGGGAAGGGATGAAGACGGTCAGGTGAAAGGGTATAGCCGGTGCATCAGCACCGGGTTTATCCTGCCCCGAAGGGGCTACCGTCCTGGCAGTTCGCGCGATGCAAAAAGGCAGCTCAAGCTTCCTCTGGTTCGCTTATCTCAATACTGGTTATGTGCAGTCCGGCATGTGACATCATGCTGACCAGCTTATCAATTGAAAAGCAGTTGATCCGACCTCCTGCCAGCTCGGACACTCTGGGCTGTGAAACGCCCAGCGCAGCAGCAGCAGTGGCCTGATTCAGGCCATTACGTTTAATCCAGCTATTCAGGCGGCCTACTAACTCGGCGCGGAGTTTCATATTTTCCGCCTGCTCTGACGTTTCGCTAAGAGCGTCCCACACATTATCAAAAGTCTGAATATTCATTTTTTACGCTCCTCAACCAATCGGCGATAACGATTTCGGGCAAGTTCTACGTCACTCTGGCTGGTCTTTTGTGTCTTTTTCTGGAAACAGTGCAGCACATACACGGCTTCTTCAAATTTGGCGACATACATGATCCGGAAAATGCCGTCATTACCCCGGATTCGGATTTCACGTGCTCCCTGACCTACCGTAGCAAAATGCTTCCAGTCGTCCGGCTCCAGTCCCTGCTGGATCAGGTCAAGCTGATACCCTGATGCGGTCCGGGCCTCTTCCGGGAAAGCCCGTAGATCCTCAAGACTGCTGTCAATAAAACTGATTTTCTTACGCATCATCACCTCATTATACGAAATTTCGTATATTGTGCAATTTCTGCATTACTCATGCACCCCATACAAACCCGTAACCACTGCTTCCCTACCATGTAGTTTCCTGCTGTTTTGTCCATGGCCTACATTGCCCTGATAAAATCCAGCATCGCCTTGATCCGGCGCTGGCTTTTGAGACGTTCTTCAAAATCGTTGAGATAGTAAGCCGGTGTATAGCGCACCCGGTTAAACTCCAGCGTCAGCGTATTACCGGTGACAACCTCGGCTGCAATGCCCAGCAGGGAAAGCTTTATAAACGCCATATCCACCGTGAAAGGATCAATATCAAATCAACTGACGGACATCTGAACTGATGGATTAAATCCGGCTTCAATCAGGCAATCTGCATAAGGTAGCATCGGTCATGTGGGTGTAATTAAGCAGGCGGAAGTAACGTACACCGATACGGGCATAAATGTCCGTTATCCCGCCGCAGTACATTTCTGCAAACATGAACGTTTCACAGTCCCCGTTCTCATTGCATGCCTGTTTCAGCGGATAGAGTCTCCCCAGCGCATCAGTAAGCGATGAAAGAGATGGGCAAGCCCGTATCAGAGTGCATGATGGTGGCTGCGCACGGCTGGGATGTGGGTGGAGCAAAACGTGCAGACATGAAAACTGCATTTGTTACCCGCCAAGGACAGGCACTCTACCCGCTGGCACCTGCACCCGATCTGATCGTCAGCGATATTGGCGAGCTGATTGCAAAGATAAAACCGCTTTGCTGACCCGCCGTTTACCGCGAATACTTTAATGCCGCGAGAGTTACTCGCTGCCCGAAAAGGTTAAGAAAAAGCATAGTTGATGCGCAAACGCTAACGTCATTCTTAAATCAGGGCTTAACCACGATACACAGCAGGCCGATGACAATAATCACTACGCCCGCCAGGCTGTGCCAGCTGAACGCCTCATGGAATACCGGCAGACAGACAGCCACCAGCCACACCAGCACATAACTGAGGCTGAGCAGCGGATAGACGCGGTTCAGTGGAAAATAGCACAGCGCCCGAATCCAGCAGAGCATCGAAATTCCATAAGCGCCCAGCCCGGCCAGCAGCAGCAAGGCGGGCAGCAGGGCAACAGCAGGCAGCGACGTTATGCTGCTGACATCGGGCAGTCGCGGCATCGCCCAGCGCATCATCAGCTGTGCCGCTGAGACCAGCAGCACACTGCATGCGACCCATCCATACCCTTTCATAGCTGGCTCGCCATCAGCGCCACACCCGTCACCATCAGTAGCGTGCCGAAGATCTGGCGCAGCGTCAGGCGCTCGCGCCAGAGGATGCGTCCTGCCAGCGCAACGAAAATGAAGTTAAGGCTCAGCATCGGATAGGCCTGGCTGACAGGCACCCGCTGCAGCACCAGCAGCCAGAGAAGCATCGCGACACCCAGCAACAGCACGCTCACCCCAATCCAGCTTAAGCGGCCCCGGCGCGATGCCGCGTGAGTCGCCTGTTTCTGGCACAGTTGCGCGCTGCAACTGAGCAGACTGACCAGTACAATCAGCAGCAGCATCACTTTATCTGACTGTAATAGAGGCAGACCAGCCTGCCCTGGCGATAGACGGCGTCCGGCACCGGAACATCCTCGCCGATATCACTGTGTATTGAATCAACCAGCAACAGCAGTGATACGCTTCCCGTACGGCGATGATCGGCAAGCCAGCCGCCGAAGTCCGCCTGAGAGACAAAGCGGGATTGCGCATCCGGGTAACTCAGCCCATATTCCAGCTCGCCTTTGGTGTCATAGAAGCCGATATCGCTACGTTGCAGATGCCAGGCTGCGGCAGATGCCACGCCGGGATTGTCCGCCAGGATAAAGTGACTTGAGGCCAGACGCTGGCTGATCGTCGAGACAAAACGCTGCGGCTGTTTGGCGTCGCGGATTTTATCCGGGATTGCCGTACCAATAAACAGGGCGACGCCCAGCGGGCAAAGCGCGGCCGCCAGCCAGCGGCGCTGTGCAGAGCGGCAGCTATATGCGCCCACCAGCCCCCAGATGAGAAATGCCAGTGCCCCCAGCGCAAGCTTCAGCATCTCGTGCGTGGCGAACAGCGGATGATGCGTCACACTCCAGGGAGCGAGCACCAGCACGACCGTTGCCAGGGTAATGATGCCGAAAATCAGGTTGAGCCCGCCATTGACTGTTAATGCGCGCCCTGCCCGCTGTGCGGCGTTCAAGCCATAGTGCGCCATCAGCAGCGACAGCGGAACAAAACAGGGGAGGATATAGGTTGGCAGCTTGCCTTTTGCCAGGCTGAAAAACAGCAGCGGCATCACCGTCCAGCTCAGCAGATAGAGCGCGCCGGGATGCTGCTGACGCTCGCGCCAGCCGGTCATCAATGCGCCCGGTAACAGCGCCAGCCACGGCAGCGTTCCCAGCAGCAGAACCGGCAGGTAATACCAGAAAGGCGCTTTGTGCTGGGCATTGTCCTCGGCAAAGCGCTGAATATGCTCAACCCAGAAGAAGTAGTGCCAGAAATCCGGTGCCTGATGATAGATCGCCAGCGCCCAGGGTGCGCTGATCGCCGCGGCTGAGAGCAGCGCCAGCGGACCGAAGCAGAGCAGTTCGCGCAGTCGCTGCCGCCAGATCGCCCACGGCAGAATCGCCAGCACAGGCACTGCCAGCGCCAGAAAGCCTTTGGTCATAAACCCCATGCCGCAGGCGAGACCCAGCAGCAGATAGCCGCCCGCCCGCCCGGCGCGTCCGCTGGCCTCCGTCGCCAGCCAGAAGCTGCACATCGCGGCCGCCAGCCAGAGCATCAGCATCGGATCGAGCACCGCATAGGTGCCAACGCCATAGACCAGCAGCGAACTGAGGAAAATAATCGTGCCGACGGCAGCCGTGCGTGCCGAACTAAACAGCCGCCTGCCGAGCCAGTAGATCAGCACGGCGGTCATCGCCGTGGAGAATATCGAACCCGCCCGCACGCCAAAGTTGTTGTGGCCAAACAGCCACTGACCCAGCGAGTTGACCCAGTAACCCGCAATCGGTTTTTCAAAATAGCGCAGACCGAAGAAGTGTGGCGTCACCCAGTTACCGGTTGCCAGCATCTCCCGGCTGATCTCCGCATAACGGGTCTCATCCGGTTGCCAGAGGTCGCGGAACATCGGCGGAAGCAGGTAATAGAGAATAAAAAAGCTGAAAAAAAGTAGCCACTTCGTGTTGTTACGTATCCGCACTAGTTCGCCTCTTCAGTCAGTTTCTGGCAGCCCAGCCACCCTTCCCGTCCGGGGATTTCGCCCCTGACTACTTTACCCACTGGCAAAGTAGTCAGATCGTCGGGCAGCAGCTCGCTTAACGGGCAGAACTGAATGCCGTGACGGTCCGCAGCAGCCAGCAGCTGGTCAAAGTCCGGGTAGCCGATAATCCCTTCGACTTCGGCATGCACGGTGTATACCGCCCCATCATCAGAAGAGAGCATTTTCGCCAGAATGTAGTCGTTATAGCCTTCTGCGCTGACCTCGCGGCCAACCACTTCATCCCATGTGGGCAACGTCACCGGAATCTGTACGGTACCGATCTGTCCATCCGGCAGCATGGGCCGGAACGGGCCGCTGCCGCGACAATCGCTGTTGTAGTGAAAGCCAAAATCCTGTTTGGCGGCGATCACCCGGCCATCGGCTCGCCAGCCCGCGACGGCCGAACAGCTGACAGGATGACCAAGTATCTCACTCAGCGTTTCGGTGCCGCGTGCTATCTGCTCAACCAGCTTATCCTGCGGCCAGACGCCGGCCCAGGTCTGCCAGGCAAAGTGGTCCCAGGCGTGCAGACCGACTTCGTGCTGACGAGTGGCGTCCTGCATGATGTGCCGCAATCTCCGTCCCATCTGCTTTCCCGGCCAGGCCGTTCCGGCGAGCAGGATGTCCCAGCCATAGAGAGACGCGGCGCGGGAGCGCAGCATCTTCATAAGAAACGCCGGTTTCACCAGCCGCCAGAGATGGCGGCCCATGTTGTCTGGTCCCACGCTGAAGAAAAAGCTGCCCCGCACCGCATGACGCCGGAACAGCTCAAGCAGCGCCGGCACGCCCTGCTTCGTGCCGCGCCAGGTATCTACGTCAATCCGCAGACCGATCTTCTTCATCACTTATCAGCCTGTGGCTCAACGGTGCGCAGGAAGAAGTCGAGCGTGTTGTCGATAGTGACATCCATCGTCACGGTCGGTGTCCAGCCGAGCAGGCGACGCGCATTGCGGATAGCCGGTTTACGGTGCTCCACATCCTGATAGCCTTTGCCGTAGTAGCTGCTGCTTTCTACTTCGCGGAAACCGGCAAACGGCGGGAACTGGCTGCGCAGCGGATGACGTTCAAAGCTGGCCAGCAGCTGCTCGGCCAGCTCTTTGATACTGGCTTCGTTGTCCGGATTACCGATATTGATGATCTGACCATCACAATTCAGCTGTTTGTTTTCGATAATGCGGAATAGCGCCTCAACGCCATCCTGAATATCGGTAAAGCAGCGCTTCTGTTTGCCGCCGTCAATCAGCTTAATGGGCGAGCCTTCTACCAGGTTAAGAATGAGCTGGGTTATCGCGCGGGAACTGCCGATGCGCGCTGCATTAAGGTTATCCAGACGCGGTCCCATCCAGTTGAACGGACGGAACAGGGTAAAACGCAGCCCCTCTTTTTCGCCGTAGGCCCAGATAACGCGGTCCAGCAGCTGTTTGGATACCGAGTAGATCCAGCGCTGTTTGTTGATCGGCCCGACGACCAGATTAGAGCAATCCTCATCGAAGCTGTCATCGGTACACATGCCGTAAACTTCTGAAGTGGATGGGAAAATGATGCGCTTCTGATACTTCACACAGTCGCGAATGATTTTCAGGTTCTCTTCGAAATCGAGCTCAAACACGCGCAGTGGATTGCGGGTGTACTCAATTGGCGTGGCGATGGCTACCAGCGGCAGGATGACGTCGCATTTTTTGATGTGATACTCAATCCATTCGGAATGGATAGCGATATCCCCTTCGACGAAATGGAAGCGCGGATGATCCAGGAAGCGGCTGATCGCGTCTGAACTGATATCCAGGCCATAGACCTCGAAATGCTCATCCTGTAACAAACGCTCAGTGAGATGGTTACCGATAAAGCCGTTAACGCCAAGGATCAGCACGCGGGTACGACGTTGCAGCGCCGACTGCGGTTTTGAATAGAGCAGTGCGCCAGGGACGATGCCCAGACTCTGCGCCAGCTGGCTGCCATTCATGTAAACGCCATGCTCGGACTGGCCGGTCTGGATTTCCAGCGCGCCCTCGCCACAGGCGATCAGGAATGGCTGCTTAGAAAGTACCGTCCCTGGCTTTGCCTGATGCTGCTGCGGATGAACCCGGCTCTTCCAGACGATAAATTTAACCGAACCGGCAAAGGCGAATGCGCCAGGCCACGGATCGGTAACCGCTCTGACCAGATTGTGAATCGTCTGAGCAGGCTGATTCCAGTCAATGCGGCCATCCTCGGCCGTGCGACGATCTACCCGTGTCGCCTGACTTTCATCCTGTGGCCATTCACTCACCTCACCCTCGCGCAGACGAGGTAAAACGTCGCCGAGCAACTGCTCTGCAGCCTGGGTCAGTTTACGATGCAGCGTCAGCGCGTTGTCCTGATCCTCAATAGCGACCTTCTGCTGCGCCAGAATATTACCGGCATCCGCGCGCTTCACCATGCGATGTAGCGTAACGCCCGTTTCAGTTTCGCCGTTGACCAGCGCCCAGTTCAGCGGTGCCCGGCCGCGGTATTTTGGCAGCAGCGAGCCGTGCAGGTTAAAAGCACCCTTTTGAGCGCATTGCAGGATCTCATCACTCAGCAGATGGCGATAGTAGAAAGAGAAGATCATCTCTGGTGCCATGGTGCGGATGCGGTCAAGCCAGATCGGGTGATTCGCCTCGTCAGGTGCATAGACCGGAATGCCATGCTCTGCCGCCAGACGGGCTACTGAGCCGAAAAAGTGGTTTTCGGTCGCCACATCGTTGTGAGTAAAAATGGCGGTGATTTCATAGCCTGCACTCAGCAGCGCATTGATGCCGACACAGCCCATGTCGTGATAGGCGAAAACAACGGTCTTCATGATTGAATATCCTGTACTGAAGGCTCTTCTGGAGCGTGAACAATGCGTTGAACGAAATAGCGCGGACGTGCCCGAACGTCGTTGTAAATGCGCCCGATGTACTCCCCGAGCAGTCCCATACCCACAAACTGGGCGCCGATAAACATGAACAGCACGGCGAACAACACGAAGACGCCGTCACCCGCCCAAGCCGCACCAAAAAAGAGTCGCAACACGATCAACACCAAAGAGAAGGCGAAGCCGGAGAGCGCTATCAGGCTGCCGACCACGCTGAGCAATCGCAGCGGCGTGGTGGTCAGACAGGTCACCAGGTCGTACATCAGGTTAATCAGCCGCATAAAGCTGTATTTCGAATCGCCAAAAGCGCGCTCGGCATGGATCACCGGCAGCTCAATGGTGTGTCGGGCAAAGGTGTTGGCCAGGATCGGAATAAAAGTGCTGCGCTCGTGACAGTTGAGCATCGCCTCGACGATGTGGCGACGGTAGGCGCGCAGCATGCAGCCGTAATCGCCCATCGCCTTACCGGTGACCCGCTGAATCAGCCGGTTGAGCGTGCGCGAGGCCTTCCGACGGAACCAGCTGTCCTGGCGCTGCTGACGGACGGTACCCACCACGTCATAACCCTGACGCGCGGCGTCAACCAGCCGCGGGATCTCTTCCGGCGGGTTCTGCAGATCGGCATCCAGCGTAATAATCACATCGCCACGGACCTGGCTGAATCCGGCCATGATGGCGGAATGCTGACCGTAGTTGCGGTTGAGCAGCACGCCGGTTATCCGGCTGCCGGGAACGGTGGCGGCCTGTTCAATCAGTTCGGCAGAACGATCGCTGCTGCCGTCATCCACCAGCAGAATTTCATACTCAATCTTAATTGAGTCACAGGCGGCGCAGGTGCGCTGAAGCAGCTCCGGCAGACTCTCCTGCTCGTTATAGACCGGGATGACCACGGAGAGCATGTTGATCGGTTTGATATCGCGCATCTCAGGCTCCGGCAATGTCATGTAAAGCCTGAATCACACGTTCGACATCCTGATCCGTCATTGACGCAAACAGTGGAATCGAACACATCTGCTGGCTGTTAAGTTCACTGGCGGGAAGACGTAAATCGGGATAGTGCTCGCGATAATATTTATGGGTATGCGCCGCACGGAAATGCAATCCGCTGCCGATATCCCGCGTCTTCAGTGCCTGCATAAAGGCATCGCGCGACAGACCGCAGCGCTGTTCATCAATGCGAATAATAAACAGGTGCCACGCATGCTGATGTGGCCAGGCGGGCAGTGACAGCGGCGTGAACGGCAGCGTGCGCAGCGCTTCAAGATAGCGTTCAGCAATCTCACGGCGGCGGGCAATAAAGCCCGGCAGTTTCTGTAACTGCACCAGCGCAATCGCCGCGCTGATATCGGGCAGATTATATTTAAAGCCCGGCATCATGACTTCCGCCTGCGGCAGACGCCCCTGGGTATGACGATCAAACGCATCCACCGCCAGGCCATGAAACTTCAGGCTGCGTATACGATCGGCGAGAGTGGCGTCATCGGTCACCACCAGGCCCCCTTCCGCGCAGGTGATATTCTTGATGGCGTGGAAAGAGAAAATCGCCGTACCACGATGCCCGATCGGTTTTTGGTGATATGTGGTGCCCACCGCGTGAGCCGCATCTTCAATAATGGCAATCCCACGCTGCTCAGCCAGTTGATAGATTGACGCGAGATCGGCAGGTGCACCAGCGTAATGCACCGGAATAATCGCGCGGGTGCGGGGCGTAATCGCCTGCGCTATCCGGTCCGGCGTGACCATCAGGTTGTCGGGATCCACATCAATCATCACCGGCGTGGCACCCAGAAGCGTGATCAGGTTCAGGGTAGAGACCCAGGTCATGGACGGCGTGATCACCTCATCGCCAGGCCCGATCCCCATCGCCATCAGCGTGACATGCATTCCGGCAGTGGCAGAGCTTACTGCAATGGCGTGCTGGTTGCCGGTCATCTGAACAAAGGCCTGCTCCAGTTCGGCGCATTTTGCCCCGGTCGTTATCCAGCCAGAGTCAAATACCGCTTTAACAGCAGCCAGCTCTTCATCACCGAATGAAGGCCGGGAAAATGGCAAAAAATCCATGCTAAAACTCCTGCAGATCAAACCCATAAGCTGTCGCGCGTTGTTAATCAGGCACAACGCCAGAAAATAATTGAAATAGCGAATGACTCACAGTCGGCCAGGGTGTTATCGACACCACGCTTTCCCGTTCTGGAATTAAGGTTACCGGACTGCTAATACAAACTACCGTATGAAAGTTAACTGAACATTAAATGAAGAGTGTGAATTTAAATAAAATCAAGGGAGAGCAAGTTAAGGATTTCAGAAAAAGTTCACTATTAAATGGCTAATAATAGCTCTGGCCTCAACTCTTTTTGATTTATTGATATTTTGTTTAAAATCAGCAGGCTCTGTCAGTCACCAGAGCAGGGTTCAGCTCATCCGGATGAAGTCACTTCTGGAGAGGAAAATTAACACGCTGATATTGCTGGGCTAAATTCAGCCTGCTACTCACAGTATCACATCGAAAAAATAGCGCTCCGCTCATATCAGGAGAATCACAGATTAATAAAGCCGTCTTAATGTATTCTTAATATTTTTCGTTATTAATGTTCTGCCCTTGCAATAATCATTACACTTTGGTGATTCTCAGGTGACAGTCAGTTAATATCTGTCAGATTATCTGTGCCTGTAAGGTAAAAACAGTGCTAAAAAAAGTGAATAGGATCGCGGTTTCAGGCGTTAACGTTGGGTCTGCCTAAAAAAGAGAAAATAGTGATGATGCGTGCCGCCTGTTTATGCACTCTGTTAGCCCTGCTCAGCCCGGTGCTTTACGCCGCGCCGGTAACCTATGCCATTACCCCCGATAAAACGTCGATAGGCCTTTCATGGCGCGCCTTTGGTCACCAATTTTCGCAGGCCAGACTGCAGGGTGTGACCGGTACGGTGACACTCAATCCTGATGAAGACCGTGACGATCATATTGAAGTGACTATTCCGGTAGGGACGCTGGTGGCCTCGAACAGCCTGTTAACCTGGCAACTGAAAAGTAACCTGTTTTTTGATGCAGAGCGTTACCCAAACATTCACTTTGTCAGTAGTCGCGTGGCCTCACTGGGTGGCGGCAATTATCGTATTTTTGGTGTGCTGACGGTTAAAAATGTCAGCCGGCCAGTCGTGATGCTGGCCTCGCTGGACAGCGGAAAGACAATTGATCCGGCTTCAGGTTCGCTGGCGCTACATGCCTCCACCGCCATCTCCCGCTCAGCCTTCGGAATGGATCGGCTGGTCGGGGTGGTTGATGATCGCGTCAACATTGCGCTGGCCATTGCCGCGCAGGGCAGAAAGCCGCTGTAGCGGTAACCGCTGAAGGGTCCGATTAACTTAGTGCTGTCTGCAATGTTTCCGCTGTGGCAGCCAGTTGAGCCGGTGGGTTGCGGCCAATCAGCACATATTGATAGCCGTCACGCTTCCACCAGGCCAGTTGCATGCCATGGCGCTTTTCATGGGCGATGGGATTCGCGCTGTCCGGCTCAGGCGAGATACAGAGCGCCATCGGGCCATAATCAGCATGCAGCCAGGCGATTTGTGCAATCGACGTCCGTTCGTAGCGCAGGATCCGCACCATTTTCAGTTCAGCCCCTGGCAGGCTGAGTTGCTGTTGATGCAGCTGCAATCCTAAATCGAGTCGGGTACGGTCCAGCCCCCTTTGCAGCATGGCGGCGTCATTAGGTGTGTCGGCCAGCGTTTCAGCACTGTAGAGCGACATATAACGCGCCTCCAGATCGCGGATATTCTGGCTTTCATCTTTCTCATCATCTTCCGGTCTTGCCAGGAAACCGATGCTGCTGCCCACCAGCAAAAAGCTGACAGACGCAGCAATCAGTGCCCGACGGCTGTAGCCTTTGGCTGGCATTGACTCTGGTGCCGTGATGGCTGCCAGTTGCTGTGCCATTCTGGCCTGCGGTGCCTGTTCCAGCAGCGGCGCAAAAGCCTGTTCAAAATCGAGATTACTTTGCTGTAAATGCTCAACCCGTGCCGCCAGTTCGGGATCCCCTGCCATCGCCTGCTCAAACTGTACGGCTTCCTGTGGCGTCATCTCACCATCCAGCCAGGCAACGATTGCCTCATCGCGCCACGGTGGCGTAAAAGTTTCCCTGTTCATCTCCGTTTCTCCTGCGGTGCGGGCGAGGTCGCCGGCTGTCTGGCCAGCGTGGCACGTGCGGCGGCCAGACGGCTCATAATAGTGCCAATCGGAACGGAGAGCGTCTCTGCCGCCTCCTGATAGGTCAGACCTTCGACATACACCAGAAACAGCGCATTACGCTGGGCCTCGGGTAAGGCGTTAACCTGTAACATAATGCGCTGGAAATGGCGGTGGTCGTCGCTGGTGGCGTGGTTATCTGCGGCCAGCAGCGCATCGGGATCCACGAATCCCTGTCCCTGCCGGACCTTTCGCGCCCGTAAATCACTGGCCCAGATGGAATGAAGGATCGAAAAAAGCCATCGATCAATGCGTGTGCCCGGCGTGAACTGCGCGCTGCGTTCCAGCGCGCGTACGCAGGTTGACTGCACCAGCTCTTCTGCCATGTCACGGTTGTGTGACAGCACATAGCCATAACGCCAGAGCCGCGTCAGATGTTCCGCAAGGTGCTGACGGATGTCACTGTGAGTGATTTTTCGCTCCTCCCTTCCGCATCAGACCTCGGGGTGGCCATTGATTGCGGCCTGCAGATCGCGATATTCCTCGCAGTCTGTGCCACAAATCCCGGCAATGGTTTTTAACTGTTCACGCGCCAGATCCGGACGCCCTTTGATCATCCAGGCTTCGCCCAGATATTCACGCACTTTAGCGTAACGGGGATCAAGTGCAATGGCGCGCTGATAATAGCCAATGCCCTCGTCCGTGCGGCCCAGTTTACGGGTGGCGTAACCACGATAGTTCCAGGCTTCACGGGTATCCTGATTTTTCAGCGTATCCAGCACGTTCAGCGCCGCCTGATATTCGCCCTTTTTCGCCAGATGCCAGGCATAGCGGGTTTTATCGTCGTCACTCAGCTTGCTGGTCTTCTCAGGCACACAACTTTTAGTTTGACTGTCATAGACCTGACCTTTGGGGCAGTCAGGCGTCTTTTTATCACTGTCATTGTCGCCCATCGCCATACTCAGCGGAGAGTGCAGCATCAGCAGCAGTGCCGGAACGGCAAGCAGAGAAAAACCAGAACGCGTTGTCATAATTTATCCTTATCGGGTCTGTGAGGCAGGCAATAAAACCCACCGGATGCAGTCCGCTAGCGCGGCGCTGTACGGTAAACAGCTCAGCGCCGGTTTCTATTCGATAAAAATAAAATTATTTCTTTGCCAGGGTGCCACGCTGAATCAAAACAGCAGTTTTTCCACCGCACAGAAACGCCGTTCCGCCAGGGAGATCACCGCAGCTTCCGCAATCGCCTGGGCTTTCAGTCCATCCTCAAGGCCAGGAAGATCGTCAACCTGCTCACCGTTCAGCGATCGGATAAACGCATCCAGATGAGCATAGTAAGTTGGCTGCACCCGGCTGAACCAGTCGGGCAACAAGCCTGGCTGCTGAATCTGCGCACCCTGATAGCAGCTGACGCCGCGCTGTGGCTGAGAGGCTGATTCCAGCATCCCGTGCGGTCCCATCACACTGATGCGTTCATCGTAGCCATAGCCGGTGCGGCGGACATTATCGAGCTGTGCCAGCGCCCCGCCCTGCAGCCGCAATAGCAGCGTGCTGGTGTCCACGTCGTCAAATTCGCTGATCGAGGGCAGAGCCAGCGCTGCACCCATCGCTGCCACCTCGGTCACCTCCTCTTCAGTCAGCCAGCGCAGCAGGTCAAAAAAGTGGATAGCCTGATCGCGCATTTGCCCGCCGGACGCCTGAAGATAGGCCAGCGGCGGCATGGCTGAGGAGCGGCAGACCATCTGAATCAGTTCCGCCGGGCCGATCCGCCCCTGGCGGAGTTGTTGCTTCAGCTGCTGATGGCTGACATCAAAACGGCGATTAAACCCTACTGTGACCGGCACGTTGTAGGGGAGAACATTAGCCACGGCAGAGCGGGCCCGCTCAAGAGAGAGATCGACCGGTTTTTCACAGTAGATGGCTTTACCGGCGCGGGCTGCGGCTTCCAGTAAGTCAGCATGGGTCGGCGTCGCGCTGGCGATCAGCACCATATCAATCTGCTCATCATTTATCGCCTCGGTGACAGACGCGGCCCGGGCACCAAAGCGGGTCGCAAAGGCGGCGGCGCGCGCGGGATCTGCATCCGCGACCCATACCAACTCAACTCCGGGGTGCGCCTGAAGATTCGCGGCATGAACTTCACCAATAAAGCCACACCCCAGCAGGGCAACACGTTGCTTTTTATTCATTTTTTGAACTCCATCATAGTCCGGCAGAAAGATGCATCTGCAGGATAACGCTGCGTTTTACACTGGCGGCACGGTGTTTTGAGGTGTTTACCTCAGAGGAGATCGGCATGTCGCTGAAAGAGGTCGCCCGACGGGCAGGTGTGGGACTGGCAACCGTGGATCGGGTGCTCAATGAACGTGGCGGCGTCGCGCCGGAGACGGTTCACAGGGTGCTGCAGGCAGCACGTGAAGTCGGGCTGAAGCGGATCCTGCCGGAGGAGCATCGTCATCCTTGGCAGATAGAACTGCTGCTGAGCAGCAACGATTCGTTTTTCTTTAAGCAGCTGGCACAGGATTTTACCGAGGTTGCCTCGCATCTGGGCTATCGCCGGTTAACGCTGCGCCGCACTTTTGTCCCCGAAGCTCAGCCAGAACGACTGGCAAAGCTTATCAGGCAGGGCGGTGAAACGCGGGATGGTCTGATCGTTTTTGCCCATGAACATCCGGCAATCTATGAGGCGCTGGACCATTGCCAGGCGCGTGGCGTACCGGTGATCTCGCTGGTCACCGATTTACCCGGTGCCGCCCGGCTCTGTCATGTGGGGATCAATCAGTTGCAGGCCGGACGTACAGCCGCTCAGCTGATGGGCAAAATGCTGCATCAACCCGGTGAGGTGTTGATGGTCAGTGGGCACCGGGATTACAGCGCGCATCGTCAGCGTATTGAAGGGTTTCGTGACCTGATAACCAGTCGGTTTCCCCATCTTCAGTTACGTGAAGTTCTGGCCGCCCAGGAAAATCGCGACACCCTCAGTAAGTTGCTGGAGAAGCAGCTGGTTCAGAGCGGTCATCTGCAGGGCATTTATAACACCGGGCTGGGGAATACCGAGATCGGGCAGGCGCTGGCACGACATCGTCGGCTGAATCAGTGCATCTGGATCACTCATGAGCTTTACGCCACCACCCGCACGCTGATGGCGCAGCAGAGCGTTGCGCTGACACTGGATCAAAACACCCGGCAGCATGCCCAGCTCGCGCTGCAGCTGATGCTGAATTATCTGGAGCAGGGAGAGAAACCCGATATCTACATTAACGGAAAAGTGGATTTCATCATTTATACGGCAGAAAACTGTCTGTAAAGATTGCCCGTTGTGTCATATCCACCGGTAAAGAAATATGCTTTACCTGCCGTCGATCATTGCATTCAGCACTATTTCCCGCGCGAGACAGTGCCCGGGAAAGTGGCTCACTGGCTCAGAAGTGCATAGAAAATAGCCTGCCACAGATAATCTGATCGCAGTGACAAGCTGAAACCGCCCCTTTATGTCAGATAAAAAATCTAACTATCATCTAAATATTAAAATATAAATCTATATATGCATTTTTTATGGTTTTAATATTCAGATGCAGAGTGATGACGTTAATATCGTATCCGACTGAACAAACAGCGAAGTGAAACGGGTGAATTAATGTACGACAGAGGTGCGGAAACAGAGCAGGAATAACACTCGCTGTCCTGAACGGTTAACCATTAAAAGCGTACTTTGCAGAATTGATCAATATCAAAACTTAATGGGTTTTTATCGTCATATTTCTATTGGGTTTCACTTTCTGCCAGGTTGATGCTAAGTTCTCGTCGGTTTAAAACAGGGCAGTATGAAGAACCGTTTCACTGATATTACGGCCACCCTGAATTTTTCCTGCGCCAGTACGGTGCCTGACTAATTAATGAGCGTCTGATTTGGAAAAGTGTTTATATCCGGTGCGTACCAGAACTGAGAGAGTGCTGCACGCGGTGGTATTCGAAGTTGTCGCTAATGTGCTGGTTTTCTTTATCCTGATTATTTTTACCTCCGCAGCACCATCGCAGTCGTTGTTGCTTACATTGGTCTCATCGACTCTGGCTATGGGATGGAACTACCTGTTCAACCTGATGTTTGACAGTGTTCAGCTAAGAACAGGATTTAAAAAGAACTTGCGAATGAGATGCCTCCATGCCGTTCTGTTTGAGGCGGGTCTGTTATTAGTGTTAATCCCCTTTGCAGCATGGTGGCTGGATATTACGCTATTCTCAGCGTTGAGACTTGAATCCGGACTGATGCTATTTTTTCTGACCTATGCTTTTCTGTTCAATTTGTTATGGGATTGGGGAAGATCAGCAAAATCAATGAAGATATTAAATTAATGTATCATGCCATTAAAATTTACTTTCAGAAATTAACCTTTCGCTTAGCCGGCTAATGGAACTTCGCGTGCGAGTGATCGCGCCCGAATGTATCCGATGCGTAAGGAAACAAGTATATCTGGTGTCAGGAGCCGCTTACTCTCGCCTGGCAGCATTGATATAACGGCGCGTCTGCATAAATTAAGTTCAGACTGCGTATAAGCTCATTTCACAGGTTAAATCAGCAAGAATATTATGGACAAAGTCTACTATCTGAATAAGTTAAGGAACTGCCCGTCAACCGATATTCTGGATATCGTAACAAGCTATATGCGGAAAAAACTTCCTGGTGACGACCTCTCTTCATTTGAAGGCGCTTACGATCATCGTAAAGCCGAACTAATAATGAATGAAACCTACAGTGAAGTTCCTTCAGAAGTATGGAGACTGGTGTGCTGAGGCGAAAAAAGGAGGGCAGGATCACTCATAACCCATTATCTGCTGAGGGCTGATCACCCTGCAGATCATCAATTCCTGATAATCCTGGCGCGATGCATTTTGATCTCCGTCGGGCAGAATCGGTGAACAGATAAATCAGAGCATCACCTTTAGTGCTGTGATGCTCTGTCATTCTCAACAAACGCACGACATAAAGCGCTGTAAGAAATAGTAAGACAAACCTGCCAGACCACTGTAAACCGTTTTAAATATGACGCCAAAACTGGCTTCATCTGTCGTATTCAGAGAAAGCTCGTACTAATAATGCCTTCCGGACTCACACGACTACGATAATGATTATCTGTTCAGGCGATATGCTGCCAATATAGCTCATGATCCACCAGCACCGATCCCGGAACGGCAAATCGTGTCAGGGTGATAAAAAATCTGCTCAGTCGTTAACCAAGGATGTATTAAGCAGATTCAGATGATGCAATACCATTACTTTTAAATGTTGTTCGCCCAAACAGGGAGCATGCAGGCGAAAAAAACGGGAATTCATTTCAGATGGTCACGATGATACAGAGCCCACTGCTCAATCCTTTCTCCAGAGGGTAGCAGGCAATAGGTTGTTATACCTGCCGAAGATTTTTCCTGGACCTGCTGACCACCGCGATTAACGCAATATTCACTGGCTGGATTACGCATTGTTAAACGCTGCGGTTGTTTGCTGTGCGGTGTGCAGGCGATAAGTAGTGAAGCCAGTAACATCAGTGAAACTCCTGCTAACCTGTTTGTGACGGTCATAAAACCTCTCTTAACCTTATTTTTGTGAATTAAGCATTTACCCTCCAGTGGTGTGATTAAGTCTGATAGCACAACAACGACTTTATCAGGAATCCTCCTTTCTCCTGCCACATGTTAACCTCAGGGGTGACAATCATCATATTTCCATTCTGCCGTCCACTCTGAACTCACCACTGCGGGTAGCGATACATAATTATAGCGTGCTGCCACTAAACCCGCGCTTAACAACCTCACGCGACACATAAGCAGATAGACCTTTAATGCAGTGATTAAAAAATGAATAAAGCCAAAATTAGAATGCATGTGAAGATAATTAACAAAAACCCCATTATTACAATCGATGCATTATCTTAATTTTTAATGGAAATTCCTCGCGAATAGGGCATCGCCTTTAACGTTTACTTAAAACAGGCACACTTGCGATGCCTTTACATAAATCCTTTTCCCGCTGCATAATCCCGCAACATTTGTATGTGCACTGCCATTAATGGGTTCAATAAAACCTACAACTTATTGGTATCGCTTAAATATCGCTGCTGCTTAACACCTGAATAACAACTCACGATTCAGGTGCCATTTAACGATCAGACTATCAATAAAATCTTAAGGAAGAGTGACTGAGATGAATAATAAATTCCCGCGAAATAAAATCGCAAAAGCATTAATGCTGGCAAGTGGGATGGGGGTTGTGCCTCTGATTAGCTATGCTGCAGTCATCGGAAGCCAGACAGGCAATGAGATCATCTTAACTGATGGCACCACGCTGATTGCCGACCAGTCATCTGGCGACGGTTATTATGGCATCCTGGTTAATGGCGCTACCGCCGCAACGGTTACCATCGGCAGCGGCAGCACAGTTCGCGTGTCAGATGCTGAACGTTATGCAAAAGGGATTTTTATTGAAGCGGCAAACAGTGAATTTACTGCAGATAAGTTAACCCTCAACGTTTCCGGTAAAACAGCGGTCGGCATTGAGTTCGGCGGAAAAAATGTAACCGCCAGTTTAGGATCAGGTTCCTCGGTCACCACGGTAGCATCAGGTGATTCTTTCGCAGAGGGCGTCGTTGTCAGCAATAGTTCCTCGCTGCAGGCAAACAACCTGCAAATAAGCACCCAGGGCACTGGCGGAACGGCTCTGCGCGTCAGCGGTTACGGAAGTCACGCCAGTCTGGGCGACGACAGTAATTTACAGACGAATGGTCTTAACAGTAATGCCGTTCAGGTTGATAACCTGACCGGTGAGTCGATTAATGGCGTGGCCACGTTGAAAGCAAATGCATTGACGATCAACACCCTTGGCAATAATTCGCAGGGTATTAATATCCAGGATAATGGTTCGGTTGATCTGGGCAGCAACTCGACCATTATTACCACTGGGGATCTTTCTGCTGGCATCTGGAGCTGGGGTGAGCTGAAGGCCGATCATCTGACAATCAGTACTGCGGGTGAGACCTCTGCAGGTCTGTCAGGCCGTGACAACAGCCTGTCAAACATTGGTGCCGGTAGCGTGATCTCCTCTGATCAGACTGGCGGCATTGTGGCTATGGGCGACAATGCCATCGTTAACTTCATTGGCAGTGAAGAAGAACGCAATACGGTCTATTCAGCAGGTTTTTATGGCGTATCCGCACAGTCAACCGGCGCAACCATTAATCTGCAGAACACCGATATTATGATGAAAAATGTGGATACCATGACCCTGGGTATTTGGTCCACAAGCGGTGGCACAGTTAACGGTGATGCAATGACCATTACCGGTCCGGAGAATGCCACAGGTGTCTTCGCCATGGCTGGTGGTAAAGCGAATCTTACGGGTGATCTGACCATTGATATGGGCTCTCCGAATGGGATAGCCATGGCTACGCAATATGATGATGGTTATGCAGCAGGTGTCATCACCACCGACGGAAAAGCGCAGATCGTTGGTAGCGTTTTATCCCGGGCCGGACTCATCGACCTCAATCTGACATCAGGTTCACTCTGGTCTGGCAGCGCCAGCAGCGATAACGTCAATAATGGCCATCTGAACGTTAATCTGACCGAAAGCACCTGGAATGTATCGCGAACATCCAATGTCGATAATCTGACATTGAGTAACTCGCTGGTTGACCTCTCTGCAGCCTCGGATGACGCAACCTATTCAACATTGACTATCGCCAACCTCAGCGGCAGCGGCGACTTCGCCTTGCGCACCAATCTGGCAGGCGATGGTGCTGGCGTGAATAACATTGGCGATAAAGTTGTGGTGACAGAGAGTAGTTCCGGTGATTACGGTCTGACCATACAGAACCGCGGCAGTGCCGTCACCACTGGCAACGAAGTACTGACTGTGGTTGAAACGACTGATGGCATCGCCACCTTTAAAGGCAACGCCGACGTGGAACTTGGTGGCTATGTTTACTCGGTCAATAAGCAAGGCAACAACTGGGTACTCTCCTCACCTAAAGCACCAGAAACCCCTGAAGCAGATGATCCGGCCGTTATCCCTGCGAATGAGCCTGCCGCGACTCCTGCTAATGAGCCTGCCGCGACTCCAGCCGATAACGGTGGCACGGCGCCTGCCGGGCAAGACAACGCAACTTCCCCCATTACCAGCACGGCCAACGCAGGGGCTAACTTCCTCAACACTGGCTATCTGATGAACTATGCCGAAATGCAGACGCTGATGCAGCGTATGGGTGATGTTCGTCAGGGGAAGACAGCCGGAAATGTCTGGCTGCGCGCTATAGATGGACGGTTCAGCGGCTTTGATAATGGCAAGCTGAGCCGTTTCAGCCTGAACTACACTGGTTATCAGTTTGGGGTCGATAAACGTTTGTCCGATGAAATTCCGATCTATCTGGGCCTGTTCATGGGGGTAACTGAAGGATCGCCTCATTACCAAAATGGTAACGGCAACATCCGTTCTGAGCATTATGGCTTCTACACCACCTGGGTAAATGATGCCGGTTTCTATGTTGATGGCGTTGTGAAAGTCAATCGGCTGAGGAATCAGTTCAATGTTCACGATACACAGAATAACCAGGTATCCGGTAACGGTGTCTCTTCAGGTCTGAGCGGATCGCTTGAGGCGGGCAAAAAGTTCAGCTTCTCTGATCGGCTGGCAGGTTTTTATCTTGAACCGCAACTACAGCTGACAGCAGGTCATCAGGATGGTGCTTCCGTAGGTGCGTCTAATGGTCTCAATATCACACTTTCAAGCTACAAATCACTGATGAGCCGGGCAAGCGTGCTGGCAGGGTATGAAATCAATCAGAGCAATTACAAACTCAACACCTATGTAAAAACGGGTGTAATGCGCGAGTATGCCGGGGATGCTGCTTATGCTCTGAACGGATCAAATGAACGTCTTTCCTTTAAAGGAAATGGCTGGAATAACGGCGTCGGCCTGAGTGCCCAAATCAGCAGCCATACGCTCTTCCTGGAGGCAGATATGGTAGACGGAAAACGTTTTAACCAACGTCAGGTTAATGCTGGCTACCGTTTTAGTTTTTAGAATCAGCGTGCAGCAAGCGCTCGTATACAGGAGGTGTTAATGAAAAAAACATTATGGATGCTGCTGGCCTTGATCTGCTCAGGATCCGCTTTCGCACGGCAGGAGTCCACCATCGCAGAAGCAAAAAACATGCGAGACGAACGTCATGTTACCCTTACCGGTACGATTAGTGGACGGGCTGACGATGACCACTACTGGTTACAGGACTCAACGGGTCGTATCCGTATTGATGTCGACGAGGATGACGAAGACGACGACGGCTTCCTTATTGGTAAAAAGGTACGGATAACGGGTGAGGTAGATCGCGATGACGGGCATAGCGAAATCGATGTTGATCGGCTCTTCATTCTGAAATAATTCCGGACTTCTGTGTAAAAAAGCCAGCTAAAGCGCTGGCTTTTTTACATTCAGGGCAGGTTTTACTTTTCGCGAAACGCTTCCTGTACGCGCAACAGAGGACGCAACAGATATTGCAGCAGGCTCTTCTCGCCCGTACGAATATCAACGGTGGCCGTCATACCGGGAATCACCCGTAGTTCCTGACTGCCGCTTTTCGTCAGCGTATTATTTTCCGTTAATACCATCACCCGGTAATAAGTATCATCGACGCCTGGCCTGCGGGCAGCTTTACTCTCCTCATCTTTTAGCGCGCCCGAACTGATACTTTGAACATGTCCGGTCAGGCCGCCATAAATCGAATAGTCATAGGCAGAAATTTTTACCACAGCTTCCTGACCGGGCGCCAGAAAAGCCACATCAGAGGGCCGGATACGGGTTTCCACCAGCAGCTGGTCATCCAATGGTGTCACCTCCATTATTGCGGCACCAGGCTGGATCACACCGCCAAGCGTATTGATTTTAATACTGTTAACAATGCCTCGTACTGGCGTGCGGACTTCAGTACGCTCAAGCGTATCATGGCGGCCATGGGCAGTTTCCTGCAGGCTTGTCATCTCAACATCGACTTTGGACAGTTCATCGTTAGCCTCGTTACGGTAGCGGTTTTTTCGCTCGGTAATTTGCAATTCGGCATCATTCATCTGACGCTCAAGTTTCAGAACCTCAGTTTTTGACAGCAGCGATCTGGCTGAGAGCTGTCGCGCCATTTCAAGCTCTTTCTGCAGCAATGTTTTTGACTTCAGATAGCCTTCAATTGACTCATTTACCGCCCTTTTGCGTAGTTTCCAGGCATCGGTTTCACGGGTAACCAGTTCAGGTACTTTCATGACCTCTGGCGGGAACACAAGCTCGCTGCCGGTCGCTTCTGCTTCAAGACGCGCGGCCTGGGCTTTCAGTGCCAGCAGGCGGTTAGCGCTTTCGCGGAAGGAGGCTTCGGCGCGCGTGGGATCGATTTTGGCCACAACCTGACCTTTTTCAACCGTATCGCCTTCATGCACCATTAACTCCTGCAAAATACCGCCCTCAAGGCTTTGCAAAACCTGTTCGCGGGAACTGGGAACAATTTTGGCTGACCCGGTTGTCACCTCTTCGATGTTGAAATTGGCGGCCCAGACGATTACCAGCACCATTAACGCCACGCTGCCCCAGGCAATAAATAGCCAGCCTTCCCAGCGATCCTGACGGGCGGCCCTCACCATGTCACTGGCTGTATGTTCGGTCAGGCGCTTTTGATCAACGTTTTTATCAGGGGACAGGCTGCTCATACTGTTACCTCGCCAGATTGTGGCTGACGCTCTGTGCTTATCTCAACGCCAGCATGTTTCGCTGCGTTACGCAGCACCGATGCGGCCGGGATCTTCCCGCTGTTTAATAAACCGATAATCTCTTCACGCGGCCCATCAGCTACTTTGATGCCTTCATCCATCACAATCACCCGATCAACGTATTTCAGCACTGCCGGACGGTGGGTCACGATAATCACGGTTCGGCCTTCCATTGCCGGGATGAGCGCCTGCAGGATAGTGCGTTCCGACCCCATATCCATCCCCGATGTAGGTTCGTCCAGTAGCAGAACATCCGGATTCGACAGAATGGCGCGAGCCAGGGCTATCGCCTGCTTTTGTCCACCGGAAAAGTTTTCACCACGCTCACTGACAGGCATACCAAAGCCCATGGGATGGGCCGCGACAATATCACTCACCCCGGTCATTTTGGCAGCGGCCATCAGTTCTTCGTCGCTGGCATAGGGTGCTCCCATCACCAGGTTGTCACGCAGCGAACCATACATAAAACGTGGTTCCTGATTGACCAGCGCGATACGCGTCCGTAATTCCACCGGCTCGACCTGGCCTATATCTACGCCAGCAATGGTGATCGTGCCTGTTGTGGGTGGATATAGCCCAACCAGCATGCGCAGCAGCGAAGATTTACCGCTGCCCATTTTGCCCAGTATGGCAACCCGCTCGCCCTGACAGAACCGGACATCTAGCTGCTCAACGATGGCCGGTAAATCGTCTTTATAACGTAATGAAACGCCCTGACAGACAATCCCGGTCTGGCTGCCCTGGGGAAGCTGCACATAAACCTTCTCATTATCGCGTTCAGCAGGGGCCTGCATCACTTTATTGAGGATGGCCAGCGAGGTTTTTGCCTGCTGAATACGCAATCCCAGCGCGGCAAGCGTTGCTATGGGCATTATGGCGCGCCCCATCAGGGTCATCGTGGCAATGATGCCTCCCATTGAGATATCACCATCACCGACCAGATAAGCACCCCAGACCAGCAGAATAACGGTACCAAACTGCTGGGTCGTCTGAATGACGCTTGAGCCCATAGTGGCAAGGAACCGCGATTTCATATTCACTGCAGAGAGTTTTACGCTGGCAACATCGTGTTTAGAGGCGACCAGGTTTTCAGCACGCAGAACTTTAATGGTTTCAAGATTATCCAGTGATTCAATAACCAGACCGTAACGGTTACTGCCTATTTTCATTGACTCTTCAGCGTGGCGTTTCAAAGGGATCTGCATCAGCAGCACCATCGCCACGATGACCACTAATATCAGGATCACACACCAGACCAGTGGCCCGGCAACCAGATGGATTACAACCAGGAAGAGTAAAACAAAGGGTAAGTCAGCAACCGTCGTTAAAGCGGCTGACGTAGTAAGCTCGCGGACGCTGTCAAAGCTTTGCATGACATTGCCAAATGCACCGCTGGATTGGGCTCGACCCGACATTTTGCCGTTCAGCACGTGACGAAAAAGTTGTGCGCCCAACACCAGATCGATCTTTTTACCGGCGCGATCGGTAATCCAGGCCCGACCCAGCCGTGCAGCCAGTTCAAACAACAACGCCAGACTCACGCCGATAGCCATCGTCCAGAGTGTTACGTAGGTCTGGTTAGGCAGTACCCGGTTATAAACCGTCATGGTGAATACGGACATCGCCAGAACGAGCAGGTTAATAACGACTGACAATGCGGCGGCTTCAAAGATATAACGTTTGAATCCCCACAAAGTATTCCAGAACCAGTGCCCTTTACCGACATGGACAATGTCATCGGCACGATGATCAAGATAAGACTTAGGTCGCAGCAGCAGCAACTCGCCGCTATAGTGCTGAGCCAGGCGAGCGAAATCGACCTCAACAGGCTGGCTGCCCAGTGCGGGATCGATAATGGCGCACTTCTTTTCGCTACACTGTGTCAGCACGCAGTAGCCCGTTTCCAGACGCATGATGGCGGGGAGAACAAAGCTTTTCACATCCGTCAGGTCAATCTTCTGCCAGGCAGCACTCATGCCGCGGCTCTGCAGCGTGCGCAATGCCCAGTCATTCTGGGCGCTGATATCAGCGTCTGGTGGAAATGCAGGCATACCCACACGTAAAGCATTTAGCGTAAGCCGGACGTCAAACAGGCGCAGTGCGCTTTGCAGTGCAACCAGCAAAGTCTCCTGCGTATCTGATGGCGATCTGGATAACACTCTGTTTTCAGCATTCAGTTCAGAGCCAGCAGGCTCAAATTGTATATCAGTCACAATGGCGTCCCCTGGACAACTAATTCATTCTGGTCTGGCGGCAAAGCATGACAGCGGCCAGAAATACTCGTTTTTTACGTCAGCGTGATTAGTGCACCGCTTCGATGGTATTCGCTGGTAAAGCGTTAACCTTCTGCACCAGTTGGCTGGTTTTACCCAGTGCCGCAACGATGTTCCATTGCGCAGCCAGATACTGCATCTGCTGCTCCTGATAACTTGCGAGACTGGAGTAATAGTCGGTAGCAAACGAGATTAAATCCGTTAACGGGCGCTGCCCCGCGAAGAACTGCACTTCCCCCGCTTTCCAGGTTTTCAACGCGGTTTCTGACTGTCTCTGTAATGCATTGAGCTGGCGTTCACGAAGCGGTAAGGAGACCCACAGCTGATCCAGCTGCTGTTTCAATGTCCGGAGTGTTGCATCCTGATCCGCCTCTGCGGCAATGAGTCGCTGAGTTTCAGCTTTGGCATTTGCCCTGCCAGCCCCACCATCCCAAAGATTGATATCGCTGCTCACCTGTAACGTCACCGCTTTAAACGGTTCCATTTCACCGTTGCGCTTTGGACTGTCCATACTCAGTTGCACACTCCATTTCGGCCTGTTCCACTTAGAGGCCAGATCCACTGCGGCTCTCGCTTCTTCTTTACGCTCGCGTGAGACCGCCCAGTTGGGATTTTCTTTCAGTACCTGTTGTGCCTGTGCCAGTGACGCGGGCAACAGACCCGCTTTTTTCAGATCGGGCAGGCCTCTGGTGATAACAATCTCGTGGTTCAGCAGCGAGCTGAGTTGCTGCTGCGCCTGTATATAGGTGGTGTAGCTCATTTCACGACTGGCAATCACGGAATTGAGGCGAGTCGCAACCTGATTGATCTCAGAAGCTCTGCCGCTATCAATACTGGCAATATTCTTTACCCGATTAAGCAGATCCTGCAGTGCGTTAATTTCTTTATCCAGCACAGCGACAACTGTGGCATTAGTGGCTGCAGAGGTAAAAAGAGAAAGCACCTGCTCGTTGAGATTTTCGCGCGTGACATTTACCTGAGCCTGCTGCATGGAATAAGCAGCCTGCTTTCCGGCAACGCTCGCATCAGTACGTCCGTGATCGTAAAGTAATTTACTTACAGTGATATGCGGGGAGACCGGGTTATTCTCATAACCGGGTTGACCTGAATATCCTGATGCGCTGATACCCGTGCTGACCTGAAAACCATCAGCGGCTTTTGCCTGATCGATATCATACATAGCACCGGTGCTGTTTGATAAAGCAGACTTTACCGACGGATGGTCGGCTGTCATACGAATCATTTCAATAAAGTCCGTTGCATGGGCATTTAACAGGGGATTAAAAAATAGCAATCCCGCAATTAAACCATGCAGCGAACATCTGGATTTTGTAGTAAACAAGTTTTTTTTCATAGTTAACTCAAAATAACAAATAAAGTGGGATGGCTAATTTTCCCTGTCGCTAATCCAATGCTGCGACCGGAACTGTTTTAACCGCCCTACATGTCATATGGCAACGTTAATTCTGCTAAAAAGAAATATTTAGGTTTTACATGCTGCTAACATGCCTTTATTTATTCTTTTCATCTGTGAAATCAGATCTGGGGCTCACCTGATGGGCCTGCCTTAAACAGGCCCATCAGGTGAGTTTGATGTGAAAAAAAGCTGGCGATGACCGAAGTCATCGCCAGTTCTATCAGATAACGTTTAAGCCATGCTGGATTAACAGCTTGACAGTGGTGTCATCATTATTGGTATAGACGTCATAATTAACGCCATTTTCAGTTTGTGCGGCTGAAGCCGTCCATTCTGATTTTCCAATATTAACGGTATCAGTTGCATTACTATTGTTTGAACTTCCCACATCTCCCGTAATATGTAATGTGTTCGCTTCACTACCATTATCTTTAGTAATTTCGAGCACATCGCTGGCGCTGATAAATAATGTCTGCGCCGTGTTATTACCCAGATGGATAGCTTCAATTCCACTAATTTTGCCTGATACCGTTCCGAGTTCTAAATCGTTATTAGAATCCCAGACCAGCGTATCGTGACCTTCTCCTCCTTTCACACTGCTAAAATGAGTACTGTTAATGACGATAGTATCATCGCCCTCTTTTGCATCGACGGAATTCGCGCCGCGTGCATCCAGTACATCATTACCTGAAGTGCCATTAAGATCGTACTGAGCAGGTTGATACTCAATATGCGTCGATCCCGTTTCAGACGTCAGTCCCAGTGTCTCGTTCAGATCAACTAAGCGGCCTTTGATTGCTGAGCCATCGCCGTCGCCCACGCCCTGATCGGTCCAGGTCACGTAGAGCTGACCGCCCGCCAGGAAGGTCGCATCGACTTCAACCTGCTCACCATAGGTCAGCTGGTTGATCTGGATCTGCTGGCCCACTTTATTACCCGCTGCATCAAAGTACTGTGCGTAGATACCGCTGGTACCTGCACCCGGCGCGATGTCGGTTGTTGACAGGAAAACGGCAATAAAGCTGCCGTCAGCCTGACTGACCACCCTCGCCATGTGCTGATCGCCAGCCGTCGTGGTGTTGATCAGGAATTCGCTGGTCAGCGCCGTACCGTCTGCCGCGTAGATGCGGCCCCAGACGCTGTAACCATTCTGATCCGGTCCGCTGGTATCGTTAGAGTCCCAGGTCACCACGTAGTTACCGTTTTGCAGCGCACTGACTGCGGATGACGCCTGATTGTTAGTCAGGGTCTGGTTCGCTACGAAGCTGCCTGTTACAGCATGCGTTGACGGATCATAAACTGACACACCAACATCATATCCAGTGGCTTTAATCGCATAAGTAATCGCAACCTGGCCATTTTCCAGCGTTGTAACAGATGGTAACGGCTCCCATTCAGGAATGATGGCATTTGCGTTCAGGGTCGTGGTTGCCAGCACGGTCTCCGCCGTGACCGGCGTGCCGTTTGCGTCATACTGACGGCCATAAACCGTCCAGTTGCCGTTCAGGCTCGCTTCCCAAACCACCAGATAACCGCCGTCTTCCAGCGAAGTGATCACCGGAACGCGCATTTTGCTGGCGGCGGTGCTGGAGTCCACATTGTACTCTGCGCCATTAGTCACGACGCCGTTCACGTTACCCGCACCGTCGTAGCTGTAGGTATAGCCCTGACCCTTGATATGCGCACCGGAATCCGTGCTCCATACCACCTGGAAAGTGCCATCTGACAGCACGGTAACCTGCGGCGTGATCTGGTCGCCCGCTGTGGTGGTGTTCACCGTGAACTCCGCCCCGACCGGCTGGCCTTTCGCATCCAGCAGCTGACCCTTGACGCAGCTGCCGGAGCCGTCTCCGCTCGCCGACTGCCACACCACGATGGCGCCGCCGTCCGGCAGGCTGGCTACCGACGAGACCGTCTGCGCTCCCGTGGTGGTGGTGTTCACCGTGTACTCGGAGTAGAACGCCGCATCCACGTCAATCACGATACCTTCAATGCCGGTTCCCGAGCCGTCCACGTTGTCCGACTGCCACGTCACGTATACGCTGCCGTCCGCGGTCAGCACGGCGTCAAATATGTGCGTTGCATCCACCGAGTCGCCACCGGTACCCTGGTTGCCGCTCGTGGTGGTGTTCACCAGGAACTCGCGTCCCACCCTGTTATCGTTCGCATCAAAGCGCTGTGCGTAGATGGCCGAGCCATCCCCGTCGCCGCCTTCGGAGCCCCAGATAAGCGCAGGTAGCCGCCATCATCCAGCGCCACGCCGACCGGCTTATACTGCTTGCCGCTGGTGTAGCTGTTGACGATGAAGTCACCGCTGCCGACCAGCGTCAGCGTTCCGGTGGCGGCATCCACGCGGTAGTGCACTGCGCGGATGTCAGAGCCGCTGGTGCCGCTGTCGCTGCTGTCCCAGAACACCACGATGCTGCCGTCGTTCAGGGTGATAACGTCCGGATAGTTCTGGGAGCTGTCCGTGGTGGTGTTCACCTGGAAGTTACCCCCCAGTGGCGTGCCGTCTGCGGCAAAAATCTGCCCGACAACCCCGCTGCCGCTGGTGTCACCCGGACCGCTGGTGGCGTTCCACACGGTCACGTACATGCCGCCGTGCGCCGCATCGGTAAAGGCCGCCATTTCCGGCCCGCCGGAGCTGCCCATGCCCTTGCCGGTTGCCACCGTCACTTCGCCCGTCACCGGCTGGTTATCCGCCCCGTAGCTGCGCTGCACGATGCCTGTGCCCTGGTCTTCCCAGCTGATGATGTAGCCGCCGTCGGCGGTTGCCATCGCACCCGGACGGTTCTGTGCACCGCTGTAGGTGGTGTTCACCTGGAACTCGTCGGTCACCGCCTGGCCGTCGGCGCCGTAGCGGCGCGCCATCACACCGTCGCCGCTGTTGTCCAGTCCGTTAACGTTGGACTCGTAGACAATCAGAAAGCCGCCGTCGGTCAGCGCGATCACCTGCGGGCTGTCCTGATTGTTGGCCGTGCGCTGGTTCACCTGCTGCTCGGTGCCGATTTTATGCACACCGTCTGCCTCGTACAGCTGCATGTAAACCTCGGTGCCGGAGGTGCCGTCACCCTGCCACGTCACCACGATGCGGCCGTCCGCCAGCCGGGTGACCGACGGGTTGAGCTGATCGCCTGTGGTAGTGGTATTCACCTGCGCGCTTTCATTCAGCAGATCGTAAGCACTCAGTGCGGCTCCGGAGATCAATACTGGCTGGCTCTGGTTACCTGCCGCGTCAATAGCCGAGAGCGTTCCGTTTTCACCGACACTGAGTGGGTTAGGTACAATACTCCATACACCCTCAGCATCTGCCACCGTGGAGTAAACCGTTCCAGCCGCATTCGTCACGATAACAGTAGCGCCTGCTTCGGTCTGGCCACCCAGAGTCTCCTTAGTATTGGTAGAGAGACCCACGTTCGGCGGCAGTACATCGGTGTCGCTCGACGCTGGTGTCGTCGCAGGCTGATAGTCAATGGTCGTCGGATCGTTGTTGTCCGGCGTCATTTGCTCCAGTCCCAGCGTTTCAACCAGATCCACAACGCGTCCTTTAATCGCCGAGCCTTCGCCGTCACCCACACCTTTGTCAGTCCAGGTCACGTAGAGCTGACCGCCCGCAAGGAAGGTCGCATCGACTTCAACCTGCTCGCCATAGGTCAGCTGATGGATCTGCATCTGCTGGCCCACTTTGTTACCCGCTGCATCAAAGTACTGCGCGTAGATGCCGCTGGTACCTGCACCCGGTGCCGTATCTGTTGCAGACATAAAGAGCGCAACGAAACTGCCATCAGGACGGCTCACGACTTTCGCCAGATGTTGATCGCCTGCTGTTGCCGTGTTGATCAGGAACTCGCTGGTCAGCGCCGTACCGTCTGCCGCATAGATGCGGCCCCAGACGCTGTAACCGTTCTGATCCGGTCCGCTGGTATCGTTAGAGTCCCAGGTCACCACGTAGTTGCCGTTATCCAGCGCGCTTACTGCAGGTGATGCCTGATTATTAGTCAGGGTCTGGTTCGCTACGAAGCTGCCGGTTACCTCATGCAGTGAAGGATCGTAGATCGACACGCCAGCGTCATACCCGGTACCTTTAACGGTATAGGCGATAGCGACCTGGCCGTTTTTCAGTAACGTAACAGACGGCAGCGGCTCCCAGTCAGCGCCAAAGCCCAGCACGCCGTTTACGCTCAGCGAAGTCGTAATCAGCACAGTCTCCGCCGTGACCGGCGTGCCGTTTGCATCATACTGGCGGCTGTAAATCGCCCAGTTACCGTTCAGGCTTGCCTGCCATACAACCAGATAGCCGCCATCTTCCAGCGAGGTAATGGCGGGTTCAGTCAGTTTACTTGCCGTGGTACCGGTGTTAACGCTGAACTCTGTGCCATCAGCCACCAGACCATTTACGTTACCCGCACCGTCATAGCTGTAGGTATAACCCTGACCCTTGATATGCGCACCGGAATCCGTGCTCCACACCACTTCGATATGGCCGTTTGTCAGGACCGTAACCTGCGGCGTGATCTGGTCGCCCGCTGTGGTGGTGTTCACCGTGAACTCCGCCCCGACCGGCTGGCCTTTCGCATCCAGCAGCTGACCCTTGACGCAGCTGCCGGAACCGTCTCCGCTCGCCGACTGCCACACCACGATGGCGCCGCCGTCCGGCAGGCTGGCTACCGACGAGACCGTCTGCGCTCCCGTGGTGGTGGTGTTCACCGTGTACTCGGAGTAGAACGCCGCATCCACGTCAATCACGATACCTTCAATGCCGGTTCCCGAACCGTCCACGTTGTCCGACTGCCACGTCACGTATACGCTGCCGTCCGCGGTCAGCACGGCGTCAAAGATGTGCGTTGCATCCACCGAGTCGCCACCGGTACCCTGGTTGCCGCTCGTGGTGGTGTTCACCAGGAACTCGCGTCCCACCCTGTTATCGTTCGCATCAAAGCGCTGTGCGTAGATGGCCGAGCCATCCCCGTCGCCGCCTTCGGAGCCCCAGATAAGCAGGTAGCCGCCATCGTCCAGCGCCACGCCGACCGGCTTATATTGCTTGCCGCTGGTGTAGCTGTTGACGATGAAGTCACCGCTGCCGACCAGCGTCAGCGTTCCGGTGGCGGCATCCACGCGGTAGTGCACTGCGCGGATGTCAGAGCCGCTGGTGCCGCTGTCGCTGCTGTCCCAGAACACCACGATGCTGCCGTCGTTCAGGGTGATAACGTCCGGATAGTTCTGGGAGCTGTCCGTGGTGGTGTTCACCTGGAAGTTACCCCCCAGTGGCGTGCCGTCTGCGGCAAAAACCTGCCCGACAACCCCGCTGCCGCTGGTGTCACCCGGACCGCTGGTGGCGTTCCACACGGTCACGTACATGCCGCCGTGCGCCGCATCGGTAAAGGCCGCCATTTCCGGCCCGCCGGAGCTGCCCATGCCCTTGCCGGTTGCCACCGTCACTTCGCCCGTCACCGGCTGGTTATCCGCCCCGTAGCTGCGCTGCACGATGCCTGTGCCCTGGTCTTCCCAGCTGATGATGTAGCCGCCGTCGGCGGTTGCCATCGCACCCGGACGGTTCTGCGCACCGCTGTAGGTGGTGTTCACCTGGAACTCGTCGGTCACCGCCTGGCCGTCGGCGCCGTAGCGGCGCGCCATCACGCCGTCGCCGCTGTTGTCCAGTCCGTTAACGTTGGACTCGTAGACAATCAGAAAGCCGCCGTCGGTGAGCGCGATCACCTGCGGACTGTCCTGATTGTTGGCCGTACGCTGGTTCACCTGCTGCTCGGTGCCGATTTTACGTATACCGTCGGCCTCAAAGAGCTGCATGTAAACTTCGGTGCCGGAGACACCTGCGCCCTGCCACGTCACCACGATGCGGCCGTCCGCCAGCCGGGTCGTCGACGGGTTAAGCTGGTCTCCAGTGGTGGTAGTGTTCACCTGCATACTTTCATTCAGCAAGCTATACGTAGCCAGTGCAGATCCCTGGAAGGCCACTGTATCGCCCTTGTTCCCTGCTGGATCGATAGCGTAGATCTCTCCTGACTCGCCAGCTGAGATTGGGTTAGGTGCTATCACCCATTTACCCTGCTGATCGGCTACTACGCTATATTCCGTGCCGTTCTTATCGACAATGACAACCACAACGCCTGGCTCAGTAACACCGCTCAGTGACTCCTCTGAGTTTCCTGAAATCCCAACGTTAGGCGCTGTGATATCGATAATAAAATCCCAGCTACTGCTGATTTCACTGACGTTACCTGCAGCATCCGTTGCCGTCGCCGTAATACCGTGTGTCCCTTCCAGCAGGTTAGTAGTCGGCGTATAGCTCCACTCACCCTGTGCATCTGCCGTCACTGTCGCAAGCAGGATGCCATTGTCATAAAGCGTAACCAGCGAGCCTTTTTCCGCCTTGCCGGTAAAGGTCGGCGCCGGATCGTCAATGACATTACCTGCCACTGGTGAGGTGAACTGCAATGTACCGACGTCATCCTGTAATGACTGGATGATCACTGGTTCTGGCGGTGTGGTATCCACATTCAGGGTAAATTTCGCCTCGCTGCTGTTGCCCGCTGCGTTGGTTACCGATGCCGTAAAGACGTGCTCACCGTCTGCCAGCTCCGCCACCGCGAACGTCCACACGCCGCTGCTGTTTGCCGTGCTGCTGCCCAGCACCGCGCCCGATTGGTCGCTGATGGTCACCACCGCGCCCGCCGCCGCCGTGCCCTGCAGCTCCGGCGTGCTGTCGTCGGTCAGGCCGCCGTTCAGTACCGCGCCGGTGACGCTTCCCGCATCGTCGTTCGCCTGGTCAATGCTCAGCTCCACGCTGCTGCTGTCCAGCCTGAAGGTCGAGCGCTCGCCGCGGGTTTCGTTCCCCGCCGCGTCCGTCACCTTCACCTGCCAGCTGTAATCGCGGTCCGTCAGCGTGCCCAGCGCCAGTGTCCAGTTGCCGTCCGCGTCCGCCACCGTGCTGCCTGCCGGCGTGCTGCTGTCGTCCAGATATACCGTCACCGTCGCGCCCGCTTCCGCCGTGCCCTTCAGCACCGGCGCGCGGTCGTCGGTTACCCCGCCGCTGGCGACTTCGCCCTGCACCTCACCCTGGACGTCCATCAGCGCCGCCACGGCCGCCTCCGGTGCCACGGTGTCCAGCACCACGTTAAACGCGCCGGTCTCCGCCGAGGAAACCCCCGCCGCGTTCACCGCCGTCGCCGTCAGGTCATAGCGGCCGTCCTCGCCCAGCGCCGCCGTGGTAATGCTCCAGCGGCCGTTGTCATCCGCCACGCCCGACCCCGCGTTTACCCGGTTGCCGTCCGCATCCGTGGCCCACACGATGACCGTCAGCCCCGCGCCCGCGGTGCCGTTCAGCGTCAGCGTGCCGTCGTTGGTGAACTGGCCCTTCTGCAGGAAGCCGCTGTCCGCATCCTCGCCCTGGCTGTAGTCGTCCACCACGTTTTCAATCGCCGGCTGCGCCGGGGCGCTGGTCAGGACGCTGAAGTCCCACGCCGCATCCGCCGTACCGCTTACCTGCGGACCTTCATTGCCCGCCGCGTCCACCGCCGCGACCGTCAGGGCGTGTGCCCCGCTGCTCATCGCGCTGTCCGGCGTCCAGCTCCACTTGCCGTCCGCCTCCACCGCTGCGCTGCCGATCAGCTTGCCACTGTCATAGATATTGACACTGACCACACCCTGCGCTATTCCTGCCGTGCTCACGCTACCGCTGTAGGTCGGGCGTGCATCATCAGTCGTTGCACCGTCGGCGATCTCGCCCCGTACCGGACCGACGTCATCGGTCAGCGTGATGCTGCTGTCTGTAAAGGCGTCGATATCCGGCGCAGTGGTGTCGACGGTAAAGCTCCAGCCATCGTCATCAGTGCCGCTCACCTGCGGGCCTTCGTTACCCGCCGCGTCCACCGCCGCAACCGTCAGGTCGTGTGAGGATCCGTCCGCCATATCCTGCTCCGGCGTCCAGCTCCACTTGCCGTCCGCGCCCACCGCTGCGCTGCCGATAAGCTGGCCGTTGTCATAGATATTGACGTGATCGATGTCGGCGGTTGCGTCGCCGGAGAAGGTCGGCCGTGCGTCGTCGGTGACGCTGCCATCCAGGATCTCGCCGGTAATCGCACCGACGTCGTCGGTCAGGGTGATGCTGTCGATGACCAGGCCCGAGGTCTGGTTATCCGGCGGCGTGCTGTCTGCCGGGCCGTCGATCACAACGCTGTTGCTGTTGCCCGCCTCGTCGGTGGCTTCCACCACGACGTCTTTGGCGTCCACGCCCGCCGGATTCGGCTGGATGCTCCAGTGACCGTCAGCATCTGCCACCGTGCTGGTCACGCTGTCGCTGACCGGATCGGTGATCACGATCACCGCACCCGGCTCGGCGTTACCGGCCAGCTCGTCTTCGGTGTTGTTCGTGATTTCCGGAGCCGCCGTGCTGGTATCCAGCTTAAACGGCCATTCTGCGCCAGGCGCGGAGATGTTTCCTGCCGCGTCCGTACTAACGGCTTTGATACTATGATCGCCGTCTACCATATTGGTGGTCGGCGTATAGCTCCAGTTGCCCTGCGCATCCGCCCGAACGCTGCCCAGCACGCTGTCGCCGTCATACAGCGTAACCAGCGAACCTTTTTCCGCCTTGCCGGTAAAGGTCGGCGACGGATCGTCCGTTACGCCACCACTGGTCGTAGACGTGCCCTGTACAGTGCCTACATCGTCAATCATCCCGGTGATGGTCGGCAGGACAGGTGCGATGGTGTCAACGGTCAGGGTAAATTTCGCCTCGCTGCTGTTGCCCGCCGCATTGGTTACCGATGCCGTAAAGACGTGCTCACCGTCTGCCAGCTCCGCCACCGCGAACGTCCATACGCCGCTGCTGTTTGCCGTGCTGCTGCCCAGCACCGCGCCCGATTGGTCGCTGATGGTCACCACCGCGCCCGCCGCCGCCGTGCCCTGCAGCTCCGGCGTGCTGTCGTCGGTCAGCCCGCCGTTCAGTACCGCGCCGGTGATGCTTCCCGCATCGTCGTTCGCCTGGTCAATGCTCAGCTCCACGCTGCTGCTGTCCAGCCTGAAGGTCGCGCGCTCGCCGCGGGTTTCGTTCCCCGCCGCATCCGTCACCTTCACCTGCCAGCTGTGCTCCCCGTCCGTCAGCGTGCCCAGCGCCAGTGTCCAGTTGCCGTCCGCGTCCGCCAGCGTGCTGCCTGCCGGCGTGCTGCTGTTGTCCAGATATACCGTCACCGTCGCGCCCGCTTCCGCCGTGCCCTTCAGCACCGGCGCGCGGTCGTCGGTTACCCCGCCGCTGGCGACTTCGCCCTGCACCTCACCCTGGGCGTCCATCAGCGCCGCCACGGCCGCCTCCGGTGCCACGGTGTCCAGCACCACGTTAAACGCGCCGGTCTCCGCCGAGGAAACCCCCGCCGCGTTCACCGCCGTCGCCGTCAGGTCATAGCGGCCGTCCTCGCCCAGCGCCGCCGTGGTAATGCTCCAGCGGCCGTTATCATCCGCCACGCCCGAGCCCGCGTTTACCCGGTTGCCGTCCGCATCCGTGGCCCACACGATGACCGTCAGCCCCGCGCCCGCGGTGCCGTTCAGCGTCAGCGTGCCGTCGTTGGTGAACTGGCCCTTCTGCAGGAAGCCGCTGTCCGCGTCTTCGCCCTGGCTGTAGTCGTCCACCACGTTTTCAATCGCCGGCTGCGCCGGGGCGCTGGTCAGGACGCTGAAGTCCCACGCCGCATCCGCCGTGCCGCTTACCTGCGGGCCTTCATTGCCCGCCGCGTCCACCGCCGCGACCGTCAGGGCGTGCGCCCCGCTGCTCATCGCGCTGTCCGGCGTCCAGCTCCACTTGCCGTCCGCCTCCACCGCTGCGCTGCCGATCAGCTTGCCACTGTCATAGATATTGACGCTGACCACACCCTGCGCTATTCCTGCCGTGTTCACGCTACCGCTGTAGGTCGGGCGTGCATCATCAGTCGTTGCACCGTCGGCGATCTCGCCCCGTACCGGACCGACGTCATCGGTCAGCGTGATGCTGCTGTCTGTAAAAGCGTCGATATCCGGCGCAGTGGTGTCGACGGTAAAGCTCCAGCCATCGTCATCAGTGCCGCTCACCTGCGGGCCTTCGTTACCCGCCGCGTCCACCGCCGCAACCGTCAGGTCGTGAGAGGTGCCGTCCGCCATATCCTGCTCCGGCGTCCAGCTCCACTTGCCGTCCGCGTCCACCGCTGCGCTGCCGACGAGCTCGCCGTTGTCATAGATATTGACGTGATCGATGTCGGCGGTTGCGTCGCCGGAGAAGGTTGGCCGTGCGTCGTCGGTGACCGAGCCGCTGGCAATCTCGCCGGTGATCGCACCGACGTCGTCGGTCAGGGTGATGCTGTCGATGACCAGGCCTGAGGTCTGGTTATCCGGCGGCGTGCTGTCGCCGGGGCCGTCGATCACAACGCTGTTGCTGTTGCCCGCCTCGTCGGTGGCTTCCACCACGACGTCTTTGGCGTCCACGCCCGCCGGATTCGGCTGGATGCTCCAGTGACCATCCGCGTCCGCCACCGTGCTGGTCACGCTGTCGCTGACCGGATCGGTGATCACGATCACCGCGCCCGGCTCGGCGTTACCGGCCAGCTCGTCCTCGGTGTTGTTCGTGATTTCCGGAGCCGCCGTGCTGGTGTCAACGGTAAAGCTCCAGTCGCCGTCTGCCTGCGGGCCTTCGTTGCCCGCCGCGTCCACCGCCGCGACCGTCAGGTCGTGGGAGGTGCCGTCCGCCATATCCTGCTCCGGCGTCCAGCTCCACTTGCCGTCCGCCTCCACCGCTGCGCTGCCGACGAGCTCGCCGTTGTCATAGATGTTGACGTGATCGATGTCGGCGGTTGCGTCGCCGGAGAAGGTCGGCCGTGCGTCGTCGGTGACCGAGCCGCTGGCAATCTCGCCGGTGATCGCACCGACGTCGTCCGTCAGGGTGATGCTGTCGATCACCAGGCCCGAGGTCTGGTTATCCGGCGGCGTGCTGTCTGCCGGGCCGTCGATCACAACGCTGTTGCTGTTGCCCGCCTCGTCGGTGGCTTCCACCACGACGTCTTTGGCGTCCACGCCCGCCGGATTCGGCTGGATGCTCCAGTGACCGTCCGCGTCCGCCACCGTGCTGGTCACGCTGTCGCTGACCGGATCGGTGATCACGATCACCGCGCCCGGCTCGGCGTTACCGGCCAGCTCGTCCTCGGTGTTGTTCGTGATTTCCGGAGCCGCCGTGCTGGTGTCAACGGTAAAGCTCCAGTCGCCGTCTGCCTGCGGGCCTTCGTTGCCCGCCGCGTCCACCGCCGCAACCGTCAGGTCGTGAGAGGTGCCGTCCGCCATATCCTGCTCCGGCGTCCAGCTCCACTTGCCGTCCGCGTCCACCGCTGCGCTGCCGACGAGCTCGCCGTTGTCATAAATGTTGACGTGATCGATGTCGGCGGTTGCGTCGCCGGAAAGGGTCGGCCGCGCGTCGTCAGTGACCGAGCCGCTGGCAATCTCGCCGGTGATCGCACCGACGTCGTCCGTCAGGGTGATGCTGTCGATGACCAGGCCTGAGGTCTGGTTATCCGGCGGCGTGCTGTCGCCGGGGCCGTCGATCACAACGCTGTTGCTGTTGCCCGCCTCGTCGGTGGCTTCCACCACGACGTCTTTGGCGTCCACGCCCGCCGGATTCGGCTGGATGCTCCAGTGGCCGTCAGCATCCGCCACCGTGCTGGTCACGCTGTCGCTGACCGGATCGGTGATCACGATCACCGCGCCCGGCTCGGCGTTACCGGCCAGCTCGTCCTCGGTGTTGTTCGTGATTTCCGGAGCCGCCGTGCTGGTGTCAACGGTAAAGCTCCAGTCGCCGTCTGCCTGCGGGCCTTCGTTGCCCGCCGCGTCCACCGCCGCAACCGTCAGGTCGTGAGAGGTGCCGTCCGCCATATCCTGCTCCGGCGTCCAGCTCCACTTGCCGTCCGCGTCCACCGCTGCGCTGCCGACGAGCTCGCCGTTGTCATAAATGTTGACGTGATCGATGTCGGCGGTTGCGTCGCCGGAAAGGGTCGGCCGCGCGTCGTCGGTGACCGAGCCGCTGGCAATCTCGCCGGTGATCGCACCGACGTCGTCCGTCAGGGTGACTGAGTCACTGACAATGCCGGAGTTGATGTTATCTGGAGGAGTTATGTCCGGTCGGGAACCGTTGGACGGCGGAGAGACATTACCCGCAGGATCGACAACCACGATAGTTACGTCGGTATCCCCTTCATTGACAGGGTTAGGCTGGATACTCCAGTCACCATTTTCATCAACTACAACCGTGGTGGTTTCACCGGTACTGCCATCGGAAATAACCACAGTTGAACCAGGTTCTGCTTTACCTGAGATTTGTTCATCATCATTGCTATTTATAACCGCCGCTTCTGGCGAAGAGGTGTCAGTAAACTCTTCAGTCAGGCTACCGCTATTGCCCGCACTATCAGTTACCGTAACAGTGACGGTGCCATTTGGTTGTGAAGTCGGTGCTTCCACATACCAGTTACCTTCACTGTCCGTCTGGGTCGTGATCTGGGTGCCATCAGGCAGTTGAATGACAACCTGTGAGTCAGGGCTATTCGATGTTCCGGAAAACTCTGGACGACCATCATTATCACTGTCCGCAACAGGATCAAGTGTCACCGATACACTCTTAGCGGAAGAGTCATGGCCACTGCTACCACGCCCGGACGCACCAATAGCAACGCCGCCTGCCGCGCCGCCCAGCAGCATAAAGGGCAACCAACCAAAATTGTTGTCACTGGCAGTCAGCGGATCGGCACTGGCATATCCTTCACCGCCTAATACCTGTTCACCGCTCTGACCTTCAGTTAAAGCTGGCGGATATTCAGCGACATCGCCGGAAGTCGGCACATATTCATAAAATTGACCGTTTTCGCCCAGCCCAATCAGATGAACGTTTTCATTATCATAATAATCTTCCAGCACAATATCAGGATGCTGAGAATCATCCTGGCTAAAGAAAAGCTGCAGATTATTGCCAACGCGCTTGGTTACAACCATTTGCGGAGCATGTCCTGTAGCGCTATCGATCAGTTCTATATTTAATGCACCCTGATGCGGAACTTTGATCGTTGTAGGATTTTCAGATTTTGTATCAACAGTGTATGAAGAGATAATACCCTTCACACCACGCAAGTTCACTTTCAACATAACAACCTTCTTAATTAACGAGGATTGATTAAATTCAATAGAAATAAGGCTTTCACAAACCCTTAATCTCTATATTCATATACTTAGAATAACCGTGATTTTATGACGAGATAATCTGCAATCCTGACATTGCTTCCAGCACAACTCTTGATTCTGGAGTCAGTGAACGGCATTATCAGAACTGATTAATAAAAAATATGGTGCCAGATTGCATCAATGCAGTGAGTATGCAGCGCCTTGAGCGTTACTGCTTTTATCAGCTATCTTCATAGCATTGCTCTGAGCATGACTACTGTCAGAATTTAATAGTGAAGAAGCCACCGGGTGATTCAACAGTTTTGACTCGCCCGCTTCAGAACAAGAACGTTCATTTACTACACGCGATAACGTACGTGATTGTGCTTTGAGACTGGTTAAAACAGATTCAGCTTCCTTTGCAGGCACCAGACGCGCCGTGATTTTATGCTGATCATTTACCGCTAACTGATAGTAATAGCGCTCACCTGATTTCAGCTCTGGTGTGGATACTTCAATTTTTGCTGGCTGGACAAAATCATGCTGGCTGAACATAACGTCCAGTTTTTTCTGGCCAGGACACACACTAATTTCAGTCCCTCTATCACCTGACATTACGCTCGTATAGTATTGATTATTAACAAATACGTTAACGACGCGTTTTGATGCGGCAGGATTTTTTTCATCAATACGGTAGACAATAATGTGCGCACGCGGGTCGCGTATCTGCTCCGGTGCCTTGTCATTGTTGACCTCTTTAAACAACGATGGCGCAGGAACGTTCTGCGATGGCGCCGCCTCAACATAATTGCAGTACAGGTAGCCTGTAAGTAATAAAACCATACTCAGCATTGCTCCCTGCATAAATTTAAAGGGATTATTCGATGCTTTGCATGTTAAACGTGAATTATTTTCCATATAACTCTCCTTAAGGTGCTTAACCTTTATATTTAAAACACCTTATATCCGATGTTGAACAGGAGCTGACAACTCCTTAAAAAATAAAAAATGGGAAATTTAAACAGCGCAGAAGGGTGAGCCTACGCCTCTGGACAACGTTAAATCTCATTTACATTGATAACTCCTTTGTAAAGTTCAAGCAACGAGACATCATTGATAAATGCATTAAATTCTTTATCTCCTTTCAGAGCGAACTTTCTCATCACATTATATTTATGTGCATAGATTGTTTTAACTGACAAATCTAACCTTTTTGCTGTCTGGATTACACTGTATCCTTTCTTCAAAAAACTAAGCACCTGAAGTTGCACCACGGTGATACGTGCAAATTCGCACCGTAAACAGTCTGAAGGCAGATATCCCATAACTCTTCCCTGAGTGTTTAACCAGGCCTTGGTTATTTTCTCAGTTATTAAACGTACCGAATCCCTTTTTGACACTTCAAGCAAAGATTGATAACAAAATGGTAACGGGTTTTTAATTTTCTCTCCGAAATCATCGGTAAATACCAATATGATACTGCCAGGCTTTCGCTCGCGATAAGCGGGTTGACACATATAAAGACGCCATTGCGAAACATTGATCAGGATGAAGTCAGCCTGCCGCAGGTTATGACTATCAAAACCTGATAAAAATTTTACTTCTGCATCAGACAGCAGTGCCTCCTCAATTACCTTTGATATGCCCAGTCTGAAGAAGTAATTGTCATCCGTACAAACCACATTAACATCCATTTTTTCCCTTCAGCATCACAAAATTCACGATGACAAATATTATATTCAGGTGAACTTACCGTTAATCAGTACCAATTCGCCTTTCTCTTTTAGTTCCTTGAGCACTCTGCAAATGGAACTTTTTGATAAATGAGAACTATTTTCAATAAGATATAGTGCTGAAAATCGTTTCTTTAAATGAGTCGGCAGTTTTTTCCATCTTTCAATCAAAGAAATAACTTCATCATATGAGTTACTTTTTGGTAACTGAATGTAATTCATCAGATCAGAATACTGTCCTGATAAAATAGACATTGCGTCATTAAAAAGATCTTTCTCAAAAACCAATCGCCAGAACACGTCATAGTCAATGAAACTGACTTTTCCATAATCGACTCGTTCCAGATAGACTGGCGGCTCGTCTAAAGCTGGAGTGACGCCGACAACAAACGGAGCGGATAAGATATTCAAAACCTTATTCTCGCCTTTAAGTTTAAGTAAAAAATCGCCGTCAAGAATGAACATAACGCGACGTACATTATCTTTAGTCAAATGATAACGGCGCTTGCCTCTTGAAATTTCATCTGGATTAGCAATCTGCGTAAATCCTGCTAATGCATCGATGATCCGTTCATGATTTTCAGTCACTCTATACATATTAATTAACTCAATCTAACTGACGTATTGGTCAGTGATTAGCAACAATTCGTAAAATCAGTTTTTTATAGTCTCTTTCTCTTTCGCCTGGTGTACTCGCTTACCTGAGCTCGCCTCCATAACTCGGGCAGTTAAAAATAGTCTTTATCGGTTCCACTATAATAAAACCGACCCAACAAAATTCAAAACCGCAAATACAAATAAATAAAGACATTCAGGCTAATAAAAGAAACAATAACCAGATCTTACACCATTCAAATGCTGTTTAGTTAGCACATAAATCTACTTTGTAGCACCTTACGGGCAGTGTTATAACTTTTTTCCTAAAAAAAGAATTTCCCATTACCATTTGAAAGATGATGTTATGAGCATGCTATTTTAAAAGCACGTATTTAAACACCTCTCTCAATTTTCCAGCATGGCTGAAAAGAAACAAATCAAATTGGCATCAATGTTAATGCTCCTTACTAAAGTTACGCTGTCAGGCAGCATTGCATGGAAGGAATTAAACCACGGCACCCATCAAACAGATACTTAAATTGGTTATCTTTAGATATTTAGTTTTTTATCCTGATAAATATAATTTGCTTAGCTTAAATCACCAGAAACTGGCAAATGGGATTTTTCCCTTTTTAATTCCACTTCTCAAATGACTTCACATTCAGGCAAGTGAAATCATTAACTCATAGCTTTATGCACAAGCTTATTCATAGATGAATCAGTTTCACTGAACCGCGTTCATGGCATGCGCTTCCCTGATGCCAGATAATTTTAAGCATCAGGCATAAGCAGTGCTGTTAATGGTTAAATCACGCATAAGAACACTGTGCGCTCAAAAAACTCCAGAATACCAACAGCAGTTAATATTATGTAAAAATATAATAGCCATATCCTTGCTTGCGATAACAAAAGAAGAATTATGGATGTTTTACTATTTCATTTTTTATGACCACCAATTCTAATAGCGCCGTTCGCTAGAAGCGGCATAAATAATAATATTGAAAAAATGATACATGGAGATATCGATGAGAGAGTTAACATCTTTTGAAATGCAAAACGTTTCAGGAGCAGGTTTTTTTGACTTTATTGGTGCTGTAGTTGTCGGTGCCGTTACAGGTATTAGTTCTTTTGGTCTTAAATGGGGAATGAGTGGCGGAAGCACCGGTGGCGTGTTAGGCGTTGGTATTGTCTCTGCCGGTGTAGGTCTGATTGTCGGCGCAGTCCTTGGTCTTGTTGATGGTGCTTTATATGGTGCTATGAATGGCTGGGATAGCACGGCAGGCTGGTTTAACGCGGTCGTTGAAAACCAGTTTGATCCTAATGCATCTGTAATTACAGCTTAAGGAAACAACATGCGTGACTTGAACAATAAAGAAATCGAAGGCGTTAGCGGTGGTTCATTAACTTCGGTGATCCTGGATTTCTTTAAGCAGCTAGGCGCAAGCTCAGAAGAGAAAACTGAATGGACGCGCCCAGACTCAATTCCAGCAGCGAACCCGGTTAGTGGGTCTGCCTTTGGCATGGGTATTGTTGGTGTCGCAGCAGCAGTCGTATTTGGATTGCTGATTTTCTAATTCTCTTGTGAGGAATGAATCCTCCAGGGAAGTGAACGATTATTAAATCGTTCATTAATTGATGTTATTAATTATTTTATACAAAGGAAAGTATATGAAAAAGTTATCTATGGTTGCTCTTGGTCTGATGCTGGCTGCTGCTCACGTTAATGCTGCTGAAGCTTCAGATGGCACCATTAACTTCACAGGAAATATTGCGTCACAGACTTGTACTGTAAGCGTAAACGGCGGCGGCAGCACTGCAACCGTTACACTGCCTAAAGTAGCAAGTAGTATTTTAAGCACATCTGGTCAGACTGCAGGTAACACTCGCTTCACTATGGCGCTGAGCAATTGCTCAGCTACGACTGGTGACGTGTACGCTTACTTTGAACAAGGTGCCAACGTCAATGCTGATGGTCGTTTGACCAATACTGGTACTGCAACGAATGTTGACCTGCAGCTGCTGGATAGCGGAAATGGCGTGTTGAACGCGGGTAGCACTCAGCAGACCACCTCTCCAAAAACTGTCGCTCTGACTGCTGGTGCAGGTACTCTGACCTATTCTGCTCAGTACTATGCAACTGGTGCAGCTACTGCTGGTACCGTCTTATCAGCTGTGAACTATTCAATCAATTACCTGTAATTGATTATGGTGGGAGCATCTGTTCCCACCTCTCTTCCTCTATCATCATTTCTGTCAAAATCATGAAAAAAAAAAGTTTTAAATTTTTGATCTCCTGTCTGCTGGCTTTTACGGTGACCTCATCGGCTTTTGCCAGCGTGACGATTATCGGCACCCGGGTAATCTACCCCGCAACAGAAAAAGAAGTCACAGTCCGCTTAGATAACCATGGCAATCAACCTGCGCTGGTACAGGCCTGGATTGACAATGGAAATCCTGATGAAGCACTGGATAAAATAAACGTACCGTTTGTCTTGCTACCGCCTGTTTTCCGTATGGAGGCTAACAAAGGACAGACATTACGTATCGTTTATACCGGTTCAAACCTGCCCAAAGATAAAGAGTCGGTATTCTGGCTTAACGTACTCGACATCCCTCCTCGCGATAAAAGCCTTGCGAATCAAAATCAGTTGCAAATGGCTATTCGTAGTCGCATCAAAATTTTCTTTCGCCCAGCCCGGTTCGATGCGATGCAAGCCACAGAAGCAGCGTCGGGTCTTATCTGGCATCAAGGGGAGAAAGCGAATCAGCTGACAGCAACAAATAACTCTTCGTTTTACGTCAACGTTTCACAGATCAATGCCGAGGATAACGCGGGGCGAAAAGTAGTCAGTGAAAAGGGAGATATGCTTGCACCAGGCGAAACAAAAAGCTTCTCCCTAAAAGGATTGAACGCAAATCAAATAAAAACAAACTTTCATTATCAATATCTGGATGATTATGGCGCTGCACGCAATGTAGACGCCAAAATTAGTCAGTAACTTTGGTAACTCATCAGGGGTAATAATGATGGCAAGGATGATTAAAAATAATAAACCAACGGGAAAAATATTTTACCGATCTTTTCTGGCGCTTTTTTTAACTGCATCAACAGGCGCCGCATTTGCAGAAAATTCGTATGATTTTGACGAATCATTTGTGAAGAATTTACCGGGCGTTAAAGTTGATGTGGCCCGCTATGCAACCGGTAACCCTATTGATCCTGGTACTTATACGCTGGATATTTTCCTGAATGGTCGTCAGATTGGTCGGGAAAATGTTCAGGTCATTCGTGAAGGGGCGGGAACCAAAGCGTGCCTTTCCTATGATCTGGTCAAAAGCTTGTCACTTAAGGACACAGTTTTTAGCCCGGGACAAGCTGAAGATTTGCGCTCTGGTAAACAGTGTATGGCGCTGGAGGAGGTAGTTAAAGAGAGTCATGCAGCTATCAATTCTGCCGATATGCAGATGGATATCTCAATTCCGCAAATTTATCTGTTGCGATCTGCGCGCGGCTACGTTGCGCCAGAATTCTGGGATAAGGGTGAAACAGCACTCACGCTAACCTATAACACCAACTATTATCGCTCTGTAAATCACGGTCAGCCATATGACTCATTTTATGGCCGTGCGCTGGCGGGCTTTAACCTTGGCGGATGGATGTTCCGTCACGATGGTTCTCTCAGCTGGCAACGTCAAAAAAACAACGAGTATCATCATTACGATGCAATTAATACCTATGTCCAGCGTGATATTCCGCAAATAAAATCACGGCTGTTATTAGGTGAAGGCAATACCAGTGGCGAAATTTTCGATACGCTTTCTTTTCGTGGTGCGCAAATATCTACAGTTGACCAGATGTGGCCAGACTCTCAGCGAGGCTATGCACCAGAAATCCGCGGCGTAGCCCGAACCAACGCTCAGGTAACTGTATCGCAAAATGGCAACAAAATTTATGAAACGACGGTTTCACCAGGCCCTTTTAATATCACCGATCTTTATCCTACAGGCTACGGTGGTGATTTAGACGTGACCGTGAAAGAAGCTGACGGCGGTGAGACCCGTTTCTCAGTTCCTTACGCAGCGATGACGCGTCTGAAACGTCCGGGCATGACTTTTTATAGTCTGACCGGTGGTGTATCCCGAAAAGACAATATGGTTTATACACCTTCGGTCTATCAGGGCACTATTCAGCATGGTTTTAGCAATAGTCTGACCGGTTACTCAGGTATTCTGGGATCAGATAACTACACCTCTGTGCTGTTGGGAGGTGCATTTGGTTTACCTGTTGGTGCGATCTCACTGGATATTACTGGGGCTCAGACAAAATATGGTGATGAGAAAAAGCAAGGTGTAAGTTATCGGGCAACTTATAGTAAGAAGGTTTCTCAGACTAACACGAATTTTACTCTGGCGGCTTACCGCTTCTCATCATCCGGTTATTACAGTTTTGATAACGCATTACAAATCAATAACTATTATAAAAAAAATCATAAAAACAGTTTGTCAAATTATCTTTCGCGCCCCAAACAACGTTTTTCTATGACGGCAAGCCAAAATTTTGGGGAGTCATATGGGAATATCTATCTTACTGGTTTTGTTCAGAATTACTGGGATTCTGCCGGAACAAATACGCAATTTCAGCTGGGTTACAATAATACAATTGGTCGGGTCTCCTATACTTTATCAGCAAACCGATTATTATATTCAACCGGCGGGCATGACACTCAACTGTCACTCGACTTCTCGGTGCCAATTGGCAGCGATAGTCAAAGTTATGTAACCGGAAGTGCGACACATAATAAACAAGGTGTGAATGCACAAACAGCAGTTAATGGTGTTCTGGGTGAACATGACCAATATAACTATAACGTTGGAATAGCGCGCGATACTGATAATGAGAAGTCCGGTTCAGTTAGTGGGCAGTACCGTTCGCCCTACAGTATGCTGACGGCGTCTTATACTAAAGGGGAAAACTATTATTCTGCCTCGGGTGGTATCAGCGGTGCGGTAGTCGCTTTACCTGATAGCATTAATTTCAGCGCTTATCAGTCTACGACTTATGCTGTTGTTACCGCAGAAGATGCAGAGGGCGCGCGTGTACTCGGCTATCCCAATATTGTGTTAAACGGCAGCGGCAAAGCTATTGTGCCAAACATTAACCCGTACCGGATAAACGAACTGGCCATCGACCCAAAAGGAATTCCACTGGATGTTGAGCTTGAATCAACTCAGCAGCGCGTTATTCCTGTTGAGGGTGCAGTCGTCAGACTTGATTATAAAACCAGCAAAGGAAAGCCACTGTTAATTCGGGCTAATCAGCCGAACGGAAATGCCTTGCCATTTGGTGCAACGGTTAATGATGAAGACGGTAACCTTATCACCACTGTTTCACAGGGTGGTCAGATTTATGTGAGGTTAAATAAAGATGTCAGCCGCCTGCATATTTCCTGGGGTAAAGCAGCCAGTGATAAGTGTCTGGTTAACCTGGAGTCCGGTATTGTTAATTCCAGTGAAAACAACACCCTTGCAAGGCTCACAACAACATGCAGCAGCGATCAATCAAAACCTGTTCGCTACGTGTCTAACGGCGAAATGCACAAAGATAATCAGGGTTAATCGGGTGACATTATGATGTTTATTAACTTTAGAAGGACACTGACCAGAATAGTCAGCATCATGATTATGGTATCTGGTTTCGTCATGCTAGCACCAATTAATGCGAACGCGGCAGATGATGTCACACTGACGTGCAAAAAATCTCTTTCTGATGCGGTATTAGATTTCCGCTCACTGGGGATAAATATTTCGGCAGCTGTTCCGGTGGGCACGGTCGTTTATAGTGGCAATTTAACAGTCACGTTCAAATGTGCCCTGGATAATCTGCAACAGTTTTTTGATGGTTTAACGGGAGAAGTGTACTTAAAGCGTAAAACAATTGCTGAAGATGCACTCGGTTATGGCTTAACCATTTATACCGGTTACGGTGGTGAAATGTCCACCGACGCTGCCAATATTCCTACCGGCAACAAGATCGCTACTTACGCGTTAACCAGTGGCGGTACAGTCGGTGCTTATACTGATGTCACATTGAATGTGCCTTTTCAGATTGTGCGGACGTCAAACTCGATGGCTGGCCCCAATTTGCTTCCGGACTATGTCAACGTATTTGATGTAGGCTCATTGGTACCAGGAAATGACCTGAAACTTTATGTCAGATATATTAAAAGCGGCATCACTGTGAGGGATCAAACCTGCTCAGCAGCAGGCGATGTTAACCCGAAGGTGTCATTAGGGAGTTACACAGCGAATACCAGTAGTGGGTTGGGTTCCGGTATTGGACAAACCAGCCCATCTACTGCTTTTAATCTTCAGCTTAACTGTGAGGCACTTCTTTCAGGTACCTTTGACGTTATGATGCAGTTGGATGGGGATGCGGCTGATGGGCTATCGGATGTCGGCGTAGTTTCTCTGAATTCGACCTCAACTGCCAGCGGAGTGGGTGTTCAGATTCTGAATGAAAGCCAGCAACCTGTTGCACTGGCAGCACCATACAGAGTTGCAGCTTATCCACTGTCGTCTGCATTGATAACAGTGCCCTTATATGCACGTTATTACCAGACTGCTGCCACAATAACTCCTGGTAGTGCTAACGCAGTTGCTACCTATACCATTAGTTATCAGTAACCATATGGGCTCTTCGGAGCCCTTTACCAGACTTTATAAACTGAGAAAGGATTTTATCAGTGGATAGGCCATTAAAAGGAAGGAGGTTTAAAGTTGGTGTCTCTGATGAGAGTCCTTTTATTTTTTATTCAATACAAAAAATACTCTCAACCGGATTTCACAACCTGGACATTGCAGCATACCCGGTAGAAGCAGAAAATCTTTTTGTAAAACTGAATAGCGATCCTCCTGATATATTAATTACTGATTTTTGCTTTAATTTTGAACGTAATGATTTGAACGGCGTTAGAAAGCTAGAAGAAATTTACAACCATAATGCTAACCTTAAAATCATTATCTTTACGGCACAGAATAGCCCGGCCATTTTGAAAAGAATATTGCAAATTCCGGTAAATGCAATAGTGAGCAAACGTGATGATATACGGGATCTGGTAGAAGCTTTGCACTGGGTTTGCTCATCGAATTCTGAAATATTTTATTCAGAAAAGATGAAAGATCTGGCGCATTCTGCTTCAGAGGAGCCCGCACAGACTCTTTTATCACCCGCAGAAGTTGAAGTAATCAGACTTTTTGCTATCGGGTACAGTTTAATGGAGATAGCTAAAGCACGTAAACGTAGTATCAGTACGGTTGCAACGCAGAAATATAACGCCATGCGTAAACTTCAGCTGCAGTCTAATACTGATTTGATTAAATATGTCTTTGCCCAGCAACTCATTTAATTTCGGGCTTAATTTTTAAGAAACAGCGAGCATCATGAAATTTTATAATTTTAAAATTGCATTTATTGTACTGTCCTGCGTGCCATTTGGATCTTATGCGACCAGCTTACAGCAGGCTGCCCGAGCCGCATTAACCTATGACTCTGCATTGCAATCCAGCCAGATGACCAGTGAAGCCGATCAGCAAAAATACTGGCAGGGTATGGCCGGAATGTTGCCCACATTGACGCTCGAAGGAAACTGGGATCGTCAGGAACAGCCGGATAAAAAATATCAAAGTGGTGTAACAAATCACAGTTACGATCTCAGTGTCAGACAACCCCTGTTTGATATGAGTAAATATGCTGGCTGGCGTAAAGGCGTTGCTATTGCCAATACCGCTGAAGCCCAGTCAAAAAAAGCTGAAGAAAAGTTATTAAATGCGATCAGTAATGCCTACTTTTCGGTGCTCTATCAGCAGGAAGTTTTACAGGCTGCGAATGCTGCCAGTCACAACTTCAAACAACAACAGCAAAAACTGCAGGCCGGTATTCTGAATGGACAAAACACCCGTACAGAGCTGGATGAAGCTAAGGCCAATTACGCTCTTGCTCAGGCCAAAGAAATAGAGGCGAGTAGTCAGTTATTGCTGGCTGGAGAAGCATTTCGTCGCTTATCGGGTGTCAGTCCGGACACTGTCGAGCCGGTAAACTTTCAGTGCCTTAACGCTTCGCCCTACGCTTCTTTAACTGATGCGATTAATGCCAGCCAGCAACGTAACACTGAAATCAAAATTGCCCTGTTTCAGAATGATCAGGCCGATGCTGATGTATTGGCTGCAGATGGCGCACATATGCCTGTCGTGTCACTTTACGCCAGATATGGCAAAAACTGGAGCCGTAACGATAACGACGATAATTTACTTTATGATGCTATTTTTGGCACTAACTCTAAAAGTAATAATCTGCAGTATGGCGTTAACGTTTCTATTCCATTATTCGCGGGTGGCAGCCAGATTTCACAATCTTATGAAGCAGCCTATCGCCGTCAGGCAGCGAAATATTCCACCATGGAAGCACAACGCAAAGCGGCTACAGATACACGTTCAGCATGGCTTAGTCTTACGAATGGAAAAGCGTTAATCAACGCGCAGAAAAATGCCGTCGAGTCTTCACGCGAAAAAGTGGTGTCTGTTCAATATGGCCGGGAAATGGGTTTCCGTACGGTAAATGATGAGCTTGATGCTCAGCAAAAATATTTTAGCGCACTTAAAGATAAGGCTGAAGCTCGCTTCAATTACCTGAACGCCCTCATTAATCTGGCACAAAGTACCGGATCACTATCAATCGACATGCTGAATTTTTTTCAGTGCCGTTAATCCCTTACTCATGATGATTATATAAATGGAACAGTCACTATTCCGTCAGGAGGCACTTGATGCAGCCAACCGTGGAAACCTGGGCATTGTGGCACTCTATTGCCCACCTTATCGCTGGTTAGTTATTTCCGTTGTAGTGCTGATCACTGCCGCGACAGCGCTGTTTTTTATATTTGGCAGTTATACAAAATATGAATCCTCTACCGGAGAACTGCTGCCTAAAAATGGCATGCTGATCATTCCGCCCCCCGTAAGCGCCACGGTGGTCGATATCCCGGTAAAAGAGGGCCAGCATGTTGAAAAAGACGATGTGCTGATGGTGTTGTCATCAGAGGTTTCAACACAGTTAGGTCAGACTCGTCAGGTTATTGCCGAGAATCTGAAAGGCCAGCGTGAAAGGCTTGAACAGGATCTGGTGACGCTTGAAAAGCTTCATCAGGTTGAAATGAAGGGCCTGACCGACACTATCGCCAGCCTGAAACTGCAACAGGAGCAGCTGAAGCTGCAATTGACACACCGTCGGAAACAGGTTTCCCTGGCGAAAATGCAGTTGGACAAGCTGGAAGCCATGCACAACGAAGGGTATGCCTCAAGCCGTCAGATGGAAGAGCAAGAGTCTAATCTGCTCGATAGCCAGGCGCGCTACCAGGAATATCAACGTCAGCTGTTGGACATCTCGCAAAAAATTGTTCAGACCGAGCAACAGCTGCATGAAAAACCGCTGGATGACGAGAAAAAGCGTAACGATATCGAGCGCCAACTGGCTGATAACCGTCAGTCGATGGCTGAAAATGAAGCGCGCCGCTCGTTTGAATTACGTGCGCCTAAAAGCGGGTATGTCGGCATGATTATGGTCAAAAATGGACAGATGCTCACCGCCGGTCAGTCAGCCATAGCAGTTTTGCCAAGCAATACTGAACTGGTCGCCCGCATCATGGTAAACACGCAGTCCATTGGTTTTATCCAACCGGGACAGCGGGTGGTGCTGCGCTATAAAGCGTTTCCTTATCAAAAGTTTGGTCAACAGTATGGAAAAGTTATCGAGGTTTCACGCACCGCTCTGTCTCCTCAGGAAGTCACTACGTTAACCGGCAAAAACAATATTCAGGAACAGCAGTACCGCGTGCTGGTCTCCCTGGACAAACAATCAATTACTGCTTATGCGCAGAATGAAAAACTCAAGCCGGGTATGGCGCTGGATGCCGATTTTATCGTCGACAAACGTCGTCTTTATGAATGGGTGCTGGAGCCAATTTTTGCGCTTGGACACAAAATCTCTCTCTGATTAAAAGGTCTGTTCTGTGTTGTTATTAGAGAAACTCAATTTTAAATGGTTTAACCGCCTGCCGATGATTCGTCAGTCACAGGCGACGGAATGTGGTCTTGCTTGTCTGGGGATGATTGCCAATTATCACGGTCATGAAATCGACATGATCACCCTGCGTCGCAGGTTCGCAACGTCGCTTAAGGGTGCAACCCTTAGTGATGTCATTGCCATGGCACAACAACTCAATATGAGTTCCCGTGCGTTACGCGTTGATATGGAAGAGCTGTCTAAATTACGCATGCCCTGCATTCTGCACTGGGAATTGAACCATTTCGTTGTGCTAAAAAAAGTGCGTGGCAATAAGATCACGCTTCACGATCCTGCACGCGGCATTCGGGAACTGACATTTAAAGAAGCATCACCGGCGTTCACCGGCGTTGCACTGGAGCTGGTTCCCTCCTCCACTTTTGAGGTCAAAAAAGAAAAAGAAAGCATCTCGATGATGAAGCTGGTGGGCAGTGTGACAGGGGTGAAATCTGCCTTTGCCCAGGTGCTTATCCTGTCCATCGCTCTGGAGCTTTTCGGCGTACTCTCCCCCTTCTTTATGCAGTGGGTGATGGATATGGTGCTGGTCTCCGCAGATTACTCGCTACTCTCCTTGCTCGGGATCGGCTTTATCATGATTGCGTTGTTTCAGACCATGATTACAGCGCTGCGCTCATGGGTGATGAGCTGGTTCTCAAGCCAGCTCAGCGTGCAGTGGACGGTCAATGTCTGTCACCACATGTTAAAGCTGCCACTTGAATGGTTCGAATCCCGTCACGTTGGTGACATTCTGTCCCGCTATGGCTCGCTAAACACCATCCAAAGTACGCTGACCAGCCGCTTCATTAGTACTGTGCTGGATGGGGTAATGTCGATCGTGACAGTAGTGATGCTGTTTATCTATAACGCTAAGCTTGCCTGGCTGGTAATTGGCCTTTTTGTCGCCTATGCACTGTTACGCTTCATGGCTTATGATCCTGTTCGCCGCGCCAACGAAGAGCAAATCATCAGTTCAGCCCGCACGCAATCTTCATTACTGGAAACGCTTCGCGGTATCCAGGCGGTAAAAACCAATAACAAGCAGGTGCCTCGTCTCTCCGCCTACATGAATTTCCTGGTGGATACGACCAACAAAGGCATTGTGATTCAGAAGCTTAACATTTTGTTTGGTTCCGCCCAGGGATTGCTCACTTCTGTAGGCAGGGTCGTACTGGTCTGGCTGGCTGCGCTGCAAGTACTGGATGGCAACTTCTCTGCAGGTATGCTTACCGCCTTTATTAGCTTCTCCGATCAGTTTATGAGCCGCGGTGCAGGTCTGATCAACGCCGTAATCGACTTCAGAATGCTGCGTATGCATGGTGAACGACTGGCCGATATCGTGTTGTCAGAAACTGAAGTCAGCTCAGAAGCCAGTCCGGTACTGGTGAGTAAAGATACGCATGATGAGACAGAAACGCCGCAGGATATCAAACTAACGGATATCCGCTTCCGCTATGCACCTACCGAACCCTGGGTAGTAAATGGTGCCAGTCTGGAAATTAAGGCTGGCGAAAGCGTTGCGATTGTCGGCCCTTCAGGTCAGGGAAAGACCACCATGGCCAAAATCATTCTGGGTCTGCTGCACCCGGAAGGTGGAACAATCACCGTGGGCGGAATGGACATTACCCAGACAGGACTTGAACACCATCGTAACCGCATCGGCTGTGTTATGCAGGATGACATCCTGTTCTCAGGCTCGATCAGTGAAAATATTAGCTTCTTTGATAATAATCCTGACCACGCAAAAATTACCCGTGTAGCACGCCTGGCGCAAATTCACGGCGATATCATGAAAATGCCGATGAACTATCAAAGCCTTGTCGGTGATATGGGATCGTTTCTCTCTGGCGGGCAGCTGCAGCGTATTCTGCTAGCTCGCGCCCTCTACCGCGAACCAAAAATACTGGTACTGGACGAAGCAACCAGTCATCTGGATATCTATAACGAAGCGCAGATCAACAATGCAATAAAGCAAATGAAAATCACCCGAATCATGATTGCACATCGCCCGGAAACCATAAGAAGTGCAGATAAAATCGTCCTGTTAAATAACGGTACGCTCAGTGAAGTTACCGCAGATCAGTTATTTGGCCAGACAGAAAAAACTAAAGAAATGGAGATTACACATGGATAAAAATATTTGCCGGTTTAGCGAAGGTATGATTACTTTACCGGAAGGCTACTGCGAGCGAACCCTGAACACGCTGGCGGATCCCCGTTCAGCGATGCCACCCGTCACTATTTCTCGTGATAAACTGGCCAATCACAACAATCCAGAAGAATATATCAGCAGCCAGCTCGCTATTCTGCAGAGACAAATGAAAGACTGGCAACAGCAAGCAAATCAACCCGTGGTGTTGGGCGATAATCTGAGCACAGGCATCATGATTACTTATGATTTTCTGCGCCCGGATAATATCCGGCTTTATCAAAAACAGGCGATTTTCACCTTAAACCTGGAGGATGTATTAATTTTCTCTTTGTCAAAGGCTGCCCCCCTGACCGATGAAGAAATTCAGCTGTTTAATAATATCCTGAAGAGTTTCCAGAGCTGGCCCTGATGCTTTTCCTCAGCAAAGCCTGACGACATAACGTTAAAAGAAAAACCGGGCAGGATAAATCCTTCCCGGTTTCATGCATTCTGAACACCGCTAAGTTAGCCGTTTACAGAGCTTAGTAACGCTGGCAGGTAAAGAGATAGGAGATCGGCCCACCGATAATATAGGTATTTTTATCAATCTTATCGACATCCAACTGCAGATGCGTTGGATCCAGCGTGATCTCTGCTAACAACTTATTAAAGATGACATCAGGAGTAGTATCAGTATTCGAAGTGACAACTTTGCTGATCTGATACCGGTAAGTATCATCGGAAATTTTAGCGCCATTGATTAATGCAACCCTTCTGTTAAGAATAGTAACACCGTCATTGCTCGTTGCCTGCCCATTCAGCAAAAGATAGCCTGAATCCTTTTTATCAAAACGTAAATCCTGGGCAACAGCGAACTCAATTCGTTTATCATCATTACGACTGAGATCGTAACGGCTAAACGCTGAGCATCGAAAAGGAAAATCTTTGGCCTGATGTGTTAAGTAATAAACCCCTGCAAAAGTCACCATTAATAGCGCAGCCAGCATGAAGATAATATTAATACCAATGCTCCGCTTCATCCCATTCTCCAGTCAAGATAATAAAAATTGTCGCATGAGATGATATGACCATCGCTATTAATTTTACACGATGAAAGAATCGTTCTTCCGAAATTCTTAGTAGTAAAAGAGGTGTTTTTATCAAAAATAATCCGGTGACCCGCATCGCAGGTTTGATTATTTTCCCTTAGAATTTGCACTATTTGCTTACCCAATGCCTGTCGTTCAACCTCATCCAGACCCTGCAATAATACTGCTTCGCAGCCACCTTCAAGTTTTATTGAACTCATTGGAATAATTTGCTCGTCAGGACGCGATACCGTGAAATACCAGAGCACCATGCCCAGCACTATCAGAGCAACAGAAGCAAACCAGTATCGCCGGGTGACGTTAACGGACGTAGCTGGCAGCTGATTACCGGGCGGAGTGGCAGGCAGGACAACGTTTTCAGCAGACCCTTCAGTTATACTTCCTTCCGATATGTCATCAGTTAAAACTTCCGTCCCCCCCATGACCGGGGCTGATTGACGTTCAATTTTAATATCGGTATTCAGGCGTATACCAATTTTCGGGATGGTGATAATCAGATTTTCACAGCCATAAGCCGCGAGTGCCCTGCGCACAATACTCAGATATTGATTCAGATTACTATTCGATCCACGCAGGCCATATTTATCCCAGACCTCGGTCAGCAACGTATCACGCGCCAGTATTTCTCCCCCGGAATTCAGTAACTGCTCAAAAAGCCGACCTGAAGAAATACTGAGGCTCAGCGACTCCTGAGTAGGAATGTGGCTAAGCGTGCAGTCATCAGAATTGTAAGAAACCTGATCATCGATTATGTAAATCATTAAGAAATCACTGAATTTCCGCTCATTTATCGACAGTATAATTCAGCTTATATGAAGAAGCACTACAGACGCGTTAATCAGGCGATTAAGGAAATTTTTACAGATTAGCCAGCAAAACAGGCCGGGCAGAGTGCGTCACTGCCCGGCAGCTGGCTAATAATTTAAGAAACGACGAAGAATCATAAAGTTAGCGGCAATTTTTATGGCTGATTAGCGGCAGCAAACTCCGCATAATTACTTTGTGTAATGGTTTTATAGGGGATCCAGTTCAGTGATTCGACTTTCTGTTTATCCAGTAACGCTTTCACGACTTTCACAGCGCCCGTCGCCTGCCCTTTCGCATCCTGGAAAATAGTCAGCGTCATCTTTCCATTTTTGACGAACTGCTGGCCATCTGGCGTGCCATCGATCCCGGCAACCAGAACGTGGCTGTTTTTCGCCTGATTCAGCGCCATAATCGCCCCGATAGCCATTTCATCATTATTGGCGGCGATTGCATCGATTGGTCGCTGATTAAGCAGCCAGCCCGAAACTACGTCTACCGCTTCATTACGCTGCCAGCGTGCAGTCTGTTTTTCGATTACCGCCATTTGCTTATATTTAGCGATCACCGCTTCAACAGCACGCGTCCGTTCCCGCGCTTCTTCATTTGATAATGCGCCCATTAAAATGGCGACATTGCCCCGATAGTTCATCTGTTTTGCCAGCGCTTCCATCTGCATCTCACCCCCCAGGGCAGAGTCAGAACCGACATAGGCCATACTGGACGGTAATTTCACTTCCGGTTTACGGTTAACAAACACCAGCGGAATGCCCGCCGCTTCTGCCGCTTTCACCATCGGCAGTACGCCCTGTGTATCGACCGGGTTGAGAATAATGGCATCCACGCCCTGATTGATAAAATCTTCAACCTGCTGTACCTGAAGAGCTACATCCCCTTTGGCATCGACGAACTGCCCATCCATTTTCAGCGCTTTTATCTCACCCACCATCTGCGTCCGCAGAATCGATACGAAGTTAAGATCGAAATTAGCCAGTGCGACACCGATTTTAGGTGTTTTAGCCCAGGCGGTAACGCTGATCATCAGGCTGAGCAGCAGTGCTAACATTTTGGTTTTCATTGCGTAATCCTGTAGGGTTTATTATTGATAGAACCGCCGGGCAACAGGCAAATACCCGGCGGCAGAGCTCACAACGTAAAGTGATCGCGGAACTGTGCCAGGGCTGTTTCGCTGTCGCCTTCGGCCCAGCCCTCCAGCGCAACGACGCCGCAATAGCCGACCTGCTCCAGCGCACGGGCAATGGCGCGATAGTTAATTTCCCCGGTGCCAGGCTGCATGCGGCCCGGCACATCAGCCACCTGGATTTCACCGATAGCGGGGCCGCAGCGTCGTATCAGCTCTATCAGGTTGCCCTCTCCAATCTGGGCGTGATAGAGGTCCAGATTCATCTTCAGTGCCGGGCTGTTGACCGCTTCGACCAGCGCCAGCGTATCGGCAGCCCGTGCGAACGGCGTACCCGGATGATCAACCGCCAGATTCAGGTTTTCGAGAGTAAATACTCGCCCGGCCTGCTCGCCGAGCGCAGCGACACGCCGCAGGGTGTCGGCCGCTTTAAGCCACATCTCACCAGTGACCACCTCAACCGGACGAACCGCCTGGCCGTGAGCATCCAGCCCGGTGCCATGCAGATTCAGGCTCGGGCAGTTCAGACGATCTGCAATCGCCAGTGAGGTTTCTGCGCTATGCAGCAACTCTGCAATCTCATCATCATCAGTCAGGTTACCGTTGAGGTAGCCGGTCATGGAGGTAAAACGCGCACCTGTCGCCACCAACGCGTCGATATCTTTGTTGGCCCAGTTCCAGATCTCCACGCCAAATCCCAGCGCATGAATCCGCTCAACACGCGCGATAAAAGGCAGTTCGAGAAACACCATCTCCGCACAGACTGAAAGCTGATAACCGGCCATTAGCGTTCTCCCAACAGAATGGGTTTGCGTTGCTGCACCGATTCAATACAGGCCAGCGCAATTTCCAGCGCGTTACGTGCATCAGTGCCAGTAGCGCGCGGCGTGTCACCGTGCAGAATCGCGCGGGCGAATTCTGCCATTTCAGCAACATAGGCCTCACGCAGCAGATCGGTATCCATTCGAGACGTTGCGATGGCAATACCCTCGGCGTGATAGCGCACACAGTTGTCCTGATTGATGTTGCCCGCCTGCAGCATACCTTTACTGCCAAACACCTCACCGCGAACGTCATAACCGTAAACTGCCTGGAAGTTGGCTTCCGCAGTGGCAATGGCACCGTTATCAAAGCGGATGGTCACCACCGCGGTATCAAGTAATCCCTTATCTTTAAAATCGGGACGCACCAGCGCATCAGCCAGCGCATAGACCTCAACCGGCCGGGAACCCGGATTGAAGTGCAGCAGGGTGTCGAAGTCATGGATTAAGGTTTCAAGGAAGATGGTCCACTGCGGGATTGGGGCCGGATCGCGCAGGCCAGGGTCGCGTGTCACCGAACGGCTTAGCTGGGTGGTGCCATTGGTGCCTGCTCTGACAGCTTCAATAGCTGCGGCGAAGCCTGCACTGAATCGACGATTGAAGCCGACCTGCAACACAACGCCCGCATCCTGTGCGGCCGCGATCGCCCGATCTGCCTCATCCAGCGTTACCGCCATCGGTTTTTCGCAAAACACGTGCTTGCCAGCCCGGGCTGCAGCGATCACCAGTTCGGCGTGAGTGCGAGCCGGCGTAGCAATAGCAACGGCATCGATTTCGCTGTCATTGAGTAACGCCTGGATATCGGTATAGGCTTTCTCCACCCCCAGCCGGTCTGCCAGTTGCTGCGCTGCGCCGGGTTGCAGGTCGGCGACCGCTGTCAGCCGTGCCCCAGGCACCCGCAGCGCCAGATTCTCTGCATGAAAACTGCCCATGCGGCCAGCACCGATCAATCCCACTCGTACTGTTTTAAGGTTCATAACTGCTCCTGTTTTTTGTTGTCAGCCCAGTCAGGCTGAATAGGGTGTCCGGATGTCGCCTGCGCTTTGGCGGCAAAACGACGGGATTTTGAAAGCATCAGCGGCTCGATGTGCTCCAGTGAGATGCCTCGGGTTTCAGGCAGAAAACGTTTTACAAACCAGAAGGCCACCAGGGAGCCAGCGGCGCAGAGCATCAGTGGAAAAGCACCATGGAAGTGATCCATCAGCAAACGGCTACGGTTCATCATCGGGAAAGTCTGAGTAACGATGAAATTGGCGAGATACATCGAAGAAAAGGCGTAGCCCATCGCGACGGCACGAATTCGGTTGGGAAATATTTCAGAGATCAGTAGCCAGGCACCCAGACTCCATGACATACCAAAAATCAGTACGAACGCCACCAGGCCCACGACCGGCAGCAGGCCACCGATCTGCGCTATAAAGGCCCAGGCCGTAATCACCAGGCTGACAGCGCAACCCAGCGCTCCCCAGCGCAGCAGACGCGTCCGTCCCCAGCGATCCACTGCGTTCAGACAAAACGCTACTCCGACCAGCAGCGCCAGTCCAAGGAAAATGCTGTGATAGAGGGAGGTCTGTGTATCCGGTGAGATGTTCTGCAGCAGCGACGGTGCGTAATACAGCAGGATGTTGATGCCCGAAACCTGCTGAAGAATTGCAATCGCGCAGCCGATCAACAGGATGTAACGCATTCTGGCGTCGCGGAGCAGACGGGTTCCCTGCTGACGGGTAACAGAATCCGCGTCCGGTGCACTGATTTCTGCCAGCAGACGCCGCGCATGTTCAGGCGTCGAAAGCCGGGTCAGCACTGCCAGCGCGCGTTCACGCTTGCCGTTTAACGCCAGCCAGCGTGGTGATTCCGGCATAAAGGGCACCAGTGCCAGAAACAGCAGGCAAGGCACCACACCCGACGCCAGCATCCAGCGCCAGCCTTCACTGACTATCCAGGCATGGGGCATACCGCGTGCAATCAGGTAATTCACCACATAGACCGTGACCTGACCACCAACCATCAGCATCTGCTGCAGCCCAAGCATGCGCCCTCGCCAGTCCTTAGGTGAGACCTCTGCGATATAGAGCGGCGTAATTGCCGACGCCATCCCGACCGCCAGGCCACCCACCAGCCGGTAAATCACAAACCCGGTTAGTGAATCTGCCAGCGCAGAACCCACCGCAGACACGGCAAACAACAGCGCGGTGATCACCAGTGTAGGTTTACGCCCGATCCGATCTGAGATCGCGCCGACACAGCCAGCGCCGACGATACAGCCGAGAATGACATTTGAAACAGCCCATCCACTTTGCCACGGCGTTAGCGCAAGGTGTTCCGTTAATGGCTCAATAACGCCGGAAATCACTGAGGCGTCATAACCGAGGATCACCCCGCTCAATGAGGCGATGGAACAGATGAACAGCAACAACTTCAGATTATGTTTACGCATAACACCTTAACTTTCCCATTGTTTTTGACAGGTGAGAGTTAATGTCAGCGTTGCAAAGTGGATGCCAGTTTTAAAGCGGGCTTTTATGTGAACGCGCTCGCAGATGACGCGTCCTGATTGAAAATAAAATTTACATGTCAACTTAACATGTCATTAAAATGGACATTCCATCGACCACGAGAGAGTGAAATGCAATCTCTGCATGATTTGCTGCCTAATAAAGAAGAGAGCGATGCCATATTCAGCCTGCCGGAAGGCGGTGATGCGGCACAGTGGGAAGCTCGGTTTGCCCGGGGCTGGCAGGCATTTAGCCAGGGTGAACAGCCGCGCTGGATCCGCCGCAGTATTTTGCAGTCATGGAACCGCTCGCACGAACATGGCATCGATCCGGTATCTTTTGAGTACAGTGCCTCCGATCCAACGGAGCTGGCCGCCGTTCTGCGTCATAACAGTGAGCTGATTACTGTGGCGCATAGCGTGATGGAGAACCTGCTGGCTTACAATCCCGATGGTCATATCAATCTCACAGATGCGCAAGGCATCGTACTGAGTTTTTGCGGCAGCGACCTGACTCCGGTCGGCAGCATCCTGCGTGAGGAGGTGCTCGGCACCAACTGCACCGCGCGCTGCCTGCGCGAGCAGCGGCTGGTCTATGTACTCAGCGGAGAAAACTGGAAAATCGCGCTGCGTGAACGTAACCGGCAGTGCGCCGCAGCTCCTATCCGTGATGCCAGCGGTCGTATGACCGGCGTACTGACGCTGACCGCCACGCCTGACAATTTCAGTGCCCATACGCTGGGCACCGTGCAGGCTGCCGCAGAGGCAATTGGCCAGCAACTCACCTTACGCCGTCTGCTGGCCGAGCAGCAGTCGATACTGGAGACCCTGAATGAGGGCGTTTTGGTCTGCGACCGCGACGGGCGCATCAAAACCCTGAACCGCTACGCTCGTCAGATCTTTGCCGGTATTGATACCGACAACGCCCTGATCGATCAGGTGCTGCAGCCCCAGTCCGGTTCATTGCTCACACTGCCCTGCTGTAATGACCGCGAGATGGTGTTCCGCCCCGATGGCAGACCCAGTGTTTCATGCCTGGTCTCGCTGATGCCGGCACCGGACGGCGGTCGCATCCTGTCGCTGCGGGAAAATCAGCGCATCCGTGCCATTACCCGTCGTGTGCTTGGCGTCAGCGCCAGCTATACCTTTGAGATGATTCGTGGTCAGGCACCCACGCTGCAGAAGGCTCTTCAGGATGCCCGCGCCAGCAGTCGCAGTGACAGTACCGTTCTGCTGACCGGTGAAAGCGGAACCGGTAAAGAGCTGTTTGCTCAGGCGATCCACAATGCCAGCAGCCGGGCGCATGAGTCCTTTGTCGCGGTTAACTGCGGCGCACTGCCGCGTGACCTGGTGCAGAGTGAGCTATTCGGCTACGTCGATGGCGCGTTCACCGGCTCACGGCGCGGCGGTTCGGCAGGTAAATTTGAGCTGGCCGACGGTGGCACGCTGTTTCTGGATGAGATTGGCGAAATGCCACTGGAGGCACAGACCAGCCTGCTACGCGTGCTGCAGGAGAGTGAGGTGCTGCGCATCGGAGCGGCGCATCCGCTGAAAGTGGATGTCCGCATCGTGGCGGCAACCCATTGCGATCTGCTCAGTGCAGTGGAACAGGGTGCTTTCCGCCGTGACCTGTTCTATCGCCTCAATGTTATCTCCCTGACCATCCCTGCCCTGCGTGAACGCCAGAGCGACATTCCTGATCTGGTGAATACCTTCATTCACGCCCTGTGTCAGCGGCTGAATAAAACGCCTCCGCAGGTGAGCATTGAAGCAATGAACGCCCTGCAGGCATGGCACTGGCCCGGCAACGTGCGCGAGCTGGAAAATCTGGTCGAGCGGATCGTTAATCTTTGCCAGAGCAGCATCATCGACCTTGCCGATTTGCCGCCAGCGATGGTGACGCGCGCAGCCGAAAACAGACCAGCGGCCAGCAGCCTGTTGCAGGATAATGAACGAGCCTGCATCCTGCAGACCCTTCGCGCGCAGGGGGGTAATCTGCGGCAGTCCGCTAAGCTGCTGGGCATTTCCCGCACGGCGCTCTATAACAAGCTCAATCACTGGAATATCTCTATAGATACGCTGCGCCAATAACCGGCTGGTGGCACTCAGCAACACCAGCATACATTCAGCCCGTTCAAAATATGGCTTTTGATCGCAACAGGGCCTAAAATGTGACCACCCTTAACAGTGGTCACTGAATTTTTTCACCCACCTTTGATCTGCCAGGTTCTGACAATGACTCAATCCGTAACGGAAAATGGCACACGCGGCCCGGCCGGGCACAATGTGCGTGACCAGATTGTCGATGCTGCCATGCAGCACTTCGCGCATTATGGTTACGAAAAAACCACCGTCTCCGATCTCGCCCGTGCTATCGGCTTTTCCAAAGCGTATATCTACAAATTTTTTGAATCAAAACAGGCGATTGGCGAAGTGATTTGCTCCACCCGGCTTGCGATGATTATGCAGCACGTCGAAGTCGCTATCGCCGATGCGCCTGGAGCATCGGAACAACTGCGGCGACTGTTCCGCACGCTTTCCGTCACCGGCACTGAACTCTTTTTTCACGAACGTAAACTCTATGATATTGCTGCCGTCGCGTCGCGTGACCGCTGGCCGTCGGCGATGGCGCATGAAGAACGACTGCTCAGCCTGATTCAGCAGATCCTGCGCCGGGGGCGTGAATCCGGTGAGTTTGAGCGTAAAACCCCGGCTGACGAAGCGGCGGAGGCAATCTATCGGGTGATCAAACCCTACGCCAGTCCGGTACTGCTGCAGTACAGCCTTGATGACGCTGAAGAAGCCTCTGCACAACTGGCAGCGCTGGTGTTACGTAGCCTTGCGCCCTGAACAATGCGCATGATGTGACTATTGACTTATTTAGTCACAAGAGCAACGATAGCACTCTGTCTGGTTATCGCTCAGGATTCTGATGCTGCTAAGCTTATCTCTCTCTGCTCTATTCCATCCCTGCGTTCGTCCATCGCACCATTCTACGCAGGGTCTCACCTTCCGCGCTCAAGGCGTGTATCCATTGTCTGCGGCAGCATTTCAATCACTGTCCGGACTCTCTACGGGAGTAATCCAATGAGTCACTTAGCCTCATCACAACGCATTGTCATTACCGGCGCGGGCATCGTTTCGCCACTGGGTTGTGGCGTTGAAACCGTCTGGCGGCGATTAACGGCTGGAGAATCAGGTATACGTACCCTTCCCGATACGCTTACTGCTGGCACCGGTATTTCAGTAGGTGGCAGCGTGCCGGGCATCGATGAAGATCCGCTGGCAGGTTACGACCCCGAGGCGTTCATTGCGCCGAAAGAGCGTAAAAAGATGTCGCGCTTTATAGAATTCGCGCTACTGGCAGCAGAAGAAGCGCTGAATCAGGCGGCCTGGCATCCTGAAGATGAGGCGGCGCGTGAACGTACTGCGACGATTATTGCTTCAGGCGTCGGCGGCTTTGGTGCCATTGCCGACGCGGTGCGCACCACCGATGCACGCGGCCCGCGCAGGCTCTCACCCTTTACAGCACCTTCGTTTCTGGCCAACATGGCCGCGGGTCATGTCTCGATCAAACACGGCTTCACCGGCCCGCTGGGTGCGCCCGTTACCGCCTGTGCAGCAGGGGTTCAGGCAATTGGTGATGCAGCCAGGTTGATCAGAAGCGGTGAAGCGGACATTGCTATTTGTGGCGGCACAGAAGCAGCGCTGGATCGCGTCACGCTGGGCTGTTTCGCGGCTGCACGTGCGCTATGTGTGGGCTATGAAGATCAGCCGCACCATGCCTCACGTCCGTTTGATCGTGACAGAAACGGCTTTGTGATGGCCGAAGGTGCAGGCCTGCTGGTGATTGAGTCGCTGGCTCATGCCGAAGCACGCGGTGCGACGCCGCTGGCGGAGATTGTCGGCTATGGCACCAGCGCCGATGCATACCACTTAACCGCGGGTCCGGAGGATGGCAGCGGGGCTGCGCGGGCGATGAGAACCGCCCTGCGCCAGGCGGGCATCAGCCCGGAAGACGTCCAGCATATCAACGCACACGCAACCTCAACTCAGGTTGGCGATCACGGTGAGCTGGCGGCTATTCGCGCAGTGTTTGGCGATGATTCGCAGGTCGCGATCGCCTCAACGAAATCCGCCACCGGCCATCTGCTGGGTGCGGCAGGCGGCGTTGAGGCGATATTCACCCTGATGGCGCTGCGGCAGCAGCTTATTCCGCCGACGCTGAACCTCCATCATCCCGATGAAGCCGCAGGCAATCTTGACCTGGTGGCGCTCAATGCACGTCCCACGGCGCTGACTTATGCCATGTCGAACGGTTTTGGTTTTGGCGGCGTCAACGCCAGTCTCCTGTTGCGTAAGTGGCAATGACTTCAGAGTGACGATTAAGCCCGCGCTGCCAGACACCCTCTCAGCGCGGGTAATACATCGGACGTCCTTAAAAATCATGCACAGCTGTTCCCTGTGTGCCGGGGTTTATCAAAACACCCTCTGTACAACACTCGCTTTATAAATCTGTACCTTTCCTGACAAAATTGCCTCCGCCAGACCTCCTGCCCTTTTTCTTTCAGCACTACAATTAATCGGATGAAAACAACCTCAGAGAACGTTAATGAAGATTGCAGCTTTCGATATTGGTGGTACCTCTTTAAAAATGGGCGTGATTGATGAGCAGGGAAATATTCTGACCAGTGAGAGTGCTGATATTTCCCATAATTCACGCGACAAAATACTTGATGAGATCCTGGCCTGGCTGGAGAAAAATCCCGGCTGTGCTGGCATCGCCGTCAGCACGCCCGGTTATATTGATGCAGAAGCCGGATATATCGCCATGGGCGGCACCATTCGGGACTTCGACCAGTTTCATCTGAGCCAGTGGCTGACGGAAAAAACCTCACTGCCTGCCACGGTCGAAAATGACGCCCACTGCGCCTTACTGGCTGAACAGTGGCTGGGCAAAGCAAAAAAACTCAGTGATTTTCTGATGTTAACTATCGGCACAGGATTAGGCGGAGCGGCCTTCTGCAACGGCGCGCTGATCCGGGGCGGTCGTAACCGCGCGGGCGAGTTTGGCTGTCTGCTGACTTCGCGCCCCACCAGCAGCAATATTGAACGCCATACCATGAGCCAGAGTTGTACCATGACGGCGCTTCGGGAGAATTACAGCCAGCTCATCGAAAAATCTTCCGACGACGTCACGGGTAAAGATGTCTTTGACGCATACGATCGCAAAGAAGAAGCCGCGCAGCAGGTGGTGAATAAATTCTACCAGGATCTTGCAGCCTGCTTATATAACCTCTTCAGCGTGTTCGATCCGCAGATGATATTTATCGGTGGTGGAATTACCGAGCGGGAACCGTTCCTCGAGGAACTGGCAGAGCAACTGGCAAAATATGATCTTGATATCCGCATTGATACCGCGACCTACGGCAACGACTCCGGCATGTTGGGCGCAACCTGGAATTTCCTGCAGCGTCAGCCAGACAAATAATGGCTTGTAGTTCAGGACGTATGCAGGTTACACCTTTCTGATAATTATGATGATTTATCTGGTGCGGTATTCAAAACGATAACCCGGTCATGACTGGGTTTACTCTTGTTTATATTAGTGTCGTATTTGCGCCAGATCGTCTGACGTCAGGCCGGTCATTTCTATGACAGTTTTACGATCAAGGCCGTTTTGTAGCATAGTGCGCGCAATTTTCAGGGTAGCTTCACGCTGTCCTTCAGTACGACCTTTCTCAATACCACGCCGTTCACCAAGCTCGATACCTTCTGCGCGACCTTTTTCGATCCCTTTTTGTTCAAGCTGCTGTGCGATGGTCATCAGTGCGTCTCCGTGTTGTGGCACCCGCTGTGCCAGTTCGCGAACGAAAGCTTCGTAGTCAGCTGACTCACCAGCCTGCAGTAAATAGTGTATCAGCGTCATCACCTGGGGTGAAGAAAGATAATCGGCCATGAGTAGCGTGACCAGATGGTCAGTCAGGCTTGCAATGTCGCGTTGATGAATATGTTTCTGCAAAAGCGTCAGGGCGGCCATACTGCGATGAGTCATGATCTCATCATCCGGGATGACCGTAATGTCCACCAGCGGGAAGGCGCCTCTATAAAGGCTTTCCGCCACTACCGGATCATCAAATTCGTCGAACCAGCGGGTCGACCACGGATAGGGAGTGCGCTTACCGGTATAGAACAGTACAGGTATGACTAAAGGCAGCTTTTTATGGCCAGCTTCAAGGTGGCGCTGCATAGCGGCTACCGCATAACGTATCAGGCGGAATGCCATATGCCTGTCAGGGGTGGATTGGTGTTCAATCAGAACATGAATATATCCGTCACCGGTTGAGGTTCTGAGACTGTACAAAACGTCACTGAAGTATTGACGCAAATCGTCTTCAACAAATGATCCGGACTCAAGCTTCAGTGTGGTGAGATCGCAGATTTTAAGCAATTTCTCCGGAAGGTGGATCTGCATAAAATCTCTGGCAACATCCGGATGCGTAAGAAACTGTCTAAAAGTAGCATCATGAGGTGTAGCACTATTTTTATTTTTCATCAGTTCAGCCCCTGTAAATTCCATGCGCTGCTACCACAGCGAAGAGGCTATCTTAATAGATCACATTTTAATTTATAATATTTAAATCTTGCCCAATCCATATAGATTAACTACACCAATGCTCTTTTAAAAAATTTATTAGCAAGATGCATTATGACGCAATCTAAATTAACCACCTTAATCAATTTATATAGCGATAATTAAAACATCCGGATGTACCCGAAACTTCTAACGCTGACCATTAATGTCTGAACCGCTTTACGAAAAGTTAATTTTCTATTTAAGTCACGGCATAACCAGCCCGATCACGCTGTTTATACCGCTCGCTCCCTATCCCCGTCCCGGCGCATCCAACAGGCTAAGCGCAACGCCTGTCAGGGTATAGACCACGACATACAACAGAATCAGTGCCGCAAGCAAAAGGCGGTGGCTGCGCATCTCACTTTTCTTCATGGTGCCATTCAGAAGGTGTAGCTCAATGCCAGGGTGGCCGATGCGCCGTTGTGCCGTGCAACGATGGGGCTATCTGAAGCATGTTTATCCAGCCAGCTGTAGTCACCGATCACACTGGCAGCCCAGGCAGGCGTGAACTGATGGCTCCAGGTCAGGCTGGTATCGGTGCCATAAAATCCACCCGCGGCGTCGTACCGTTCAAATCCGCTGCGCGCACTTTGCTTGCTGTTAACGCCATACCAGGTATTCATATAACGCCCGTCGCCAAACAGTCCCGCCACCTGCAGTGCCACGGTATCGTCACTGGTCTGCCATGGGATCAGGGTAACGGAAGTGCGGTACTGCACACCCTGACTATCACTTAATGGCAGCGTCGCTTTGCCCTCCAGCACCAGCCACGGCGTTACCGACCATCCCAGCGCCAGCGCGGTGTTCATCGTTGCGTCGATGTTCCCCATGCCTCTGAGCCGGTCATCCCCATCTCGCCAGGATGAATTCTGGTCAGAACGGCCCAGCCCGTAGCCCAGCGTATGTTCCAGATACAGTCCATTATCTGCCTGCAGGTCATAGCCAATGCCTTTCTGTGAGTCTAAAAAGAAGGCCCCGTCGCGTGCCTGGATCACCGGCATCAGCTGCCAGTGCTGCTTATCTGCGCCGCTATAGCGTGGTGCATTGATACCTGCAATGCCCAGCGTGACGCTTGGCGGCGGCGTAGTCTCATCAGCCATGGCAGTCGCGGCACTGAATCCCAGCGAAAAACAGACCATGTGCAGCGTTATTTTTCCGGTTATCATCACGTTTCCTCATTATCACATCAGGTGCGGAGCTGAGGGGTTCAGAGCCGCGTCAATGGCCGGAGTATGCGAGGCGAGTGTCAATTAACGACCAGGGATTTATGAAGAAACAGTCAAGGTGATCCGAAAATGCAGTCAAAACGTGTACTGATTATTGAAGATGATGCTGATGCGGCGGGCGTACTTGAGGCCTACCTGAAACGTGAAAATTATGAGGTCATGATTGCCGATGATGGGCCAGGCGGGCTGGATGCCGCCAGACGCTGGCAGCCCGATCTGATCCTGCTGGATATCATGCTGCCCGGCATGAACGGCACTGAAGTGCTGGCAGCGCTGCGACGTCGTGACGATACCCCGGTGATCATGGTAACCGCGATGGGTGATGCGCCGGACCGCATCGGCGCACTGCGCTATGGCGCGGATGACTACGTGGTCAAACCCTATCATCCGGGCGAAGTGGTGGCGCGCGTTCAGGCAGTACTGCGCCGTAGCCAGCAGAGTCAGGTACCCGCGGCAGAAACCCTGCGCTGGGCGGGTTTAGTGGTGGACCCGGTGGCGCTCACCGCAGTGGTCGATAGCGACAGTACTTCACCGCGCCGCCTCGATCTGACACCGACCGAATTTTCCCTGTTGGTCACCCTGATGCGCGCTCCGACGCGTCCGTTTACCCGCCTGTTTCTGCTGGAGCACTGTCTGCCGGAAAGCGATGCGCTTGAGCGGGTGGTCGATACCCACGTCTATAACCTGCGTCGCAAACTGGAAGCCGCGGGCATTTCAGATGTCTTACCGGCGGTTCGCAGCGTCGGTTACCGGTTCAGACAGCCATGAAGAACGATACGCATACCTCACTGTGGCGCTGGATCTGCATCCGGGTGCTGTTTCTGGCGATTGGCAGCGTGGTACTCATCGCCATCTGTATGTGGCTGCGCTTCGCAGTGCAGGCGTACTGGGTCTATTACCGGATGCCGCCCGCGCTGCTGGAGGAGTTCACCCAGCTGCGCCACCACCCTGCCAGCGATCCGGCACGCTTTCATCAGATTATCGACCAGTGGTGGGGTATCAACTTCTCCGATCCCTCGCTGGCCTCGTCGGACTGGCTGACCGTATTCGTGCTGGTGGTGGTCATGATCCCGTTTATGGTGGTGATGGCGCTGCGTTTCGCCCGTCCGCTGTCGGCGCAGTTCAGCCAGCTAGCGACCGCAGCGCGAGCGGTATCGAAAGGGGAATTTGGCCGAACGGCGGCGGTGGTGAAAGAAGCGCCACAGGAGCTGGTGCGCTTTACCGAAGATTTTAATCAGATGACGCAGCAGCTGGCGCGTTACGAGCGTGAGCTGCGCACCTCGCATGTAGCGATGGCGCATGAACTTCGCTCGCCACTGACGGCCGCAATGGGCCGCCTGCAGGGCATTCTGGATGGCGTCTTTCCTGCCGAACCGCAACAGCTGGCGATGATCATGAAGCAACTGATGCAGCTCAGTCGCCTGACAGACGAACTGCATCTCTTGTCACTGGCGGATGCCGGGCAGCTTACCCTGAACCACGAGTGGTTTAATCTCAGCGAGTTACTGCGCGAGCGCTCCGGCTGGCTTCTGCCGCAGGCAGAACAGGCGGGGATTGCCATCAGCGTGACATCACCCAACGATCTGCGGCTGTATGCCGATACCTTCCGGCTGGGCCAGGTAGTGACCATCATCTGTGAGAATGCAATGCGCTACGCTGCCGACGGTGGCGCGTTGCTGATCACCGCCAGCAGGAACGATCAGGCGATCACAATGACCTTCCGCGATTACGGTCAGGGTGTGGAGCCGGACTTCCTGCCGCAATTGTTTGACCGCTTTACCCGCGCTGACTCCTCACGCGCCCGCCACTCCGGCGGCAGCGGTCTGGGACTGTCGATCGCCAAAGCGATCGTCGAGGCGCACGGCGGGTCGCTTCACGCCACACTGCCCGCCGACGGCGGTCTGCTGATCGGGATAACGCTGCCGGCGAGATAAATTGTTCTGGCTTGACCATTTCTTGATGGTTCATGGAACGTTTCTGGACACATGCCGGGTTCAATGAGCACAACTCATTAAAGGAACCCGGTTATGACAGACTTCTTATCGGATGCTGCCCGCCAGGTGTGGCGTCATCTCTTCGGTATTCACATCTTTGCGCCGATCATCTTCGTGCTGCTCGGGGTATTCATCATGACCGGTTGCCGGGACAATAGTTCTGCTCCGCCTGCCGCCCCGCTCCGCCCGGTTAAATCGGTGATTGCTCCACCGCTCAGCAGTGATGCATCGCTGGTGCTGACTGGCGAAATCCGCGCTCATGAAGAGGTCGCGCTAGCCTTCAGACTGGATGGCCGGGTGGTGAGCCGTGCGGTTGAGCTGGGCGATCGCGTCAGCGCCGGGCAATCGCTGGCAGCGCTGGAAAATGATCAGTCACGCAATCAGCTAAGCAGCGCACGGGCCGATCTCGACAGCGCACGCGCCGCCGAACGGGTCGCCGCGCTTAACCTGCATCGGATGCGGCTGCTGATGCCCGGAGGGGCCATCGCCCGCAGCCAGCTGGACAGCGCCCAGGCGGACTGGCAGAGCGCACAGTCCCGCCGTCTCAGCAGCGAAGCGGCTCTGAAAAATGCCCAGGATAACCTCAGCTGGACTCAGCTGACTGCGCCTGCAGCAGGCCGGATCACCGCCATCACGGTTCAGCCAGGTCAGGTGGTCAGCGCCGGACAAAATGTGATGACGCTGGCAGCAGGGGATGCACGCGATGCGGTGTTTGACCTGACAACGCCTGCGCTGCTGCATCCTGATGATCGGACACCGCTGAAAGTGACGCTGCTCGCCGATCCCGGCGTGCAGGCCAGTGGCACAGTGCGTGACATCAGCCCGCAGGCCGATCCGCAGACCCGCACATGGCGGCTGCGCATCTCGCTAAATCAGCCGCCTGAGGCGATCGCTCCCGGTGCCACAGTCATTGTCACCCTTCCCGATGCGCAGCCGCCGGTCATCGCCCTGCCCGCCAGCGCCCTGACCCGCTCCGCAGACAAACCCGCGCTGCTGGTCGTTGATGCGGCGTCACGCCTGCAGCTTCGTCCGGTAGTGCTGGCCCGCTTTAACGCGCAGCAAATCTTCGTCACTGCCGGGATCAAGCCAGGAGAGCGCGTCGTCACCGCCGGAGTCAGCACCCTGCAACCTGGCGAAAAAGTGGCGCTTTCGCAGGAGGCTCCATGAAAAAAACGTCTGGCTTTAACCTCTCCGGCTGGGCGCTGGCGCATCAGCAACTGGTGATCTTTTTCATGCTGCTGGTCATGGCGGCGGGTGTGCTGAGCTATGAACATCTGTCACGCAATGAAGACCCGGCGTTTACTATCAAAACCGCCGTAATATCAGCCCAATGGCCAGGCGCTGATGTGAACACCACGGTGCAACTGCTCACTGACGTACTGGAACAGAAGGTGCAGGAGATCCCATCGCTGGATGCGGTTGAGAGCGAAACCCGCGCCGGACAAACCGTCATCTATGTCAACCTGCGCGATGACACGCCGCCCTCTCAGGTGGCCGGCATCTGGTACCAGCTGCGTAAAAAGATGCAGGATGTTGCCCCTTCACTGCCGCAGGGCGTGCAGGGTCCGGCCGTTAACGACGAGTTTGATGACACCTTCGGCACCATTTATGGCTTCACGGCGGAGGGTTTTACCGCCAGAGAGCTACGCGACCGGGTCGATAACCTGCGTCGCAATCTGGCCAGTCTGCCCGACATCGGTAAAACCAGCCTGTTAGGTGTACAGGAGCAGCAGGTGGTTATCGCCTTTTCGCCGCGCAAGCTGAACGGCATGGGGCTCGATTTACAGCAGGTCAGCGACGCCATTAAAGCTCAGAACGATGTCGTCCCGGCGGGCAGCCTGCGTACCGACCGCGAGAATATTGCGCTGCGGGTCAGCGGCACCCTGACTTCGGTTGAAAATCTGCGGGCGATTACCCTGCATATCGGTGAGCGTTTTATTCCGCTGACCGATCTGGCCACCATCAGCCTGCAACCTGCCGAACCGCCAGCGCCGACGTTCCGGGTTAACGGCGTTCCGGCTATCGGGCTGGCGATCTCCATGGCCGGCAGCGGCAACATGCTCGATTTCGGTCAGCAACTCAGTCAGCGCATGCAGATGCTGGCCAGTCAGTTACCGCACGGTATTACTATGACCCGCGTGGCCGACCAGTCTTCCGTGGTGAAAAACGCGGTCAGCGGCTTTGTCCGGATACTGGGCGAAGCGGTCGTCATCGTGTTAGCCGTCTCCTTTGTCTCACTGGGACTGCGTGCCGGTCTGGTCGTTGCGGCGGCGATCCCGCTGGTACTGGCAATGACCTTTACCGGCATGTTAATGGCAGGCATCGGACTCCAGCGCATCTCGCTTGGCGCACTAATCATCGCGCTGGGGCTGCTGGTGGATGATGCCATGATCACCGTCGAGGCAATGGTGGCGCGACTGGAAGCGGGCGACAGCAAGTGGCAGGCCGCCACCTATGCGTTTAAAACCACCGCCTTTCCGATGCTGACCGGTACGCTGGTAATGATCGCCGGGTTCATTCCGGTCGGGTTCGCCGCCTCCAGTGCCGGAGAATATTGCTACTCATTGTTTGTGGTGATTACCCTGGCGCTGCTCTGCTCGTGGGTCGTCGCGGTCATCTTCTCTCCGCTCACCGGCTGCTGGCTGCTGTCGGCCAGGCACATCAAGGCCGATAAGCCGCCGGGCGTGCTGACGCGCAGCTATCACCGGCTGCTGGAGATGATTCTGCGTCACCGGCTGGTGACGATTGGCACAGCGATGGCGATGCTGCTGGTCAGCCTTTACGCCACCACTTTTATGCAGGGTGAGTTTTTCCCTGCGTCGGATCGGCCCGAGCTGCTGGTCAGCCTGACGCTTCCCGCCAGTGCAGCCCAGGCTGAAACCACCCGCTGTACCGCACAGCTGGAACAGATGCTGCGCAACGATCCGGATGTGGCGAACTACACCAGCTACGTTGGCTCGGGCGCGATACGCTTTTATCTGCCGATGGATGTGCTGCTGGATAATGAAAACATCGCTCAGCTGGTGGTGGTGGCGAAAGATCTGGCGGCACGCGATCGGCTGCGCAGCAGGCTGGAGCAGAAGCTGGCGGTGGATTTCAGTGATATCACTACCCGGGTATCGCCGCTGGAGCTGGGTCCACCGGTCGGCTGGCCGCTGAAATATCGCATCACCGGCCCGGATAATGCCAGGGTGCGTCAGGCGGCCGATCGGCTGGCGGCGCTGATCGCCCGTTCACCGCTGACTCGCGAGGTCAATCTTACCGCCGGAGAGCCAGAACGGGTCATGACGCTGGCGGTGAACCAGACTGCAGCCCGCGCAGCCGGACTCTCTTCCGAGACGATAGCCACCGCGCTGAATACTCTGATGTCCGGCAGCGTGGTGACCACCCTGCGCGATCGTAACCGCCTGATCGACGTCGTGCTGCGCAGCAATGACCCGGAGCGGCAGGACACTGACACACTGGCAGGATTGATGATCACCAATGCCAGCGGACAGAAAATCCCATTGCGACAGGTAGCAACGCTGAACTGGGAAGTGGATGACCCGGTAATATGGCGACGTCAGCGGCTGGCTTACATCACCGTACAGACCGATATTGCGCCCGGTCAGCGGGCTGAACAGGTCTCGCAGCAGCTCGCACCAGCCGTCGCCGCCCTGCGCGCCTCGCTGACGGCCGGATACGGTATTGAAGAAGGTGGCGTGGCGGCCGAATCGGACAAAGGCAACGGTTCAGTGTTTGCTCTGCTGCCGGTAACAATCTGCGTCATGCTGGTCTTGCTGATGATTCAGCTGCAACGCTTCTCCGGTATGCTGCTGGCGCTGAGCATGGCACCGTTTGGCCTGCCCGGCATCGTATCCGCGATGCTGCCGGCTGGCACACCGCTGGGGTTCGTGGCGCTGCTGGGGATTATTGCCCTGGCGGGGATCATCATCCGCAACGCGGTGATCATGATCAGTGAAGTCGATGCGAATAGCCGGGCCGGCCTGACCGCGGGTGAGGCAATCCGGCAGGCTGCCCATCACCGTGCGCGTCCCATTCTGCTGACCGCCTGTGCGGCAATACTCGGCATGATCCCCATCGCCCATCAGGTTTTCTGGGGGCCAATGGCACTGGCGATTATTGGTGGTCTGGTCAGCGGTACGCTGGTGACGCTCACGGTGCTGCCCGCCGCGTTAAGTCTGTTGATGCAGCGCGGCTCACGTTAAAACAACATCCGGCGATCCCGTGCTGAGAACGGCGGGATCGCCGGAAAGGATCAGTTCATCACCTCGACCAGAATCAGCGGGCACTTTCTGACTTTGCAGGCCTGACTGTAGGCCAGCGAACAGACCGAGCAGAGATCGCGCACGTCAGACTGGTACTCATACTCCATGAAATAGCGGAACTGGCCGCCCGCCGAATCTGTTCTCCAGAATCGCTGCGGCTCCAGAATTTCATCCAGTTGCCTGAATGTCAGGGCTGACGGGTTGTGAAACCCGACTCTTACGCGGTATGTAGTCATGCACCGATTATTGGCATCCCGGCCCCGTGCCGCCAGTTGATTATTGTTTTCAGTTCAATAGCTGGCGCTTATCAACCCGCTTCGCCTGGTGCGGCAGGCTGTTCTGCCAGCAGCGCCAGCAGGTGCAGTACTGCTTTTGACGGGTGAAGCCGACGCCAGGCAAAGGCAACATCGGTAAATAGCGTGTTGTTCTCGATATCGCAGAAGCTGACCCCGGGGTTATCGACGCAGCGCATCGACTCCGGCACCAGCGCAATCCCGCAGCCCGCCGCCACCATGCCCAGCGACGTAGTGATCTGCGGAGCCTGCTGAAAAGTGTGGCGCGAAAAGCCCGCCCGCAGACAGGCAGTGACAATCAACTCATACAGGCTGGGCGAGACGTCGCGCGGGAAGATCACCAGGGTTTCTCCCGCCAGCGCGGATAGTGCCACGGTGGGTGTGCCGCTGAGGGGATGGCAGCGCGGCAGCGCAATCAGCATCTTTTCGGTGGAGATGACACGCAGATTAAACGCCTTGCTGCTTTCACACGGCAGCCGGATAAAAGCGGCATCCAGCAATCCTTCCTGTAAATCCTGCATCAGCAAAGACATATTCTCTTCGCGGGTCAGCAGCTCCATCGCCGGATAACGTTCTTTAAACTGGCGGATCAGGGTGAAGATGCGTGGATTAAACGCCACCGAGCTGGCAAAGCCCAGCGACAGCTGACCACTGATCCCCCGCGCAATACCGCGTGCGTTCTCCAGCGCCTGATCGGCCAGTTGCACAATCTGCCGGGCATCCGCCAGAAACGCTTCGCCCGCTTCGGTGAGTTCCACTCCGCGCGTCAGGCGCTTCAGCAACGGTGTGCCAATTTCCTGCTCCAGCCGCAGTATCTGCTGACTCAGCGGCGGCTGCGATATGCCCAGTATCTCGGCGGCACGAGTGAAATGAAGCGTCTCGGCTACGGCAACAAAATAACGCAGGTGGCGAAGTTCCATATCAAAAACGTCTCAAAGTTAACAGGTTTCGCTATTGGACCCACCGACTGAATCGGTTCACCATTAGGTTAACACGGCTTAACGGTTAATCGATGAGGCATCAAATGAGCAATTGTGTAACTGATTGTTCCTGTAAGGATCAACTAAAACATACTGTCCTGACGCTTTCACAGGATGCACCAGAAAGCGTTATCTATCAGACCTCTTTAATGAGTGCGCTGCTGAGCGGCGTTTACGACGGCAATGTCCGTATTGCCGACTTGCTGCGTAAAGGGGATTTCGGCCTGGGTACCTTTAACCGGCTGGATGGCGAGATGATCGCGTTTGACAGCAAGGTCTATCAGCTGCACGCCGATGGCAGCGCGCACCCGGCCGATCCGGCGCAGAAAACTCCGTTCGCCGTGATGACCTTTTTTAAACCGCAGCATCTGTATGAATTTGACCGGCCGATGTCGCGTGAGGCGATCCATCAGGTGATCGACAACGAAATCACCTCCGATAACCAGTTCTGCGCGCTGCGCATCAGCGGTCGTTTCAGTCGCGTCGAGACCCGCACCGTGCCATGCCAGTGTCGTCCCTATCGCTCAATGCCGGAAGTTCTGGGCGATCAGCCGACCTTTGCCTTCAGCCAGCGCGCGGGCGAACTGATCGGATTCCGTACACCGCAATATATGCAGGGCATTAACGTTGCGGGCTATCACGAACATTTTATTACCGACGACCGCGAAGGCGGCGGCCACATTCTCGATTATGCGCTGGAACAGGGCACCCTGACCTTTGGTGCCATCAGCAAGCTGGTCGTAGATTTGCCGCAGGACAGCGATTTTCTCAATGCCGACCTGAACCCCGCCAATCTTGACGCCGCGATTCGTGCGGTAGAAAGCTAATCAGAGGAATGACGATGAAAACTCCAACCGATACCACACTCTGGACTTGTGGCGCTGACCTGGTGGTGGCGCAACTTGAGGCACAGGGCGTCCGCCACGTCTTTGGCATTCCTGGCGCAAAAATTGATAAAGTCTTCGACTCACTGCTGGATTCCTCCATCCAGACCATCCCGGTTCGCCACGAAGCTAACGCTGCATTTATGGCCGCCGCAGTGGGCCGCCTTACCGGCAATGCGGGCGTGGCGCTGGTCACCTCCGGGCCGGGCTGCTCCAACCTGATCACCGGCATGGCCACCGCCACCAGCGAAGGCGATCCGGTGGTGGCTATCGGCGGTCAGGTGAAGCGCTCCGACAGCGCCAAGCAGGTTCATCAGAGCATGGACACGGTTTCAATGTTTCGCCCAATCACTAAATATGCGGTTGAGGTCACCGACCCCGCTGCACTTTCTGAATGCCTGTCGAATGCGTTTCGCCACGCCGAACATGGCCGGGGCGGCGGTGCCTTTATCAGCCTGCCACAGGATATTGTCGATCAGCCGGTTACCGGCAAAGCGTTGAGCAGCAAAGGCCGCCCGGTACTGGGCGCCGCACCTGACTCAATGATCGACGCCGTCAGCGAGGCCATCGCCGGGGCTAAAAATCCGGTCATCCTGCTGGGATTAATGGCGAGCCAGACAGAGAACAGCGAAGCGATTCATGAGCTGCTGACACGCAGTCACATTCCGGTTACCAGCACCTATCAGGCAGCAGGAGCGGTCAGACAGGATCACTTCTCACGCTTCGCCGGGCGCGTCGGGCTGTTTAACAACCAGGCGGGCGACAGGCTGCTGCAACAGGCTGACCTGATCGTCACCATCGGCTACAGCCCGGTGGAATATGAACCGGCGATGTGGAACAGCGGTAACGCCACCCTGATTCATATCGACGTAATACCCGCTGAGACCGACAACCGCTATCTGCCGGATGCAGAACTGGTGGGTGATATCGCCGCCACGGTGCGTAAACTCGCCGCGCGTATCACTGCCCCGCTACAGCTGACCCCGGAAGCCGCCACCATCCTTGAGGATCGGCAGCAGCAGCGCAAATTGCTGGCGATGCAGGGTGCCAGCCTCAATCAGTTTGCTCTGCATCCGCTGCGCATTGTCCGCGCCATGCAGGACATCATTAACAGTGACGTCAGCCTTACCGTCGATATGGGCAGCTTCCACATCTGGATCGCCCGCTATCTCTACAGCTTCCGCGCCCGTCAGATCATGATCTCCAACGGTCAGCAGACGATGGGTGTGGCCCTGCCGTGGGCGATTGGTGCCTGGCTGGTCGAGCCGCAGCGCAAAGTGGTTTCAGTTTCCGGCGATGGTGGTTTCCTGCAATCCAGCATGGAGCTGGAAACTGCCGTCCGCTTAAAAGCCAACATTCTGCACATCGTCTGGGTCGATAACGCCTACAACATGGTGGCGATGCAGGAAGAGAAAAAATATCACCGCGTCTCGGGCGTCAATTTTGGGCCGGTCGATTTCAAAGCCTATGCCGAAGCGTTTGGGGCAGCGGGCTTTGCGGTGACCAGTGCGGCAGAGCTGGAGCCGACGCTGCGTAAAGCGATGGATGTTCAGGGGCCCGCCGTGGTCGCGGTGCCGGTCGATTACACCGACAACCCGCTGCTGATGGGTCAGCTGCATCTGAGCCAGCTTCTTTAATTTCTCAAAAAGGAAATCATGATGAAAAACAGAGTGGCATTTGTGACCGGCGCAGGCCAGGGCATTGGTGAAGCGATCGCCCTGCGTCTGGCGAAAGATGGACTGGCGGTTGCAGTAGCCGATTTTAATCAGGAGACCGCACGCCAGGTCGCGGAGAAGATCAACCAGCAGGGTGGCAAAGCGATTGCGCTGAAAGTCGATGTCTCGCAACGTGATCAGGTGATAGAAGCGGTAGAAGAGGCGCGCCGCACGCTGGGCGGCTTTGACGTCATCGTCAATAATGCCGGTATTGCGCCCTCCACGCCGATTGCTGAGATCACCGAAGCGGTGGTCGACAAGGTCTACAACGTCAATGTCAAAGGGGTGATCTGGGGCATGCAGGCCGCGATTAAAGCGTTTGCTGCAGAAGGTCACGGCGGCAAAATCATCAACGCCTGTTCTCAGGCGGGTCATGTCGGTAATCCGGAGCTGGCGGTTTACAGTTCCAGTAAGTTTGCCGTGCGCGGCCTGACGCAGACCGCCGCGCGTGATCTGGCACCTGCCGGCATCACGGTCAACGCCTTCTGCCCTGGCATTGTCAGAACACCGATGTGGGAAGAGATCGACCGCCAGATCTCTGAAGCAGCCGGCAAGCCCGCCGGCTACGGCACCGAGGAATTTGCGAAACGCATTACGCTGGGACGTCTTTCTGAACCGGAAGATGTGGCTGCCTGCGTCGCCTACCTGGCCAGTCCCGATTCCGATTACATGACCGGTCAGTCGCTGTTGATTGATGGCGGCATGGTGTTTAACTGATCTTCGTTCGCCTGCTGCGTTATCGCGTGGCAGGCGTTTTTCCTGACCGGGTTGAACCGTTAATTTTTTTTATCTGAAAAGCGGTTAACCATCAGCCTCTTGACCGTCTGGCCCCGTATTTCCTGCCTTTTTGTCGCCACAGAGATTAAAGCTGCTTATCACCCTGCCGATAAAACAGAGACTCCTCTCCCTGTTCGAAGCGACCATGTTAACGATCAACCATAACGAAACCGCCGCGATTACGAACAAAACGCGGTACAGCACTGACTCTGTTCTGGGACGAACGGTTGAACGGTTATCATCAGGGATGAGAATTAACAGTGCCAAAGATGACGCGGCAGGTCAGGCGATTGCCAACCGCATGACGGCCAATATTAATGCCGATGCGGTGGTAGCGCGTGGCCTCAATGACGCCATCAGCTATTCCCAGACCGCCAGTGGCGGCCTTGGCAGCATCATCGATCTGCTGATCCAGGCGCGCACCCTGTCGGTCCAGGCCGCTAACGGCACGCTGTCGGACGCCGATCGACAGAGCATCAACGGCCAGTATCAGCAGATTATGGCAGGCATCAATGAAGTGGCAGACCACACCGAGATTTTTGGCCGCTATCCGCTGGCGACGAATAATCCCGATCTTCCCCCTGCGAAACTGGGTAACGTTGACCCTATCAACACGAAGTTTCCGGTGCCGGGCAAGAATTACTCCTTTACCTCGGGCGTGATTCCGCTGGCCTATATCCCGGCAGGCTCGACGGCGATAAGCATCACCATCGACTCACTGGGTATGGATGACGATCTCCAGCTCTTTACCCGCGACGGTAAACACCTGGTCGGTACACCACTGGACGGCAGTGCGCCTGATTACACCTGGGCCAGCAAAAGCATCACTAATTCGGCTACCGCGGATAGTCGACTGCTGACCAGCAGTAACGGATTTGCCAGCGGTGCGGCTTATGACAGCTCGCAGTTACTGGAGGGCGGCCCGAGCTGGACGCTGGCGGGCAGTAACAGCAGCACCTACAACGGCATGAACATCACTTACAGCGGTGACGGCGATCGCTATGAGGATGTCGCCAGCGGCGATTTCAACAACGGCACCATCACCAGTAACCGGCTTGAGCGCATCACGCTGGATACCGTCAGCGAGGATTTGATTGTGGTGGTGGTGGGCAATGGTTCCTTCACCGGTAATCTGACCTGGGGAAATCTGCCGGAACCCAAAAGCCTGCCTGCAACGCCGCCGAAGAAGAGCGAACCTATGGAGGTGGTCACCAGCGCCGATTACGGTCAGCCGATCCAGTCGGATACTATTCCGGCAACGCCATCGGATACCAAAACGCTGGGACTGAACAACACAACGCTGCTTACAGAGGGCGATATCTCAACCACCATGAAGGCACTGGATAGCGCGCTCGAGAAGATCAGCGGTTATCAGTCGATCTATGGCGCAAAGATCAACCGTTACGAATCGAACCGTAATGTGTTATCGCAGCAGGGCGTGGATACCTCAGCGGCTCGCAGCCGCATACAGGATGCGGACTATGCTGAAGAAGCAAGCCAGCTGGCACGCAGCCAGATTATTCAGCAGGGTCAGACGGCCGTCAGCAAAATGGCGAATAAAACCCCTGAGATGATTATTCAGCTGTTAGGCAGCTAATAACGTTAACTGGCTGAGCATCATGGCTCAGCCGGTTACCCTGTTTCTCCACCACTCTACTACCCGCCTGATTCAGCCTCAGCTGGCCCGAAACCCCGGTTACACTTCGACACCCTTTGATCTCAGTCACACAATCTCGTTTAAGAACCGTTTAAAGATGATCATGATCACCCTTCTTTGTTAAAGAAATGCTAAATACTGACAACTATTTATTATCATCTTTGAATGCAGGGTTAATTAAAACAACAGGTTAATCATTACCACGCTAAGTAATTACCTGAATTTTCCTGCCGGTATGTAACTTTTTCATTACTTTTCCGCCATTGCGAGGGCTGTTAATTTGCTGACGATACTGGGTTTTTCCATGGTTGTTTGCTTCATGTATCTGATCATGACCAAACGCATGTCAGCCTTGATTGCGCTGATCCTGATACCAACCATATTTGCGCTGATTGGCGGTTTTTACGCAGGTCTGGGTGCCATGATGCTGGACGGCGTCAAAAAGCTGGCCCCTACCGGCGTGATGCTGACCTTCTCCATTCTCTATTTCGGTCTGATGATCGATGCCGGATTGTTTGATCCACTGGTGCGCTTTATTCTTCGGATGGTGCGCGGTGACCCCCTGAAAGTGCTGGTCGGAACGGCGGTACTAACGCTGCTGGTTTCTCTGGATGGTGACAGCTCTACCACTTACATGATTGCCATTGCCGCATTCCTGCCGCTCTATCACCGGCTGGGCATGAACGTGCTGATGATGACCTGTCTGGTGAACCTTGCCAGCGGCATCATGAACCTCTCCCCCTGGGGTGGCCCGACAGCCCGTGCCGCGGCGGCACTGCGCATTGACGCCCTCGATATCTTTATTCCGATGCTGCCAGCCATGCTGCTGGCCTGTGCCAGCCTGGTGGCAATGGCGGTGCTGTTTGGCCTGCGTGAGCGTAAGCGTCTTGGCGTGATGACCATGAAAGATCACCATCTCGACAACATTGAGCTGGGGCTGGGCGATGCCGAAGAGTGCGCAGCCAATCGCCGTCCGAAAATGTTCTGGCCTAACTTCATCCTGACCACCGTGCTGCTGGTGCTGCTGGTGATTGGTTTAATGCCGATTCAGATCCTGTTTATGCTGGCGTTTGCGATTGCGGTGATGCTCAACTATCCCACGCTGGAGGAGCAGAAAGCCCGCATCAGCTCCCATGCCGGTAACGTGCTGGCGGTGACCGCATTAATTTTTGCCGCCGGTATTTTCACCGGCATCCTCTCCGGCACCGGCATGGTTGACGCCATGGCGAAGAGTCTGCTGGCTGTGATCCCGCCCAGCTTCGGCCCTTTCCTGGCGGTGTTCACCGCGCTGGTCAGTCTGCCGTTTACCTTCTTTATGTCGAATGATGCCTTTTACTTCGGCATTCTGCCGGTTATCGCCCAGACGGCGGCCAGCTACGGCATTACCGCAGAAGAGATTGCCCGCGCTTCTATTGTCGGCCAGCCATTCCACCTGCTGAGTCCGCTGGTGCCGTCAGTCTACCTGCTGGTGGGTCTGGCGAAAGTCGACATCGGCGACCACCAGCGCTTTGCAATTAAGTGGGGGATTCTGGTCAGTCTGGTGCTGATGGCGGGCGGTCTGCTGACCGGTGCTTTCCCGCTGTTCCACACCTGATAATCCTCTGCTTTCTGGCGGATAACCGGCAATTTTGCCCGGTTATCCGCGTCACCGCTCCGCCTACTGCGTCATCCCTCTCTACACTCTATAGCCAGGCTGATGTGCTGCGCGCCGGACAGGGCGTAGCCTCTCAGAAATATCCCCATTGTCCCTATGGAGGCCCGATGAAAATTCACCACCTTAACTGTGGCTGTATGTGTCCGCTGGGCGGCGCGTTCTATGATGGATTCAGTAAAGGCCTGAAAGCACATCTGGTCTGTCACTGTCTGTTGATTGAGACGGATCGCGACGGGCTGGTGCTGGTGGATACCGGCTTTGGTCGCCAGGATATCCATACGCCCGGCAGCCGCCTGTCCGGCTTTTTCCGTGCATTAAACAATATTCAGCGCCGCGATAATCTCACCGCACTGTCACAGGTTACGTCACTGGGTTTCCGGGCTGAGGATGTGCGGCATATTATTCTGACCCATCTCGACTTCGATCATGCTGGCGGACTAACCGATTTTCCGCAGGCGCGAATCCATCTGTTGCAGCAGGAGGTTGATACCGCGCATCAGCGCCATAGCTGGCTGTCACGGGAACGTTACCGGCCCGGACAATGGGGTGGGATCAGCAACTGGGAGACCTATCAGCCGCAGGGAGAAAAGTGGTTTGGTTTTGAGGCGGTTAATCGCCTGCGTGACTTACCGCCGGAGATCTTGTTAGTTCCGCTGGCGGGCCATACGCCGGGTCACGCGGGTATCGCGATTCAGCAACCCGATGGCTGGCTGCTGCACGGCGGCGATGCCTGGTTTTACCGCGGCGAAATGCGGCAGCAGACGCGACACTGCACGCCGGGACTGCGCTTTTACCAGTGGATGATGGGCATGGATAACGTGGCCAGACGACACAATCAGCAGCGACTGCGTGAGCTCTCCTGCCAGCGCGGCGGCGAAATCACCTTTTTTTGCAGTCATGATGCCCGTGAGCTGGATGCATTACAGGTTAATGCGCCGCTGCGCTGATGAGATAAAAGGTTTGTTTTGGCGATGAGGAAAGCCGCTTCGGGGCGAGAACTATACCGTCTCGTCCCGCAATAATGATGCTACGATCCCTGGATGCAGAGGAACGCCGGAAACATCTGTAGTTTCTCGCGCCTTATGCAGATCACATGCGGCCTGCATGGATAACCAGAGCCGTGCCGCATACCCAGGCCCGCCTCCAGCCGTACAGCCATTTCCGGGCTGACGGAGGCTTTACCGCTAGCCACTTTGCTAAGCGAAGCTGCGGAAACGCCCAGCTGTTTAGCCAGACTGCGCAGGCTGATGTCGTTATCTTCGAGATATTCCGCTATCAGGCCACCAGGGTGTGGCGGATTAAACATTGCCATCAGTGATAATCCTCAAGGTTGAGATTTGACGGGCTTTGAAGCCAGCCCCTGAGCCCTCAGACTACATCACCTTTAGCGGAAGATATCTCTACCGCCCGATTACTCCGGATCGCCCGCCCTCTTTTTCAGCTGTGCGGAAAGCCAAGGCGCAGTCAGACTCTCTGCAGATGCGCTGACCTCTTCCGGTGAGCCGGAGGAGACAACCCTTCCTCCTTTAAGACCCGAGCCGGGACCCAGATCAATCACCCAGTCCGCCTCTGCCACTATGCGCATGTTGTGTTCCGCCATAATTACGGTATGACCACGCTTTACCAGTTCATCCAGCACTACCAGCAGCTTATCCATGTCAGACGGGTGCAATCCTGTTGAAGGTTCATCAAGCAGATAAAGCGTGGGCGTACGCTGGACCCGCTGCAGCTCCCAGGCAAGCTTGATACGCTGGCACTCGCCGCCAGAGAGTTCAGTGGCGGGCTGACCCAGGGTCAGATATCCCAGCCCCAGCGACGTCAGTGCCTTAAGCGAACGCTGGATCCCGTCATGTCCATGAAACACCTTAGTGGCGTCGTCCACGGTCAGATCAAGCACATCCGCTATCGTCAGGTTGTTCCATTTCACCTCCAGCGTTTCGGGGTTATAACGGCTTCCCGCGCAGACGGAACAGGTTGCGGTAGCGCTCGGCATGAAGAGCAGCTCAATCGAAATCTGTCCCTGCCCTTCACACGCAGGACAGCGTCCGGCTGGCAGATTGAAGGAAAACCGGCTGGCGCTGAAGCCTTTGGCTTTCGCCGCGTCGGTGTCTGCAAACAGCCTGCGGACGATATCGAAAAATCCGGTGTAAGTGGCCAGATTTGAGCGTGGCGTCCGGCCAATAGGACGCTGATCGATTCTGACCAATCGGCCGATGGCGTCACTTCCGCTGACAACCTGACCCTTAACGTCCGGCACCAGATCCTCTTCCTCGCCCTCCTCGATGTCAGGCGTTTTGTCAAAACGTCCGAGCATTTCCGGAAGCACGCGATTCAGCAGCGTCGATTTTCCGGAGCCGGACACGCCGGTGATGGCCGTCATTCTCCCCAGTGGGATGGCGATATCCACTCCGGCAATATTGTTGCAATAGACCTGTTCAAAGCAGAGCCAGCTCTCTGCGGGCCGGCGCTGGCGCAGCCCGGTATAGCTTCGTGAGAAAAGATAGGCCGAGGTGGGTGACGCACTGACTTCTTCAAGTCCTGCTGGTTCGCCGTTATAGACGATCTCGCCGCCATGCGTTCCCGGACCGGGGCCGACCTCGATAAGCCAGTCTGCCTCGGCGATGAGGTCAATATTATGTTCGACGACCACCAGAGAATTACCGGCACGCACCAGGTTCTTCAGGGATGCGAGCAGCGATTTGACATCATCGGGATGCAGCCCGGCTGACGGCTCATCCAGTACATAAAGCACGCCAAACAGCCGCGATATCAGCTGGGTGGCCAGACGCACGCGCTGCAGCTCGCCGGATGAGAGTACGGTGGTACGGCGTCCCGGCGCCAGATGACCCAGACCCAGCGTTTCCAGCTGCTCAAGCCGCATACAGATATCCGACGCCATCCGGATGACCGCCTCACGCAGTGCCGCCTCTGCCGGCAGGTCCGGTGATGCGCCACGCGCATAAGGCTTCAGCAGTTCAGCGAGCTCTGAGACCGACAGCTCACTCAGGCTGGCAATGTCATGCCCGGCAAAGGTCACGGACAGCGCATCCCGGTTTAGCCTTTTACCGTGGCATTCAGAACAGGGAGTGACCGTCACAAAGCGCGCCAGCCGTTTCTTCGTCGTCTCGCTGCCACCCGAATAACTCTGCAGCACGATTTTTGCTGCACTGGTGTACGTGCCGGTATAAGCCGGCTCTTCGCCCGCCGCCAGCGCGTTTTCGCGCTGCTCAGCATTCAGACCGACAAAAATTGGCACCGATGGCTGTTCGTCAGTCAGCAGTATCCACTGCTGATCACGGGCTGAAAGTGTATTCCAGGGCGCATCGACATCGTAGCCGAGCGTCTCAAGGATGCTGCGCAGATTTTTGTTATGCCAGCCTCTGGGCCAGGAAGCGATAGCCCCCTGGCGGATGCTCAGTGAGCTATCCGGCACCATCGACTCGGTTTTAACGGTGTGCACTCTTCCCAGTCCCTGGCAATGCGGACAGGCACCTTCAGGATTGTTAGGCGAGAAAAAATCGGCGGTCATAAAGGGAACGCCTTCAGGCCTTACGCCCGCACGGGAAAACAGCAGACGCAGCGTGACAGAAATTCGGGTGAGGCTGCCCACCGTTGAACGCTCCTGCGCGCCAGCCCGGCTCTGCTGAAGCGCCACCGCGGGTGGAAGTCCGTCAATATTATCCACATCCGGTGCAGCAGCCTGATCGATCAGACGACGGGCATGTGGCGACACCGATTCGATAAACCGGCGCTGGGCTTCCGCATAGAGGGTATCAAAGGCGAGGGACGATTTACCGGAGCCTGAAACCCCGGTGAACACCACCATGGCGTTACGGGGAAATCGCAGCGAAACATCTTTGAGATTATGTGTTCTTGCACCCTGTACCGAGATATAAGGATCAATGTGCTCATCAGCACGGTAATGATCGGCGTTGCGTTGTTCTGTCATGATTTCCCTGATTGATAATGCACGGCAGATTCACGATCGCCTGCCGTTAATGACTAAAAATTGCAGATGCTAATCCGGCGTTCAGGCTATCCGGCCCGCTTTGGGAATAGAAACAACAGCAAGGGTAGTCAGGGATCGCGGTCTGCACAACGCGAGGGGGGGTCATCGCTTCGTGGCAGCACAGACTGGTAACCAGCATGTACAGGAAGCCTCCTTATCTCTTAAGAAAACCCTGGAGCAAACTTAAATAAGGCAAAGCCGTCACTAGCAAATCGCTTATGTGACTCTAATGTAGATTCCTGTGGTATCGATAAATGCAGGTCTATGTAAGGTATGGATATAGACAATGGGAAATGTTTAATACCCCAGGAACCTTTCTATAACCTTTATCTCTATGGCCAGGTATGCACCCCAGAGTGCCTGATGACGCCCCGCTCCCGTTATTCAGCGCGCTGACGGCATAAAAAATCATTTAAGACATAAGGATAGCGAAACCATGCCCATTTCTGAAATGATGCCGCCAGTGCCTGTAGGGAGATGAGGTGAAATTACCGTTTTTTATTATCCTGTCCCAGACCGTCAGGTTGTCAAGCATGAACGCGCGAGGTATTGTTTAAAAAGCATCAGGATGATGAATGAAGTGAACTTGTGGGAGCTGGCAGTGGATACGACTGAAGAACTCAATAACACCTATTTCTACGCAGGTAGACCGAACCTCACCGCTGGTGAGCTCTTTTTCATGATTTTCTGTGAAGAAGTCGCTGAACAGCTGGGCATTGATGACTTCGGAGCGATCGTGGCCATCCTGTCTGGACGTAATGTCCTGACTACCCGCACCAAACCGCGCGATGCTCTCAAAGGCCTCCTATGCCTCACGGGCAGCACGCAGAGTATTCCCTAACGCCAAGTTTCCTTTCGGCATACAGCTCCCCACCATCGTAGGGGGATACCCGCCCCGGACCGCGCGTATCCTTTTTACGCATAAGCTCAGCACCTTTGTTGGTCGGGCGATACCCGTCGTGGGCTGGGTGATTCTGGCAAGAGACGTTGCCGATATCAGTTTCAATTCGGTCAGACTGTACAATGCCATCGCTCGCGGGGAGGATAAGTTATGGCAGATGACACACAGGCACGCGTAATGGCACTCATTGAGCCGTGGAACGGCCGATCGCTTCTTACGTTCCGGAAAAAAACACTCACGCCAGAGATGTCGCTTAATCAGGACATGAAGCTTGACCCGGAGGACGCTGCGGAATGCCTTCAGAACGTCTTCGATGCGTTTGGAATGGATTCTGATCTGGTGACTTTCAGCCTCTACTATCCAAAAAACCCGCGCGAGGCCATCCCTCTTACTATCGGGATGGTAATCGAGTCAGCCCGTGCCAGGCGATGGTGCTATGACTGATATGACCTGCTCCCCGTTGATTAGTACACCCCGATGTTAGTAATGTCTTCATAAGCCACATGAGGGCATCCCCATGAAGACGCGTTTTTCCGAGGAACAGATCATCAGTATTCTCCGCGAGGCCGAAGCCGGGGTTTCTGCCCGTGAGATCTGCCGTAAGCACGCCATTTCCGACGCCACATTTTACACCTGTCGTAAGAAGTATGGCGGTATGGAGATGCCCGAGGTTAAGCGCCTGAAGTCGCTTTAGGAAGAGAACGCAAGACTCAGGAAGCTGCTTGCCGAAGCCATGCTGGATAAGGAGGCACTTCAGATGGCTCTGGGGCGAAAGTACTGACGACAGACCAGAAGCGGGAAGCCGTTGAGTTTATGTGTGATGCGACCGGTCTGTTGCAACGTCGTGCCTGCAGGCTAACAGGTTTGTCCCTGTCGACCTGACGCTATGAGGCTCAGCGTCCAGCGACTGATGCACATTTATCAGGGCGTATCACTGAACTGGCGCCCGAACGAAGGCGTTTTGGTTACCGGCGCATCTGGCAGTTATTGCGTCGTGAGGGCCTTCACGTCAACCACAAGCGGGTATACCGCATTTATCACCTTAACGGCCTGAGTGTGAAGCGCAGACGACGTCGTAAGGGTCTGGCGACTGAGCGGCTTCCGCTGCTTCGCCCGGATGCGCCCAATCTGACCTGGTCAATGGATTTCGTCATGGATGAACTGGCCACCGGTCGCAGGATCAAGTGCCTTAACTGCGTCGATGACTTCACAAAGGAATGCCTGACTGTCACTGTTGCCTTGGGGATTTCAGGCGTGCAGGTCACGCATATTCTGGACAGTATTGCGCTGTTTCGCGGATATCCGGCTACGATAAGAACTGACAAGGGGCCGGAGTTTACCTGTAGAGCACTTGACCAATGGGCCTTTGAGCATTGCGTGGAGCTGCGGCTTATTCAGCCCGGTAAACCGACACAGAACGGATTTATTGAGAATTTTAACGGACGCTTTCGCGATGAATGCCTGAATGAACACTGGTTCAGCGATATTGTTCATGCCCGGAAAATCATTAATGACTGGCGGCAGGACTATAACGAGTCCAGACCTCATTCATCGCTGAATTACCAGACGCCGTCTGAATTTGCAGCAGGCTGGAGAAATGGAAAATCAGAAGGTGAACAAACCGACATTACTAACTGATCGTTGTATCTAATACTAGGGGCAGCTCACGAATAACGTACACACACTTAAGACGAGAGCTCTATACAACTTTCAATGTGGCCATTCTCCATCAACGGGTGTCAGGTCTAAGTGATGCCATTAAATTGCCTACAGAATTTCAGTGTGATTTATGAAAAAAACCCGTCTGCGACGGGTTTTCAGGCATAGAAGGCGACAATCACCGATCCGGCATTACGGCTTTTTAAACTTGTCCTCGACCTTCTCTTTCGCTTCCGCGATTTTATCACCGGCCTTCTCCGCGAAACCCTCTTTATGCGCTGGCTCGCTGCCTGGCGTTACCGGACGGGTGTCGTGTTCAGCGTGGGCCTGACGCGTGCTTTCAAGCAACGGATCGGCCACAGTACGATTCCCGGTCAGCCGGTCTGCGCCGAGAGGATCTGTACTGGTATGGTTAATATCCACTTCCTGACGGCGTACCGAATCGTTGATAGTTTCAACCCGATCGCTTGTCTCTTTGCGTAACACCACCTCTTCAATGATCTCCGCGGTCTTATTAATCACGGGCTGCTCATGCGTCTCTTCCACTTCGACAGTTTTTTCAGACCAGTCAACATGGGTGGGTGAACCTGATTCATTCACCGGACGACGGAAGATTGCGGCGTGCTGCTCATGCAGCGAGACATTTTCTGAGACCTGATCGGTGACAGTGTAGCGACGAACGCGGGTTGAACCTTCACTGACCAGACGTTTACCCACTTCCAGTCGCTCCTCGGCCAGACGCAGTACATCCTCGTCACTTTCGTCACCGGTCAGGGCAGTACGGGCAGCGCCACGATGGGCAGGATCGGTAGAGAGCGGATCGACGGCGGCATTATCCTGAAGCGTTCCACTGGCAGGTGCAGTCAGACCATCACTGGTCGCGTAACCGGGCGCGTAATCATCGGGCAGCGCCGCACTGCGCTCGGTAAGTTCTTCATGTGCATCAAGGATGCCCAGGGCGCGAGGTAACTCATCTTCATCGGCCCGCAGCGACAGCACTACTCCGCCGGTTCGCATCGCGTCTTCATACACTTCGGCCTGATCCTCCTCCAGCGTATTGCCGAACAGGCGTTGCCAGAAGCCAGGGTGACGGGCCTCCTGACCTTCGGTACGCAAACGATCACCGGAGATGATATCAATGTCATCATCCAGGAACCCGGCCTTGATCAGGTTACGCTTTGCACCCTCTGCCAGTGAGATATTGCTGAACATTGTTACGATTGTTTCACGCGCCATGTTGTGTTCCTCGGTGATGGATTCGGACGGCTCTGAATAGGGTGTTCGGGTCAGGTGAGCGTGCTGTTTGCGCAGGGAGACGACCTGTTCTGTCGCTTCCTCACTGACAACTTTGCGGATATGCCACTCCTCTTTCAGCACCAGATGACGAACGATCTCGATTTCCTCTTCAACGACAGGAATGATCAGAACGCCATTTTCTTCACGGATCTCCGGCATCTCAGCCAGCCGTTCCGATTTAGGAATGCGTTCTATTTCCGCCGTCTGGTGCCGGAGCATCAGCGCAATCTTCTGCTGATGCTCAGTGACCTGTCGGGTAACCCTGACATGACCGTCGATGACCCGCTGTTTCGAGACCTCAACGGTTTCCTCCGCCAGGCTTAGCACCTGGTCGCTACCCTCTGACCCTGGTTTTTCAGGAGGTTGATTGTTCATGTTTAACCTGCCTGTAATACAGAGCGATCATTTGTACTTTTCTTTACCTTGAGCATAAGTCACTGCTTTTCGGTTAGTTAAAGCCTGGCACAAACAATGACAAAAGATAGGAAAAAGCAGAAAAACGCCATTATATGAAGATAACGTGGTGCTAAAATCGATTAAGCGATGCGGCAGATAAAAAACAGCTAACGAAGCGGCAGACAGTGAAATCTCTTTTATCCAGTGCGCGAAAAGAGGATCAATCAGGCGTTAACCCGACCCGAAGTGAATCAGGCATATCGGGTCAGGGGTTAAGCCATTCGCTTTCCTGCAGTTCGCCATTAGCCGAATAGCGAAACAGGGCGCGCTGATTTTCGTTTCGCTGAAGCTGATAGGCGTCCAGCACACTGGCCTGCAAAATCACCACGCCAAAGCGGGATTCCCCGGTTTCCGTTGCTGCCGCGTCAGGCGTCTCATCAGCCGTTGCCCGTGCTTCCCCCGGAGGTCCGCCGGTGTAAGTCTGCCGCGTGTGCTGCGGTAACGCACGCCAGGCTGCCCGGGCAACATCACTTCCCGCCGCATAACACGCAACCCGCCCTGCCAGCCGTAACTGCAGACGACGCTGATGGCAATATCCCAGCGCGGTGACCTGCGGATTCGCCGCCATCTCCTGCCACTTCGGGCTGCGAACATCCGTATGAAATGTCAGCATCCTGCGGTCGTCGGCACACTGGCGCAGAACCACGGTGCGCGCCTGAGGTTGTAGCAGAGCATCGACCGTACAGAGCATCAGATAACGAAATCCACCCTGTGGATCGGTTGCAGATTCCTGCAGCGCAGCCCAGGCTCCAGTTTCAAACGTTTTCAATTCCATGGGGATTACTCTCATCAGGATCAATTTTCAGCCATCTGGCTAAAAGCGTAGCAATGAAGTGGGCAGAAGGCCTGACAGCGCAGCGATAAGAGCAAATGTGGCAGCGGGAGCTGGACAATGCACGAGAGCAGGAGCTGGTGAAATAGCGTCGGGATTGCGGGATACCTCGCAGAGCGGCAAAAGCGCGTCCCGCCAGTCAGCCACTCTGTGTTATTTTGCGCCATCGCCACAGAGATCCGATCCGCAGGGAGTTGCACGATGACAACTGAAGAGTCTGCTAAAGTACCGGCTGAAATACCGCTGAAAGTCACCTCGCCGCGCCTGACTTATCGGCCACTTCGGCAGGAAGACTGGCCCTTCTATCTGGCAGTCAGTCAGGATAGATCGGTGATGCAGTACATCAGCGATCCGCGCAGCGCTGAAGAGATCAGAACCCACTCATTTGATGTCCGCCTGCCCGCCTGGTACAAGGGCTGCAGGCACTGGCTCTGTCTGGTTATCGGAGAAAAAACATCCGGTGCTCCGGCTGGCTTTTGCGGGTTTATCGATCGTGGAGAGGGTATTGCGGAGTTTGGCTTTATTCTGGCCGCAGATGCGCAGGGCAAAGGCTACGGCAGCGAGTCTCTGCATGCCATTATCACGTTCTGCTTTGAGCAACAGGAATACCGCAAACTGATCGCGACGGTGACAGCAGGCAATGCGGCCTCACGCCGGACCCTGATTTCAGCGGGCTTTGTGCAGGAGGGGACGTTGCGGCAGAACTTCTTCCTCAACGGCCAGTGGCAGGATGACTGGATCTTCGGCTTGCTGAAACAGGAATACCAGCCCGCACACTCACCCTGAGGCGCAGACTATCAGCGTCGGGCATCCTCCGCTACGCTCGCCACAATCAGACCGATTAGCGTGGCGTAACGTCATAACCGCTGGCGATAGCGATAGCGGGCGCACAGTGCTCCTCTCCGCACAGCATCGCCTCAAAGTCCGCCGGCGTCAGTGGCTGGCACAGGCCATTGCCCTGCATAATGTCGCATCCGGCGGCCGTAACAAAAGCGATCTGCTCTTTGTCTTCCACCCCTTCGGCGGCCACCCGGATACCCAGGCTTTTGCCGAGCGCGGTAATGGCCCGGAACATCATACGCACCCGCATGCTGGAATCCAGCTCGTGCGTCATCGACTTATCGATTTTAAAACCCGTCACAACGCTATAGCGCAGCAGGTTAATCGCCCCCAGCGTACGCCCGTAATGATCGATAACGAACGAGGCTCCCGTTCGGCGTACGGCGTCAACCTGAACCGGCATATCCTGCATCAGCACGGCCAGCAGTGGCTCATCCACTTCCAGCTCAACAAAACCGGCATCGCCTCCGGCACTTTCACGTATCACCGTCTCCAGGCTGTTCCCTGCCAGCTGGCGCGGAAACAGGTTAATGCTGACGCGAAGCTGAGGAGAGCGAACCTGCCACTGCCGGACCTGTGCCAGAGCACTGCGGATGATCCATTCACCCAGCGTGACTGAAAGCGGACTTTTAACCAGCATGCCGATAAATTCAGCCGGCAACAGCAGCCCGCGCGTCGGATGCTGCCAGCGCACCAGTGTCTCGCAGCCAATAAGCTTTCCGCTTTCAACGTCGTAGCGGGGCTGATAGTAAAGAGTGAACTGCTGCTGCCGCACCGCCGTTTCCAGTTCGCGCTCAAAACGGCGCCGCTGCTGCTCCGCTTCACGAAACGCGGGCATAAACAGCATGCTGCAGCCTTTACCCGACGCTTTGGCGCGATAGAGCGCCAGATCAGCGGCGGACATCACCGAAGAGGGATCCCTGCCGTGCTCCGGATAGGAGGCGATGCCGGTGCTGGCACCGACCACCACCGGTGAGTCGTGATAGCGGAACGGCGTCTGAACGGCCGCAATCAGTTTCTCCGCCGTGATCGCCGCCTCTGCGCTGCCGCCCGCTAACAGGATCACAAATTCATCACCGCCCAGGCGCGCAGCCGTCACGGCACTGGCGCACACCGCACGAATCTGTTCGGCAACGTGGCACAATAACGCATCGCCTGCAGCATGCCCCAGCGTATCGTTAACCTCTTTAAAACCATCGAGATCGGTCATCAGTAACGTATAGGGGACGCCCGCCCTGGTCAGCTGGCCGACCTGATCCATAAACGCGCTGCGGCTGGCGAGACGTGTCAGCATATCCAGTGAGGCCAGCTCACAGAGCCGCGCCTCACTCTCATAGCGGGCCGTGACATCGCGGATGATCATGCCCACCAGCCGTTCGCCCTCTTCACGCCAGCCCGAAAAAGAGACCTCTGCCGGAAATTCACGACCTTCACGCGTGACACCCCATATCTGCAAAGAGCGTGGGTGCGAGATAGCTGCTTCGTCAGAGGTAATCCGGACCAGTTCATTACGGTAGTCAGTCTGACAGCGAGCAGGGATCAGCTCGCTGATATACTGGCCGCGCATCTCCTCTGCGCTGTAGCCGAACAGCGCGGTGGCGGCCGGGTTCCAGAAGGTTATACCACGCCGAAGGTCAGTGCAGACAATGGCGTCAGGCGAAGTGGATGAGATCGCCTCGAGTCGCTGCTGGCTGGTGTAGCGCAATAACTCCAGACGATGCATCTCCATGCGATCCATCACCAGTGCAGCAATATCGTTCAGATGCTTTCGATCCTCTGCAGTTAACGGCTCACGAGGATGGCTGTCGGTCAGGCAGACCGTGCCAATATGATGCCCATCCGGGGTCGAAAGCGGGATCCCCGCGTAAAAGCGGATAAAGGGGTAGCCGTGAACCAGCGGACTGTCGCGGAAGCGCGGATCTTTCAGCGTATCCGGCACGCAGAGGATATCGCCCTGCGCCAGGGTATGGTGGCAGAAGGCGACGTTGCGTGCCGTACCTGAAATATTTAAACCGTACCGGGAGGCGAAGAACTGCCGCTTTTCGTCGATAAGCGAGACAAAAGCGACCGGCACCCGAAACAGCCGTGCGGCAAGCGTAGTGAGGCGATCCAGCGCATCGGTCGGCGGTGAATCCATCAGATGATACTGCTTAAGTGCGTCGAGGCGAGCCGCCTCGGCATCATGATAAACTGGACGTTTCAGCGTAACTCTCCTCTGGTGTTATCTGCTGTGGCTGGCCTGACACAGCATAAAGAGGACACGTTCAATCAGACAGAACGCGCAGAGTTCGCTGCCGATCCGTTGCCGGAAGAAAGGCCCGTCAGTAAACCCGGCAGCAACAGGTTGCCGCACTGAGTCCGATAAAGCTGACACCGCAGACAGCGAGGCATCAGTTAACACGTTATGCCTGCCAGAGAGAATGCGGCGGACCGCCCAGGATTATCTGGCCAGAGCATATCAGACAGGCGGTAATGCGCCTCGCTTAGCTCTCTATATCGGCCCGACATGATTTTACTTAAGAGAAAACAGAGGATGAACGCCTTACTTTTTCAGCTTTGGTACCAGTTGATAGTGCGGATGCTCTCCGGCGAGCAGCATCAGCAGTTCATACTCTCCCTGACTGAGCAGCGCAGGATTTTTCGATGCTTCTTTCGTCTGCCAGACACGCTGGCTAAGATCGAAACGCTCGGCTGCAATCTCCTGAGAGAGACCGGCCGCAAGGCGCAGCTCACGCACGTTGTGCTGGACGGCGACAGGCCGCTGTAAAATCTGATTTCCCATATAAACGCTCCGCATACGGTGCCCCGGTGAGATGGCCGGGCGGAAGTACACGCCTGCGGCCAAAACATAAATTTGAGTTAAGTTTTAACAGCCCGGCGTTTTACACTTATCAGGAAAGCGTAACGCACCAGTAAAAACAGAGAAAATAACCTGAATTATATTTAAATCGCTGCCCGGATAATTTTTGCACCGCTGAGAATAGTAATTGCAATTCTGAATGGTGGCGTTGATCGAATGATGATCAACGTCAATCACAGTCACAAAAAATGACCGTTTCATCCCTCTTTTAAAAAGAGTGAATATTAATCGTTATTCCGTGCCGGACAGACATTATCTACAGTTCAGAAAAAATACGTTCAGGCTATGCCCGCGCAAACGTTGCCCAGCCGCCTTTTTCATCAGGCGTGACGCGTTTAGGCTCTACGGCAAGAGGGTGATGCGGCAGGGTAAAGCGCGTAATCACGCTGCCCAGCGCTTCAGTCTGTCCACTGAGACTGTCTGCTGTCGCCGAAACCTGCTGAACCAGCGTCGCATTCTGCTGCGTTACGCGGTCAAGTTCTGCAACGGCGACCGTGACCTGGGCAATCCCTTTGCTCTGTTCATCCGAAGCCAGCGCAATCTGTCCGATCAGTTCATTCACGCCGCCGACGCCGCGCAGCACGGCCTCCATGGTGGTTCCTGCGCTCTCAGCCGCCCGCCGTCCATCGTCAACGCGTGCTACGGTATCGGCAATCAGCTCTTCGATCTCTTTAGAGGCAGCAGCACTTCGCTGTGCCAGTGAACGCACCTCACTGGCGACCACCGCGAAGCCGCGGCCCTGTTCGCCCGCACGGGCGGCTTCTACAGCGGCGTTTAACGCCAGAATGTTGGTCTGAAACGCAATACCATTAATAGTGGTGGTGAACTGCCGGATTTTTTCTGATCCCTGGGCGATGCTGGTGATGGCTGCCGATACCAACTGAACCAGTTCCACGCCCTGCTGAGTCGTATCCGTGGTGCTGGCAGCCAGTTCACGTGCCTCGCGGGCATTCTGTGCATTGTGACGCACGGTGACGGTAATCTCCTCCATGCTGGCTGCGGTCTGCTCCAGCGCAGCAGCCTGAGTGGATGTCCGGTCGGAGAGATCGGCGTTACCCGCAGCAATGTCCCCCGCTTCACGATGAAGAATGGCTGCGTTGTCACGGATAGCGCTGACCGTCTGCAACAGACTGTGCTGCATCTCTTTGACCAGCGGCACAAGTTGTCCGACACAGTTGCGCCCCAGATCTTCCGGCTCGCGCGTCAGATCACCATCGGCAATAATTTTTAAATGACCGCGAATTTTACCTACCGGACGCACCAGATGGACGACCAGATAGCGGTCACAAAACAGCAGCAACGCCACTGCCGCCAGCAGTGCTGCCAGCAATACGCCCTCAAGCCGATGCCGGTCAGCCTTCAGGGGTGCCTGATTCCGGGCCAGCTGCTGCGTCACCTTGTCCAGCTGCGCACGGGCAACCTTTGCGTATTCTGAGGGGGTTGTCGTAAGTGCCGCGCGGACTTTATCCCAGTCAGCATCGGCCGGGGTTGAGGCGACGAGCGCGTTTTTATCGGCTGGCGTACCGCTCTGCATGACGATAGCGCTGTGCGCCAGAAAGCTCAGCTGCTGCGTCAGAACGGCTGAACGATCGGTTTGACGAAAGATATCGCGCACGACCTGGCTGCTGTAGCCACCGGCCAGCACGACGATGCCCAGTGAGACGATCATCATCCACAGCACAACGCGGCGGATAGTGAAATGCCTGAGTGAATTCATGAGGTTTCCCCGATGTTGTCATTGGTGTAGTTAAAATTAAACAAAAATAAATTATGTCATCTACTTTAGTGCGTTATTATATAGTGCACTATGTTTATACTCTGTATACTGGCAGGATATTTAAGAAATTAAAAGTTTTTAACGACAAAATAATAGAATCGTGATTACTAAAATATTTCGTTAAAGAAAAGTGATTTGCTATTCTGACCAGCAATGCCGTGCAGTGGGATAAAAAATAAATGGTCATGACTCTTTCTTTTTGCAGAATTTGCCTGTAGTCATGACATCATACCCTTCAATTTTTCTGTTTAATTTCGCGCCGTAACCAGCCGGTGCGGAGGAATCCATGCTTATGAGTCTCAGCGACGGCGACGATTGCCGTACGCGAACCCTGCACGCGCTGCGCAGTAACGACGAAAGTCGTGACGATGTGTTGCGACAGTTCGTCCGACTGGCCAGCCAGGCACTCGGTATACCCGGCAGCTTTATCTCCGTACTGGATGATGAGATGCAGCATGTTAAGGCTGCGCAAAATTTCACACTCACTCAATCCTCCCGGCAGGACTCGCTCTGCCGGCATGCAGTGGACAGTGACAGCACCGTGGTAGTACCCGATACGTTGCTGGATACCCGCTTTGCTGAGCATCCGCTCATTGTTGGCGCGCCTTTTATTCGCTTTTATGCCGGCGTACCGCTTAAAAGCAGCACAGGTCTGATACTGGGTACGCTGTGCGTGACTGACACCGCGCCTCATCCCTTTAATGCGGATCAGGTCGCCATGCTGAAGATGCTGGCGGCACTGGTGATGTCATTTCTTGAGGCCTGGTACTCGGCTGGCTTTGCCGACCCGGTAACCGGTCTGCCCAACCGCCAGCGTCTGATTCGCGACCTGCAGTTTCTTGCCGCCTCCGGTGACACCACGCCACGGCGGCTGGTGCTGATTGACTGTATCGATATGCCGCGCGCCTACGAGCTTGCGCGCTCAATGGGCATGGGACCAGTTGAAAGCCTGTTGAAAGATGTGGCGACACTGCTGCCGCTGCGCCTGAGGCCTGCGCCAGGAGAGATGCTCTACACCGTAGCCACCGGGCGCTTTGCCCTGCTGACACGTCAGGAGAGCAGACTCACTGCCAACTGGGTGGCAAACAAGCTGGCCGGGATCAGCGCGGATCTCGGCGATGGGCTGTCGGTTGCACTGATGACCCACACCGGTGAGGCGAGTTTCAATACCGGGGAGATGCCTGCCCAGGAGATCCTGCGGCGTGCGGTCAGCGCGCTGCACGAGGCCATCACACGCGACGTGGCCTCGATGCCTTTCAGTGAGGCCACTGATACGCGCCATACGCAGGACTTCACCCTGATGCATGACCTGGCCATCGCGATACGCCAGGATAAGGGATTATGGCTGGCGTATCAGCCTAAAATCTGTCTGCACAGCGGCAAGCCAATTGGCCTGGAGGCCCTGATCCGCTGGCAGCATCCGCAGCGCGGCGAACTGTCTCCTGCACAGTTTTTACCCTTTGCCGTGCAAACCGAGCTGCTCAGCGAACTGACCACCTGGGTGACAGAGCACGCCATCGCCCGGCTCTCCCGGCTGCGCAACAGCTATATTCAGTTGCCCATCACCATTAACGTTAGCAGCAGCGATTTTTCACGTGACGGTTTTGCCGACGAGCTGGAAGAGCAGATGATCAGGGCGAAGCTCCCGGTTTCGCTGCTGGGCATTGAGTGTCTGGAGACGGAACGGATTCTGGAGAGCGCGACCGCAATGCGGGGGCTTGAGATGCTGAAACTTCGTGGATTCGGTATTTCACTGGATGACTTTGGTACCGGCTACAGCAACATCAGTTATCTGCGGCGCATTCCGCTGGATGTGATCAAGCTGGACCGTTCACTGATCAGCGAAATTTCATCTGACACCGCATCGCGCGTCATCGCCCGCAGTATTATTGCGATGCTTAAAGATCTCGATTATATGGTGCTGGCTGAGGGCGTGGAGAATGCGGAAACCGTTACGGCGCTGACCGAGTTCGGCTGCGACCAGGCGCAGGGCTTTTTCTACTCCAGGCCGCTGCCGGAAGCGGCACTGGATGAGTGGCTCGGCTGGCGATTACGCAGTAAGTGCTGAGCCTGTCCCACCCACCCCGGAATCTTACCCGGCCGAATCAGACGCGCTGAACTCCTCAGCTCCGGCAATGATGACGGTATTACGCCCGGCGGCTTTTGCTTCGTAAAGCGCTTCATCGGCACGCCGCAGCAGAGAGTCGCGATCGCTATCCTGATCGCTGCGCGAAGCCACCCCGGCTGAGATGGTCATCGTTCCGGCAAACGGAAAGGTGGTGGCGCTGACGGTCTCACGGATGCGCTCCGCGGTGCGGACGGCATCAGCCAGCGTGGTATGCGGCAGCAGCAGAATAAACTCCTCGCCACCAAACCGGCTGACAATATCGCCGGTACGACAAGCCTGACGCAGCAACGCTGCCAGGCTCACCAGAACCGCGTCGCCCGCGTCATGCCCGTACCAGTCGTTTATCTTCTTAAAATGGTCAATATCAATGGCGATGGCACACTGTTCATGCTCACTGTCTGACTGCGCCGCCAGCGCCGAAAATCCGCGTCGGTTGCAGAGCCCGGTCAGCGGATCGGTCATCGCTTCATCGTTTAGCGCGGCAAGATGACCCGCAACGGCGTGCCGATGCGCCTGCACGGCTTCTTTGAGCCGATCAGCCTCGTAATACCAGGTTTTGACCGTGGCGAGAGATTCCGCCTGGGCTTCGCTGCCGCCATCGCGCACTCTGTCCGCCAGCTTTTCCAGTGGAGAGGCGATTCGACCGGCCATAAAGGCAATAATGGCCGCTGTTACGGCAATAATGCCCAGAACGAACCAGACGGCGCTTTCTGCCGTGCGCATCAGAATATGCCTGACCGTTTCAGAGGTGCCGGTAATAAAAACGTTCCAGCCGGTTTTATGCAGTGTGCCATAGCCAGTCAGATAGTGCTGTCCCTCACTCTCCAGCGTGAAATGCCCGCTTTCTGTCGTGGCGAGCCGTTTCTGCAGTGCCAGACTCAGCAGCATCTTTGTTCCGACGCGCGCCGCGTCATGACTGAAAATAATCAGCCCTTCATTGCTGACCACGCTGACCGTTGAACCATTGGAATAGAAATGCTGGCTCAGGATTTCGCTCAGCATGCTCTGTTTCTTGAGATAAATAGTCCCGCCAATGTAGCCCAGATAGCGGCCATCTTCGCTGAACAGAGGTTGTGATAAAAACACCACATAGTTACCGGCCGCAGAGGTAAAAGGAGCAGAGATAAAAGGCTTTTGGGTCGCTATGGCCTGCAGGCTGGCAAGTGAGTGCAGCTTCACGCCAATGAGATTCAGACTATCAGGTGAGGTTGCTGCAATAATGGCATCATGATTTACCACCACCACCGAGTTGAAAAAGCCCGACTGCATTCGCAGGCGATCGCTCTCTCCTTCCAGTCGTTTAATATCGCTAAGCTCCTTGATCTGCGACGCACTCCAGGCCAGTTCACGTTGTGCTGTCGCCAGGTAACGATCGGTGGTATCAGCCAGCTTGCGGGCATAGGCAATGTTCCCCTCAAGCAGACTGTCTTCGATGTTGGCCTTCTGAAAGAGCAGCAGCGCACTCAGCAGCAGACCGGAGGTCAGAATGACGCCCCCGATGGAAAGCAAAGTCAGCAGCGAGCGAAGGCGCATTTTTTCATGGGGCATTGCAGTCGGGATCCGGATTAAGTGTCATCTGAGTGTAACAGTAGACGTTTCACGTCAAGGGCCGAACAGAAGATGATTTACACAGGATCACGGCGCATTGCCGGGCGCAGCACACAACCGTCCAGCCCTGCATAAAGGATTGTTTAGCGTTTCGATAGCCCTGATAAGCAACAGCAGAAAATGATTAAGCGGTAATAATGATACTGAGCAGGCCGGTATCTGTGCAGATGACGCACTATTATTACCGCTGACCGTGATAACAACGCCATATGGTCGCTGAAAATAACGGGGCAGGCTCTGCCACGTTTATCATTACGTTAAAAATATGCGTAGAACAGTTAAATAAAACCTGCATCAATAATAAGTAATTGTGCATCAGCCTTATCTTTTAAGCGAATTTAACGCCAGAACGATTTAATATAAGAGCGGCTGCTGAGCCTTTTAATAAAATGATGCGGACAGGTATAGCGGCGCCCTTCCCACTCCAGATTAAACCACTGAAATTCATCATTTTTAATTTTTTCCAGCAGGGTCATTGCCTGCATCGGCGTCTGAAAAGCATAAGCTTTCATCACGCCCTCCTGGGTGCATAAATCAATATGAACCATGTAACCCCCGGGTGTTAAAAAGATCGAACATTTTATAATTATTGAAAATCCTCTTTATCATAATCCATTTATCGGCTGCCGATTATCTGATTCCGTATTATTTACGTAAAAATTTCGCATCTATTTCCCATTTAAATTTTTGGGCAACCCTGCCTTATTTCATCAATTAATTTGACCATGTATACGAAATCCAGCCAGACCCGAATAGATCGTAACCCATGTTTAATGCAGCTCAGAGGGTGGCGACGATAAGCGATCGCAGAAGATGACGTATACCTGCTCACATTGTCAGCATTGCACCGTCTGGCAGGTCCAGAGCCGTCATGCAGAGGGGATGTAATGGTGCTGGCTGAGAGGTTGAGATGGTCATAAACAGAGCACATCGTTTACACTCTCATCAGCCTCATCTGCAATCCGGTAACGGTACAGATGTATCGCGGAGCGAGGCAGGAGATCACTGACGGCGGGCAATAAGGAATCTTATGCTGGATTATATGGTGTCGCTCTACCGTACTGTTCCTGTCTCATCTGAACGTCTCAGCGACTGGCTTGCCAGCTGGCTGGCGCAGCAGCAGACACGATGCCACGATCACCATTTTTCTTCCGCCTTTCCATGGCGTGAAACCGGTCTGCCCCAGCACGCCTTTTTGCAGCGAGAACTGACGATAAACGGCCAGCGTTATCTCACCGGGCCGCGCTATCTGGGTGGCGATCCTGCACAGCCCTTTATTGAGGTTGTTGCGCGTGACGGCATCATCGATTACAGGGTCGCTAGCGCCATTATGCAGGCATGGCAGCCGCTGAAACCTCTGAAGCTGCGCATCCTGTTGCCTGCGACTTATCCTGACATCGGTATAACCGATCAACTGCTTTTCCTCAGCGACCTGGCTTCACTCTCTGTTCCTGTCGACGAAGATATTTCACTGGTGACAGCCCGCCGGAAGGATTATCCCGCCTGTATCACGGCGATTAACCGCGCCTATCGTGCCAGCTGGCACACGCTGCCGCATCTGCGCGATCAGCTACTGGCAACCAGCAGGCAGGAATTACGGGAGGATATCGCCGCGGGACATGTGTTTCTGATTATCTGGCAGGGCATAGTGGCAGGGCTGATGATTTGTGTCCCCCGGCGACTGACCTTTATTGAGGGGTTTCAGATTATGGATGAGGTGATTATGCCCGCTTATCAGGGCCGTGGACTCGCCGCGCGCGCTCAGCAGCGTTTGCTGCAGCAGCTTCATCATCATTATGGTGAGAAGGCACTGCTGACCGGTACCATTCTGCCCGGTAACACCCCTTCACTGCGCAGCGCGCAAAATGCCGGGCGACGCTGCGTGCTGAAATATCAGTTTTTTACCCCTGCCGATTTACGTGCGAGCCGACGGGCAATTTAAATCACCATAAAGCCAGCTCAATCAACTTATCCTGCACACTGTAAACGCGCTGCTTAAGGCTCAGGCTCTCGTCTGCGCTGATCCATTTTGCAGCAAACGCACCATTAATTTTTTCCAGTGCGATTTTGGTGCTGCTTTTCAGACCTTCGTGCCAGTTCGCGTCTGAACGTTTTGCCGCCTGTTTTTCCAGGCTCTCAACTAACGCCGCGACACTTTTACCACCGGTAGTAGCTTCGGATACAGACATACCTACCTCGTTTTGCTGCTAAAAAACGGCCACACTCGCGGAACATATTATACCTGAACCCTGATCGGCATGGCGCTTTCCTGTGCGCACTACCCGGCATGCCTCGTAAACTCATTCTGGCATCACAGAGATGACGTAAATGGCGCAACGCCACCTGCATCAGGGGGGAATCCATTCAAACGTCATATCCAATCAACCCGCCAGCATTGCAAATTAATGTGAATATTTAATGACCATAAAGATAAAAAATAACTTTAAAATTAATGACCTGTTCTCATTTCACTGACCCGCCTTGTGATTCACATTTTGAAAACAAAATAATCACACATAGTTATTTTTTCATGCATAAATTAGTGCCAGTTTTCATTTATGGAGCAGGCAAATGACTCACTTTGTGGCAATTTTTTTCTCTTCACTGTTTATGTGCAGTAACGTTTTTGCAGGTACAGTCTCATCCGTCTCTCTTGGGGCGCTTTCTACCTCGCTCAACGAACGGATGCAGGTGATGAAAGCGGTGGCGGGTTATAAAGCACTGCATCATTTACCTATTGAGGATCTGCCACGGGAACAGGTGGTGCTGGATAACATGCTGCAAAACGCACAACAGGCCGGGCTTGAACCCCACTCCTTGGAGCCGTTTGTTCACGCTTTGATGAACGCCAGCAAGGCGATCCAGTATCGCTATCGGGCTGACTGGCTCTCAGCACCAGACAGCGCTGTTCCTGTCAGGGATCTGACCGAGACCAGACAGCAGATACAACAGCTGGATACCCAGCTCCTGACGGCGATCAGCCAGCGCCTGATGGCTGGCGCCTTCTCGCAGGAGGACAAAGAATTTCTGATGTCACACCTCACGGCACCTCACCTCAGTGAAAGTGATAAAAACAGCCTGTTCGCTTCCCTCTCCCGCATTCAGTGCCAGCACTAATCCTCTATCAGCGGAGTACGCTATGCAGCTTCATGAACTCATGAACCCCGACTACTCTGACAATCCCTTTCCCCTTTATCGAAAACTGCATCAGCAGGGACCGCTTATCCCTGCCGGAGATAAGATCATCATCAGCGGCAGTCACGCGGTGGTGGACGCCCTGCTGAACGACCGGCGGGTCGGTAAAAATTATATGGAAAGTGTCAGAGTAAGATTTGGTGATGATGCAGCCGGACTGCCGCTGTTTCAGGGTATCAGCAGAATGTTTCTGGTGCTGAACCCACCCGATCATAACCGGTTAAGAGGACTGGTTATGAAGGCGTTCAGCGCCCGGGAGATTAAATCTCTTCGGGAGATGGCGCTGACGATAGCCAATGAACTGGTTGATGAACTGGAAGGGCGTCGTGCCTGCGATCTGGCTCAGGCATTCGCTTTTCCGCTACCGGTGCGCATTATCTGCCGGATGCTGGATGTTTCAGAATCTGATGCACCAGAACTGGGTCGCCTTACCTCTGCACTGGTCAGGGTTTTCGATCCTCAAATCAGTCAGCCAGATTTGCTGAAAGCCGCTGAAGCTTTTGCCGTACTGGAAAGTTACTTCAGTGCCGTGATCGTATCCCGACGTGATAGCACCGCCAGTGATCTGGTGTCGCTTTTTCTGCGCAGCGGCAGTGATGGCGACCGGCTGGATCACGATGAGATCATCGCCAATGTGATACTGCTGTTTCTTGCCGGTCATGAAACTACATCAAACATGCTGTGCAACACCATTCTGGCCCTGCATGCTCATCCGCAGGAACTTGCGAGCCTGAAACAGAATCATGCGCTGATACCCGATGCCATAGAGGAATGTCTGCGCTACGACAGTTCGGTCCAGATGCTTTACCGCACGACTCTGGAAGAGATTGAGCTGGCAGGAGAGCTTATCCCGCCCGGAACCCGCTTCTTCCTTAGCCTTGGTGCAGCCAATCACGACCCGCTGGTATTTACCTCTCCGGAACGGCTGAATATCCGGCGGCATGAGGGGCGCTGTCTGGCATTCGGTGGCGGTATACATCACTGTATGGGCTACCGGCTGGCACTGGCAGAAATGGAGGTGGCGCTGGAAGTATTACTGACGCGATTGCCAGAGATGCGGCCCGTGACCGCTGGCGTTCGCCGCAACCACAGAGCTAATCTGCGCGGCGTCAGCGCCCTGCCGGTCGAATGGTAAAGCACTGCCCTGAAGCGCCCGGCAGTTAACCGCGCAGCCGCAGCGTGGCGGGCAGGATAAGCTGACTGTCAGCGGGATCCTCACCAGCGATCATCGTGGTCAGCATAGAAAAGCAGGCCTGCGCCAGTGCCGGGACATTCTGCTCAACCGTGTCGATCGGAATGGAGAGTGAATCATAGAGATAGTGATCATCGAAACTGGCAATGCGGATGTCGCTGGTCAGCAGGTTATGCTCGCTCATGTAGCGCAGTACTCCCTCCAGCAGACCGCAGGCGGCGGTGAACATCGCTTTAGGGGGGCGTCCCAGCCGGCGACAGAGCGCGGCAAACATCTCATAGCCACTGCCGGGATGATAGTTACCCTGAATTATCCACTCCGGCCGCAGCGTCACACCCGCCCGCATCAGTCCCTCTTTGAATCCCGTCAGACGATCCTGGGTCGGGGAGAGGTCAGACTGTCCGCCAAGAAAATAGATCTCCTCCGGACAGGTGCGCGCCAGCTTTTCGACCAGCTCAGCGGTGGGCGTCACAGAGTCGGTGATGACCCAGGGCAGCCTGGTATTGTTCATGTGGCGGTCAAACAGCAGCACCGGCAGCTGTTCGCTGAGGCTGACATAGTCGCTGTCGCTCAGCATACTGGAGGCGACAATCAGCCCGTCGACCTGACGCGCCACCAGGTTATTGACCACGGCCATCTCCTGACCGGCATTTTCATCGGTGCAGGAGATCAACAGTTGCAGACCGGCCGCGCGACAGAGATTTTCCAGCGCATGGGAAAAGGCCGCAAAGCCGTGGTTGGTGATTTCCGGCACCACCAGCCCCAGCGTATGACTGCGGGCGTCATGCAGCATACGGGCGTGTATGCTGGGCTGATAATGGTGTTCCCGGGCCAGTGTCAGAACCCGCTCACGCGTCTCCTTCGCCACCCGTAACTCTTCGCCACGGCCGTTGAGCACCAGGCTGGCAGTGGCTTTAGAAACCCCAGCCAGTCCGGCGATGTCACTGATGGTAACGCGTTTGGTTTTTCTCACGGCAAGGCATCGGTTAGTGAAACAAGGACTTATTCTACCATGCAGCGACGTAACGACCAGTAGCGGGCCTGCAGTTCTGCGCGACCGCGCAGGGTTAGCATCGCCGGGTGGTCCGGAAAATAACGGCTGCTCATCACCCCTTCCCCGTCGTTGATAAAGATCTCAACGCTGGAGTGATCACACAGGATCTGCAACCGGCGCGCAGCCCCTGTCCAGTAACGATAGGTCCATTGACCCGATACCAGGCTGCGACGGGCAAGCCGCAGTTCATTCTGCTGCCACGTCAGGATTAGCGTATCGGCGAAATTGAGTTCTATATCGCCCAGGCTCTCCAGCGCAAGCTCCAGCCGCTGCGCGGCGATTGGCGGCGCGTCATCGGCGCGGCCCTGGTAGTGCTGCTCCCTCTCCCGCAGCGCCTGCAGTTCTGCAATCGGCTGCTGACAGAGCCGGCCGTTGCGGGAGCTCAGCTCGCGCAGACAGGTCATCTGATGGATCCAGTGATGCGCCACGGTTGGCTGGGCCATCTCTTCACCGTCTGGCGTTCCCATCCAGCCCACCAGCAGACGCCGGCCGTCAGCGGTCAGCGTGGTTTGTGGTGCATAGAATTCAAACCCGGCATCCATTTCGTTCAGCGGGCCATGCAGGTAGGCAGCCTGCTGATAATCCAATGAGCCACTGAGCCAGGCGCAGGCGTGACTGTTCAGATAGCGTTTCTCTTCAGGCACAACACCCTGCGGACAGCAGATCAGATACGTGCTGTCGCCGAGGGTGAACATATCCGGGCACTCCCACATGTAGCCAGCGGCGTCCAGCCCGCCCAGTTCGCTGCCCGCAATCTCGTCGAGATTCTGCCATTCGCGCAGATTATCAGAACGCAACAGCAGCACCCTGCCCTGCAGCTGGGTAGTCTGCGCGGCCAGCACCATGTACCAGTGATCTTCATGACGCCACACTTTGGGATCGCGAACGTGGCCGGTGTAACCCTCCGGCACGGCGATAACCGGACCGAGTTTGTCAAAACCGCCCGCGCTGTTCTGCTGCGCCAGACACTGCCACGCGGTGCGTGAACCATCATCAAACTTCACATTGCCGGTGTAGATCAGCGTCAGTACACCGTTATCGTCTACCGCACTGCCCGAGTAACAACCGCCGCGGTCATACTCCTCGTCTGGCATCAGGGCGATGGGCTGATGCTGCCAGTGCAGCAGATCGGCTGAGCGCCAGTGTCCCCAGCATTTTTGCTGATGCGCGCACTCCAGCGCGTTCCACTGATAGAAGAGATGATATTCATCGTCGAAATGGATAAAGCCATTGGGATCGTTTAGCAGGCCGGTTACCGGTGCCAGATGCCAGCCAGGGTAATGGCTGTCGCTGAGCGCCTTTGGCATACCCTGCATCACCGCCTGCAGAATGGCGGCAAGACGTGTTGATGAGGCCATTATTCAGAATCCGTTTTGTATTTAAGCAGGTAAGAGATCACAAATGCAGTGGTGAACGCGATTGCGATGCCGATGACATAGTTGAGCAGAGAGCCAGCCTGGACAATCGCCATGCCCGGCAAACCGGTCAGTCCGACCGCAGTCATATAAACATGGACCGACACCACCCAGGCACCACCGAGCGCGCCGCCCACCAGACCCGCTATAAAGGGTTTCATAAAGCGCAGGTTAATACCAAAGATAGCCGCCTCGGTAATCCCCAGCAGCGCGGAAAACGCTGAAGGTAGCGAAATCGCTTTGATCTTCGCATCGCGGGTTTTAAACCATACGGCCAGACAGGCACCGCCCTGAGCCACGTTCGCCATCGCCCAGATAGGCAGCAGGAAGTTCACGCCGATGGAAGGATTGCCCAGCAGTCCGGCTTCGATAGCGTGAAAACTGTGATGGACGCCGGTAATCACAATCACCGAATAGAGTCCACCAAACACCAGTCCCGCCAGCCAGCCGGCGTGCGCAATCAGCGTACTGAGAATAAAGGAGATGCCATCACCCAGCATACGACCCGCCGGTCCGATAATCAGCAACGCAATAAAGCCAGAGATAATCACCGTCAGGAACGGGGTCAGGATCAGATCCAGCGCATCCGGGATAACCCGACGCAGCTGCTTTTCCAGCATGCTCATAAACCACACCGCCAGCAGCACCGGGAACACCGTGCCCTGATAGCCAATCATCGCCACTTCAATGCCGAAGAAGTTCATGGTGTGGAAACCGGCGGCGACGCCCCAGGCGTTGGTCAGCGCCGGATGAGTGAGAATGCCGCCCAGCGTCGCACCAAGAAACGGGTTACCACCAAACTCGCGGGCAGCCGTAAAGCCAATCAGGATCGGCAGGATAATAAAGGCCGCCGAGCTGCACATATCCAGCATGATATAGAGCGCATTTTCCGGGTTGACCCAGCCGTAAGTTTTGACCATCCCCAGCAGGCCCATCAGCAGACCTGATGCCACAATCGCCGGAATGATCGGCACAAAGATGTTCGACAACAGGCGAGCGATGCGCTGGAAAGGGTTGAGCTTACGTGCGGCTATATCAGCGGCCTCAGATTTGCTCGATTCACTGATGCCCGCCTCGGCGATAAAGGCAGCGTAGACCTTGTTCACCACGCCGGTGCCGAAGATAACCTGAAGCTGGCCCGCATTGCGGAAGCAGCCTTTAACGCCCTCTATCCGGCCAATCGCGGTGGTATCCGCTTTTTCATCATCCGCCAGCACCAGCCGCAGCCGGGTGGCACAGTGAGCAGCGCTGGCGATGTTCTCTTTACCACCCAGCAGGGGCAGCAATGCCCGCGATATTTTTACATAGTCCATACACACCTCAATCTTGTTATGTTTTTATCCATCCTGATCTCTGGCCCCGGCATCCGGGGCCGCCCGGTCAGAACCAGGTTTCCATCTGTACGCCGAAGTTCCATTCGCCACCGGCATCGAATCCTTTACTGCCGAAAGCGTCGTCACTGGCATAGTTATCCAGCCGGTGATCCCAGTTCATCCAGGTTGCAAAGAGACGAATTTCCGGACGTTTGAGGAAGTCACCGACATCACCGGCTTTCAGGGTTGGCGCAACGGTGAGTTTGGTAAAGCTGCCGCTGACCGCATTACGGTTGTTGTAGCCTTCGGGACGCAGATCCATGTACTGATAAGAGCCTTCATACTGCATCTCAAAGTTCTGGGTGATTTCCTGAATCAGCCGCAGGTTGACTGTCGCCCAGTCATAGCTGTCACCTTTGACGTAACGATCCTCACTACGCTGAGCCAGTAAAGCAGGTGCAATGTGCCAGCCACCGCCCAGCGGGGTAATACCGTAACTCGCCAGACGCCAGGTGTCCGCTTCCGGCAACAGTGCGCCATCAGAACCAATCGACTTCACCTCTGCGCCCAGTCCATGACCATAAAGCAGTGCAGTTTTCGACGTGCCTTCTCTCAGCCCATAAAAGCTGTCGTTATGCAGGCCAAGCAGCGCATGTACGCCGGTTTCTGCCGCATCGCTTTTGACTCTGAGGCCGTCGATGTCACGGCGATCGTCGTTATCCTTTGCCCGCATACCGCTGACCATCAGCTGTACCGGCCCGACAAAGTTATTCAGCGACAGGATGTAGTTCTGCGCAGTGTTTTCATTGTTTTCAATGTCGCCAAAGGTACGACCATAAAGGGAAATGTTACTGCGCGCCTGATCGCTCCATTTCATGTCGTAAATACCGGCACCGGTACCGGCAAGGAACACCACATCGGAGTCGATCCAGTGAATATCAAAGTTATCGCGATCAAAACGCTTACCGGCCCAGACCGTGGCGTTATCGAATGCGCCGCTGAAGGTGGGAAGCTGCCCGAGCTCGACAAACGCCTGACGCAGGTTGAGATCGCTGCTGGCGGCTGTCCAGTCGTTGTAGGTGCGCTGTCCATCGGCCAGCATCGCTTTGAAACGGGTGGTCGCGCCGTTGTCCAGCGTCTGTTTATGTTCAAGGTTGAGCTCAACGTAGGTATCCGGTTCATTACCAAGGCGACCAACGTGACCGCCGGTTTCCCCGGCAGGGGTAACGGTCGGGCCACCCTGAGTTTTGGCGGCCGAGCTGTTCATCAGCAATCCTGAACGGGCATAACCGTGGAACTCGAAGCCACCTTCATCGGCTGATTTCTGTTCCAGTTTCGCGGTGCGCTGCGCGACCTCAGCGGTGGAGTTTTGGGTCTGTTGTTGTACGGCAGCCAGTTGCTGTGCCTGTTTCTCAGCCATCTGTGCCTGTTTCTCCGCGACCTGTGCGCGGGTTTCCGCTGCATTCGCTCGCTGCTCGGCTGCCTGCAGTCGCTGCTCCATGGCCGCAAGGCGTGCTTCAATGCTGCTCATACTGGAGTCAGCCCAGACTGATGTAGAAAGTAATATCGTTGAGAGGCTCACTGCTAACGTGCTTTTTTTCATTTTTTTATGTCCCTGAAGAGAGGCTATCACCACCGGATTTTTTTGCTAAACCGGTTTAGGCGCAAATCATAGCCACGGGTAATTTCCCTGCGCAATGAAAATAGCTAAACCGGTTTAGTGATTGTGAGATAGCTCCCAAAACAGGGGCAATAAGATAATCAGCCTGGCAGGTCGTCCAGCTGGTGGAGCCGCGGAAGTGCTGTCATGGCCCCTTTAGCCGTGGTTGCCAGTGCACCGCAGCGTTGTGCACTGGTAAGGCAGATGGCCAGCTGCGATTCATCGGCAGGAAGACCCGACTTAGCCAGCCCCCAGAGTAATCCGGCCACGAAGGCATCACCTGCGCCCGTGGTGTCGATGCTGGCCACGGGCGAAGTAGCATAGTGGTATAGCTGGCCCTGATAGCAGGCGATCACACCTTCCCTGCCCCGCGTGACCAGCAATAATTTTATGCTGAATCGCACTGCCAGCTGCGGCATGGTGATAGCCGGTTCCTGATCCGGACAGAGAAAATTGAGTTCCTCGTCGGACAGTTTAACCACGTCCGCATGGCTCAGCGCCTCGTTCACCACCGCATGCAGCAGTTCCGGATTGGGCCAGAGGTCATGACGCAGATTTAAATCGAAACTGACATGCCCGCCTGCTGCCCGGATCTGCTCCATGGCAGTCAGGGTCGCCGTGCGTGAAGGTTCAGCTGATAAGGCAATCGAACAGCAGTGCAGCCACTCCCCGTGCCGGAATACGGGCAGGTCTTGCACCTCAAGAAACAGGTCAGCACTCGGCCTCACCATAAAGGTAAAGGAACGTTCGCCATGGTCATCCAATCCGACCACCACGGTTGAAGTGCGGTGCTGCGTATCAGCGATCATGTAGCGGGTATCAACCTTCTCTTCAATGAGCGTTTGCCGCATAAACTCACCAAAGGGATCATCCCCTACCCGCCCGATAAAAGCGCTGTTTCCCTGCAGACGGGCAACTCCAACGGCGACATTGGCGGGCGCCCCACCCGGACACTGCATCAGGCGACCCGGCATTTCGGGAAGCAAATCAACCACGGCATCCCCGAGGCACCATACGCGTACAGACATAAAAAACTCCTCTGATTAAACGTGATAGCTAAACCGTTTTAGCTATAGCGATAAACCGTGCTGAGTTCAAGCATTACCCTGCGGAAATGATGCGTAATTAACAGAAGTTGTTATCAGCCGAAGCAATATAATGCGGATTGCGCTATCGGGAGGCTGGTGGAGGAAAGAATTAAAAAACCGGCACAGGGGCCGGTTCTGGTATCAAAAACGTGAAGAGGATTATTTTAATGTGGAGAGTATCTGTCTGATTGACGCGTCGATCTGTTCAGCAATCTCTTTTGGCAGACGGCTGAATTCATACTGCACAGTGCGCTTCTCATCATTAGTTTTACGACGCGCATAGGTATTAGCTGTGGTAAAGGTAGCCAGCTTTTCTGTCACCGTCTTGCTGACGGGTGCAGGTTTTTTTAACTGACGACGGGCGCTTTTAAAGCCGTTAAGAATCGCGCTCTTCTTCTCATCCGCATTGGCGCTTAGCAGGGAATCATCAGCTTTCAGCGTTTGCTTAATATCGCTGACCAGCGCGGTGACATCAACCGCTTCCGCTTTCGCCTCTTCCCAGACATCGAGCAGTAGCTGGTAATCCTGAAGTGTCAGCTCTGATACGACCGGAAAGAGTTCAATAAATTCAGCGGGTACGGCTGCGGCCTGGAACGCTCGTGAGACCTTTGCGTTTGAGATGCCTTCGGCTTTAGCAATCTCTGTTTTGCTCATGCCATTTTCGTTCATCAGCATAAAGCGCAGACCTAATTCACGCAGGTTATGCTCTTTTGCTGTCTGAATGTCCGCAGCCAGCTGACGCGCATCACTAAGGCTCAGTTCATCAGCGGTGACCAGTACTTCCAGACTGGCACCGGAAAGAATGCATGCGGCGCGGCGGCGCGAACCATCCATGATTTCAATCCGGTCACCGTTGACACGACCAATAGCCGGAAAAAATTGCTGCAGCGTAATAGTACGGGTGATCTCCTGAAGCGATTCCGGCGTCAGCGTGCTCTGGTCACGTCCGTTGATTTTTGGGTCAACGCTGGTTCTGGTTTCAATATCATCATGCAGGATTAGCTGGCGCACAAAGGTGGCCTTCGCGCCCGACTTCAGCGTAAATGTGCGCGACTGGCTGCTGCTGTCGATCATGTTTGCGATAGCAGAATCACCAAACTTGCGCCCGATGCGCTGTATAGGTTTGCTCACAGGGTACTCCTGATATATTCAATGCGGTCAAACACAGCCCTTGAGAACTGCTCGGCTTCATATTTAGCTTTGCGCAGAGCGTCCGCACTGCCCGGATAAGAGGAGGGATTGGCACTGATCACCGTATCAAAGGATTCGCCGCAGCGTTCAAATCCATCCAGTCGCGGCAGGCTGCAGTCCAGCATCGATTTAGTAAACACTTCCCGGGCATAGCTTTGCGAAGTCAGATGATCGTGTTTAGAGGTCATTTTGGACATAAAGCCGATATTGGCTTTAAGCCGTGGCTCAATGCCTTCGGACTCAATACGCTCCAGCATTTCAGGCAGACGCGTCAGATACTTCATGGTGGAGTGGAAATCGACCTGTGCCGGGGGCGTCGGCGTCAGCAATACATCACTGGCCGCAATTGCATTCAGCATGAATGAATCAAGGTGAGGTCCGGTATCAAGGAAGATAAAATCGTAGTCGCCCGCCAGACGATCAATCACGTTGCGGCGTAGTACTTCCGAAGGCGCAACGCCTGGCAGATGCTCAGCAACCAGCTCTTCCCAGTCGCTTGCAACAAAACCATCGTCGATAGAGGCTGGGATCAGATCAACGCCTGGCATGACAGTAGGTTTAATGAATTGCTTACGAAGCTGGTCAGCATCCAGATCGTTCAGCATCGCCTGCGCTGCCGTCTCCAGAACTGAACCGACACTGTTGGTATGGCTCAGGAACATCGTGCTTGATGCCTGTGGATCCAGGTCGATAACCAGAATACGCAGGTCATTATGTAACATAGAAGGATGTGCACGCATACCGTGGGCCAGCGTGACTGTGCTCACTGTTTTTGAGACACCACCTTTAAGGCTGACAACGAATACGACAAAGGGGCCATCGTGCCGATCACGATATTTCGGTACTTTACGATGCTGATATATGTCGACCACATTCTGGATAGTCAGGGCATATTGTGAGGTGCTGCCGGTCTGTTTTTTCCCAAACTGATAACCTGCTGCTTCCATATCGCCAATTGCGGCGACAACAGCATGCTTACTCAGCAATGGCATGTTGGCGACAGCATTCCGGGAGAAGGTCTGGTAAAAACCGGTCTGGTTAAATTCCTGACGCTGCTGCTCAATATGGTTACTCAGTCCATGTAACATGGAATTGGCACGTGTGGCCATTTCCAGCACTCCACCATAATCACGCTTCATAAGCCCCTCTGCGTTAATGTTTTTTGCATACTACACAAAAAGCACATACCTGCCAATTTTTTAGAAAAATGCCAAAAACCTGGATTTTTTCTCCGCGATGGTGAGATGCAAGCAGCATTACTTTTGTGAATCACTGGAAAGTGAATCGCTCTGCTTTTTTGTCTTACAGGCTGGTTGAGACAGAGAACTTAAAATGGCGACATTAAACGAATATTTTAAGGACTAATGATTCGGAGCGGTGCATTCCGATTCTGATAAATCATCTGCCAGTCTGCAGCTTGCTCGTTAAATTGTTTTCGTGTTTTTTTAATGGTGTTTTCAGCATGAAAATTCAATAAAAGTTATTATAAATCATTTAATTAAGCGTGAAATAGCCTGGTGAAAAATTTCCAGGATTAATGCACTTTCACTCAACATTTACTGCTGACGTAGAGTTTTACTCAGAAGCTATTACAGTGCTTTTGAACCTGAAGGAGTAGGCATAACGGTAAAGTGCGCAAGTAATCGTTACCGTTATCATTGCTAACTTAAGATCACTGCTTCCAAATCTATACCTTTTATGCCTTGTCATTATGTATCGTTCATAATCTGTGTTGCTGCCTGTCAACATAATGTCAGGCGTTTTCCGCATAGGGTTTTTATTGCAAGGCTTAATCTAGAAAAGAGAGGGATTTAATTCCCTTCATCATTATGTGATGTCACGAATCAAAATCATCGAAGAGTTAAGACTGCCGATTTAAGAGCATGAGTAGGAGTAGAGAACAGGCTTAATGCGGCAAGGCTTAGAGCAATATTAATTGTGGCAAGTCACCATAATGTAGCTATGCCGGACAGTCAGAATTAACGCTCTACTGTGCTTGATTCAGCTCCCGATACAATCTTTTCATCTTCATATCATTCTTACATTCCTGAAATTACTTCATTCACGCTAAGCCTATTTATTAGTTTAAGTTATTATGCCGAACGCATTTTCTTACTGTCGTTCTTCCTGTTCTTCCTGTTCTTCCTGTTCTTCCTGTTGTTCCTTTACTGGTGCCTTATTAACTTCTTCCGGGAAAGTTATTTTAAGTGCCTTTTTAGTATGTCTGACAGATTCTGAGTACTGACAAAACAAAGATATTACGTTAAGTAAGAATCTTATGGTGTTTTCATCATGAAAATAAAAAATAATCCATTATTTATCAAATAGATAGGCGATTAACATCATGGTGAGTTTTCTGTATTTTCACTGACCGATTTTCTGAGGCCTGATTTAAACTTATAACCCTAAAGATTTAATGGTTATAGGTGTATGCAACATTCCAGTCTTACCTATGCTCAGCGTTAGATCGTTTTAGCAGTAAAAGACCTTCTCAGTCGTGCTTCTGATAAACCGTACATTCAGAACTGAAGGTGAAAATCACTTCTGACTGGGACTCTCAACTAATTCTTTGTTTTGTGTGTTTTATCCCCGTTATCCACAGGCCAGATCCAATTGGTCGATCCTCAATAGATCAAATTGAGATCCTTAACAGATCCCTGCAGCGTCTGAAGCCTTGTGACACAAGGCCTGGAAGGGGGTCAGTAACCACTGTAGCGAGAAGAATAACCACTATAACGAGTATAACAACCACTATAGCGAGAAAAGCAACCGCGCTGGCGAGTACTCAACAACCACTATAGCGAGTAATTGGCCTGAATCGGTGTGCATAACCCTGATTATGCGTAGATGACGGCTTCTTCCAGGGTGCTTGCGATGAAAGAGTGAGATCCAGTAAAGGGGGAGGGCGGTGGCTCGACTCTTTTTCAGTTAGTTTTCTCAGGTTATCCACTGAATAGATCCAATAACAGATCCATTTAAGATCCTTATTAAGTTCCTTAAAGATCCCAGCATCGCCTCAGGCCACGGTATGACTACGTTAAAGCCGGGTCGCTAACCACTATAACGAGTAAAACAACCACTATATCGAGAGAAATAACCACTATGGTAAGTAGATTAACCGCTGTAGTGAGTGATAGTATCCACTGTATCGAGTAACAGCGGCTCTCGCCTGTTCACATCACGGATCTTCCTA